>CAZWYP010000001.1:0-227975 GCA_964638415.1 uncultured Gammaproteobacteria bacterium
CTCCCCTTAACGTTCTGACACTGGCCAGGCATCAGCCCCTATACATCAGCTTGCGCTTTAGCAGGGACCTGTGTTTTTGGTAAACAGTCGCTTGGAGTCTTTTGCTGCGGCCCTGCTTGCGCAGGGCGGGCCTTATTCCGAAGTTACGGCCGCTGTTTTGCCGAGTTCCTAAGCGAAGGTTCTCTCGTCCACCTGAGGATACTCTCCTCACCCACCTGTGTTGGTTTGCAGTACAGATACTACTATCATAATTCTAGAGGCTTTTCTTGGCAGTGTTTCCATTTACGTTGATCTTGGCCGAAGCCGCAATCTCCTGATGACTTTCATGCTTAATGCACTCCGGATTTACCTAAAGTGCACACTACTTGCCACCAACGATCATAACCAAATAACGTGTAAATTTCCACCCTGCGTCCCCCCGTCGAAAATAGCAGTAGGGCAGGAATATTAACCTGCTTTTCCATCGACTACGCCTTTCGGCCTCGCCTTAGGATTGCCTAACCCTGGGACGATTCTCGTCGCCCAGGAAACCTTGGGTTTGCGGTGTCCAGGATTCTCACCTGGATTTTTGCTACTCATGCCAACATTCTCACTTCTATTCGCTCCACGACTCCTCACGGTATCGCTTCAGTGCGAATAGAACGCTCCTCTACCAATCACGTCTAAAAGACGTGAGTTCTCATCTTCGGTACTAGGTTTAGCCCCGTTAAATTTTCGGCGCGAAGTAACTTGACTAGTGAGCTATTACGCTATCTTTAAAGGATGGCTGCTTCTAAGCCAACCTCCTAGTTGTATAAGTCACAACACTACCTTTTACACTTAACCTAAATTTAGGGACCTTAGATTGAGATCTGGGCTGTTTCCCTTTTGAGCAATGAAGCTTAGCCCCCATGCTCTGACTCTCCTACAATACGTAATGGCATTCGGAGTTTGATTGAAACAGGTATGGACGCAATGCCACCCTGTTCCATCCAGTGCTCTACCGCCAAAACTTAACGTAAGAGGCTAGTCCTAAAACTATTTCGAGGAGAACCAGCTATTTCCAGGTTCGGTTGGAATTTCTCCCCTTACCACAACTCATCCCCTAGTGTTGCACGGCTAGTGGGTTCGGGCTTCCACGACATGTTACTGCCGCTTCACCCTGGTCATGGCAAGCTCACCTGGTTTCGGGTCTAGTGTACGCAACGTAAGAGTTTAGATTCTATCCATGGTAAACCATGGATATTTATCTAAAAACTTGGCGGGCTATTAACCCTTGCTTTCACTTCATCTACCTCCCGAAGGAGTTAAATAAGCTACGTACAGCTAACTCGTTGGCTCATTCTTCAATAGGCACGCTGTCACCCAGGTCTGATCGAAATCAGACATAGGGCTCCAACTCCTTGTAAGTACATGGTTTCAGATACTATTTCATCCCCCTCTCGGGGTGCTTTTCACCTTTCCCTCACGGTACTAGTTCACTATCGATCACCAAAAGTATTTAGCCTTAGCGCATAGTGACGCTAACTTCCCACAAAATTTCTCCAGTTTCGTGGTACTTAAGAAAACTATCAACAAAGTATTATTACTTTTCATGTACGGGACTTTCACCCTCTGTGGCCAGTCTTTCCAGACTGTTCTATTAAATAATAATTTACCTTGCTTCATCGCTGCCAGCAATGAAACGATAACCTCTTACAACCCCCAAAGCAAACTTTAGTCTGACAGACATTGCACCGAGTCTTCCATCCGTGAGGACTTCCAACTTGGATTATCTTACTTTAGGTTTGGGCTCTTCCCGTTTCGCTCGCCGCTACTCAGGGAATCGAGATACTAATTAAAACTAACGGCAAAATAAATTACCAATCAGTTTTAATTAGCATATTAATTCTTTCTTTTCCTCCAGGTACCTAAGATGTTTCAGTTCCCTGGGTTGCCTCCGACTAACCTATGTATTCAGTTAGTGGTGATTGTGGTTTGCACAATCGGGTTTCCCCATTCGGAAATCTCCGGGTCAAAGGTTGCTTATCACCTCACCGAAGCTTATCGCAGATTGCTACGTCCTTCATCGTCTTTTGATGTCAAGGCATCCACCATATACCCTTGTAGTAACCACCAAAAATCTTGAAAATTTTTGGTCTTACAATTTTAGTACTTTAATCTTGTTGCATTATTGCAAAAATTTTTTTAGATGCTCATAAACATTATTCTATTGTCAATGTTCCCGTGCCAAGAAGAAGTCATTAGACTTCATCTCCGCCCCGCGGAGACTAATAGTTGACACTAAACAGCGTTTTAAAAGCCGCATTATCCGCCTGCTTTTAAAAGGCTGTTTGCTATCAACTAAGTTTTAAAGGGGACAAAAAACCGCTTAAAGCGGCTTCAGCTAAAAAACCAACTTTTTACCTAAAGCCTATCTTATTTTATTGGTTAATTGTCTGTTCATTCTGCCGTGCACTTAATTATCTTGGTCGTATTATAGAGCATTTTAAAAATCTTGTCAAACCTGCTTTCCCCCAATGATTTTTGGGTATTTTAACCGGCAAAAGGCTGCCTAATCTTAGCTAAAAAGCTAATCGGGAGATCTTTCTTAGCTATGTGCTTTAAAAGAGATTGGCTTAGCAACTAATATCGAGCAGCCGCTTGCCGGTAAAATGCTCTTTTCAGCCTATTATGCTTAACGAGCTGGAAAGAGCCCTGAACTAAGTTCAGGGAAACAAACAAAAGGAGGTTTCAGATCAAAGCCTGAGCAACAAAAACAAAACGATTAAAGCGAAGTTCAACTCCGAATATCTTGCGGAATTGCTCCAGAAAGAATCCAGCATGACCAAGTTGATTGGTATTCGGAGAATCTGATAGTTCTATATTTTCTCCGCTGTACCGCAGACGCTCATTGGTATTGAGCACAGCAGCCACCAGCTCGCTAATGCGCTGCCGCTGATTTTCATCCGCGCGAGCGTAAAGTTTCTGAATCAAACGGCGATACTGGTATGGATCAATCCGGGGATTATCCAGTAAAGGATCGCCATGGCGAGCAGCCGTAGTGATGAGGTAATCCAACAGCCACTTCACCATCGCCAAAGACTCCGGTGGAATAAATCCCAACCGGTAATGCTGCAAACCATCTCTTAAGCCAGCTTCTGAGGCCTCAACGGCCTTTTGAATATAGAAATATTCAAAATTCCACTTAGACATGGTTTTACTCCTTTAATCTTATGTACTTTTCTCTCTTCCAAAACTATAAGTAATTATAATCTTAGAAGAGAGGAAGTCGTAAAATACGACTTCCTGCAACAGACAAGTGAAACAGCTCAGCATCGAGAAAGGAAGGTTTGGCTGAAAAATCCCTTCACTCCGGCATAGAACCAGAGCAAGAAACCGATACCCCAAACTGCCAAGGCCACATACAGACCCAACCAATCAACCGTGGGCCAGGAAAGTGCATACAGCCCACTGCCGATAATCGACATGGCCATTGTCTTCCAGTTGTTAAACCAGGCAGCCGCTGTTCCGAAGAGAATGAAGGCACCAGTGAAAATTGGCCACATTGGCTCAATGATCACATGAGTGCAATACAGCAACGCTGCAATGGCCAAAAGAATCTGGGCAAAACCAACAAATTGACTGATCGCCGAGTGGATGAAATCAAGCAACTTCTTCATGATAGTTATCCTTTATGTGAATCTGTCACTTAACTTGTTGCTAAGCAGTTGTTGGCTTATTGTGGTCTTCAATCAATTTGCGCAGCTCTTGCGTGGTCACGTTGACTACAGAAGCTGCTAAACCGAAGCCACGCGATCCTTCATCAAGTTCGGACAGAAGAAAACTGAATCGTGAGATTAAGTTTTGACTAGGAGCTGAAAACAAAACCTGCACAACACGATCACCGTCCGAGAATCGACGACCGAAGAGCAAATAGTTTTTGGCCTCCGTGCCGGAACGACCGCTGATATCCAAAGTAAGTGTTGTGTCTATTGGCTTGCCAGTCTTTGGATTTTTCAAACCAAGTGTTAATTCTGCCTGAAATACAGTCTGCTGCTTCATAACGATCCTCTTCTTTCTTATTTGATTTGTGAATTGTACAGCAAATAACTGTAGAAGAAACAGTTTACTAAAGGCTGTGATGGGCGCTTAAATATATATTTATGGCCCGACAGTTTTAATAAACCTACGCTTTTCTTCTACATTTACCTGCTGAACAAATAAAAACAGCAAATACCTAAAGGAGAGCATTTGCTGTTTTTAACTTATCTTTGCTTACAAACCCTCTCCCAGAGTTTATTATTTGTTAATATTCTAATTTAGTAATATATCATATTATGTAAATATTGTCAATAGTATAAAAATACCCCGTAATATGGGGTATTTTTACTACAAAATCTCAACTTTTAAGTATTTAGCGCCGAATTTAATAGCTTCTTGCTTATCTGCCATCCAAATATCCATACGGTAATAATAACGCTTATTCATCCTATCTTCCACTACGAAGATCTTATCACCATAAACATCAGGAAAACGAACCATGGTGCCTTTAGGTAAAAAGTTAGTAGCCACAATACCGTCTCTAACATGGGTATTAAAAGCAGTAATAAAAGGGGTATCGTCAGTTTGACCTGGCTCAGAATTATAAGCGGTTACTACGATTTTCATAGTCTGTCTTGGCTGACGTTGGCCAATTTCCGGCAAAGATGGTCCTGGATTATAAGACTTAATGGCTGTTTCCATTACTGGGCCTAATACTTCTTTTTGGCTAATATTAGGAATATCCTGAGATAAAGCTGTTTGTGGCAAGTCAAAAATAACCAAAATACCCAATAAAATAGCAGGTAAAACCTTAAATCTAGTAATTTTTCTTAAATTTTTCATTAATTTGGCTAATTCCATAAATATGCTTAATGCTAAATTAAAAAGTCCTGTTTTTCAGGACAATGGGACATTGTAGCATATTTATTGATTTTTGTCAAGATTATACTCACCTGACGCCAAACATGTTAAACTAGATAAACTGAGCTGTCAATTATGCATAAACAATTATCTTTTAAAGAAAAAGTATATAAAGTGGTGGCCAAAATACCTAAAGGTAGGGTTTTAAGCTATGGTGAGGTGGCAAAACTGGCCGGTTCGCCTAGAGCAGCCAGAGCCGTGGGCAATATTATGCATAATAACCCTGATCCTAAAAAAGTTCCCTGCCATCGGGTGGTAGCGACGGGTAATAAAATCGGAGGATATGCTTATGGTGTCAAGGCTAAGATAAAAAAATTGCGCTCGGAGGGCGTATTAATAAAAGGCAATTTGATTTATAGTTAAAATTTGTTATAATACACTAACTATTTAATAAGCTCAAAAAAATAATTATGGAAGAAAATAAAAAGTTTATAGATTCCCTATCCCCTAAAACTGCTTTTAAATTCGGTTTATTCAGCGGCTTGGGAATTATGTTTGTTGTCGGCTTTTTCATTCTATTGGGTCTATTGCTCAATGGTAATAATGCTTTAAGCTTCGGCAAAAACAACAATAATAACAATAATGTAGTCAACAATGCCAATAATAACCAGCCGACTAACCAAGGCAATGTCAATAATGCTGCTGATGTCAGCAAAGCAGATTGGGTGCGCGGTGACAGCAAGGCTCCTATTACTATAGTAGAGTATTCAGATATTGACTGCCCGTTCTGCCAAAACTTCCACGCTACCATGAAACAGCTCTTGCAGCAGTATGACGGAGATGTTAAATGGGTCTATCGCCATTTCCCGCTCACTTCCCTGCATCCTAATGCCTTTACTAAAGCGGAAGCTGTAGAATGCGTCGGCAGCTTAGAAGGCAATGATGCTTTCTGGCAATTTACCGATCTGTTAATTGAAGACAAGACCATTACTGTAGATCAATTAGCAGATAAAGCGTCCGGTATTGGAGTGGATAAGAATAAATTCCAAGCCTGCATGGATAATCATGACTTTGCCCAAAAGATTCAAGACCAGGCTAATGAGGCAATTTCGGCGGGCGGACAGGGCACTCCTTATAGCGTAATCATCGCCGGCAAGCAAAGGCTGCCGATTAACGGCGCTTTACCGCTGGCTCAAATTACCCAGCAATTAGACTCCTTGATCAAATAAGAAAAATAGCCCATCCAAACCAAAAATACGATGGGCTTTTTTTATATATAAAAATCAATTATAATAACTTCAACTTAAGAAAAGCGTTATTTATCAGTAATAAACAATAAACATGAGTAAGCAAAATAATTTTGTTTTCTGGATGGTGGCTCTAGTCGCTGTCGGGCTCTTAACCTTAATCATGGTTAAATTAGCCATGACTCCTAAGACTAATAATAACAATAACCAAGCAAATATTGCTCCCGTTAGCGATGATGATTATTTCAAAGATAATTCTAATGCCACCGTCACTATTGTGGAATACAGTGATTTTCAGTGCCCAGCCTGTGCGCAATATTACCAAATGCTGAAACAAGTGCATACCGATTTCGGAGATAAAATAAAATTCGTCTACCGCCACTTCCCTTTGCGGACAATCCATCCTAATGCGCAAGCAGCCAGTGAAGCAGCGGTGGCGGCGGGACTGCAGGGCAGATTCTGGGAAATGCATGATCAGTTATTTGAAAACCAAACCAGTTGGTCAAACTTAGCTAAACCCGAAGAAAGCTTCATTCGTTATGCGGAAAATCTGGGCTTGAATGTTGAACAATTCAAATCTGATCTAAAAAGCTCTCAAGTCAAAGACCGCGTCAATCGCGACTATAATGATGCTATTAAAAACGGACTGAACGGCACGCCAACTTTCTTTATCAACGGCGAAGCCTTTGCTCCGCGCAGCTATAATGATTTCGCCAATGCTATCAATCAAAGGCTCAATCAGTAAGAAGATTCTTTACGGCTTTGTAGCGGTAGCCTTAATAGGCTTTCTGGACGCCGTATTCTTAACTGCTAAGCATTATTCCGGCCAGGAAGTAAGTTGCTCTTTAACTGGCGGCTGTAATGATGTGTTAACTAGCCAATATGCTACCATGCTTGGTTTTCCCACTTCGCTCTGGGGTGCTGGCTATTACTTAGTAATTCTAGCCGCGGCCTTGCTTTATCTTAAACAGCAAAATTGGCTTAGTGAAAAAATATTAAGCTACTTTACTTTCGGCGGCTTTCTCTTTTCCTTATACCTAGTTTATCTGCAACTTTTTGTTATTCAATCCATTTGCCCCTACTGCTTACTCTCTGCTTTAACTTCCACTATCTTATTCGTCTTAAGCTTAACTTGCCTCTTAACTAAGAAAACTTATGAACACTTATGATTTAATTATTGTCGGCGGCGGTCCGGCGGCGGTCGCTGCCGGCGTTTACTCTGCTCGCAAACAATTGAAAACTTTGTTTCTGGCTGATTCCTTTGAAAGCCAATCCGTAGTCTCTCCGGACATTAAGAACTGGATTGGTGAAATTTCCATTTCCGGATATGATTTGGCTAAAAAATTCGAAAACCACCTCAGAGACTATGAGGGAGAGTGGCTGACTATTATAATAGGTCAGCGTGCTGTTAAATTAAGTAGAGAGGGAAATTTGTTTACTGTCGCTTTAGCAGATCAGCAGCAATTCCAAGGAAAAACAGTTTTAATTTCTACCGGGGCCAGGCGCCGCAAGCTGGAAATTCCCGGCGCCAAAGAATTTGAACAAAAAGGCATTACCTACTGCGCTAGTTGCGACGGGCCGCTGTTTAAAAACAAAGATGTCGTGGTAATTGGCGGCGGCAATGCCGGCTGGGAAGCAGCTGCTCAATTAATGGCCTACACTAACAGCGTCCTATTATTACACCGCGGAGATCAATTTAAGGCGGATAAAATCACGGTAGATAAAACTTCAGCTAATCCCAAAGTAACTGCTCTGCTTAACACTGAGCCACTGGAAATTAAAGGAGATAAATTTGTCCAAAGCTTGGTTTACAAAAATAATAAGACTAATGAAACTAAAGAAGTAGCTGTCCAGGGTGTCTTTGCAGAAATCGGTTTTATTCCCAATACTGAATGGGTCGCCGATTTAATTCCTTTAGATGGTAATAAGGCGGTGATCGTAGATCCTGTCACCCAACGCACTAAAGTTGACGGAGTCTGGGCCGCTGGGGATTGCGCAGCTAGTCTTTACCACCAAAACAATATTGCCGCCGGAGAAGGTATTACGGCCTTGGAAGATATTTATCTGTACTTAACCCGCCAATAATATGTGGGAGCTGATCATCCCCAGCTTTATTGCCGGCTTGCTTACTTTTCTTGCTCCTTGCACCTTACCCTTAGTGCCAAGCTTCTTAGGGTTTATCAGCGGAATATCTTTAAACAAAGACTCTCTTAAACAGAGTAATACTAAATACCGAATTGTCCTCAACAGCCTATTATATGTTCTGGGCTTCAGTTTTATTTTCATCATCCTCGGCACAGCTTTTGCCTGGGGCGGAACCTGGCTTACTCCCCATCGCCTGACTATTGCCCGCCTAGGCGGTATTTTCATTATCTTCTTCGGACTACTAATGCTACATGCTTTCAATTGGCGCTGGCTCAACTTCTTTTACCAGGAAAAAAGATTGCCAATTATCCACCACCTTAAGCCCGGCCAGCCTCTAAGCTCTTTTCTCTTTGGTAGCTTATTTGCTTTTGGCTGGTCGCCTTGCATTGGCCCGATTCTAGCCACTGTTTTGTTTTTAGCCACCACCACTCATCCTTGGCAAGGAATGCTATTATTATCTGTCTTTTCCTTAGGCATGGGACTACCCTTTATTCTAATCGCTTTAGCGGCAGACAAATCATTAACCTTGCTGCCTAAACTAAATAAATACTTGCCAATAATCTCCACCATTGGCGGCATTTTTTTAATTCTAATCGGCTTAAGCATTTTAACCAACACCTTCAGCTGGTTTACCGCTTGGTTTTACCAACTGTTTAATTTTATCAACTACGATAAACTGCTGAATTATTTTTAGCAATAACAGCTATCACCGCTTAAGCGGTGATTTTTGTTTTCAGTTAAAAAATGGTAAAATATAATAAATAAAATGGGCAGAGTAATGGAAAAAATATCCTCAGACAACTTAAAAAGTATCGCTAATAATATCCGGCAAGATATTGTCCGGATGCTGGTAAAAGCCGGCTCCGGCCATCCGGGTGGCTCTTTGGGCCTGGCAGATATTTTTACTGTCCTCTATTGGCAAATACTTAACCACAATCCTAAGAAACCCAATTGGCCAGACCGCGATCGGTTGGTTTTATCCAACGGGCATGTCTGTCCCGTGCTTTATTCTGCCTTAGCTAGAGCAAATTACTTTCCTTTAGCCAGCCTTAACACTTTGCGAAAAATAAATTCCCCTTTGCAAGGCCACCCGCATAATTTATCTTTACCCGGCGTGGAAGTAAGTTCCGGTCCTTTGGGACAGGGTATTTCCCAGGCGGTAGGATTAGCCTTAGCTGCTAAAATGGACAAAGCCGGCTGGCAAGTATTCTGCGTCACCTCTGACGGCGAGCATAATGAAGGACAATTATGGGAAAGTCTATTAGTTGCCGCTAAATACAAATTGGGGAATTTAATCAATATTGTGGATTACAACCATATCCAGATTGACGGATACACTGAAGACATCATGCCCTTGGGCAGTTTGAAAAATAAATACCTGGCTTTTGGCTGGGAAGTGCTGGAAACTAACGGCCATAATTTAAAACAAATTTACAAAACTTTGCTGCGCGCCAAAAGCTACCAGAAAAAACCAGTGGTAGTAATCGCCAAAACCATTCCCGGCAAGGGCGTTAAATTTATGGAAAATAAGTGGCAATGGCATGGTACTGCCCCTACGCCAGCGGAAGCTGCCAAGGCTTTAAGCGAATTAAAAACTCTCTACTAATGTTAAAGAATAATATTTTTGACAACCCAGAATTAAAATCTACCAGGGATGCTTACGGCGAAGCATTACTAGTTTTAGGCAAGGATAAGAACATTGCCGTAGTGTCAGCCGATTTAGCCGAATCCACCCGCGTCCATTATTTTGCCAAAAAATATCCGGAAAGATTTGTGGAGGTAGGAGTAGCAGAACAAAGCTTAATGGGCGTTGCCGCCGGTTTAGCCTTGGGAGGCAAAACCGTCTTTGCCTCCAGCTTTGCCGTTTTTTCTCCGGGTAGAAATTGGGATCAGCTGCGCGTCAGCGTTTGCTATTCCAAAGCTAATGTTAAAATTGTCTCCACTCATACCGGTTTAAGCGTCGGTGAAGATGGTGCCAGCCACCAAGCTTTGGAAGATATCGCCATTACTCGCGTCTTACCGAATTTAACCGTGCTGGTACCGGCAGACTATGAACAAACCAAACAAGCAATATTTACCATTGCTAAAACCAAGCAACCAACCTATGTCCGCCTTACTCGTCAAAAATCTCCCCTGCTCTACCAAAAAAACCTGCCGTTTAAGATCGGGAAAGCTAATGTGCTAAAAACCGGCACTGATCTAACTATTGTCGCCTGCGGACCAATTATCTACGAGGCTTTGGTAGTTGCCCGGGAAGCTGCCAAGAAAAAAATATCCGTAGAGGTAATTGACTGTCCAAGCATCAAGCCGTTGGATAAAAAAACCATTATCGCTTCCGTTAAAAAAACCAAAAAATTAATTACCCTAGAAGAGCATCAAATCCACGGCGGCTTGGGTTCGGCTATTGTCGAAATGCTATCCCAAAATTATCCAGTACCTACTAAAATAATGGGTATTCAAGATACTTTTGGTGAAAGCGGTGATCCGGCCAAGCTTTTAGCAAAATACCAAATAGACCGCAGTGAAATTTTAAAAAACATTTTATTAATGACTAAAAAATAACCATGCATAACGCCCTTAAAAACCTGCCGGAACAATTTGCTTGGCAGCCGGTAATTAAAAACAGAAAATCCTTAAAAAATTTCTCCCAGTTTATTATTTTGGGTATGGGTGGATCTCACTTGGCGGCAGACTTGATCAAATTAACCCAGCCAGAGCTCAAGCTAATCATTCACTCCGACTATGGCTTGCCTAAAATGCCAATTAAAGAATTAAAGCAGTCCTTAATAATTGCCAATTCCTACTCCGGCAATACCGAGGAAGTATTAGCTGGACTAAAAACAGCCTTGGCTAAAAAATTAAACCTTGCCTGCATTTCTATTGGCGGTAAATTAATTGAATTGGCTAAACAAAATAACCTGCCATATATCCAAATGCCGGATACCCATATCCAACCCCGTATGGCCTTGGGCTTTAATGCCAAGGCTTTGGCCAAAATCATGGGCTTGAATAATACCTACCAAGAATTATCTAACCTTGCTACTCAGCTTAATCCTCTGCAATTTAACCAGCCCGGCAAAAAACTAGCCAAAACCTTAAAGCATAAAATACCGGTAATCTATTCCTCTGTTACTAACCAGGCTATTGCCTATAACTGGAAGATCAAGCTGAACGAAACTGGTAAAGTACCTGCTTTTTACAATGTCCTGCCGGAGTTAAATCACAATGAGATGAATGGTTTTGATGTCAGAGAGACGACTAGAAACTTATCCAAGGACTTTTACTTTATTTTTCTCACGGACAGTACTGACAACTTAAGAATACAGAAAAGATTTAAGATTTTAAATAATCTTTACCGAAAAAATAAGCTGCCGGTTATTACCCTGCCTCTTAAAGGAAAAAATGCCTGGCAAAAAATATTCACTAGCTTAACTTTAGCCGACTGGACTTCTTATTATTTAGCTAAAAGCTACCACTTGGAACCAGAACCGGTGCCGATGGTAGAAGAGTTTAAAAAGTTGATGAAATAATTAATAGCGTTAAAATCAAGGAGGTGAAATTATGAATAAATACCTAAAACTTCTATTACTTGGCCTGTTAATCTGGGGCATTCCGTTCTTAACCAGTATTTTAGTCTGGGATGTGCAAGCTAATGCGCCAGCTATTAGTCCAGACTGGTTTTATGCTTTAATGTCTTTCACTGGCATGATTGGCTTTGGCTTAGCTGCTTATGCTTACTTTAAAGACCTTAAAGGTAATACTATTAATGAGGGTTGGACTGCTGGTATTATCTGGTATATTGAAATGATTATCCTGGATATGATTTTCCTTATTGGCGTATTCAAAATGACTATGCCGGAATATTACCCGATGTTCCTAGCTTATGCCGGCACTTTGCTTTTGTCAGTAGTTATCGGCTGGATTAAGAATAAATAAAATAAAAAACCGTCTATAGCAAAGGGCGGTTTTTTGTTTTGACTTTTACCTTAATTTAAGCTAAATTTAGTGTATTAAATGCAAATAAATGGCTAGAAAAAAAATAATTTTAGTAACTGGCGGTGCTGGCTTTATTGGTTCCAATCTCATCAAAGAATTGGTTAAAGATAAAAACAACCAAGTCATCTCTTTAGATAACTATTTTACCGGTTCTAAGCTTAATCATGTGCAAGGAGCCAAATACCTCAAAGGCCACACTAAAGACATTGCTAAACATATTAAAGTTAAACCAGATATTATCTACCACTTAGGAGAATACTCCCGTGTCGCTGCCAGCCTGCAAGAACCGGCTACTGTCTGGGATTTAAACATTGTCGGTACTTTGGGAGTATTGGAATTCTGGCGCAAAATAAAATGCAAATTAGTCTATGCCGGTTCTTCCACTAAATTTAATAATAACAATATTAGAGCCGTGGCCGGTAAAAACCTCGCTCCCTATACCTGGGCTAAAGCCGTTAACTCCGAACTAGTAGCCAATTATGCCAGCTGGTACAATCTCCCCTATGCCATTGTCTATTTTTACAATGTCTATGGCCCGGGAGAACGCGCCGGACAGCAAGATAAAGCCTATGGTACGGTTATTGAAACTTTCAAACAAGCCTATTTAAAAAACCAGCCTTTGCCAGTCAGAAAACCAGGAACACAAACCAGAGCCTTTACTCATGTTAATGACACTGTGCGGGGAATAATCTTAGCCGGCACCAAAGGGCAGGGAGATAACTATGGCATCTGTGCCAAAGAAGTATATTCTTTACTTGAAGTAGCTAAAATGTTTGGCGGAAAAATTAAAATGCTGGAACAGACCAAAACCAGCCGCTCTTCTGAGGCTATTGATTCAGCTAAAATAAAAAAGTTGGGCTGGCAACAAAAACATAATCTAGCTGGATACATCAAGGAAATTAAAAAGAAACAATAGTCATGAAAAAAGTCTTAATTTTCTCTCTAGCATATTACCCTAACCAGGTTTCCGGCGCGGAAGCTGCTATTAAAGAAATTACGGATCGTCTGCCGGACATTGAATGGCATTTAATTACCCTAAGATATAATTCCCAATTGCCTAAGGTAGAAAAAATTGGAAATGTTCTGGTCTACCGCCTTGGCTTAACTGCCAGTAATCCCTCTTTTGCCGATTTGAACAAATTGCCCTTGGATCTTAATAAGCCTCTTTACCAACTGCTTGCTCCATTGAAAGGAATGCTACTGCATGGCAAAAACCGCTATGATGCTGTCTGGGCAATAATGGCGCACTCTGCCGGTGTCCCAGCTGCCTTGTTTAAAATCTTCAACCCAAAAGTAAAATATATTCTCACTCTGCAAGAAGGCGACCCCATTGAACAGATTGAAAAAACTCTAAAACCCTTATGGCCTTTATTTACCCGCGCCTTCACTAAAGCAGATAGAGTTCAAGCTATCTCCCGCTACTTGGCAGATTGGGCCTTGATGAGAAAAGTAGCGACTGACAAAATAGAGATTATCCATAATGGAGCTAATCCTCGGGATCTAAGCGGAGATTTTTCTGCAGATAAGGTAGAAGAAATAAAAAATAAATTCGGAAAAAAACCAGATGAAATCTGGTTGGTAAATACCGCCCGGCTAGTTTCCCAAAAAGGCAATGATATCACTATTAGAGCTTTGGCAGAATTACCAGATAACATCAAACTACTCTTAGTTGGCGACGGTCCGGAAGAACAGAATCTTAAAAATCTAGCTGAGGAATTAAACTTAACAGCTAGAGTTATCTTTGGCGGGCGCGTTGACCGCTCAGAAGTGACAGCCTGGCGGCAAGCAGCAGATATTTTTGTCGGCCCCAGTCGCTCCGAAGGCTTGGGCAATGCTTTTCTTTCCGCTATGGCCTCCCGCCTGCCGGTTATTGCCACTCGCGAAGGCGGCTTAGCTGAGTTTATCTCTGCTAATACTGCCTGGATTGTAAATAAAGACAATCCCCCGCAGATTGCTGAGGCAGTAAAAAATATTCTGGCGCATCCGGATAAAGTCAAAACTGTTACTGAACAAGCCAGAAAACTGGTGGAAGAAGAATATGACTGGGATCAGGTGGCTAAAAAAATGCAAGCTAAAGTATTTAATATTTTACTCTAATGTCTCTATTAGAAAAAGCAACTAGAATAATGCTTGAAGCGCATGCTGGACAAGTGCGTAAAACTGACAACTCTCCCTATTTTGTCCATCCAATTATGGTCGCCTTAAAGCTGGCTAAATACAAATTCCCTGATGAAGTAATTGCCGCCGGACTGTTGCATGATGTTCTGGAAGACACTAAATTTCCCGCAAGTAGAATAAAAAAAGAAGTGGGGATAAAAGTTTTGCAGATGGTTCAGGCTTTAAGTGAAGATAAGGCTCTGCCTAATTGGGAGGAAAGAAAAATTAAATATTTAAACCAGGTAGCCAAAAGCTCACTGGCTATTAAAGCAGTTTCCTTAGCAGATAAAATTCACAATTTAGAAAGCATTTTAGACGGTTATGCTGTCATGGGGAAAAAACTGTGGAGTAAATTTACCCGCGGCAAGGAGCAAAAAATTAAAATGGAAAAAACCTTACTAAAAATGTTCAAAAAAAATTGGCGCCATCCGCTAATTAACGAATACGCCAAATTAATAAATAAAGTAGCGAAGTTGAAGTAAATTAATAAATCGCTGCCTGCCTTTGTTTTTCCGCTTCATCCCGCAAGCTGTCCCTAATCTTCCGGTAATCTTCAATAGTATTAGTTGGCAGTTCCTGGCCGGCTAAAACTGCCATTAACGCTTCGTGCCAAAACTCGATGCGTTTTTTATTTAAGGTAAGTAAATCACCGCTCACTTCCTTTAAAGACTTAGCGTAATGCCTAATTAACTCTATTAAGCGATAAATTCTTAACAACTGCAAAGATAATGATTCTTCCTGCTCCCTATTATCTCTGACATAATTTACCAGCAGTTTAGCTAATTCCGGATTATACAGCATCATAAAATTAATAAACCGGGCCCAGCTTTCATATTTATTACCAAAACGCAAAGAAGTGTGGTCAAGGATATACACTTCATTATCCCGAATCCGGAAATTATGAGGCACCAAATCCCAGTGAGCCAGCCAGCCGCAATACAAATCTACTATTGGCAAGTTGTCTGCAAAAAATTGCCGAGCTTTGCTTAATGTCTGTTTAAAGCGCTGATCATCTGCTTTTATGTCTTGTAATTCTGTTAAGTACTGATCTATTTTTTCCAGATAATCTTCAGCCTGCCACCAGCCAAAATCTTGAGAAATTGATCGCCGATGCTCATAGGTTACAGCCTGTGCTCCTTCTTGCAGAGCAAAAATCTTTAAACTCAGAAAAAACTGCTCCTTTAAATCCTTTTCTAAGAAAGTGCTCTCTTGGTCAATAAATTCAGTAATTAAAATAGTATATTGCCCGGTGTCGGAAAACAGCAATTTAGCTGGAGATAAGAAAACATTGTAAGCAAAATTCAGCTTATCCAGCATATTGCGGCTATTATGCTCGCTCTTAATTTCCGCCTGGCCCTCAGGGTCGCTGGAAACTTTAATAATTACTCTCTTATCATCTTTAAGCTGCCGTCCGCTTAAAACTAATTTCTTAGCTTTGGCGGAAGAAAATTCACCACCAATTAACGGCTGCTGTTCATCAACGGCAAAACCAAAATTCTTCAGAATCGGGCGGATAGCCTGCAGCTCCTGCTGGAAATAATCTGACCATGATTTTGCTGTGCTGGATTTAATCATTGTTTTCAGATGAAGTTAATAAAGCTTTATTTAAAGCTGTTAAGTGATCATTCCAAGACCAGTTAATTGCCGGTGGTAAGTCTTTAGCTAAAGCGGTTTTAATTTCTTCGGCTAATTCTGTCACAGAAAAATTGGCAATGTTCTTCAAATGCAAAGCGGAAGTCTTGCTTAAATACTGATCCTGCGCTGAAGAAATCACTCCCAAGAAGATCACTCGATCAGCAAGATTAAGCTGCTTAGCTAATTTTTGCAAATCATTTTTCCCCCGGCCTTCTCCGGCTAAATATAACTTAATTTCCGGCCAGTCTTTCACTAATAAGGAAAGGGCGGAAAATAAATTAGCTAAATTTGCCCATTCATATAACTTAGTCTGCAGATAAATCTGCTGCTTAATTTTACTGGCTGGAAAAGGTAAAATTTCTTCAGCAACTGGTGGTAGCGGGTTGATAATAATTTTCTCCGGCAACACCTGGTAATTCTTAACAGCCAGTTTAGCTAAATTTTCATCAGGAACAATTACCTGATCAGCTTGGCGGAGAGTCCAGCGCTGCATTTTAACCAATTGCTTGGTTTTTTTATTATGCCCCGGATTCTGCAAAAAATCTGCCAGAGACTTTTCAGTAAAGCCTAGAGCTAAAGCTCGCTTCCAAGCTTCATCTTCGCTGAAATTAATAATTACCGGACGACGGCGCAGGCGCTTAGCAATGATGGCCGGCAAGCCAGCGGCTACCGCATTTTGAGCAATAATTAAATCTGCCGTCTCAGCCAGCTTTAAAAGCTGCCAAGTAAAGCGCCATAATCTTAACAATAAAGGCTGATCTTTATCTATGGTAATTAAATTAAAATTCTTGACGGGCAAAGTTTTCCCAGTATAAGCCAAAACCGTTACCTGATTATTCTCAGCTAATTGTTCTGCCAGTTTTTTTGCATAATTGGCCAAGGGGTCAATTTCTGGCGGGTATAATGGAATGGCAATAATTATTTTCATAGCAATAAGATACTATAACTATAATCCCAGTAAAGGTCAATAGTCAACCAAGATTAGCTAAAAAAATAAATTGACAATCCTTTATTTATTATATAGTCTGAAGTTAATTAAAAAGTTCCCTACAATCATAAGGACTTCCAACTATGTCATCAGACTACCAAAGCTTGGCTATGCTAGCTCAGGCCCGCGACCAAATCATTAACGCCAATCATGACGAACCAGTTAATGTCGCTGTGGTATTAGGCTCCGGTTTAGGAGAAGGAGCAAAAGAATTATTTACTTGTTGCCAATCCACCATCCTGCCTTATGCTACCATTGCCGGCTGGCCTAATTACAAAAGCATCAAGCCAGTTAAAGGCCATAAGAACCTACTGCTGCTTGGCAATTTTGTCGGCAAGCATGACAACTACCGTCTGGCTATTATGCAGGGCCGCCCCCACTATTACCAGGGCTATACTGTCCACGAAACAGTTTTCCTGCTGCGCGCCCTGATTTTAGCCGGAGCCAAAACTGTCATTCTTTGTTCTGCGGTCGGCGCCGCCAAACGCGGACGTCAGGCTGGTGAAATCGTAGTGATTTCCGATCATCTCAATCTGACTGGAGTCAATCCTTTGATCGGCATTGAAACCTCCGAGCTATTGATGAGCTGCGGTCCGCAATTTACCGACCAAAGCGAAGTGTATGACAAGCAGCTGGCTAAACATCTACATTCCTCCGGCGCTACCACCAATTCCGCCACCTATGCCTTCATGACCGGTCCCAGCTACGAAACGCCTGCAGAGATTCATTCACTGGCGCAGCTGGGAGCATCGGTAGTCGGCATGAGCATGCCGCTGGAAGCAATGGCTGCTAACCAGCTGGGCGCTAAAATCGGCGGACTGACGCTAATTACCAATATGGGAGCAGGTTTAGGCGGGAAGCTTTCCCACCAAGAAGTGATTGCTATGACTGATTTGAAGCGACCTGACTTTTACTATATCTTATGGCAAGCTTTACTTGACTTGCCCAAACCGTTCTATCATCCAGAAGTTGCAGACAGCTAGTTTCAACGGAAGTCTCTTATACAAAAAACCGTCCTGTTCCCAGGGCGGTTTTTCCTTTTTACTAAACTTTTATTTAAGTAGATTCTCCCTAATCCTAATTGAATAATCTTCCACATCGCCAATCTCTTGGGAAACCTTGCTAATATTAAATTTCTCCCTGGCTTGTTCAATTGGTAAATCAGTATCCAATAATCCTGCCGACATTGCTAATTCGTCAGCATGGCCGGTTAATAATAATTCCCAAGACCAGAAGGGAAGCTTAGCCGGCGTTACCTCATTGACATGCTTAGCAATTAAAGAAGTGCAATTAGCTGTTAAAGTATTATACCACTTGGGATTAGTTGCCAAATCATTCATCTCCACCAGCATATTCCTTAACATAACTTGGGCTTTAGCGGGAGTGGTTTTTACTGGATAAAGATAAACATCATGCTCTCTAACATTAGCTCTGACTAAAATCGCATCCCGTTCATCGGCGGCAATATACATCAAAGGATAAGTTCTGAATAATCCTTTGAAGATATTATAGACTTGCCCTTTGGTTTTTCTGGCTTCAATAGTAAGGCTTAAAAATTTGCCATCGGAAAACTCCCAGCTTAAAAAAGTATGAGCAGCATTCTTAGTTTCAGAAAAAGGCTCATTGATATACCAGACTTTAACTACTTTATCTAAGTCATAAGTCTCATTATAATAGTTGGCAATACTCGGCTCTTCACCGGAGCTGTAGCGGAAATTACGGACATTATAAATAGTGGCTAAATTGCCGTTAAACTCCACTGTTGGCATCACCGCTGTGTGTTCCTGCCAGTTTCCTGACAAAGGAGCCGGTAGAAAATACTGCCAAAAGGCAAAAACAGCTATTACTAAGATTAAACCGCCAAAAACGTATTTAAGTTTTATTTTTTTGAGTTGCATAACTTCTTAATTTTACCGTTTTATTATTAAAAAAACAATAATCCAGTTAAAATACAAAGTTATTTTAACCCTTGCCAAACCCAGTTTTTTCTGGTATTATCTTATCTGTTAACTTAAAAATAAGGGCATATAGCTCAGTTGGTTAGAGCGCCACACTGATAATGTGGAGGTCGGAAGTTCAACTCTTCCTATGCCCACCATGCCGCGGTAGCTCAGTGGTAGAGCAGAGGCCTGAAGAGCCTTGTGTCGGTGGTTCGATCCCGCCCCGCGGCACCATTTTTTTAAAAACGGGGTGTGGCGCAGTTGGCTAGCGCGCGTGCTTTGGGAGCATGAGGTCGGAGGTTCAAGTCCTCTCACCCCGACCATTTAAAATATTTTGAACCTTTATAATATATATGATATAATACTATTAGTTAGTTCAATAATATGATAACTAAAAGTATAAAACAAAAAGCAATAGAATACAGAAAACAGGGGTATTCGTATAATTTAATCTCTCAAAAGCTAGATATAGCTAAAAGCACTCTAAGCCATTGGTTAAGAGAAATTCCTTTTAATCCTAACCGAGAAGTGATAGAGCGAGTACGAGATGCTAGATTAAAATCAGCTAAATTTAAAAATGGACAGCGGTTAGATAATATAATCGCTATGAGGCTGGAAGCTATAAAAGAGCTGGGCAATATCACTAAAAGAGATCTATGGATGATGGGTATTGGACTATACTTAGGCGAAGGTTCTAAAGCATATGAATATATTAGAATCGCTAATTCTGATCCTCAGGTTATCAAAATATCTATGAAGTGGTTCAGAGAAATTTGCGGTTTAAAAAATAATAATTTCAGATTAAACCTTCATTTATATCCCGATTCTAACATTAAAAAATCTATAAATTACTGGTCGCTCATAACAGGGCTTAGTAAAAATCAATTTGGTAAAATACAAATAGATCGAAGAATTAATAAATCAAAAAATAAGAAAAAATTATTACCTAATGGAACGCTCCATATAATAGTAAAAAGTAATGGTAATAAAAAATTGGGGGTAAGCCTTCATAGAAAAATAATGGGCTGGATAGAGGCCGTGGAGAATAAAATATAATCAAGCGGGTATGGTATAATGATTATTATGTCTGCCTTCCAAGCAGACGATACGGGTTTGATTCCCGTTACCCGCTCCAGATCTATCAAAAGAACAACCCTAAAGGTTGTTTTTTTGCTTTAAAATTTGTCGAGAGGGATATGAATAATTTAACTGTTCGCTATTACTTAATAAATATAAATAATCAATTAGTTTTTCATCGCTAACTAGGTCTGATGTTTCTAATAAAATAGATACTGCTTTATTTCTTATTGCACCAGAGGGTAATAATAACAACCTATCTTTAATTAAATCATAAATCTTTTTTTTCTGCTTAGCCTTTAATTTTGAAACTATTGGTATTAGCTGTCTTAAAATTATATTAATTTCTTCTTCTGTCTTGGAATCTAACTTATTGATAAATATACTGATCAACTCATCATCTTTTTCAATCCACTGACTGGCTGTTATCAGATCATAATGATATTTACTCTTTATTATCTTTTGAAAGTCTTGGTAATTATCTTTTAAGATTTTATTAATTTCTTTTTCTAATTTATACAAAATCTTATCATTAGAATAAATAATGCCGTTGTTCCTGGTACCGGATAATTTTCCTTGGCCGGAATTATAAATAAAATCCAACCTAGCTTGGTGCTGACTAAGTAAATTTTTTATCTTTGCCAAAAATCCTTGAGACACCTCCTCTTTATGCTGATCTTTAATAAAATAATTATCTGCCGACAATTCACAGCTTATAACCGTCATCTCTAAATCCGGATAAAGTGGGTTCATAATAGATACCACTTTATAATCATTATATACAAATTTTTTCAATTCTTTTTCTATCTCTAATAGTTCCTCATAATCATAATCCTTGCCAATGAGCTGGTTAAACGTATTAATGTTAACTTGCTGCGGGTAATTTATACCATCATGAAGCCAAAATTCAATCTGTTTTAATTTATATTTCATAGAATAATCTTATCATAAATTAATAATAACTTAATCTTGACTAAAAAATAATTTTATATTATAACTTACCTAATTTTCTAGTTCTTTAAAAAGGAGATTACTGTGGCTATTCTAGTGCTAACAAATAAATGGGATCCTCACTCGGACTCAGTGATTGAACAAATAGAGCACCTGGGCGCTGAGGTGGTTAGAATTAACACTGAAGACATTGGGCAAAATAAACTCTCATGGCAGCTAGCTGTTGATGTTCCGCTTATTACAACGCCGGAAAACAGAGTGGTCTCTACCAATAATATCCGTGTTGTATACTTGCGTCGAACACCAAAAGTTGCAGTTGCCAACCTTGATTCTAAATACGAGAAGTTTGTCCAATATGAATTTTCGGTTTTTACCGAATCACTGGAGACAACTTTACCCGATGTAACTTGGTTTGATCATCCAATCCACAGAAGTTATGCAGACAATAAAATACGACAATTAACCAAAGCTAAGCAGGTTAATCTTGTTGTTCCACCAACATTGGTGACAAATGATTTCGAGCAAATCAAAAAATTTATCTCGCTTGGCAAGGTCGTTTACAAAACCTTGTATGCTCCTGTGATTGATTACGGCCAGCAAGGCACATCTGTTGTCCACACCACACTACTTGATCCCAAACGGTTGATGGAATACGGAGAATTGATTAGCTCCTGTCCGGGAATTTTTCAGTCTTTTGTTGAAAAAGCTTATGATCTGAGAATTCATTTCATCAACGGGCACATAATACCAATTAAAATTGATTCTCAAAAATTTGAAGAGTCGATAATTGATTGGCGGAAGGCGAATTTCAGAAAACTGAACTATGAGATTGTGGAAATTCCACAGGATATTAAGACGAAAATCTCAATCTTCATGCAAGAATTGAATTTGCGGCTCGGAATATTTGACTTCGCTGTAACAGCAAATGGAGAATATGTTTTTCTGGAGCTAAATCCTGATGGAAATTGGCTATGGATAGATTCGTTTATCAACTACCAAATCAGTCAAAAAATTGCTGAACAGCTCGTCTCCTCACATGAGAGAGAAAGGAGGTGATGATAATGATTCTGGAAGTCAAACCACTTGCTTCTTTGTTTGCCAGTGATCCCAGGCCGCTAATGGATAATTCTCAGGAATATAATCCTGATATCCAAAGGGATCCTGGGTGGCAACAAAGAGCAAACGGTACCGATACTTATAGGGGTGACACGGAAGATCACGACAAGTAAGTAATCGGCCTAGGTCCTCAACTAATACGTTGGGGACCTATTTTATTATTTAACAACCCTAAAGGTTGTTTTTTTGTTATTAGCGCTCTATAATGCCTACTATTAGGCGGGATTAGTACATCGGTAGTACGCGTGCTTCCCAAGCATGAGAGGCGAGTTCGACTCTCGTATCCCGCTCCAGATTAATATAATATTATTTGAAATTTCGTATCGGCTTAAAATCCTTAATTTCTAATATAGCTAACTCCATCAAAAAACTACTCTTGGCTGAGTAGTTTTTAAAATTTATATTTTTTAATTTTCAGATGGCCAGATACTGTTAAGATGAATAATGCCCGGTCTCATTCTGTAACCATTACTAACATAAGTGAGAATAGCTCCATCATCAGGTATTAAAATAATCCGAGCGCGATTAGCAGTAGAGACACCATAAGCAATAACTGAAGTATTGGGACTAATTAAAGTATCGGTTAACCCAAATTGAGTTGAATTGCCAGGATTAGCATCCATGGTTATATCACCATACAACCTAATATTTTTAGAAGTTCCTCGGCTGACAATAATTGGATTGTCTAGAGCAAAAGTAGATGTAGCCCTGTCACCAACTGGAGGAGCCGCATTAATTGGTCCTAATGCTACATTACCATCAAATACGGTTAAGTTAGTAGCATTAGATGAAGAAGCCGCAAATAATATCGCTGTAACACGAATATCTTCTCCTGAATCAGTAGCGTCAAAAGTCCAAGATCCTAATAAAACATCATTGCTACCAATAGCTACTTCTCCATCGATTGGCATGCTATCTCTGGTAACAGATAATGAAGCCATCCTTATGGTTTGGGTATTAGTATTAACAATTGTATCCGGAGTAATAACAACTTCCCCACCGTTATTATGACCATGGGCAATAATAGCAGTAGCTGGAGTAATTAAGCTGGCATAAATTGTGTCATTATCTAGCCAACCACTATTATTCATTAAATCACCAACAACTTTAATCACTGTTTCTCCAACCGGTAAAGTAAAGTTATCCTCAAAATGCACTGTTAAAGTATCATGGCTTAAATTTGTTGGTCCAGCTAAACTAACACCCGTAAAAGCATCTACTAGCCTAACTGATTGTAAGGCACCTTCAATGGTTGTGCTAGAAGTAGAAGCAATACTTAGAGTTAAGTTTGTAATATCAACCGCTTCATTTTCTACTGTAATTTTAAAACCGCCCAGAACTTGATTATAGCCTACGGTAATATTTTCTGCACCTAATATATTACTTCTTTCAACTATCAAATTAGTAGTAGATGTTGGGGTCTCTAATAAACTTTCTAAATAAGCAACCCTATTTTCTAAGGCTATAAATCTAGCCTCATCCCAGCCTTCACCGGGCGGTCCAGGTATTAATTCTATATTATCGATCTGCCGTTGAAGACCATTGATAGCATCCCACAGTTCCTGAAATGGATGACCATTAGATGCGGAAACAAAATTAACAGCTACCAATAAGACTATAGCAGTAGTTATTATTACTAATTTCCTCATAATTTCCATTTAATAATTACATTTTCAAACTACCACCAAAAGAATAAATAGTCAAAGTCACATAATATCACTTAAAAATTTTTTTGGTATATTAAGTATAGCCTTATAAAATCATTTTTCCTGCACCTTTAAAACGGATAATATATTTAATTAAATTTTCTAAAATCTGCATAACTAACTCCACAAAAAACCACCCCCTAAAGGGTGGTTTTTCTATTTAACAACTTTAAAGTGACCATTTTCTAACCGGTGGTATATTCTCCCGAAAGAGAATATTCGACTAATTGTGATGGCCTAGCTGGCCATCAACACCTACTCCTTAGAAAGGAGGTGATCCATCCACAGCTTCCGCTACGGATGCCTTGTTACGACTTCACCCCTATCATTGGTCTCACCTTCATCCGACTAATGTCAGCTTTCGGGTGCTCCCAACTCTCTTGGTGTGACGGGCGGTGTGTACAAAACCCGAGAACGTATTCAACGCTGCGTAGCTGATCAGCGTTTACTAGCGATTCCAACTTCATGGGGTCGAGTTGCAGACCCCAATCCGAACTGAGACCGGCTTTGATGAGATTAGCTTCGTCTTGCGACTTTGCGACTCATTGTACCGGCCATTGTAGCACGTGTGTTGCCCAAGGCGTAAGAGCCATGCTGATTTGACGTCATCCTCACCTTCCTCCCCGTTAAACCGGGGCAGTCTCCTATGATTAATTTAACATAGGATAAGGGTTGCGCTCGTTAAAGGACTTAACCCGACATCTCACGACACGAGCTGACGACAACCATGCAGCACCTGTATAGCACCCTCGAAGGAGCTCTAGTTTCCTAGAGCGTGCAGCTATATGTCAAGCCTTGGTAAGGTTCCCCGCTTACTATCGAATTAAACCACATGCTCCACCGCTTGTGCGGGTTCCCGTCAATTCCTTTGAGTTTTAGCCTTGCGGCCGTAGTTCCCAGGCGGGATACTTAAGGCGTTAGCTTAGGTAAACAACACTGAAAGGGTCGATACTTCCAATGTTTAGTATCCAACGTTGACAGCGTGGACTACTGGGGTATCTAATCCCATTCGCTCCCCACGCTTTCGTCCCTGAATGTCAGGAATGTTCCAGCAAGCTGCCTTCGCTTTTGGTGTTCTTACCGATATTAACGCATTTTACTACTACACCGGTAATTCCGCTTGCCTCTCCCATCCTCAAGTCTACCAGTATCTTCAGCGGTCCAAGGGTTGAGCCCTAAGATTTAACCAAAGACTTTGTAGACCATCTGCGGACGCTTTACGCCCAGTTAATCCGGGTAACGCTCGCCACCTTCGTATTACCGCTGCTGCTGGCACGAAGTTAGCAGTGACTTATTCTTTAGGTACCATCACGGATTTGTCCCTAATAAAAGATCTTTACACCCCGAGGGGCTTCATCGATCACGCGGCATTGCTCCTTCAAGCTTTCGCTCATTGAGGAAGATTCTTGACTGCAGCCTCCCGTAGGAGTCTGGACAGTGTCTCAGTTCCAGTGGGACGGGTCATGCTCTCACACCCGCTACTCGTCGTCGCCTTGGTAGGCCATTACCCTACCAACAAGCTGATAAGCCATAGGCTCCTCTCCATCCGCCGAAGCTTTACATGGGAATGACTTATGTCCCCCCATGACTATCGAGGATTGTCCCAAATTTCTCTGGGTTATACTCAAGATAGAGGTAGATTACCAATGTGTTACTCTCCCGTTCGCCACGTGTGCAAGCACACGTACGACTTGCATGCCTTAGACATGCCGCCAGCGTTCACCCTGAGCCAGGATCAAACTCTCAAATAAAAATTTGAAAATTAAATCTATATATAAAAATTTGTTCCGGCTAAAAAACGGATCACTTTGAAATTGTTAAAAAATTGATGAATTGACTTCTCGTTTCGCTCTATCCACTGACTGCATGTCGTGGTACGAATACGAGATAATCTTGACTAATTGGTCTATATTGTCAAAAAACATTTTCTCTTAAACTGGTAAAAATAGTTCAAGAAAAAACAGCAATGTCCAATCTAGACACTTCTGCCTTTCCTTGAAAGCAACTCTAACCTAATTTTTAATCAGCTACATAGTTTTATATGCTCCAATATATTAGGGCATTTTTAGAAAGTTGTCAAGAGACTACTTTCTATTCCGAGTCTGTGCTGATCGCCACCCGGCAATTTCCTTATGATGCCCGGAAAGCAGTATTTTAGGGACTGACAGTCCCTTAAAGACCTCTGGCCTGGTATATTGCGGATATTCTATGTTAAATTCCTTAGTTTTAGAGTTAAACTGGGAAAAAGACTCTTCGGCTAAAGACTCTTGTTTTCCTAAGACCTTGGGTATTAACCTAGACACTGAATCCACTACGCAGGCGGCTGCCAATTCCCCGCCAGTTAAGATGAAGTTGCCCAAGGATATTTTCTCGTCAACAAAATGATCTATCCGGGCATCAATAGCTTCATAGTGCCCAGCGATTAAAATCAGCCTTTTGTACTTGGCTAATTCTTTGACTTTATTCTGGGTAAGAGTTTCTCCCCGAGGAGTAAGTAAAATAACTCTAGTTGACTTACTCTTCCGAGGATATACTTTTTTTAAAGTTTTATATACCGGTTCAATTTGCAAAACCATGCCCGGTCCGCCGCCATAAGGCGTATCATCTACAGTCTTTCTTTTGTCAGTAGCTGATGAGCGGATATCATGGGTATTAATTTCAATTAATTTATTTTTCTGAGCCCGCCCTAAAATGGACTCGGAAAAATAGGAGTCCAGCATTTTAGGAAAAATAGTGAGGATATCAAATTTCATAATTAAATTCTAACACAATGTTTTAAGAAACAAAAACCCCTAAACTTTGCGGTCTGGGGGTTTTTGATTTTATAAAAGATTTATATTCTATAATGATAAATCATCATCTTCTTGAGCTGGTCGGGGAGCATGAGATCTTGCACCTTCCGGTTCAAAAATCTTCAAGTTCACTCGGGAATTGTTCATATTGCCAACAATTCTCAACAGCGTGCGTAAAGCTTTGGCGGTTTGGCCTTGCTTACCGATAATCTTTCCCATATCGGCTGGGTTGACCTTCAAGGTCAAAAGTACGCCGCGCTCGTCGATGTTTCTCTCAACGACAACGTCATTGGGATTTTCGACTAAGGCTTTGACAACCATTTCTAAGAACTCTTTGTCTTCCATCATTTCTTTATGTGGTTAATAATCTTTTAATTAACTATTCTGGCAACCAGAATACTATAGCAGAGTATAAAACATTTAGCTGATTTTGTCAATTGAAGGTGTAATAAAAATTATTTTTGCTCTTCAGTAGTTTCGGCTTGAGCAACAACTGGTTCAACCGGTGCTTCTGCCTCTACTGGCTTCTCTTCTACCGGCTTTGGTTTTTTGGCATCCAATTTAGTCTGGCGCTTTTTACTGATGCTAATTGGCTTCACTTTATCTTCCTTGATTATTCCCTGTTTCACCAATAAATTATGGACAGTATCGGAAGTTTGGGCGCCAACTGACAACCAATACTTAATTCTATCCTCTTTCAAAGTTATTTCTTTGTTATGGGGATTATAGTTGCCTAAATTCTCTAAATGATCACCGTACATATCTTTGGAATTGTCGGAAACCATCAGGCGATAAAAAGGCTTTTTGCGTTTGCCTACTCTGGCTAATCTTAATTTTAACATTTTTGCTCTTTAATCTAGTTTATTAATAATGAGCACTTAAAAATCCGTGATGGCCTTTATGCTACTATATTAACTGCTTTGTGTCAAGGGTTTCATTTATCTATATATTGTCTTTAAAAATAAAAAGATTATAATTAGAGCATTAATATAATAGCTTATGGAAAAAGACTTGCTAATTGGTTTTATTGGCCAAGGATATATCGGCAAAAACTATGCCGATGACTTAGAAAAAAGGAATTATAAAGTACTGCGCTACAGCAAAGAGCAGTATGCAGACAACAAAGAAAAGATTAAAGATTGTGATCTGGTCTTTATCGCTGTTCCTACCCCTACCACTCCCCATGGTTTTGACTATACTACTTTGCAGGAAGTATTAAGCTTAGTAGGCGAAGGAAAGACTGCTGTTATTAAATCTACTATTCAAGTAGGAACGGGCAGGAAACTGCAGGAGCTTTATCCTAAGATTACTATTGTGCATTCACCAGAATTTCTTTCGGAAAAAACGGCAGCTGAAGATGCCAGTAATCCCAAGAGGAATATTATTGGCATCATGGATGTTAATAATCCAGAGCTGCAAGCTAAGGCTAAATTAATTTTAAGCGTATTGCCTAAAGCTCCTTATGAGCTAATTACTCAAATAGAAAATGCTGAACTTATTAAATACGCCAACAACTGCTTCTTTTACTTCAAAGTAATTTTCATGAATATTCTTTATGATTTGGCCAATAAGACTAAAGTGGATTATGAAGTGCTTAAGGAGGCGATGGCTCATGAACCGTGGATAGGTAATATGCATTTGGAGGTTATGCATAAGAGCGGGCGTGGTGCCGGTGGGCATTGCTTCATTAAAGACTTTGAAGCCTTTATTGAAATGTTGGATAAGCAAAATCTGGAAGAGCAGAAAAAAACTTGTGAAGCTTTGCGAAATATTAATCTACAGTATCTAAAATCTACCAACAAAGACCAAGATCTAGTAAAAGAAATTTACGGCTAAACAAATCCCCGCCTAGTAGCGGGGATTGTTATTTGACGAAAAAATAAAGATGTTATAGTTTAAAAATAATTGAGACGTTCATTAACCAAATAGTAAAGGGGTCTAAAAATGACTCGCTTAACAGCCTTGGAGATAATCACTAATCCGCGTGACATCCACATCATTGTCGGTGAAAAAGATAGTAAATTTGGTTTTGCCATCATGCGTGGGCCGGGCCATGGCTACAAGTTGTTACTTGATACCGATGGGCATCCGTTTGAAACCAAACAAACAGCAATTGAATGCATCAGCTCATTGCTGAAAGCGGCCTGGGACGACACCAGTAAACAATTAGTTGATCCGAAATCTCCGACTGGCAGCATAGTCAACGCCGACCAACTATCGCTCACTGAGATGTGTTTGTTAAACCCAGGATGTTTTAGCAAGATCACTGAAAGTCTAACCGCAACTGGCGTGGTTAATACTTGGGAGTTGTTTATAAAAGACGACCCCTTGCTCCGTCCTACGGCAGAAGCAGCCTAAAATCATAAAGCCCCGGTCACGTTTTTACGTAACCGGGGCTTATTTGTTATTTTAAACTTTAAGCAGCTATTTCATCTGCCTGTTCAAAATTCATAGACAGTAGGCTGGATACTCCATCATCACCCATGGTCACACCGTAAATTATCTTAGCTTGGTGCATGGTAGCTCGGTTATGCGTCACCGCAATAAACTGGGTTTTGTCTGACAGCTCTTCTAAGATTTCTGCCAACCTAATGGAGTTGGCTTCATCTAAAGCCGCATCCACTTCATCCAAGAAAATAAACGGAGAAGGGTTGTTGGCAATAATAGCGCAGATCAAGGCAATGGAAGTCATGGCTTTTTCACCGCCGGACAGCATATTAATGGAAGCTAATTTCTTACCGGGCGGTGTAGCCATAATTTCAATTCCATACTCTTTCTTAGTTTTTACCGCTGGCTTCTCTTTAGCTTCCTCTTCTTCATCATCCTCATCATCTTCATCATAATCTTCTTCCGCTTCCTGCTTATCTAACGGCACTTCTTTTATTTCCAAGGTTAATTGGGCTTTACCACCATTAAACAACTGCTTGAAATATTTGCTAAACAGCTGGTTAATATTCTTAAAGGCCTCGTTAAACTGCTCGGAAATTGCTTCATCTAAGTCTTTAATAACCTTTTCCAAATGGGAAATCGCTTCTGTTAAATCTCCGCTCTGCTTGCTTAAGAATTCATAGCGATCATTAACCTCCTGGTATTCGGCTAACACTCCTTCATCAATACCGCCAATTAAGCTTAATTGCTGCTTCAATCTTTGAATCTGCTCTCTGGTAGCTTCTACATCCAAACTCTTAACTTCCATAACCTGTAAATCCTTAATCTCCTCGCTTATTTCTTTATTCAATTCCTCTTGCCTAGTTTCCAAACGGGCCAATTCCACCTTGATCTCATTTAAAATATTATTCTTCAGGTTGAAGTTATACTGAATTTCCCGAAAACTTTTCTGGTCAGCTACCAAGGAAGATTTTTTTGCTTCTTCTGCCTGGTTAAAATCCTTGATCTCTTCCGTAATTTTTTCCAACTCTTTCTCCTTAAGGGAAATCTTCTGCTCTAATACTTTTACCTGCTGGGCAATTTCTCCACTAGCAGCCTGCGCCGTCAAAGCTTTTAAATCCAGCTCTACCTTGGCTATTTCTTCCTGGTTTTTCTTAATCTGCTGGTTAAAATTCTCCGCTTCTTTGCTAAGCAGCATGACCTTGGTTTTTGCTTCATTGACTTCGGCTACCAAAGTATCTTTACTAACCAACAACTTATTGAATTCCAGCTGCCAGTCTAACTTAGCCGCGGCCGTAGCCTGCTTCGCCTTATTATATAACTCACTAATCTGCTGGCTTAAGTTCTGCCAGGCAGTTTTTACTTTCGGCAATTCCGCCAAATCCGCTAAACTCTCCAGCTCTTGCCAGATTTTATCCTGCTTGGAAATAATAGTAGCCAGGTCTTCGGCAAAATCCTTAATGGTAATTTCCTTGGCTTGGTTCTGCAACTGGTCTTCCAAGACTTTAAAATCTGCTAAAACCGCTGCTTGTTTTTCTTCCAAATTTTTTAGAGCTACTTGCTTGTCCTGCAAATCCTTATTCACCTGACTTAAAGACAATTGGTGGCTATTAATTTCATTCTGCAAGGTCTGTAAGCGGTTCTTCAGCCAAACTGTATCTACTTTGCCGGCAGACATTAATTGCAGGTCGGCCTTGCCTTCCAAAACGGTTTTTTCCTTGAGCAAGACATTAAGCTCATCCTGAAGATTACTTAACTTTTTCTGCAGGCTCTGGAAATTGTCATGGCGAGTAGAGCTGCGTTCGCTTTGGTCTAATTTGGTTTGTAAATCAATTAGCTGCTGGTTAAGAGCGGAAACCTCTGCCTGGGATTTTTTAAACTCTCCCTGCTTAGCGGCCAAATCCTTATTTAAATTATTACTTAAAAAACTGTAGTAGCTGGTCTGCAATTCCTGCAATTCTTTTTCCGACTGCTCCCGGCGCTCTAAACGCTTAACTTGGCGAGTTAAGCTTTTAACTCTGGGCTCTAGTTCTGCTAAAATCTGGCCGGTCTGTGCTAAATTAACCTTGGCATTGTCTAACTTATGAATCGCCTGCTCTTTTTTAATCTGAAACTGCCTGACGCCGGTGGCTTCATCAAAAAACTCTTTGCGCTCTGCCGCATTGGTGGTTAAGATTGAATCCACCATTCCCTGTCCAATAATACTATATGTTTTCTGGCCGAATTTAGCTTTAGCAAGTAGAAGTTGCACATCTAATAGCCTGACTTTGTTGTTGTTAATTAAGTATTCGCTCTCACCCTTGCGGTCAATTCTCCTGGAGACAATAATCTGGTCATAGTCTACTTCAGCTAAGCGGTCGGCATTATTTAAATGCAGACTGACCTCGGCAAAACCCAAGCGGGATTTTTTGTCCGAACCAGCAAAAATTACATCATCCGCTTTTTTGCCGCGCAAAGTCTTAATTGACTGCTCGCCCAAAACCCAACGAACGGCATCGGTAATATTAGACTTGCCGGAGCCATTAGGACCAACTACTGCTGTCAGCTGACGATTAAAAACCAAGGTGGTAGGATTGGCAAAAGATTTAAAGCCGTGAATTTCTAATTTCTCTAAATACATAAAATAAAAATACCGCGAAGGGTCGTTAAAAACAATAATATTGTAGCATATTAGCGGTAAAAATAGAATAAGAAAAACCCGCCAAAGAAAATCTCTGGCGGGATATTGTAGTCAGTAAAGACTGCGGCTAAGGACGAGCCGTTGAGTCAACAACGGCTAAGGGCGGTTCCAGCTTCCTAGAAGAAAAAAGGCGCTCGGAGTGCCAAGTAAACTCCGTGTTATTGCGAAAAACCGCAATAAGCTGACAGCTCTGGCCTCCAGCAAATGTCTCATAGACAAAGGAACGGAAATAGATAAGGCTGGGAGCCTTACAGTCTTCGGTAACCGGGAAGCCGGCAATGGTGGACGGGTAAGTGCCGTGATCCAAAAAGTGGTCTTGCGCTTCCTGGACAATATTCCAGAAAATGCGCTCTCCCTTGCGGAAGTCTTTTTTGCTTTGGTGGTTAATTACCCCATAGCTGCCCAAGCCCAGAGCAGCACAGGTTACTATTACCACAAAAAACAAAACTTCGCCTCGTTGGTTAAACATCTTAATCTCCTTCTGGTTGGGAAAATGAAGCGTACTATCTTAACTTGGTATTTAATAATATAAAAGATAAATTGTCAAGGTTAAAGAAAAACGCCCACTCCAAATAATTGGAACGGGCGTTGTATGCTAACACCAAAATTTAGCGCAGCAGTAGATAAGCTGACAAACCAGCCGCGGCATATCCTCCAAGCTGACTGAGGGTTATTCCGCCGCTCATGGCTGACTGGTAAATAGCTGGGGCTACAATCTGCGCTAACAAGCAGATCACAAATAGGGTACCGACATTATGCGGCATAGCCTGTGATAACATGCTGTTAAAAAACAGTAAGGCAATGCCTGCCAGAACACCAGCAGCTATTACCAATCCCCAATTGGCTGTTGGCAGCATCCAACCGCCATTCTGATACAGGGCAAATGGCAAAATCACCAGCAAGGTCAGTGTACTGAAAGCAGCAGCTGACACAAAACCGTTCAAGCCTGACCGACTCATAAACAAAGGCCAAATGCCGAAGAGAATTCCTGCGGCAACTGCTTTGAAAATAAGGGAAGACATGGCAACCTCGATTCTGAAAATGATATTAAGTACTTATGAATATAATATTCAACACCAAAAACAAAAAAAGGTCAAGAAAAAGACCCGCTACGTGATCGTAAAAACGATTTTACGTAGCGGGTCTTAACACAGACAGAAAGATTAGTTGGCAAACGGACGACAAACTGCCGACTTTATCTTTTGGAAATGGAGATGGCGAGTCTGCAGTTTCTTCGGCAGGAGATCATAGTTAATCTCTATCGGAGTCGGCGGACAAGTAAGCGATCTGAGCTTATCTTCCTCCAGTTGTTCTAGCAGGAGACGACGCTTTTCAGCCTTCTGTTCCCTGACGACAGATCGCAGTTGGATTCTTTCCCGAGTAAAATAAGTTCGGTTAATAATCCAGGCAGCGATTGCTACCGCAGCCAAAAATGCGGCAATCTTCAGAATAATAAACAGCAAATCACCTAAGACTGCCAACAAAAGAGGCCAAGCCAAAAGCAGTATTGCCGAGAAGCCAATCGCGCAGATCACTTGGCTGGCAATACGCAAAGCCCGGTCTTTGTGGAACAACAAATATATAAGGCCTAGCGTTACCACCGTGACGACGAAGAGGGTACCGGTGATCATTAGACTGACACTTGCCGCTTGCTGCCACTGGACCCAATCCCAATTGTAATCCTTCCAGATGATGCCCAGTGAGAACACCAACCAAACAGCAATCCAGATCATTGGAATAAACAATCTCCAAGCCCAGTGCTTTTTGTCGCCTCTCTTGTCACGGATAAAGATGTTCCGACAATCACCTACCCAAGCATCGACATCGCCGTACCAAATTGGATCATCTTCATCACCAAGAAAAACTTGTTTCCAGTTGATGCCGATGATGCCGAACAGCGTACCAACCAATGCCCAAATAAACCGCACCATCGGCCTAGCCACAAAGATGAAAGCCAAGAAGACCAAGCCAACGACGGCCACAAGCGGGAGTTGTATCGAGAAGGCCAACAAGGCGCGGCGACGGAATTCACACTGATCGCGCGGCGGGTATTTGTAGAAAAAGTTAACCCATTTCCACAACCACTTGGCCGGCTTCTTGGCAAAATATATCTTCCGGCACTTCCACGTGGAGACCAGTTGATTCCACGACCAAGTATTGCTTCTTCTCTTCCGTGATGATCTCGTTGTCATCTTCATCCCATACTCGCCCTAAAGTCTGCGAAATGCGATGGTTGACCCAATCAACCTGGAAAACGCCATCACTGTTGATCAACCTTTTCTTATAGTCAAAAGGTTGCTTGTCTTCGGTGAGATATGCCTTGCGCAAAGCCGCCAGCGGATCTTTATCGCCAACGACCACCACCACTGCATAAATGGTGTGTTTGCCTGGCTTGGTAAAGGAAATGTATTCCATCTTGGCGCTGAAAGGCACCAGATAGCGCACTTCCGTCTTGCTGGCTTCGTTGACGATAACCAACAAGAGATACGGATTCTGCAATTGTTTAACGAGACCAAAGTCTGCTTCGTCTACGCACCACATGATCGGGGTAGTTGAGGAAACTTGTTCCTCATTGGAAACCATCAGATGCAACATTGTTTGCTCCTTGCTTTTTGCTGAAAAAATGAATTGTTTATGCTCTAATCGGTTGAACACTGTTAGCGCGCCACCCGGCAGTATGTTTCTGCACATCAAACAAATTGACATGCAAACTGACTGTGGGGTGATTTTCTTCCTGCCAAGCTTGTCCGCTACCTATGGAAAAGGTAATAGACTTACCCAGCTGTTGTTGGTGGCTATCTTCAAGCGGCATAGCCACGGCATACGGGCCATGGCGGCCATTGGGGATAACCTTGACCACAACCGCTTGGATTGCGTTCATTGTCTCCGGCATGGTACATCCTTTCTGTCTAAGATGTGAAAGTACAGTTTGAATATATAATTATACACCAAAAACAAAAAATTGTCAAGGATATACTCAACAATTTATCTAATATTAGCTAATATTTTAAATTTTCCACTTTTTCTTATCTAAAGCTTTCTGGGCAGCAGAAATTTGCCCTTCCTGTTTGCTATATCCTTCACCGCTAGCTACCAGCTCTTTTCCTAAATAAACGCCAATCTTAAAATGCTTATTATGATCAGGGCCAGACTCTGCTAACACTTTGTAACTAGGGGTAATACCAATAATCTCCTGGGCTTTTTCCTGAAAGAGGGTCTTGGCATCAATATAGCTTTTATCCGCAATAATCTTATCTAACTCTACCAATAGATTCTTTTTCAGAAACTTAGCCGCTATCTTATATCCTTGGTCAAGATAGATGGCGCCAATTAAAGCTTCAAAAGCATTAGCCATAATATAGCTGCGCGCTTTTTTATTATTATCCTGCGCTTCACCTCTGCTCATATAGAGATAATCATACAAAGATAATTTTTCCGCTTGCGCTGCTAATTGTTCGCGGTTAACCAAACTGGAACGCCAATTAGTTAATACTCCTTCCGGTTCCTGGTAATTGGCAATTAAATAATCTGTAACCACTAATTCTAAAACTGCATCACCTAAGAATTCCAATCGCTCATTGTTATCTAAAGCAAAATCCTTATGCTCGTTTAAATAAGAGCGGTGAACTAAAGCTGTTTTTAACAAATCACGGTTATTAAAATCTATTCCTAAATTTTTTTCCAAATTGGCTAAATTTTTCTGGGTCATTTTACCAAACCTAATTGCTCTAAACCTTTGTCAAAAATCTCTACTGCATTCTCATAGCCTAAAGTAGCCCTGGCTTCACTCTGAGTAAACCAGCGGACATCCTGCAATTCTCCCACCTTAGGAATTGTAATCTCTTTATCTGCAGTTTTAACTAAAAAGTATTTAATTAATTTGCGGAAAGGAGTTTCATTAGGCTTATGGACTTTAACTTGCGTTTCTCCCAAATAGGTAATTACTTCCAAATTCTCCAAACCAGTCTCTTCTCTTAATTCCCGCAAAGCTGCTTGCTCTAAGCTTTCTCCCTGCTCTACATGGCCTTTGGGAAAGGTCCATTTGCCATAAGCGTCTAAAACTAAAACGAAATAATAACCGTCGTCTTCCTGACGGTAAATCATGCCACCAGCCGAGACTTCCTTAATTCCTTGAGCAGATAAGTTCTGTTTTTCACCGGCTTTAACCATGTCTTTGTAAATACTGCCCAATACTCCATTAACAAACTTGCCGGAAGAGTCGCCCCCAAAAGCCTTGGCAAGTTCTATCGCTTCGTTAATCGCCACCTTAGGAGGAATATCTGGATTGTATTTCAATTCATAAATCCCAATGCGCAAAACATTGCGATCAACAATGGTGATCTGGTCAATTGGCCATTCCGCAGCAAAGCTTTTGATTAACTTATCTATTTTGGACTTATGGCTAACTACTGCCTGAGCTAATACTAAAGCAAATCCCTGGTCATCAAAATCAGGAGCAAATTCCTGGCGGTTATGCTCCAAAATTTCCGCAATATCTCCCTCACCTTGTTTGAAATCCCATTCAAACAAAGCTTGTAAAACTAAAGTCCTTGCTAAATGCCGGTTGGCCATTTAAATAACGTTAAGCTTTTTTCTCGCCTTTATAATATCCGCACTTGGCGCAAGCGCGATGAGGCATAGTAGAAGCTCCGCAATTCTTGCACTTGGCTACTGCTGGCTTCTTTAAAGCAAAATGCGAAGCACGGCGGCGCGCGGAACTCTTAGTCCTCTTTTGTGATGGTAAACCCATAGTTATTCTCTTTAATTAATAAAATTAGTGCCTTGATAATAACGCTAAAATAGCTTAGCGTCAATAATTAAGGCTGGGAGAGTAAAAGTTAAGTTAATTATATCAGAAAAATGAAAAAAATCTAAATTTCTAGATTTTTAAAGCTGGACTTGACAATACTTATAATATCTGCTATACTGCCATATTAGCTGAAATAAACATAAAAAACTCAATACAAACATAAAATTCCTTGGGCTTTTTAAAAATTCTACAGATTCTAGGAATACCTTCTTAGGTATCTGTGTCCACGACAAGCATGGGAATCTTTTTTAGATTTTATTCGGCTCCGGCTAAATATTTTCTGCAAAAGATTTTCTTGGACACAGATATTTGAGAAGGTTTTTAAAACCCTGGCCTAATTGGTCAGGGTTTATTTTATTCAACAACAGGAGGGGTTGAAGTATTAATTGCTCCCGGAGTAGAGCTGGCTGTCTCTGCTAGTAATTCTTCTTCAGTCACTCCCAATAGGCAAACTTTCTGCCAGGGCACATAGTGGCTGCGGAAGGTAACTAACACTGGCTCTGTCTGACCTGAATATTTAACAGTGTAATCAAACTTAGCATCGGCGCCATGATGAGCGCTTTCCGTGCACTTCTGCTTGCCTGGTTCTAAATCCGTAGTCTTAATTATTTTCTCCGGTGGCGGTGGCACAATGTTATAGATGGTGGGTTCAGTAATGGTAACTTCTCTACCATCTTTTGTTCCCCAAAAGTCAAAATATAGCTTGGTGTCTTCTATTCTGGTTTTGATCAAAAGATAATGTCCGGTGTCGTTTTTAAATTTGTAGTCAGGCGCAGGATCATAAATAGTAGCATCAGTGCCCGCCGGCTCATAATACCTCACGCGGTAAGAGTGGTTACGTCGTTCAGTTACCGGCAAGCCCGAAGCAATAGTTGCCCGAAAAGTAGTGGTGCCAATTTGGCATAAGCCACCACCATATTCCGGCTTGGTTTCATTGCCCTTAATTACCAACTCCTGCAGATAGCCATGCTCGCCATCAATAGGACCTAAGGCTTTCAACAAAGAAAACTCTTCGTCTGGAGCAATTAAAATGCCATCCAAAGCTTCAGCGCCTACTTTAATATTATGAACGCGATTCACCGGACTGCCGGTAAAATCCGATTCTCCAGTGCCGATGATTTCCGTAATGCCTAAATCATTAACATCATCATTGGTAATTTTCGGCTCTACGGTCTCTACTGCCAAAGCAATTTCCAGTTCTCCGGAATTAGCAATAGTTTGTTCCATGGACTGGATGGTTTTTTCTATATCCACTGCTTGACCGGATTGAGCGCCAATAAACTCCTCAACCTTGCCATCAACAATATTAAACTTAGCATCTTTTACCGGACGGTTTACTTGGTCTAAAATTCCTTCCGCCGTTAAATATTCATTGAGCGCTTCCCCGTCAAAACCGACATAGGCTCTATTCTGATCTTTCTTGACCTGCAGCCACTGGCGCCAAACTTCTGAAGGTACTCCCCAATCTTGCTGATCATAAGTCAAATAGAAGTGTCCGCGATTAGCAGTAGCGATAATATTATTTTCCAGCCCTGCTATGTCTTTGGTAAAAATAGCGGGCGTTTGGGAAATAATAGCCAAAGGAATATCCTGATTGGTTAAATAAGAAATCTGTTGAGCAGTTTGTTCCATGGCCTGCTGGTAGTCAAAAGTTTGGCCGGAATTCTCTGGAATAATTTTTATTTTTTGCCCTTCCCAGACAAAATCAGCGTCCTGCTTAGGAGTTAGTAAGCCGGTTAAATTGTTCTCCAAAATTGTCAAATACTGCTGCTCATCCCATTGATAAGCAATGGGAAAATGCTTATTAAACCACAGGGCTTCTAATTTACTGGGCAGATATCTAATGGATTTTTGCTGCTGCCAGACCATAATCTGATCCAAGCTTTTATCAATATCCCAAATGATTAACGGCTGGTAAGTGTCCGGGGAATCCACGGAAAAAGCATTAGGATAAACCACCACAGTTTTCAATTCACTCTGGTAAACATAACCTCGCTGATTAATAAAATCTATCTTCTGCGCCAAGACTTCCCTAGCTTGCTCATAATTTAAACCAGCTAAATTCAAACTACCTAAGTAAACATTAGGAATAATCCTGTCAGTATAGCGGTTGTTAATGTAAGCATTAGCGCTAAAAGCGCTAGCCAATAAAATCACAAAAACGGCCACTGTGATCAATGACCATTTTAACCATAAGGTAGTTTTAATCTTTTCCCAAATCATTATTCTTGACTATCAAGCAGCTCGTTTAATATTTTTTTTTGATTTTCACCGCTGGTTACCGGCTCAGTGTCTAGGTTTAAATAAAGCGGTTTATGTTGATCAACCTGCTGGGTTAATAAATCTGTCGGCAAAGATACCTCTAAACCATTTTCAGTAATTAAAAAAATTTTATTATCCTTAGTGTGGGAAAAACTTAAACGGAGATTTTGCACCAGCATAGTTTTATTATCAATTTTCGTCTTTAACTCTAATATTAATATCTTTCTTTTTAGCCTTTGGTAAGATAACAGTTAAAATGCCGTTGCGAATGGTAGCATCTACTTTATCTGCTTGCACGTCTACCGGTAAAATTATTGACCGGCTGAAAGAGCCCCAGTAGCATTCCTGGTAAAAATAGTCTTCTTCGGCAATACTATCATCGCGATACCGCTTACCGCGAATAGTCACCATGTCATTCTCAATGGACACATCAATATCTTCTGGCTCCACTCCGGCAATGGTAGACTTAATGATAATACTGTCCTCATCCTGAAAAACATCTACTGACAATTGACCTTCTTCCTCAATATCCTCTTCCGACCAACTTCCGTCTTCTTCCAAATCATTGTCCTCACTACTAGTTTCAATCACATCGGTTTCTTTTTTTACTTTTTTGTTTTTCTTTGACAACATTATTTTAATAATTTACTTATTTTATACATGTATATTATAAAATTTTAAGCAAAGCTTGGCAATAGAAAGACGCCGCCTGCCAAACTCTGTTTAAATAGAGTCCGGCAGACGGCCATTTGATCACGCAGAAGCTGTCGGTAGTTCAAATTCTTTAGCTAGATCGCCACCAATCTTCCTGATGGCTGTCATGATGTGCCTAGCTTGTTGCGGGTAATTTTCCATGAGTTGCCAGAGGGCAGTAATCAGCTTTTGATCTGAATCTTTGGGAGTCAGTCGACCAATGATCTTGTCCGCTATCTGAATTACTTTTTCTCTCCTTTCCTTTTCTGCAAATTGGCTGACGATCTGCAAAACCAGATCGGGATTGTTGACAGCGACTTCTTCGACAATTTCCGGGTGTTTGGATACTATCTGCAGCGTACCCTCACTGCTGGCTATATCCGCCAAAGCAATAAAGTCCGTTATGCGGTCTTCACTCAAAACCATGGCTATTTCAACAGCTTGGAGGGGAAACTGCCTGGCAAACTCAACCGCGCGGTCGGGATAAACTTGAGCCATCGCTACAACATTTTTTTTGGTCAGCTTCATGATCAGATTCCTTGTTTGTGAAGAACAATGTTTCAATTATTATTTAACCTATTATACCCTAGTGTTTTTGTCAAAAAATGCCACTTTATAATATTTGCTACTTCTGATAAAATTACCCTATTAATCTATTCATTAATGTGGAAGAAACTATTAACAAATTTTAGATACCTGTTGTTGATAACTTTATTAGCAGTAGGGGGATCAAGCTTGGTTTTATTATTAGCCGAGGACAGTAATAGCAATACACCGGCTAACGGCTCTTTGATTAAAAGCGCCGATTCTCCCCATGTTTATTATGTGGGTGCTGACGGGCGCAAATACCCCTTTCCCAATGAAGCGACTTATTTCAGCTGGTACCATAATTTTGCCTTGGTGCAAAATGTTAGCCAAACGGTTATTGACAGCTTAACTACCGGCCCTAACTTAACCATTCGGCCTGGTATCCGCTTTGTGAAATTTTCCGATTCCAGTCAAGTTTATGCCGTTGAGCCCGGCGGTGTTTTGCGCTGGATTCCCGACGAGCAAATGTTTCATCGCTTAGGCTATAACTTTGATCACTTAATTGAATTGCCGCCAAGCTTAAGGGCAGATTATGTAATGGGGGAAACCTTAACCGGCCCTGCTAATGGTAGCGTTATCCGCCAAGGACAGTTTGGTTCAATTTTCTTCGTAGAAGATGGTAAATTATTACCAACCACCTTGCGAGGCATGGAGGCTAACCGCTATTTTCCTCATCATATTCGCATCACTGATTTTGAGCTAACCGCTAATCTTACCAGGGGTGATGTGGTTATTAGTTTTAATCCTTTTGTGTCTGGTCGCCCAGACCAACGCTGGAATCCCATCTCCGCTGATGAAAGTCAACTTAATCCACAACAACCGGAAGAAGAGGAAGAAATTTTACCACCGGAAGAGGAGAGTAATACCGACGTACCAGCGCCAAATAATTTTAGCGCCTCTGGGGGAGCGGTCTACGTTCAGGTTTATTGGCAAACAGTTGGTGGTCAGGACGTCACTGGTTACATGCTTTATCGATCAACCGCGCCAATTACCGATTTAAGTAATAGCAATGTTAGGCTCTTAGGAACTATTTCCCCTAGCATAAATTATTATTTGGACAGTGCCGGCGATTTAAATGAGCTAACAACTTATTACTACGCCATACGTTCAGTTACCAGTGATAATCGTTACAGCGCTTTAAGAACAGCTTCTGCTATGACCTTGGCTTCTAGTAACGGGGAAAATCAGCCAACAGCGCCAGAAGCGCCAACCAACTTTAATGCCGTTGGCGGTGAACAAAGAATAGATCTAAGCTGGAATCTATCTATTAGCTCAGGAGTGACTAACTATCTATTATACAGAAGCTTATCACCCATCACTAATGTTTCCCACAATGGCGTAACTCAGTTGGCATCTTTAGATCCTGATGATATTTCTTATACTGATAACAGTGTTTCTGTAGGCACAACTTATTACTATGCTTTACGTGTTTTGGCTAATAATTTATACAGCAGCATAGTAACAGCCTCTGCCACACCTTCAACCGCAGTGGCCCAGTTAGACAGAATCTTGCACTTGCCAGAACCACCGGACAATTATGTAAACCCGGATGCATTAACCTGGTCAAAAAATGCCGCCACCATGGCAGCGGCTTTGGGTATAAACAAGCTAATGGTACCAACTCGCTATTATCAAGGAGTAAATGATTTGGACCCCAGTTACGGATCACAAGCTTGTATTAATCATGTTGGTCGTTTCTGTGGAGATTATCATGAATTCTTAGACCATGTAGATGGCCTATCTACTCCCGATGGAAGACCTGTAGAAGTGATCCTGCTTTCTGCTAAAGTCACCAAAACACCAATGACTGGTGACCCACAATTAAAAGGAGCGATTAGGCTGCAACAAATGGGAGAACAGCCTTATGATTTCTTTTCACGCTTATCTCAAACTAGCGGTACTTTGCCGCCTGGCGGACAAGGAGAAAATCGGGCTTTTATTTCTATTAATTTTTCTGCCCCCGAGGAAAGAGACAGATTATTACGTATGACTACAAATATTTCTGGAGACAGTGTTCGTATTCGTTGGTTTCCAACTGCTTGGGGCGACGCAAAATTTGTGGACAGCGGTGTTGGACAAGCGGGATTAGGTTTAAAAAATTGGGACCTGCCCAATCCCACCATTGGTGCTAACAACCAATATTTATTAATGATTCAAAATACTGGCACCGGAACATTAACCTGGGAAATCACTGGCTTTACAGAAACCACGCCGGGCCCCTCAACAATTAGAAATCAGGATGCAAATTATTTTGAGTGGTTGGGTAATTCTGTGGGTTTTACTACCTATGGATATAACCATCCTCGCTATGCTCTTAATGAAACTCGCACGCGCTTCATTAATACCATGGCCACCGTGTGGAATGAATTCAGTAACCACCCTAGCTTAATTGGATTAATGGGCTATGGTGATGAGCCTCATGCCATGTTTTGGATGCCTGAAGATACTGCTAATTTCCAAAATGCTGGACATCAATTAGCAGAGTTTGAAAAAGCCGTAGCTAATGGACAGTATGCTTTTACCCAAAGTAATTTTTTACTCTTTGGCGATCCTCGCGATCCTACTCATAATGGTATTAGCAGTGGCGTTTATGCTTCTAATATGGCTGGGGGTGGCTTTAGTAATATGGCTTCCTACTTTAACGGCTCTGAACCAATTGATTGGGTGCTCTGGGCAGGAGCTCACAGTACCAGTCAAATATCCGGATTTACCAGTCAGGGCTTTGGCGTGTATTTAATGCAGGCCTTATATGAGAGCAATTATGCTAGCGAATTCGGTCGGTGGGTCACCGCCGCCAATGGCTTATCTGCTTCTGAGAAAGAAAGAATTAAGGGTTGGTTCTACTATACTGAACAAAGATCATCAGTCACTCAAGAAATCCTGCAATCCGCGGTCAATGCTACGCCACCTCAATTATAACTAACAAAAAAACAACCTTGCTAAAAGGTTGTTTTTTGATGCTCATTGACAAGGTGCTAATATTTTATTATATTTAAAAATCTTTGTTCATTGTCAACAATAAAAAGGGAGATTAAGATGTGGGATCCTTATGCGGAGTTTCAATCTACAAAGCTGGATAATGGATTAACTATATTTTCAACGCAGTGGCCTAACAAGCCATGGCAGTATGTGGGTCTGTTAATTCACAGCGGCGCCTCTTCTGACCGTGAAGGGTTAGAAGGAACTGCGCATTTTGTTGAGCATCTAATTGCTTCAAATGGACCGTTGTCAGAAAATGAGATGCAATTATTTTTCGATGAATGCGGCGGGTATGTTAATTGGGGAAGGACTGGATATCCTTACACTCATTATTTATTTTGCGTTCCGGCAGACGAGGATTTACTGAATAAGGCTTTTGGCTTTTTTGGTAACATGCTCTTGGCCGCAAAACTAAGAAATGAAATTGAAAGCCAAAGGGAGATTATTATTCAAGAGTTTCGCCAAGACTACCCCGCTAACTTCAAATATGAGTTGGCTGTGCGGGAATACCAATCTATGTATCCCCAACATTGGCTATCTCGCTTCACCACGCCTTTGGGTAATTTGGACTCACTCGGGAAAATAACCCCCAACGATCTGCAGACATATTATGACAAGCACTATGTGCCTGCTAATATTAGCGTGATTAGCGTTGGCGGTATGGCGCTAAAGGACTTAACGTCTTTGATAGCAAAAAGCCCTTTGGCCGCAGATAAACCTGGCTTAAGAAATCCTCTGCCCGTACGCTTCACTGATGTTGCCAAACCAACTGAATCTCGCTATGTGTTTGATGCTTCAAAACACATAAAAGATCCAAATCTTGCGACATGCTCTTACTACACTGTTGCTAAAATTCCCGCCAGCATAAACGTGCGCGTTGTACGGCTTCTGCGCGATATGCTTAACGAGATTTTGTACAGAGAAGTCAGACAGAAAAGAAATTGGACATACAGCATAAGTTGCGACTATGGAGACTTGGGCAATTTTTATGTTTTTTCCATCAACTGCGGATTTTTGGATCTTGGTGCACTAAATGAAATAGACCAAGTTGTTGAAGCATGCCTAAGCTCTTTAACCAGTTCTCATGAGTTGTTCTACAAAATGAAAAAAGCCTGGTTAACTGGTAACCTGATGATTGATGTTTCTGGACAAGGCCTACTTAACGATGCTTTGGATGATCTAATTGGTTACCATCGCATTGTGTCAATATCTGAGGTCAATCGTGAAATTGAGAACGTCACAATGGATGATATTGTGGAAACTCTTTCGTGGTTAACCACTGAAAGAAGATGGACGCTGATCACTAAACCTTAATCTAATAACAAAAAACAACCTTGCTAAAAGGTTGTTTTATTTTATCTCTGGTGGGTCCGAGAGGAGTTGAACCTCTGACCTCCACAATGTCAATGTGGCGCTCTAACCAACTGAGCTACGAACCCTTGTTTTTATGGTGCCGGAGAAGGGACTTGAACCCCCACGCCTTGCGGCACATGGTCCTAAGCCATGCGTGTATACCAATTTCACCACTCCGGCGAAAATTAAACACATATATTTATACTTTAAAAAAAAGAAAAAGTCAATGTAAAGAAAAAGGGCGAAGTATTTCTACTTCGCCCTCATCGGTCACAATGTCATCATCTCTTGGGGAAGAGAATTTTCACTGTGCCGTCAGGCTGCCGCTCAAGACTGACTGGCATAACCGACTCATTGCCGGTAGCTGTAATCGTAAGCTTGGCCTGTTGCTCACCATCAGGATTAATGGTGACACTGACGGTCTTTGGCTCATCCTGAGAAGGTTGAGCTGGCACCGTCACAGGTTCCTGATGAATGGTCTCGATCTGGGAAGGTAAAGTCGCCGGCGTATCCGCTGCGACTTCAGTGTTCCATGTCCAGCCTTGAGGCACGTTGAGAACTTCCGTGCCCATGTTGCCACAAGACATCACGAAATAACGAATTTCTCCGTCGGGCATAGTGCCACGATACAAACGAGTACCACGGCGTTCACCGCGCTCGGCATAGATACGACCGGGGCGATTCATACCGTCACCGAAAGCCATGGAATGGAGTGCATACTCTGGTGAATTCGCAGCTCCGTTAAAGAAGCCACGATCCATGTGAGTGGGTCGCTGACCGTAGAAATGCTCCACTTGACCAGCAGCAGCCGTGGGATCATTCGACATCGGCGCCGGCATCACCGCTGCATAATTGGCTGGATCTTCTTCTCGTTCTCGCTGTTGCTCTTCAGCGCTTCCATCAGACTTCGTATAGTCTTTAGCGAGAAAGTATGCAACGAAAAAGATGGCAAGAATTCCTAGAAGAATTAACAGCGGCCAGCCAGACCAATCCGACCACGATTCGCGCAACTTCGTCGACACGACCTTGGTTTGGTCTGAGGTAACTGAATCGGACATTGACCACAGCGGATCCGACGGGACTGTCTGGGCTTTCATCTGACTGTTCTGAAGGTGCCTTTCAGCAATCCGCCAGAAACAATTGCGTCGACCATAAATGGTATCAGCCGAGGATACGGCGTAGACCAAGTAAACATCACACTCGATGCCAGGAGTGTCGGGATTGTCAGCCGGCACTTTAACTAGATCACCCGGCATAACCAGGTCCGGGTTTGGATGCAAGTCACGGTTCAGTAGAACCATAGCATCCTTCAGCTGGTCTATCTCGTAGACCGTCGGCTGATACGCCCACGCTACCGTTGCGGTGACTAAAGCCACCATCATCAGGATAAAACCTCGTCTCATTATGAGACCTCCTATGTGAAAAGAACATTTTGGGAAACAACTGCAAGGCTCACTCTAGAATAAGACTCAATTCTCATCTATTTATTGCCTTGTACTTTGGCGTTCCCACGCTCCAAAGTAATATATAATAATAGCATATTTTATGCCTTTTGTCAATAATATTAATGTTTATTTAGCTAATTTTAGCCTCTTTTCTGTTTAAAATAATATACTGTGGCTAAAATAAAAGTTAAAATTAGAATGGTCCATAGTATTTTCTTAACTGGCTTATTATTTAAAATACTATCATTGGTATTAATTTTAGTAGTGGAGTTCACAGATAAATCTTCTCCCTCCTCATTAACCATGGCTATGCCTAAGGTTTGTGGAACTAAAATATCCTTATCTGACAACGCCGTTAATTTAAATCCGGCATCAGTTTTAGCTAAAATCCCACTAACTACAATTTCATCACCTTTTTTAATTTCCGGATTATTTAAGGTGAAACTGTTATAAACGCGAAGCTGTGAGTCGCTGTCTTTATCTTGAGCTAAATAAATATTCTTACCGGATTTTTTCACTACCGCACCTTTAACGGTTATAAAATCTCCCAACAAGTCCTCTGACAAATCCTCCACCACTAAGCTTTCCGGCTGTTCGAGGCTGTCTTGCGAATTTAAAACTAAAATATTTTCAGCAGTAGAAATTTTAATTCTAGGCAGATCACCGACACGGGAAATCTTGCCAAAAACTTCCACTAAATCTCCTCTCTTAATAGTTGGCCATGATTTTTTACTAAAATATATTTCCAGAGTTTGAGAGAAATTCGCTTGCTGGTCAGAAAAATCTGCTAAGTACAAAACATTGCTATCTGTGCTGCTCTCTTGTAGAGAAATTCCCTGCACATAGACTTCAGAATTTTTTTCCTGTTCATAAATTTCATTAACATTCATGGTGTTAATCTGACTTTCTACAAAGAAATCACTTCCTTGCGGCGTTGGATTAATATTAACAAACCATTCTTGATTCAAATTGTCCCAAGCATAGCTTTGGCCAGCCGGAATTTTATCATAAGCAATTTCCTGCCAAGCTTCTCCTAAAGGAGTTAACAACCTGACACTGTCACTATTATTATTTAAAGTTATTTTATTATCCTTCCGGTCAATTATTTTATACTCTCCCGCAAGGATAATAAAATCTTCAGCAAAGGTATAAGGCTTACTGCCGCCTTCAATATCATCCAACTGCCAACCCTTAAGATTAATTTCCTTTGAGGAGAAGTTAGCTAACTCTATCCATTCATTGTCATCAGAGCCAATGGGGTCAGGTATAAACTCTGTAATCATTAACTCGCTTAATTGCCAAGTAATCGGTTGGAGATCGGTTAAGCTTAAATTGACTTCTTTATCTATTACTTCAATAACAGCTGTTGTTTCCGCTGTTAAGCCCTCATTATCCGTAACCATTAACTTAACTAAATAATTTCCTGGCGACTGGTAAACATGGTTTTCTTTGATTTCATCGCCATTAGTTTCATCACCAAAATCCCAATGGTAGTTTAATTCTCCCTCTTCCGGATCAGTTGCCTCTGAACCAGACAATATCACTTGCTCCCCAGCCACTAGTTTTTCTGTTTCAATTTTAATGGCGGCCTGGGGCGGTAAATTGTCCAAAAACTGGTTGGCGTTACCTGGGGTAGGCAAGCCTGACCAAAGGAAATTATCTCCCTGGCGGGCAAAGCTTTTTCCCTCCGGCGCAGAACTGTTGTATTCAATTATCTCTATTAACTCCTCTGCTGAATTGTATAACTTAACCGCATCACCGCCGGTGTTATTCAAAGAAATACCGGTTAAACTTTTGGGTAGGGTTAAATAACTGCCGGCTGGAATCACTAAATTATTTTCTTCACTAATAGTAAAAATCCTGGCTGAATTATCTTGCAGTTTGTAGCCAGCTAACTCTATTGGTAGAAAATAGTTATTATAAATCTCAATCCACTCTTCTGTGTCAGAGCCAACAGGGTTGGGTAAAAATTCCGAGATCTGCAAATATTGCCAAAGCGCTGGGATATTATTACCACCGCCTTCTATTGGTGGCTCTGGAGGTGTTTCTGTTTCTTCTTCCTCCTCTTCCCCTTCATTGTTATTTGGCAGACTATTTAACTGGCCTGGCGTCCCACCGCTAACAAAACTTTCCTGCCAATTAGTTTGCGTATCATCGCTGTTTAAAATGATCTTTTCCAAGCTGTTGCCAGTGCCAGCCGCGCCATAGTCTGCGCTATAATTAGTTTGCGCAAACTGCAGATCACCAAAGACCAGGGCTAGACTATCTTGCGAATTTGCTAAACTAAGGCTCGTATCAAATATGCTGCCGGTAAAGTTTGGGTAGTCCAGTAAAAATTGCTCGGCGTTGTCAGCGATGATAAAAAATTCATTAGCCGCAATAGTGGTAGTACCTTGTGCTAAATTTAAAATATGGTTACTACCATCAAAAAAACGCCAAGTGTCTCCGCTGCCGGTTAATACTGTTATTGGCTCATTGCCGGTATTATACACTTCCACCCATTCATGGTTATCGTCCCCAGCCGGCCAGTCATACATCACCTCGGAAATAATTAAATCGCTTTCCGCTGCCTGACAACTTAAGGCTGTAATAAAAAATAAACTAATAATAAAAATCGCTTTCTTCATAGTTTTTAGCTTAAGGAAAGCCTGGAGCAACAGGCCAACTCCAAACCTTCCTTAAGCTTTTGTCCCGCGCCAAATCTTCATGCCTAAAAATAAGGCGCGGGACAACTAGCTACTCTTCTATTTGTATTTCTTCAACGTCAATCTCTTCCTTGGCGGTTTCGTCTCCTTTAGCTTCTTTTTTACTGCCGCCCAGCATAATTAAGTCTTCCGCTACCATTTCCGTCACCAGATGCTTTTGCTGGTTCTTATCTGTCCAATTGCGATTCTGCAAGCGACCAGACAAAAACACTCTTGATCCTTTCTTTAAGTAGGTAGTAATTATTTCTGCCAAATTACCCCAGGCCACTACCTGGTGAAAATCTGCTCTGGTTTTAATTTCCTTGGTCTTCAAATCACGCCAGCTATGATTAGTAGCCACCGTGATTAAAGCGGTGTTCTGCCCAGAGGGCAGGGTTTTGCCGATTGGGTCTTTGGTTAAATTGCCAATCAGGTTAACTTTATTCAAATCCATTGGATTCGCCTTTCTTTCCTGGTTTCTTAGGCCAGAATTACTAATTAATTATTTATAACTATTGACAAATTATCTATTTTTGACTAATATATGGATGAAGGCTGACTTTTTGTAATAAAAAAGCTAGCCCTCAAATCGCTTTTCTTCAGGAAAACCACCCAACTCGGGTGGTTTTCCTTTTTTAGTAAAAATAAAAAATTTGTCTGTTGTTATTAACAAAATCGCTTTCTTCATAAATTTTAGCAACAATATATTTCATGTTTAACTTTCTGGCCTGTTGTTGCTTTGTTATCGCCGTCTTAATTAAATCTGGCGTCAAATATTTTTTCTATCTTAGCACTGTCAAAAATGTTGTCAAGAAAACCAGTCGATGTTGACCAATGCCTTGTTCTATGATAATAATGATTAGTTGTTTTGTTCATTACAGGAAAAACTTATGGAAAATTCAGAACTTGTCCGTTACTGGTTGGGTAGATATCGGCCGGGTGGAAACTTACTTGCCAGCGCTGAACTTATTTTGTCTTTCGGCCGAATAAATCATGCTGGCACCGTCGCTCATATGGAAAGAGTGGCCCTGTTAGCCAGGCGAGCAGCAGAGATTATTAATTCCGATGCCAAAGCGGCTTTTCTAGCTGCTCTCCTTCATGATCTCGGTAAATTTGTTCTGCCGGCAGATTTATTTGCCGAACAAAGCAATCCGCCAGCCAATCGTCATTTATCTCCAGAAGAATTTGAGCGCATCAAAACTCACGCTCGAAATGGTTTTAAAATTCTCAAGGGTAAACACGAGTTCATCGCTCTCTGCGCCGGCTTGCATCACAACGTCACTTCTTGTGGCTATGGTATCGCTGATGATGATTGGCCCCGCGAATGGCCTCATGCGCTACGGCAAAAAGTAATGACTGTTGCAACTTTCGTTGCTATCTGCGACTTTCTTGATGCTGCCTTGACTAGAAACGGTTCTAATCTTGTTAACTGGGAGATGATCAAGGTTGCTCTAGAGCATAAGTTCGCTGATCAGAAAAAAATGGTGGCCGCGGCTATCCAGTCCGCCACAGAACAAAAAACCCTCTATGCTTAGGGGGTTTTATTTTATATATTTACTTAAAAAGCTACGGCGATGAATAGCTGACAAACCCAGATCTCTTATCTTAGCTAAATGAATTTTGGTGCCATATCCTTTATGGACATCAAAATCATAACCGGGAAACTCTTCAGATAAAACTCTCATTAAGTTATCTCTATAGACCTTGGCCATAATGGAGGCAGCGGCAATTTGCGGCCATAAGCTTTCTCCATTTTTGTAAAAACTAATATTCTTCCGCTGAATATACTTTCTATGAGCACCAATGTAATCACAAGAAATAATTAAATTTTCCACAGCAGTTCTTTCTAAGATTTTGTCTAGAGCCTGTTCAATGACCAAACAGTTTATTGGCTGAATGCCTAAAGCATCAATAGCGGAATTATCAATAACATCAACTGACCAGATAAAATTATGATCAATTAACTCAAAGAGTTGCTCTCTTTTTTTTGGTGAAAGTTTTTTGGAATCTTTAACCTGAGATAATATTTCCTGCTCGTGATCAAAACCTTGGGATAATACCGCGGCAGCAACAATCGGACCAGCTAAAGCTCCCCGACCAGCTTCGTCTAAGCCAATAATTGTTTGCTTATTCATGTTTCCAGTATAAAACAAAGTTTAATTAAGATAAATACTCCATTTACCAAAAACTCTCTTTATGTTAGGGTAATAAAAAATGTACTCTACAATACTCTAAGGAGACAAGCATGGAAATCAATAAGGTTCTGGTTGTCTGCTATGCCAACATCAATCGCAGTCCAGTTTTAGCTGCCTTCTTACGGGCTAAACTAAGTGAGCTTGGAGTTGATAACATCACAGTCGAAAGCGCTGCTCTATCTGAACAACACCTTGTCCGTCCTGCTAATCGTTTTGCTGTTCAAATTTTAGCTGAACGAGGAATTGACTTGTCTCAACATCGTAGTCGCTGGATTAACGATCTAGACTTGCGGGAATTTCAACTTATCGTCTGTATGGAAAATTACCAAAAGAGAGCCTTGCAAAAACTCCTAGAAGAAAGTTCTCCCGAAATTGTAGTCACCCACATAGATGATGACTATTGGGATGAAGAAACCACGCCAAAATATCTACACCAACTAGATAATTCGGCCAAATGGGTTATTGATACCTACATAAAACCGTCGATTTAATCGACGGTTTTACTTTTTTATTTTCTAGCTTGCAATGCTTGATCTATTCTTTCTAAGGCTTTAATGAAGGCGCCTTGCCGCAAAGTCACTTGGTATTTTTCTGCTGCTTCTTTTACTCCCTGCCAGGCTGGAATCATTTTCTCTCTTAATTCTCTATCTACCTCCTCGGCTGTCCAATAATCATTGGATAAATTCTGCAGCCATTCAAAATAAGAAACCGTAACACCACCGGCATTAGCCAAAACATCGGGAATGAGCATAATATTTTTCTTGGCTAAAATTTCATCAGCTTCCGGCGTGGTTGGACCGTTGGCTAATTCTAAAACTATCTTGGCTTGAATACTGTTAGCAATCTCTGCCGTGATCTGATTTTCCAAAGCAGCGGGAATAATTACTTCCACTTGCAGAGCAAAGAATTCTTCTTTGCTAATGGTATTACTACCCGGAAAACCGGCTAAAGATTTATTCTCTTTTTTATATTCCTCTACTGCGGAAATATCCAAACCTTTAGCATTATAAATAATCGCCTGGGAGTCAGCTAAAGCCACTATCTTAGCTCCATTGTTTGCTAAAACTCTAGCCATTACCGATCCAGCATTACCAAATCCCTGGATGGCCACTGCCAAATCTTCTACTTCTAAATTAAAATCTTTGAGGGCTTCGGTGAGAACATAAAAGCCGCCGGTAGCCGTAGCCACATTACGACCTAAAGATCCACCCATGGCTACTGGTTTACCAGTTACCACCCCCCAAGATTGATGTCCCACTAGTTGTGAATATTCATCAGCAATCCAAGCCATAATCTGCGGCGTGGTATACACATCAGGAGCAGGGATATCCTTATCTGGTCCAATTACTTCCCGGAAAGACCTGGTCCAAGCTCTGGTTAACCTCTCGGTTTCTGCTTGGCTTAAAGATTTGGGATCAACAATAATTCCGCCCTTACCTCCTCCCATAGGAATGGCAACCACCGCAGTTTTAATTGCCATCCAAAATCCCAAAGCCTTTACTTCGTCCAAGTCAACTTGGGGATGGAATCTAATTCCTCCTTTATATGGTCCGCGAGCTGAGGAATATTGAACTCGGTAGGCTTGAAAAACACGAGTTGTACCATCATCCATTTTAATTGGCAGACTGGTTTGAACTATCCTTTCTGGTGAAGACAGTCTAGTTAAGGTTTCTGTAGACAAATTCATGGTGCGAGCAGCTGTTTCCAGCTGACGCAAAGCGTTATCATAAGCATTCATGGTGTTGTAAATTAACTGCTGTGTTTTTTAATTGCGGCTACCAGATCTTCTTTGCTCTGTAAACCAACCATTTCATCAACCACTTTTCCTTCTTTAAAAATCTTTAGGGTTGGTATGCTCATCACTTGGTACTCCTGGGCCTTGGTGTTGTTTTCATCAACATTGAGCTTGGCTATTTTAATCTGGCTGTTATCTTTAAACGCTTCTGCTACCTCCTCTACAATTGGGCCCTGCATTTTGCACGGTCCGCACCAAGGCGCCCAAAAATCTACCAAAGCGATGCCGGAAAAATGAATTATTTCTTGATCAAAATTCTGATCAGTTACTTCGTATACCATATGTTTATCTTAATTATTAAGTTGTTTTAAATAAAGTATTAATTAATTTAACCAGGTCTTCTGGTTGACTTACCTTATTACCATCAAAACAGCCTTGAACTTTGTCGGTAATAAGGCTCTGACTGACCGAATCCAAAGAAGCTCGAGCAGCCATAACTACCCGAATAATTTCTTCAATGTCTCTTCGCTCATTATACATTTTCTCAATAGCCGTGACTTGGCCACAGATTCTATGTAATTGAGCAATTATCTTTTGGGGATCACAACTATCCATAAATATACCCTATGGGGGTATTATACCACGCTATTTTATCTAGTCAACAGTAAATTACCTTGACAAAACAATAAATATGTGCTAAAATACAATATTAAGTGTACAATATATCATAAAGGAGACAATCATGTCTTCACTTTCACGAAGAAACAGGCTTAAAAGTTTTGCGAAGTTTTTGGTCTTTGCCGGACTTCTTTTCTTGTTTGTTACCAACAAGAAAATGGGCATTATGCAGCACCTCAGAGACTTCTACACTTTGCCTGAAAGTGATCCTCGCGTCCAACAAATGGGCGTTGGTGTCTGGGTTATCCTTATTGGCTTTCTATCATGGCTGGTTGTCACTATGACTATAGCTGGCCTGCTTCCTTCGGGAAAGTCTACTTGGGCTTGGTTGTTTTGGATGGTTGTTGTTGGGCTAATTTTAGCTCAATTCTTCTTTCCAGGAATTGCCTGGGTATATTCCCAGCTGTAGCCAAAAGCCCCTAGAATTATACATTCTTGGGGCTTTTTTGTTTTTACGAAAAAATTGTAATTTCTATGTTTTTCTACAAGATTATTATTTTCTGGTGCCCTTGGGAGGAATCGAACCTCCATTTAGGCCTTAGGAGAGCCTTGTTCTATCCATTGAACTACAAGGGCAAAAAAGAGATCTCTTTGATCTCAGGTTACCAAACAAACAACACCTCTTAAATACTGCTTTATTATTTATTATTAGTGCTAATATTAAATAATATATAGTGTCGTAAAATAATTAAATTAGCTTAGACAATAATCCTTTACTTGCCTCTAGATAATAGAGTACGCCGAAAATTATCAAAATTACTAATAATAATCCCAGGGAACTGTAAATATCTTTTTTTAAATGCTCGTTTTGATTCATATTCTTATTTTTAATTACCCAATCATTCTAATACAGCTTAACTAAAATGTCTATAAAAAAGGCTTTTTTGCTGTTTTTTTAAGCTTTTTTTATTTTGACTTTTTCCCTTCTTTGCCTTAAGATATAGTGGCTTATAATTTATCTAAATTAAATTTATGTTCAACAAAAATCAACCAGCTGTTCATGTTAAAAGCATTGAAACCATCATTGGCCCGTCGGTTAAAGTTGAGGGGGATTTTCGCGGCGAAGGCGATTTGGTGGTTGAGGGTATTTTAATTGGTAACTTGGAGACAAAAAACAACCTAAAAATTGGACAAAATGCCGTAGTTCAAGCTGAGGTTAAGGCTAACAACGCCTTCATTTCTGGTAAGGTTAAGGGTAATGTTTCTATTAAAGGAAAAATTGAGGTGGCTAGCACGGCTGTTGTTTTAGGGGATATTAAGGCCCAAATTATCTCTGTGGAAAGCGGAGCTTTAATTCAAGGTAAAATAACCATGCCGGTTAGAGAAATTAAAGTTGAAGAGGGTTTTGGTAAAAAGTCCGGCTTGGAAGAAGGTGGAAATGATAAAACCGTTCTAGAAGAAAAATTAAAGCCGGCAGCTTAATTGTTTGTTTTGTATGTATCTTTATATTTACGATTCTTTTTTAAATGATAAAAAATACAGCGACCTGCTAATTGCCATTGAAAAACGTATCACTGATTTAGGAATCAAGGGCAAGGTCGCTCGTTTGTCGGTATTAAAAAACATGAAAGAGTTAATTACCGACGGTGTTAAAGATGGCGTGCAAACTGTCGTTGCTATCGGTAATAACCAAACTTTTGCCAAGGTAATTAATATTGTTGCTGATCTTAATGTAACTCTGGGTTTAATCCCGGTTGACAACAAAAGCACCCTAGCAAAAATCCTAGGTGTCCCGCCGGGAGTATTAGCTTGTGAGGTGTTGGCCTCTCGCATTGTCAAAAAAATAGATTTAGGCAAAATTAATAACAATTATTTTATTACCGGCGCGGAAGTGGTTAATGGAGATGTAATTATTGAATATGATGATTTTAAAATAACTCCTGTAGCAGAGGATAGTAGGATTAATCTTTACAACTTTGCCAGTGATCCACAGTTTAATAACTCCAATCCTATTGATGGTATTTTAGAAACCGTAATCACGCCTTTGAAAAAAACTTTATTCGGTAAAAAAAGCATTACCCAGACAGTTTTGCCGTTTACTAAAATTAAAATGTCGTCTAATTCTGATGAGCAGGTTTCTATTATGATTGACGAACAGATAATTATTAAGACGCCAGCAGAAGTTTCAGTGGTTCCGGAAAAACTAAAAGTAATTGTTGGTTCAGAAAGACACTTTTAAAACAAAAAACACTGTCAGTATAACAGTGTTTTTTTATTTTATTTTTTATCTACCACTTCTATGGTGCTTTTTTTAAAGCCAAAAGTCAGATATTGCTGCAAGATAGTAAACACCGTAGTTAACAACCAGTAAAGCGTTAGTCCCGCTGGTAAACTAGCACCAATAATTATAGTGATAACCGGCATAAAATAAACCATTTGCTGACTTAAAGCATTAGCCGCACTGTTGCTATTATGTGCTTTGGCCATCATCATTTTTGACTGCCAAAACTGACCCAAACCAGCCAAAATAGCCAGCAATATGCTGCGTTCTGACAAATCAAAAAAACCAAAAGCAATGGGGTTTAAGGTGCCAGGATTAGCAACAAAACTATAAAGGATATTACCATCAAACTCCGGTCCATTGCGTAATTCGTCAAAGAAAACTCGATAAATAGCAAAGAGAATTGGTAGCTGGACTAAGATCGGCAAACAAGATCCAAAGGGATTTATTTTTTTCTCCTTATAAAGCGCCATAGTGGCGGCTGCCAGTTTCTCTTTTTCATCTTTGTGCTTTTCCTTCAGTGCTTCAATTTCTGGCTGCAGGGTCTGCAAAGCTTTTTGTGATTTAATTGCTCGTTTATTAAGCGGCCACAAAACAATCCTAATTATTAAGGTAATAAGAATGATGGCTATGCCTAAATCCTGCCAAGCCAGCACGTCATATAGCCAGACTAAAAGGTTGAAAATTGGTTGGTAAAAAATAGTATAAAACATTTTGTTTATTTAACCGGATCAGGACCGCCTTTAGACCAAGGGTGGCAGCGCAACAAGCGCCAAATCGCTTTTATAGTTCCTTTAATGCTCCCGTATTTTTCTATAGCCTGATAAGCATATTCGGAACAGTGTGGTTGAAACTTACAATAGCCTACGGGGTATCTGTCTTTAAACCAGCCGGTGTCTGGGGAAAGTGTTTTTTGGTAGGCTCTAATTATTTTTAACAGTGTTCGCGTAAAGATTTTATCAATAAAATAAAAAATATCCATGCTATTTTTTACTGATCATAATCTTGTCTAGAGCAAACTGTAGTTGTTTTTTAATTTCCGGAAAAGTCAGTTTTAAGCTGCTGGGTTTAGCAATAATTACCACGTCGTGTTTTTCCGTCAGTTTTTCTAATAGCTCTTTACTAGCGTTTCTTAGCCTTCTCTTTAACTGGTTGCGCTCAACAGCTTTTTTAGAAACCCTATTGGAAACAACAAAGGTAATTCTGCTTTTTGGCTCGTTGTTTTTCTTATATCGAAAAACGAATTGGGGCAAAAAAAACGAGCGCCCGGTTGCTAACAACCTTTTAATGTCTTGATCTTTATTTAAACGGTTGTTTTTAGGCAGCATTATTTTTAGACTGCTAACCTCTGGCGTTTTTTAAGGCGGCGGCGAGCCAACACTTTTCGTCCATTTTTAGAGGACATGCGCGAACGAAAGCCGTGCGCTCTGGCCCTTTTTCTCTTTTTTGGTTGATAGGTTCTTTTGGTAGCCATTTTTTTATTAATTATTCATAAAAATAACTGCTTTAAGATAGCATGTTTTTGGTTTTTTGACAACCATTTACAATTTTAGCAAAAAACATCAAAATTAACACACTTTATACACAATTTGTTAACTTGTTAGCTGTTTTGATAAAAAGGTATTTATGCTATTATTTTATTATATTATTTTTATATAAAATAGGGTTTTTCTAAAAAAATATGGGTAATTTTGACAAAATCTGGCAAAGCGTTCTTGGGGAACTAGAGTTGTTAATAAGCCGGGCTAATTTTACAACCTGGTTTAAAAACACCCTCATTGTAGAACAAAATGATCAACAGGTGGTGATTGGAGTACCTAATGCCTTTACTAAGGTTTGGTTGGAAAAGAAGTATAACAAACAAATTAAGCAGGCCTTAGAAAACGTTCTGTCTAAAACTAATCTACAAGTTATCTACAGGGTAATAAACTCGAATAGTGTTGCTAATATTAGCCAAAACATAGAATCTCCTGTTCTTGAAAAAAAGGCGGTTGTGGATAAAGAAAACAACGAAAAGTTGGCTAATAATAGCAAATTTGGTCTTAATCCCAAATATACATTTAATAGCTTTATTGTGGGGGCTGGTAATGAGCTGGCCCAGGCGGCTGCCCAGGCGGCTGCTAAAAAGCCCGGGGAGCTTTATAATCCACTATTTATATATGGTGGGGTGGGGTTAGGAAAAACCCACCTTGTTCAAGCGGTTGGTAATTATATTTTGGCTAAAGATAGCACAAAAAAGGTTTTATATATTAATAGTGAAAAGTTTACCAACGACTTCATTTTTGCTATAAAAAATGGAAAAACCGACCATTTTAAACAGGTTTATCGAGAGGTTGATGTCCTTTTAATTGATGATATCCAGTTTATTGCTGGAAAAGAGCAGACTCAAGAGGAGTTTTTTCACACTTTTAACGCCTTACATCAAAACAATAAACAAATTGTTCTCTCTTCAGATCGGCCACCAAAAGCAATTTCAGGGGTGGAAAGCCGCCTTATTTCCCGTTTTGAGTGGGGAATGATTGCAGACATCTCTTTTCCAGATTTAGAGACCAGAATGGCCATTTTGGAGCTAAAATGCCAAGAAAAAAACTATTTGTTAGATAAGGAGATAATTGAGTTTATTGCTGAAAACATTCAAGAAAATATTAGGGAGCTAGAAGGGGCCCTTAACCGCCTAATTGCCTTTCATGAATTAAATAACACTCAACCCAGCATGGAAAGCGTCAAGGCTATTTTGGGTGGTATTTCAACTAATCCGCGGAAAGCTGGTTTAACCACTAAAAAACTAATAAAAACGATTTTAGACTATTATGATATTTCCGCCGACGATCTTTTAGGATCAAGTAGAAGGAAAGAGTTGGTTGTACCCAGACAAATAACCATGTTCTTAATGCGTGAGGAATTAAAAGCCTCCTTCCCTAATATTGGTAATGATTTGGGTGGTCGTGATCACACCACCGCTATGCATGCATGTTTAAAAATAGCGCAAGCAATTGAAATTGATGATAAAATAAAAAATGATGTGGCTGTTTTGAGACAAAAGGTTTATGAATAACTTGTTAATAAGCTGGTGGGTTGTTGGTGGTTTTCTAAAAAAACCAAAAACAACAAAAATAAAAGAGCTCTAATTATTAACAGGATATAAAAACAAAACTCCCTGCTTTACCTCCGTTTTACTAAGCATTTTTGCCTTTTTTCAACTTAACAACATATCAACAGGCCCTACTACTACTGTTTATATAAATAATAAAATCTAATTTTAAGAGTATGAAACTAACCTGTACGCAAGAAAACTTAAATCAGGGATTAAATATTGTTTCCCATATAGCAAATAAAAACAACAATCTTCCAATCTTAAATAATGTTTTACTAAAAGCAGATAAGAATGGACTAACTCTAACCACTACGGACTTGGAAATTGGAATAAAGGCCTTTGTCCGCGGAAAGGTTGAAGAGGAGGGTGAGTTTACGGTGGCCGCCAAACTATTAAACGATTTTGTTGGACTACTACCCAAAGAAAACATCAACCTCTCCACAAACAACAACACACTATTAATTCAAAGTAGCAACCAACAAACAAGTATAAAGGGGTTGTTGGCCGAAGACTTCCCCTTAATACCGGAAATTGAAAAAGAAAATGAGCTAAGTATTGATGCTGTTAAGTTTAAACAGGCTCTTAGCCAAACAGCCTTTGCTGCTTCTCTAGATAGTTCACGAGCAGAGATTAACGCAGTTAACTTTAAGTTTGCTAAAAACGAGTTGGTTTTAGCCTCAACAGACAGCTATCGGCTAGCAGAAAAAAGGATAAAAATAAACAACAACCAAGAAAAAGAACTAATAATTCCACTAAAAGTAATCCAAGAGCTAGTTAGAGTTTTAAATGATCAGGTGGAAAAAACAGTAAAAGTTTGTTTTAACGACAACCAAATAATGTTTTTGTTTGACGGCGTGGAATTAATCTCCCGCGTTGTTGATGGAAAGTACCCAGACTACCAGCAAATTATCCCAGAAAAGTTTACTAACGCCATTAAAAGTCAAATTAATAAACTTGTTCCAGCAATTAAATCAGCAGCGCTTTTTTGCAAACCAGGAATTAACGATGTTCGTTTAAAGTTTTCTAATACTAATAAACAAATAATTATTAACGCCGCCTCATCTCAAGCAGGGGAAAGCACAATAAAGGTTGCTGGAGAAATTGTTGGCGGGGACCTAGAGGTTGTTTTTAACTACCGCTACTTACTGGATGGGTTGAATAATATTACTGGTGATGAAGTGGTTATAAAAATAAATGACAACAACACCCCCGGCCTACTCCAAGCAAGTAAAGAGGAAGACTACCTTTATTTAATAATGCCAATTCGCCAATAAAAATGATCGCGTATTTATCCGGGAGGGTTTTTAGTAAAAACCCAAAATCAATAATTATACTTAATAACCAACAGGTTGGTTATGAGGTTTTTCTTTCAGCACAAGAGCTGGAAAAAACACAAACAGACACCGAGGCCTCGTTTTTTATTTTCACCCACGTAAAAGAAGACGCGTTAGACCTCTACGGCTTTAGTGGTAAAGAACAACTAGAGTTTTTTAAACAACTCCTGTCCGTTTCTGGGGTTGGTCCCAAGAGCGCAATAAACATTATCGGTTTGGCGGATTTAACAGAGCTAAAGAGAGCTATTACCTCTGGTGACCCTAGTTTATTACAACAAGTTTCCGGTATCGGTAAAAAAACAGCCGAGAGACTGGTGGTGGAACTAAAAGAAAAAATACTAATAGACTTATCACAACAGAAAATAACCTCTCCCGAAAACGATCAGGTGGTGGAGGCCTTAGTCTCTTTGGGATACAAAGAAAAAGAGGCTAGAGAAATAATAAAAAACATCAGAACCGAAGGAGATTTGGGGGCCAAGGTTAAAGAGGCTTTAAATTTAATAAATCAAAGAAGCCATGTTAGTTAGTAGAGACATAAAAAACTATGATGAATTAATAAAACAAAGGGTTGTCCCGGGGGTTTTTTTACAAAGTACCTTTTGGCGATCTTTTTTAGATAAACAAAACAAGCGCTGGTGGCAACTAACAATAACAGATAATCTTGACCGCCTTATTGCTGTTTGTTTGCTTTATGAAAATAAACTTTTTTTAGGCAAGAGCTATTTATACAGCCCCAAAGGACCGCTGTGGTTGGTGGATGATTTAACCACCGGAGAAAAACAAGAGGCCCTAGAGCTAATTTTGTCGCAAATTAGAGATATTACCATTGCTACTCACGAACGGGAAGAGCTTTTTTGCAAAATAGAAATGGAAAGTGAATTACCAACCCCACCGCAACTAGTAAAAAGCCAGAATGTTCAACCCCCTTGCACCTGGGTTTTAGATTTAGACAAAGAACCCAAAGAGTTACTGGGAAACATGCACGCTAAAACAAGATATAATATTGCTCTCGCTCAGCGCCAAGGGGTAAGGGTTTTTATTGGTCAACAAAAAGAAGATATTAAACACTTTTTAAAACTTTTATCGGGAACAGCTAAGCGCCAAGGGGTAAAGTTTCATAGTGCTAGTTATTATAAAAACCTCTGGGAAACAGCACTAGAGCAGAAGGTTGGTGTACTTTATTTAGCAGAAGCAAAAGGAAAAATAATAGCCGCCAACCTTATTATTGACTTTGGTGAAATTACAACCTATTTACATGGAGTTTCTGACTATAAATTTAGAAAAATCATGGCCCCACACCTGCTGCAGTGGCAGGCAATTAAAGACGCAAAAGAAAAAGGAAGAAAGCTTTATGATTTTTGGGGGGTTTGTAATGAACAGGGTTTGCCAAAAAACTGGCAAGGCCTAACGAGGTTTAAACAAGGTTTTGGGGGAAGAATGTTGTGTGCGCCCGGAGCATATAATTATATTTACAACAAACAATGGTATAAAATATATTTACAAACAAAAAACCTATTACGAATTTTCCGTTAAAATGCAAATAAAAGAGAAAATAAAAAAAATAATTCCCAAACAATGGTTATCTGGTTACCATCTTGTTTTAGCTAGGGTGGCTGCTTGGTTATATAATAGGCCAAGTGAGAAGCTGGTGGTAATTGGAGTTACAGGAACCAATGGTAAGACTGCCACCACCAACTTTATTTCCCAATACTTAGAGTGTTTAGGGTTTAAAACCGGATTAGCCTCAACAATTAATTTTAAGGTAGCTGAAAAAACCTGGTTGAATGATAAAAAAATGACCATGCTCGGCCGCCTGCAGACACAAAAACTCTTAGCGCAAATGGTCAGGGTTGGTTGCCAATATGCGGTTATTGAAACATCCTCCCAAGGCATAGACCAACACCGCCACAAAGGGATTAATTATGATGTAGTGGTTTTTACCAACCTAACACCAGAACACATTGAAGCGCATGGCGGATGGGAAAATTACCGAGCAGCCAAGGAAAAGCTATTTTACCACCTAAGCAACTCTTCTAGAAAAAAAATTGGACAAAAAACAATAGATAAAATAATTATCACCAACGCTGATGACGAAGAAACCAAAAGGCTAAGAGAAATTAAAAGCGATAAAACAATTACTTATGGTTTTGTTAAACAGGCGGATCTATTCGGCGAAGGATTAAAACAAGAACAAGATAGTGTGGTTTTTTATCTTAATAAACAAAAGATAGAAAACAAGCTTTTTGGTAGATTTAATGGCTATAACTTATTAGCAGCGTTAGCGACGGCTTCAGCACTTGGCTTAGACTTAAAAAAGGCGGTTAATTGCCAAATTAAAGCCTTGCCAGGTAGACAAGAGTGGATAGAGTGTGGCCAGGATTTTCGAGTTATGGTTGATTATGCTCCAGAGCCAGAGTCCTTAAAACAACTCTATCAAAACATTAAGGAGGTAAGTTATAATAAACTTATTCATGTGCTTGGATCTTGTGGTGGTGGTAGAGACAAGGCGCGCCAACCAATTTTGGGCAAAATGGCGGGTGAAACAGCGGATATAATTATTGTGACCAACGAAGATCCTTACGACGACGATCCCCAGGAGATAATCGACAACGTGGCTAGTGGCGCTGTTGCTGCAGGTAAAAGGGAGGGACAAACCCTATATAAAATTCTAGACAGAAAAGAAGCAATAAAAAAAGCGCTAGAAATAGCCCAAACTAACGATCTGCTATTAATTACCGGAAAAGGATCTGAACAATACATTTGTGTAGCTGACGGCAAAAAAATACCACACGATGACCGGGAGGTTGTTAAAGAGTTTTTAAAATAAAAATGAATAAAGGAGGAAAAAATAAAAAAGGATTTACCCTAATAGAACTCTTGGTGGTAATTGCAATAATTGGCACACTATCTTCAGTGGCAGTGATTAATTTAACAGAATCAAAAAATAAAGGTAGCGCCGCTAAAATGATTAAGGAAATTAAGCAAGTGGAAACTGGTTTGCGGGTGATGTGGAATGAAGAAGGACGCTGGGCCACACAATGCGATATACAAGCAGAGTACGGTATAAATGGTTTGTTTTGTGAAGGAGGAGAATATCCTTATGGATCAGGAAGTTGTTCTTTGCCAAACGGTTGTAACCACGATCCAGAGCCAACTATTGTTTGGTTTATAGACAACACGGAATTTAGTCAATTTTTTCCACCAGAAACCAGACCACTGTTAGCTAGTTATGAATATGATAATGACAATGATAGCCATGACATAGGAAGCAATGGTTGCATTCTTGGTAGTAATCCAGGAGACCCAGTTGGCAGCTGTAATATTAGGCCTTATCGCGGCGTTAGTTTATATATTCAAGGTATAGATTATCAAGAGGTTATTGATCAAACCATAGATGGTGGAGATGGTGGTTGTTGCGGTAAGTTTCTTTATGAACAAAGTGACTTAGATATGGGACGGGGAATTTATAAACTAGGAAACAACCCCACGGATTTTTAAAAAAGAAAAACCCCTCAAGAGAGGAGTTTTCATCAGTCAAAGTCTTAGGATGTCGACACTGATTCAAGTTGTTTCTCAGAAGGGGCGACTTGTTTTTTTATTCTAGGGGGCTTTTTTCCTGCTAACCAATCAAGCAGAGAATATTCTTTAATTAGAGCAGAAGAAAAAATTGCCCAGAGAAAGAAAAAAACCTCGGAGAGCAGCAGGTAAACAAAGGAAGCGAACAAAGAGCCAGAAAGCAAGAGTAGAAAATTTATCACTCCTTGCAGTATTCCAAGGAATAGCCCAGAGACAATTCCTGCCCAGAGATCAACAAAAGCAATTAAAACAAACCAACGCTTCGTTTTGAATGAGGACCAGGTTGCGGACAAAACAAAACCAACCAGCCAACCAGCCAATAAATAGCTGTTAACAGGCACTTTATCTAACCAGACTGGCTGATTATTAAACCAGACCAACATGGTTATACCTAGAGCAACACCGATGAGTCTAGCACCAACCAACTGATTCCAACGGTCTCCAGTAGAGTCTTTTTTCACCCAGTTTTCTTCCACAAAGCCATCTTTGATGAAGAAAATTGCTGAATCAGCGATGATAATGCCAGCCAGCAACAGAGTCCACCAAAAAGACAAAGAGAAGGGTAGGGTATAAATAGATATGCCAGAAAAACCAACCACCCCACTTAGGCGGGGAAAGTCGGCAAACAGATCGGCAAAACCGTAAAAAAGAGCGAAAAATAAGGCCAAGCAGGAAGATTGACGTAACCAGAGACGGAAGCCCGCTCCCATGATTTTTCTCCTAAAATAAAGAGGTGAATAGTACAAAAAGACGACAAAAGAATACTGCTTTTTCTTTTTTTTGTCAACAAAATAAGGTTTTTTTATTAAAAACAAAGAGGTTTAATGCTGCATTGTGGATAACTTGTAGGTAAAACCATGATTTTGTTGATAATTTAGGCACTTTTGACAATAAATTTGACAAAACAAAAAAGCTGTATCTATTGTTTTTTGGCTAACACTAGAATAAATTATTAAAAAAACAAAGATTTTATCTTTTTTAATACCAACATCCTTGACATGAGTAGGTTTTTCTAGTAACATTTAAGCATGTTAATTTGGCGACTAACCCGAGTTTAGTCAATAAAAATTAGAAACTGACCTTGTTTTAGCAGAGGTGAGTTTATTTTTTGCCCTTATTTTTTATAAATTATAAAAAATTTTCCAAGTTAGAACACTTGGAAACTAAAAATTTAGTGTGAACTTCTATGCCTCAAACAAAAGCTCTAACACGAGCTCGTAAATTTTTTACGCAAATAAAAGAAGCCATTCCTCTAACTGATTTAGTGGAGGTCCAGAAAAAATCCTATCACTGGTTTTTTAAGGAAGGCTTAAAAGAGTTGTTTGAAGAGGTTTCGCCGATTAGAGATTTTATCGGCCGTGATCTAGAGCTCCATTTGCTTGATTACTATTTGGATGAACCAAAATTCGACGAAGTAACCGCTAAAGCAAAAAATACCACCTTTGAAGCACCGTTACGGGTTAATGTTCGTTTATTGAATAAAAAGACTAACGAACTTAAGGAACAGGAAATTTATTTGGGAGATTTTCCGATTATGACTGATCGGGGAACTTTCATTATCAACGGCGTAGAGCGCGTGGTGGTTTCCCAGCTGATTAGATCGGCTGGTGTTTTCTTTACTTCTCAGAGCACCAGAGGCCGTAATTTTTACGGAGCCAAGATTATCCCTAATCGCGGAGCTTGGCTAGAAATTGAAACTGACGCCAATAATGTTATTTATGTAAAAATAGACCGTAAGCGCAAAGTGCCGGTCACGGCTTTATTGCGTGCTTTTGGTTATGGCGAAGACGAGCAGATTATTTCTTTATTTAAAGATGTTGATACCCACCCAGAAGCTAAATTCATCAAAGCCACTTTGGATAAAGACATCTCCCACAATGAAGCTGAAGGTTTAAAAGAAGTTTATCGTCGTATTCGCCCAGGAGACTTGGCTACTGTAGATAATGCCCGCAGCTTAATTCATTCCATGTTTTTTAACTTTGACCGTTATGACTTTGGCCGCGTTGGACGCTACAAGATTAATGCCCGCTTCAGTTTGGATTTGCCAAATAACAAAGAAACCAGAGTATTGCGCCGGGAGGATCTGGTTTTAGTAATTAAGGAAATTATCCGTTTGAATTTATCACAGGAAGAAGCTGATGATATCGATCACCTGGGTAATCGCCGAGTGAGAGCGGTTGGTGAATTAGTGCAGAATAAATTCCGTGTTGGCTTAGCTCGCATGGAGCGCATTGTTCGTGACCGCATGAGTACTTTGGATATTAATAGTGTAACCCCCAACCAACTAGTCAATGCTCGCCCGGTAATTGGTTCTATCAAGGAGTTTTTCATGAGCTCTCAATTATCCCAGTTCATGGACCAGGTTAATCCTTTGGCAGAGCTAGAGCACAAGCGCCGTTTGTCCGCAATGGGTCCAGGTGGCCTATCTCGAGAAAGAGCTGGTTTTGAGGTCAGAGATGTTCATCGTACTCACTATGGACGCATTTGTCCCATTGCCACTCCCGAAGGTCCAAACATCGGTTTGGTTGGTCACCTATCTTCCTATGCTCGCGTTAATGATTTTGGATTTATTGAAACCCCCTTCCGCAGAGTTTTAAATAAAGTTGACAACGAACCTAAATATACCGAAGGAAAGATCGCTCGCCAGGAAATTGTTAATCCGCAAACTAAGGAAACCATAGTCAAGGTTGGTGAAACCATTAGTTCCAGTCAAGCCAAAGAGCTTGCTAAAATCAAGGAGTTAACAACCGTTAATATTAAGCCACTGGTTACTAATGAGATTGTTTATTTTGATGCTTTTGATGAAGAAAAATATAACACCGCCGCGGCCACTGTGCCAATTACAGAAGACGGTTACTTTGTTAATGATTATGCGGAAATCAGGATTCGCGGTGCTGCTACTTTTGATAAGGTAGAAAAGATTGACTTGCTGGATGTGGCTCCTAACCAGATCATTAGCATTGCCACCTCACTAATTCCTTTCTTAGAACACGATGATGCGGTGCGCGCCTTAATGGGCACCAACATGCAACGGCAGGCGGTTTCTTTGATGCGTCCGCAAGCGCCCATTGTCGGTACTGGTATTGAAGCTAGGGCAGCTCAAGACTCTGGTCAGGTGATTGTTGCAAAAGAGGAAGGAGAGGTGACTTATGTTGATGGTCGCCGAGTGGAAGTGACTAATAAGAACGGTGAAGTAATGGCATACCACCTGCAGAAATTTATTCGTTCCAACACCTCCACCAGCATGAATCAGCACCCTATTGTCGACAAGGGCCAGAAAGTAAAAAAAGGCGATCCATTAGCCGATGGTGCTGCTACTGACCAAGGAGAATTAGCCTTAGGACAAAACATGCTAGTTGCTTACATGACCTGGGATGGTGGAAACTATGAAGACGCTGTTTTAATCTCGGAAAGAGTGGTTAGAGACGATGCTTATACTTCCATTAGCATTGAAGATTATTCCATTGATATTCGCGACACCAAACTGGGACCGGAACAGATTACCAGAGACATTCCTAATATTAGCGAAGAGAAACTAAAAGATTTAGATGAAGAGGGAATTGTGCGCGTTGGCGCTAACGTTGGTTCTGGAGACATTTTGGTTGGCAAGATTACTCCTAAAGGTGAAACGGAATTGTCGGCTGAAGAAAAACTTTTGCGCGCTATTTTTGGTGAAAAAGCCAAAGATGTTCGTGACAGCTCTTTGTATCTTAAACATGGTGAATACGGAAAAGTTATTGATGTTAAGATTTTTTCCCGCGACAGCGGAGACAAATTGCCAGCCGGAGTTATTAAAACCGTGCAGGTAACTATTGCTCAGCTGCGCAAGGTGCAGGTAGGTGACAAAATGGCCGGCCGCCACGGCAACAAAGGTGTTATCTCCAGAATAATTCCTGAGGCCGACATGCCATTTCTAGCCGATGGTACGCCAGTGGATATAATTTTAAATCCACTAGGCGTTATCTCCCGTATGAACTTGGGACAATTATTGGAAACTCATTTAGGCTTAGCCGCTAGAAGCTTGGGATACAAAGTTGCTAGTCCCGCTCTTAATGGCGTTACCGAAGAAACTATCCGTGAAGAATTAAACAAAGCTGGTTGGCCAGAAGACGGTAAGCTCCAGTTATATGATGGCCGCACCGGACAGCCTTTTGCTAATAAAACTACCGTTGGCGTGGCTTATATGCTGAAATTAAACCACTTAGTGGAAGATAAGATTCATCAGAGATCTATTGGCCCTTACTCTTTGGTTACCCAACAGCCTTTGGGCGGTAAAGCTCAATTCGGCGGACAGCGCTTTGGTGAAATGGAAGTCTGGGCTTTGGAAGCTTATGGCGCCTCCTCTACTTTGCAGGAAATTTTAACTATCAAATCAGACGATGTTCCCGGTCGCTCCAAGGCTTATGAAGCGATTATTAAAGGTCAGGAGATTAATCGTCTAAATATTCCCGAGTCATTTAATGTTTTGGTCAGAGAATTGAAAGGCTTGTGTTTGGAGGTAGAGCTGATCGGCAAGAGAGAAAAGAAAATAGAAGAAGTAGATGAAGCCACCGCCAGCGCTTTAAGAGAAGAAGCGCCAGTGGTAATTGATCAGTCGGAAACAACAGTTACTGAAGAGGAATAATTAATTAAAATAATTATTTAAAATATTATGCCAACCCCATCTTCAACCAAAACCACTTTCATGATTCCGGAACAGAGTACCATTCTTGAGTTTGATGCTATCAAGCTAAAGTTAGCTTCGCCGGAGGAAATCCATGAGTGGTCCCACGGAGAAGTAGTTAAGCCGGAAACCATTAATTACCGCACCCAAAAGCCGGAAAAGGACGGTTTATTCTGCGAAAAGATTTTTGGACCATCCAAGGATTGGGAGTGTTATTGTGGTAAATATAAGCGCATTCGCTATAAAGGAATTGTCTGCGATAAGTGTGGTGTGGAAGTTACCCGCTCTTTAGTCAGACGCGAGCGCATGGGACATATTGACCTGGCTACCCCAGTTTCCCACATTTGGTTTTTGCGTGGCATTCCTTCCAAGATCGGTTTAGTGCTGGACTTAGGTGTGCAGGCTTTGGAAAAAGTAATTTATTTTGCTTCTTTTGTTGTGACGGATGTTGATGAGGATGCTCGCCGGGAAACCACCGAACAGATTAAGAATGAGCTCAAGACCAAACGCAAGCAGATTGACAATGAGTTCAATCAGCGCACACAGGAGATTAATAATCGCAAGGCTAAAATGCTAGCGTCTGGAGAGACTAAGGCCAAAACAGAAAAAAAGATAGAGCAAGAGCTTATTGATCTTAATGTTGCTAAAATAGACAAACTGAAAACCTTAGAAGAAGCAGCAGAAACTGCGTTAAAAGAATTACGAGAGCTGCATCCATTAATGATTATTTCAGAGAATAAATATCAAGAATTATCTTTGCGCTATGGTCATGTTTTTGAGGCTGGTATTGGTGCTCAAGCAGTTAGGGAATTATTAAAGAGAATTGATCTAAAAGCCCTATCTAAAGACTTGGATGAAGAAATCAGCAAGGCCATTCCATCTAAGCAGAAGAAACTAATACGTCGTTCCCGGCTAATTAAAAGTTTATTAGCCAATAAGATTCGTCCGGAGTGGATGATTCTAACCGCCATTCCAGTTATTCCACCGGATTTGCGGCCAATGGTTCAATTGGACGGCGGACGCTTTGCCTCCTCTGATCTTAATGATTTATACCGTCGGGTTATTAACCGCAACAACCGTTTAAAGAGACTAAAAGAGCTTAATGCTCCGGAAGTTATTCAGCGCAATGAAAAACGCATGTTGCAGGAAGCAGTCGATGCTTTAGTTGATAACAACGCCCGCCACGGAAAAACCACTACCTCATCTACCGGCCAGAAGCGCATGCTAAAGAGTATTGCCGATATGTTAAAAGGCAAGCAGGGAAGATTCCGTCAGAATTTGTTGGGAAAACGCGTTGACTATTCCGGCCGTTCAGTCATTGTCGTTGGTCCTCGTTTGAAGTTAAGCCAATGTGGCTTGCCCAAGACCATGGCCTTAGAGCTTTTCCGCCCCTTTGTTATTTCCCGTTTAATCAAGGCGGAATTAGTGCATAATGTGCGCTCTGCTAACCGGTATATTGAAGCTGGTCACCCGGAGGTTTGGGATATTTTGGAAGATATTATTAAGGATGCTCATGTATTGTTAAATCGCGCTCCTACTTTGCACCGCTTGGGAATCCAAGCTTTTCAGCCAAAACTAATTGAAGGCAAGGCTATTCAATTACATCCTTTGGTTTGTACCGCTTTTAACGCTGACTTTGACGGTGACCAGATGGCAGTACATGTGCCACTGACTGAAGAGGCGAAGTATGAAGCCAGAGAGATTATGTTGTCCAGCAAGAACCTTTTGAAGCCGGCTACTGGCGATCCAGTGGTGGTGCCCAACCAGGACATTGTCTGGGGCTCATACTACCTGACCTTTATTAAAAAAGAAGAGACGGTTAAAAAGTATTTTGCCAATGAAGATGAAGCAGAAAAAGCCCTGGCCTTAGGTTTAGTGGGCTTGCAGGACCTGGTTAAAGTCAGAGTAGCCAGAGCGGATCATCAAATCATTGAAACTTCCATTGGTCGTATTTTATTCAACAAGGAATTGCCGGAAGAAATTAAGTTTATTAATAAAACTTTAGACAAAAAAGAATTGAAAGAAATTGTGGCGGAAATTTTCCGTAGCTTATCTCGGGAAACTACGGTAGAAGTTTTGGATAAAATTAAAGACATCGCCTTCAAGCACATCACTGAATCCGGATTGTCTTGGGGCATGGACGATATTCCTAAGCTGAAAACTAAAAAAGAATTAATCACCGAAGGCGAGCGCCGAGTGGAAGAAATTAAAGATCAATATAACAATGGTTTATTAACTAATAACGAACGCCGCATTAAGGTAATTGAAGTCTGGACAGATATTAAAAACAAGATCAGCGAACAGAGTCAAAAAGTCTTCGATCCTAATAGTTCCATTGCTGGTATTATTAATTCTGGCGCCAGAGGATCATGGTCCCAGATGATTCAGATTATGGGTTTGAAAGGCTTGGTAATTAACCCAGCCGGTGATGTTATTGAATTGCCAGTCAAGGCTAATTTCCAAGAAGGTTTGGATGTTTTGGAATATTTCATCTCCACTCACGGTACCCGCAAAGGCTTGTCAGATACCGCTTTGCGTACTGCGTCCGCCGGCTACCTAACCAGACGTTTGGTAGATGTGGCTCAAGACTTGGTGGTATTAGAAGAAGATTGTAAGGATGATGAAGGTTTGGTTTTAACCAAGTCTGAAGCTAAAGAAGTTGGTGAAAGCTTAGGCCAAAGAGGCCATGGCCGCTATTTAGCTGAAGGAATAACCGATCCTAAAACTAAGAAGGTAGTTATTAAAAAAGGAACTCTAATTGACCAGCAATTAGCTCAAGAGATAGACAAAATTAATCCGGAGCAGATTAAGATAAGGTCAGCTTTGACCTGCCGCTCTATCCGCGGAGTCTGCCAGAAATGCTATGGCTATGATTTGGGATATAATGAGTTGGTTCGCTTAGGTACAGCCGTCGGCGTGGTAGCTGCTCAAAGTATTGGTGAGCCGGGCACGCAGCTGACCATGAGAACCTTCCACGTTGGTGGTGTGGCGGAAGGAGATATTACTCAAGGTTTACCACGAGTAGAAGAATTATTTGAAGCTCGGCCGCCTAAGAAGAAAGCAATTTTGGCGCCAGCCGATGGTATTGTAGAAATACCAGGCCTGGAAACCTTGGTCAGTAGAGACAATAGAATTATTAAGATTAAGACTCAAGATGCTAAGGTGGAAGAGTATGAATTAGAAGAAACAGCTCAGCTCAAGGTCAAGGACGGGGAAGAGGTTAAGCGCGAACAAGTTTTATTCTCAGTCAGTCAGAAAGAAGTCCGTACTAATTTAGGAGGAATAGTTAAGATTAATGGAAACAAATTAACAGTTGCCTGCAAAGCCGGAGAAGAGATTGAAGTGATTATTCCTGCTGGCTACAATCTTTGGGTTAAAGACAAAGACATGGTGGTTGAAGGACAGACTTTAACTGAAGGCAGTATTGATTTACAGGAGCTCTATCATCACCAAGGAAGATTAGCCACTCAAAGATATATTATTTCTGAGATTAAAAGAATTTACTCTTCTCAAGGACAGCACTTGGATGACAAGCACGTGGAACTTATTGTCCGGCAAATGTTCTCCCGCATTTTGGTGCATGAAGTAGGAGACACTGAACTATTGCCAGGAGAAATTGTTACCAGCACCCAGATTCAGGAAGCTAATTTGAAAGTAAAAAATAAGAAAGCTTCAGGTGAAACCCTCTTATTAGGAATTACCAAAGCCTCACTTACTTCCGACTCTTTCTTATCAGCTGCTTCCTTCCAAGAAACTGCCAGGGTATTAATTGATGCGGCAATTACCGGACGAATAGACCACTTGCGCGGCTTGAAAGAAAATGTAATTATTGGACGCAAGATCCCAGCTGGTACTGGCTACGAGAGTAAAAAATAAAAGTAAGTTAAAAACAGCCCAATTAATGGGCTGTTTTTGTAATTAACCAGGCAATTAAACAAGCTGTTTTTAGGTTTTATTTTTACTAGAAATATGCTAAAATACAATATATTATTTAAGAATATGGCCAGACGTCGTCGAACAAAAGATTATTCCAATCGCTTACTTGAAGCTGATAATAACTGGACAGTTAATCCGGAAACCAAAAAAGCGATTGCCATTGTTTTTATTTTTTTATTGGCTTTTTTGGGAATATTGTCAATGTTTGATTTAGCCGGAACTTTTGGCAGTGTTTTGCGGATGGCCTTAGGTTATGCTTTCGGCTGGGGTGACTGGATATTTTTGCTTATTTTATTAGCCCTAGGCTACATTCTATTAAACAGCGATCGCTACCAAGTTAGATTTACTAATTATTTAGGACTACTGTTGTTTATTATTGGCTACTCGGGAATTTTTAATTTCTTTGTCACTAGATTAAATTATGATGAGATAGTAGATTTAGCTACAGGCGGTGGTGCTTTAGGATTTTTAATTGGACAATTAACCAACCAATTTTTAGGTTTCTGGGGATCGCTGGTTATTTTACTGGCTATGGTAGTGGTGGGTGTTTTGTTAGGATTTAATACTTCATTCCGCAGCCTTGTTGACCGGGCTAAAGCCGCCGGTATTTTGAAAGAAAAGTTATTGCCGGTTATTGATGATGAAGAAGAAGAGCAAACCGCTGAATTTGTCGATGAAGAATTATTACAATCCGAAGAGGAAACCCCAACTGAAGAGGAGATGGCAGCAGATAGCGAGGAAGATGAAAAGTCTGAAGAAGTAAAAATCAACCAACCAAAAGAAAGAAAACAAACTGCTACTATTACCCGTCATCGCTTAAGAAAATTAGATATCCCTATTAACATTTTGACCTTTTCTCATTCCAAACCAGCTTCCGGAGACATTAATGCTAATATGGTAAAGATTAAAAAGACGTTGGAAAATTTTGGCATTGAAGTCGCTATGGGAGAGGTTAATGTTGGACCGACAGTCACCCAATACACTTTGCGTCCAGCAGAAGGTGTTAAACTATCTCAGATTTTAACTCTACAAAATGACTTGGCCTTAGCTTTAGCTGCACACCCTCTGCGCATTGAAGCTCCGATTCCCGGCAAGTCTTTGGTAGGTATCGAAGTTCCCAACCAGGTGGTATCCACAGTAAAATTGAGAGAAGTTTTAGAAGATGAGGTATTTACCAAAAGAAAAAGCAATTTGCAGATTTCTTTGGGTAAGGACGTGGCTGGTTCTGCAAAGATGGCTAATTTAGGCAATATGCCGCACTTATTGATTGCCGGCGCTACAGGTTCTGGCAAGTCAGTTTGTATTAATAATGTTATTCTCAGTCTGATGTACCAGAATTCTCCGGATGAGCTGAAGTTTATTTTAATCGATCCTAAGCGTGTGGAACTCTCCGTTTATAATAACATGCCTTACTTACTAACCCCAGTGATTAATGATATTGATAAAACCATCAACGCTTTGCGTTGGGCGGTTAAAGAAATGGATGAACGGTATAAGTTATTGCAAGCAGCCGGCAAGCGTAATATTGCTGCTTACAACAAAGCGGTAATTGTCAACAAGCTTCCTTATATTGTTGTGGTGATTGACGAATTAGCTGATTTAATGCAGGTAGCAGCTAAAGAAGTAGAGGCGGCAATCATCCGTTTAGCGCAAATGGCCAGAGCAGTGGGCATCCACTTAGTCTTAGCCACTCAGCGCCCTTCGGTTAACGTAATTACCGGCTTAATTAAAGCTAATATCACTTCCCGTATTGCTTTTGCGGTGGCTTCTAGTATGGATTCCCGCACCATTATTGATGCCGCCGGCGCGGAAAAACTATTAGGTAAAGGAGATATGTTATTTATGACCGCGGAACTATCCAAGCCGCGTCGTATTCAGGGTGCTTATGTTTCTGATGAAGAAATTCAGGGAGTAGCAGACTTTGTTAAAGGCAAAGCCGAACCGGAGTATAAGGATGAGATTGTAGAAAAAACTGGATCGGCTTTAGTGGGTGGAGGTTTTTCTGGCGGGGACAGCTTTGATGATGATTTGGCTATGGAGGCTAAAGAGATAGTAATTAAGGCTGGTAAGGCTTCTGCTACCTTGTTACAGCGCCGTTTGCGCGTTGGTTATGCTCGGGCCGCTCGCCTGTTAGATATTTTGGAAGAAATGGGAGTAGTTGGTCCAGCAGAAGGAGCAAAACCCAGAGAGGTTTTAATCACCCAGGATGATTTAGAAGAGAATTTTTCCAGCAGCTTAGATGAGGAAGAAGTAGAGGAAGTTCTAGATGACGAAAATTTTTCAGAGGAAGCGGAGGAGACTTACCAGGAAGAAGCAGAGCAGCCAGAAGAAGATAATAAAGAAGAGATGGACAAAAATGAAAAACCCTACTTTACCGACGAGGAAGATAAGTAATTATGGCCAACTTTCAACGCAAGAGTATTAGCCAGGGTCAAACTTTATCTGAGAAGCTAAAGCAAGCCAGGCTAGAAAAAAAATTAAGCATTACCGAATTATCTCACCAAACCAAAATCCAAGTTAAATACCTGGAGTTATTAGAAAACGGAGATTATGCTAATCTGCCGGGTGATGTTTATGTTAAAACTTGGATTAAAATTTATGCTCAAACAGTTGGTTTACCGCCCCATGAATTATTAAGTGAGTATAAATTGGAAAAACAAATAGGCGTTAAGAATAAAACCAAAGTCAAGACAAAAAAATTGACCTGGCAGGAAATTTTAAAACCAAAAGTGATGCGTTGGATATTAATTATTACTATTGCTCTGTCATTTTTGGGATATTTAGCGTGGGAAATTAATGATACAATCTCGCCTCCGGAAATTATCATTACTCAGCCGGTTAATAATTATAAAACTCTAGACAGCAGTGTTTTGGTAGTCGGTCAGACCCTGCCAGAAGTGCAATTAAAGATTAATAATGAAATTGTTCTTTTGGATGAGCAGGGAAAATTCAGCCAAAACGTTAATTTAGCCACCGGCTTGAATAATTTAGAGATAAGTGCTAAAAAGAAGCATAGCAAGACCAATACAATTACTTTGGTTATTTTGCGAGAAACAATAGAATAATAATTAAAGCAAGCCAGATACAGGCAGTTTGCTAGAAGAAAGAAAAATATTATGGCAGATAAAAAAGCTTTGGAAAATATCAAGCCCCAGGCGCTTAATGCGATTGAGCAGATCCGTAGCCGCTTCGGCGAAGGAGCGATTATGAAGCTTGGCGAAGCTAAAGCTATGAATGTGGAAGCAGTTTCCACTGGTTGCTTGTCTCTGGACATGGCTTTAGGAGTCGGCGGCTTGCCTAAAGGCAGAATTGTGGAAATATACGGACCGGAAGCCTCCGGTAAAACCACCTTAGCTCAGCACGTCGTTGCTGAAGTGCAGAAATTGGGCGGCACCGCTGCCTTTGTTGATGCAGAGCATGCTCTAGATCCGGAATATGCCAAAAGGATTGGCGTTAAAGTGGATGATTTACTTATTTCCCAGCCGGATACCGGCGAGCAAGCTTTGGAAATAGTAGAAACCCTGGTTCGCTCTGGCGGCGTAGATGTGGTCGTAATAGACTCGGTGGCGGCCTTGGTTCCTAAGGCGGAAATTGAGGGAGACATGGGCGATTCGCATATGGGCTTACAAGCCCGCTTAATGAGTCAGGCTTTGAGGAAGCTGGCTGGCATTGTCCACAAAAGCAACACCATTGTGGTATTTATTAACCAAATCCGCATGAAGATTGGCGTATTTTTTGGGAATCCAGAAACTACCACCGGCGGCAATGCTTTAAAGTTTTATTCCTCAGTCAGAATTGAGGTTCGCCGAGCAGCGCAAATTAAACAAGGAGAGAAAATTATTGGCAACCAAGTAAAAGCCAAGGTAGTGAAGAATAAGGTAGCAGCGCCTTTTAAATCTGCCGTATTTGACATCATGTACAATGAAGGGATTTCCGTTTCCGGCAATGTTTTGGATACTGCATTGGCTTTTGGCGTAGTAACCAAGTCTGGAAACAGCTACAGTTATGGTGATGTTAAACTGGGAGTCGGCCGAGAAAATGCTAAGCAGTATTTAAGAGAAAACCCTAAACTGATCACGGAGATCAAGAAGAGAACTTGGCAGGAGTATAAAGCTAAAGAGGAATAAATTAATTAAAGACAAAGCCCGCCAAAATAATTTTAGCGGGCTTTATTAATGGGTATTTTTTCAGTATACTGTAGTATATGACAATTGCCAGAAAGATTTTTAGTAATACAGTTTGGCAAACAGCCATTCGCTTGGTTAATTTGTTTATTGGCATTATTAGTCTGGCTTTGATTACCCGCTTATTGGGGCCGACTAATTTTGGCTTCTATACTACCATTTTTGCTTTTGCCCAAATGGCAATGATTCTAGCTGACTTAGGTCTTTACCTTACTTTACTGCGGGAAGTGTCCACCACCGATGATCCGGCTAAAGAAAGCTATTTTACCAATAATATTTTTACTATTAGGATACTAACAGCTTTGCTGTTTGTTATTTTAGCTCCTCTAACTATTCAGCTTTTTCCCTATGCTCCAGAGGTAAAAACCGGATTGATATTTTTTATTGCCTCTTTCTTTTTTCAGAGCCTAATTTCCACGCTCACGGCAGTCTTTGCCAAGAAACTGGATATGCCTAAAGTGGCGATTACAGATTTACTGAATAAACTGGTTTATTTAGGACTGCTGGCCTACTGGTTTATTTACGGTGGAAACCTTAATTGGATTTTAATCGGTAATTCTTTTACTCAAGGGTTATCTTTTGTCTTGTTATATATATTCTTACGCAAGCACGTTAACTTGCAATTGGCCTGGGACTTTAAATACTGGAAAAAAGTTTTTATTTTAACCTGGCCCCTGGCTGTTACCGTGGTTTTAAACTTGTTGTATTTTAAAGCCGATACCTTAATTTTATCTATTTACCATTTGCCAGAGACTGTTGGTTTATATGGCGCACCTTATCGGGTATTGGAAGCTTTGGCTGCTTTTCCCCATATGTTCATGGGCTTAATTCTGCCTTTATTTACTGCTGCTTGGGTTCAACGCCACCATGAAAAACTGCAGTCAATTTGGCAAAGCTCTTTTAATTTTTTTGCTGTCATTATCTGCGGAATTATTGCTTTTACCTGGCTAACCAGCCGTCCATTGATGATTTTACTGGCTGGCGAAGAATTTGCCGCTTCCGCTCCGATTTTAAATATTCTCATTGTGGCCACGGCTATTATTTTTTTCGGGGTGCTGTTTACTTATTTAGTAGTAGCGATTGGCGCCCAGAAGCAAATGGTTAAATATTTTCTAATTACCGCTGCAATTGGCCTAATTGGCTACTTTATGTTTATTCCCCAGTATTCTTACTGGGCGGCTGCGGGGATTACTGTTTTAGTGGAAGCCTTAATTGTCATTTTTGCTTATTTAGTAATTCGCCAGCATTATGCGTTGCCCATAAAATTTGGTGTTTTGTTTAGCTGTCTGCTGTCGGCCGCTTTTGCCCTATTATTATCCTGGCCATTATTATCTGTTAATATATTTTTAGCTATTTTAGTTTTAGCTATAGTTTATTTAACGGGTCTGTATTTATCTAAAGCCATTACCAAAGAGCAAATTAAGCAATTATTTAGTAAGCAAAATTAATGTTAACGCTATTGGCTATTATTGTTGTAATAATTTTTGCCATTATTTCCTGGCATAATTTGCTTAAGGGCGTTTGTTTAATTATTATCCTGCTGCCTAGCTACTTATGGCGGTTGGATTTTTTTGGTTTTCCATCTACGCTACTGGAATTATTAATTTTAACTTTGTTTGTTATCTGGTTGTCCAAGAATTATCGTCAGATTAACTGGAACTTAAATAAATCTTCTATTAATCCTTTAAATTCAGTCTGGCGGTATATTCTAATTAGCTGGCTGCTAGCATCTTTAATAGCTCTGGCTGTTAATCCGACGCTGGCTGCTTTGGGCTTGTGGCGCGCCTATTGGCTAGAGCCTCTCTTTTTCTTTTTGGTCTTTATCTACACTGTTAAAAACAAAGAGGATTATAAAAGCATTTTATTATCCATTAGCATTTTACTTGGCTGGTTAGGACTAATTACTTTTTACCAATATTTTACCGGCTGGAATTTACCTGCTGCTTATGATTATCCCAATGTCAGAAGGTTAACCGGAGTGTATTCTTATCCTAATGCTTTGGCATTATTAGCCGCCCCTTTAAGTGTTTATTTGGGCATTAATTGGCTAGCCAGCAAAGCTAAAGCTAAAAATTGGTGGCAGGGCTTGGCAGCGTTATCCGGTCTTGCTCTTTGTTATTTTGCTGTAAGCGAAGGAGCCATGATTGCCATTATTTTGGCTTTGGCAGCATATTGGTTGTTTGGCAATCTTTATTTGAAGAATAAAATTATTAAGTGGTTATTTGTTTTAGCTATGGCAATGATCATTGCTTTTTCCAACTTTAGTCAAAGCTTAGTTAAGCAAATTATTAGTCCCCGCTTCCAGCCGCCAGTTACCTCACTAGAGATCCGCAGTCTGCAGTGGCAGGAGACTTGGCAGCTGTTGCAGGATCATTGGCTGGTTGGCACAGGTTTGGCTGGCTACCGAGAAGCAATGGCCCAATACCACAAGCTCAATTGGTTGGAAATCTATCTTTATCCTCATAATATTTTTCTTAATTTTTGGACTGAACTGGGGTTATTTGGTTTACTAGTTTTTGTTTGGGCATTAGGCTATTTAATTTTAACTTTAATTAGACTGGTTAATAAAAAAAACCAGCTGGCCTGGCCGCTGACTTTAGCTTGGTTTACTTGGTTTATGCATGGCTTAGTAGATGTGCCATATTTTAAGAATGATCTAAGCCCGCTATTTTTTATTTTACTGGCCTTGACGATTTTAGCTGATACAGCGCTATCGACCACAACAGGGCAAGATAAACAATTCCCAAAACATGGAACAGGGCAGGACTGGTAAGATTAATTACCAGTAAAGAAATTAAGCCCGCCAATAGACCGAGCGCTAAAGCTTGGTTTTTGTTTAGGTTGGCAATTAATTCACGGATAATGGTGAATAATAATAGTATAAAGAATATTAAAGGAAATAAGCCCCACTCTGCCCACATTTCCAAGTAACCCCAGTCAAAGTGCCTGGTAGTTGTTAATTTACCTTGAGCATTGTAAAAGCTAAGGCTTTGCCCTAAACCTTGGCCAAGTAGGGGTTCCTGCTCAATCTTTTCCCAGATAGCCGGCAGTAATAATATCCGGTTATTACTGCTCTCTTCAATAGTAGGCACGGTAAAGCTAGTCAGGCGCAATCCCATGATTTCTCCGCCAAAACTTCTACCCCCGCTGGCTAGGAAATTTATGCCTGTAAAAAGCAGAAAGATAATTAGGAAAGCGGTTATGCAGGCCCTTAACCAATTCTTCCAGCTGTTTTTGTATTTTAAGAATAATAAGCCAGCAGCTAATCCCAAAAAATAACCGCGGGAGAAGTTTAAGGCCAGAATTAAGCTGGCGGCCACAACTGACCAGGTGATTAATTTATCTTTAACTTTAAGCCAATGTGAATTAAGCAGTAGAAGCAAGGGGACAATTAGTAAGTGCTCAGGAAAAACTATGCGATAGTAATATTGGGTTACTTGCGTGATCTTTCCTAAATTAATATCTCGCAGCCATTGGTAGTAATTATCATGGACAAGATGGAAACCTGACACAAAGACAACATAATTAAACAAGCTCCAAATAGCGGAACCAATTAACAACGCCAGCAGGCCATTGAATAATAATTGCTGATTAGCTTTTTCTTTAATAAACTCTTTAGCGGGAAAGATTAATAAAAAGTAAGCAAAAGGTACGAAGTCTGCCAGCACATTAGACAGGATATTGTTATTGGCTAACCCTAATAGTCCGGACGCTGTTAGCAGCACTAATAATGGCCAGAAAAAATATTCTGCTTGGCTAGGTAATTTAAAGGCAGAAAAATTTTTTTGCCAGGCAAGGTGGCCAAAGTAAAGAGCCAAAAAAACTATTAACAGCCAAGAGCGCAAAGAGATATCTGCCAAGGATAGGAATTGTCCCGCGCCGCCAATGAATATTTCAATTAAAAGAAAAAACCAGGCCCAGCGGGGATTTTGGTAATAGGTAAAGATTAAAGCCAGGACAATAATGATTACCAGGATATTTTCTAAAATGGGATAGTCAACCAAAATAAAGGATAATAGGCGTAAAGCCAAAAATCCAACAAGCAAAAAAGTAAAAAAATTTTTATTGAATAAGTTTTTTAGGCTAGTCATAAACATTTACATTTTACCATTTTTTGCTATACTAGGTAAGTTTTTAGAGGGAGGCGTGCCAGAGTGGTTGAATGGGCCGCACTCGAAATGCGGTAAGCCTTTACGGGCTTCGAGGGTTCAAATCCTTCCGCCTCCGCCAGAAATACGGTATATTGAATGTAATGATGAATAATAAAATATTATCTGGAGCGGTGCATAAATTACCAGGGGATTTACGCCAAGTTATTTCTGAAGATAAAATTGTCAGAGAAGTTTGGCAGGAAATTAGTCCTTTAGCACGCAATGAGTGGATCTGCTGGGTTATTTCTGCTAAAAAAGAAGAAACCAGAAGGATTAGAATTGAGAAACTGCAGTCCAAGATTAGAAGCGGAATGCGCCGACCTTGTTGTTGGGCTGGTTGTCCTCACCGTTAAAATATTTTATGCTGAATAATAATGGTAAAACAAGGCCAGGACTGCCTGCTAAGGCACGCCTAGCATTTACTGGAGAACTCTTTGAAGTCTGGCAATGGGATCAGGAAATGTTTGACGGCAGTCAAAAGGTTTTTGAAAAAGTCTGGCGGCGCTCGACAGTAGAAATTATTGCTACGGTTGGCCAGCAGATAATAATTGAAGAGCAGGAGCAACCGGAACGGGGAAAGTTCATCAGCCTGCCCAGTGGTATGGTAGATGATGAAGAGAATATTCTGGAGGAAGCCAAAAGGGAGTTGTTGGAGGAGACGGGCTATGTTTCTCAGGACTGGAAACTCTGGTTTAAGCAGCAAGCAAAAGGAAAGATAATTTGGGATGTTAATTATTTTATTGCCAAAGATTGTAATAAGGTTCAGGAGGCATCTTTAGATTCGGGAGAGAAAATCATAGTTAAATTAATTAGTTTTGAAGAGTTTATTAATTTAACTGAAGAGCCTAAATTTAGAGTTTCTCCCGAGTTTGTTAATTTTTTATTAAGGCTGCAAACAGATAAAAACAAAAAAGAGGAATTTAGAAAAACGATTTTTAACAAGTAATCAAAAATATATGTCAGAAGAAAAAGAATCAATAATTAAAAAATGCTGTTCTGAAAACAAGTGTCGTTGCGGCAAGGGTAATAAGGGAGGCGTGCCTAGCTGCGTTTATGGTTTGGGATTTGTCGGAGCTCTAGTGTATTATATTCAGCAGGCGGATAATTTTCAGGCGGGCTTAATTGGCTTCTTTAAAGCTTTAACCTGGCCAGCTTGGCTTATCTATGAGCTATTGAAATTTTTAAGCATGTAAATTAGCAGCCAATGTTTAGTTTTTTAGTGGAGTTATTTACCAGGATTATTTCCGAAGTAGGCTATTGGGGGATTATGATCTTAATGGCGCTGGAGAGCATGGTAGCGCCAGTGCCTTCAGAAGCAGTGATGCCTTTTGCTGGATTTTTATGGTATCAGGATCAAATGTCCTGGTGGCCGATTATTTTCTACAGCACTTTGGGTAGTATTATTGGCTCCCTGCTTTCTTATTATATCGGATATTATTTAGGTCGCCCGTTTATTGTTAAATTCGGTAAGTATTTCTTGCTTAATGAACATCATTTAGTTTGGACAGAGAAGTTTTTTGAGAAATACGGTAGCAAGACTATTTTTGTTAGCCGCTTTATCCCTGTCGTTCGGCATTTAATCTCTATTCCGGCTGGAACTTCCAGAATGAATATTTGGAAATTTTCTGTTTATACTATTATTGGTGCAGGATTGTGGAATGCAATTTTAACTTATGCCGGATATTATTTAGGTAGTAATTGGACAAAGATCGGGCATTATACTGAATTTCTGGATTGGCTGGTTATTGCTTTTATTATCCTTGGTATTATTTATTTTATAGTTAAGAACACAAAGAAGAATAATTTGTCCTCGTAGCTCAGTGGATAGAGCGTTTGGTTCCGGTCCAAAAGGCCGCGGGTTCGACTCCTGCCGGGGACGCCAGTTATATTATGGAAAAAGCCAAGAGAGTTTTAAAAATTTGCAGCCGCGGGCATAAATTTTACCAGAGCAAAAATAGACCGACTTGCCCTCAATGCTGGCCAGGGAGGTACAAAAAAACATGAAAAAAATATTTTTTATTATCATAACAATTAGCATTATTGGAATAGCCTATTGGCTAGTTTTTGTTATTCAGCCATCACCAACTTTGGAAAAACCAGAAGAAATTGCCATAGGAGAAATAGAAAAACTAGAATCACCTAATTTACCAGAACTGTTTTATAAAGAATTCAACGGTCATAATCTACAATTAGGAGAGGTTTTAGCCGATAATGATATATATACCCGCTATTATATTACCTACCAAAGCGACGATCTGAAAATTTCTGGCATTATGAATGTTCCAATCGGCACTGGGCCTTTTCCAGTTTTGATTTTAAATCACGGATATATTGACCCAGAAATTTATACCAATGGCCGCGGCTTAAAGCGGGAGCAGGACTATCTCGCCAGGCAGGGTTATGTAGTAATCCATCCAGACTATCGTAATCATGCCCAGTCAGATAAAGTAGAAAACGTAGAGGAAAATTTTCGTTTAGGGTACACGGAGGATGTTATCAACCTTATTTTAGCAGTTAAGAATAGTGGTTTTAATTTTTTAGACAAAGATAAAATTGGCATGCTTGGTCATTCTATGGGCGGCGGTATAACTGAAAATGTGCTAGTTATTAAGCCAAGTCTAGTTAAAGCAGCAGTTTTATTTGCCCCAGTTAGTGCTGATGTTAGGGACAATTTTAATAAATGGACCAGATCTCGCGTTGAAGTGGCTGCTAAAATTTTAAATGATCACGGTAGCTTTGATGACAATCCAGATTTTTGGGACAATCTTTCGCCTATTAATTTTATTGATCGGATAATTACTCCCATAGCCATACACCATGGGACAATTGATGAGAGTGTTCCTGTTGCCTGGTCGGAGAAATTTCACCAAGCGCTCAAAGAAAATAATAAAGAATCGTTTTTGTATTTTTATGAAAACGAACCACATGAGTTTATTGACGCTTGGCCGGAGGTAATGTCTAAAACTGCAGATTTTTTTGATCAGTATTTAAAAAAATAACTTTAAATCCCGCTTGATTATTTCTTTGTTTTAGATTATAATCAAGCATCGTTAATCAGGGCTTGTAGCTCAGTTGGCTAGAGCGCCACATTCGCATTGTGGAGGTCAGGGGTTCGACTCCCCTCAAGTCCACCAGGCATTTTGCCGAAGTGGTGGAATTGGCAGACACGCACGGTTCAGGGCCGTGTGAGCGTAAGCTCGTGGAGGTTCAAATCCTCTCTTCGGTACCAGCGGGGTGTGGCGCAGTTGGCTAGCGCGCAGCGTTCGGGACGCTGAGGTCGCCCGTTCAAGTCGGGTCACCCCGACCAGATAAAAATCACCTAAAAGCAGGTGTTTTTTATTTTATCCCACTGTCTGCTATAATATAGGCAATATTAGTTAATTGTTAAAATATAATTCATGAAGAGTATTAAAAAATTTCAGCCTCGGATTAAGAACTTATTAGATAATATCAAAGAACCGATTTCCGCTTGGAAGATTTTCCGGATCATGGGGGAGTTTGTTAATGGTTTTGAATTCTTAAAAAGATATGATGCGGCGGTAACTTTTTTCGGCTCGGCTCGCTTTCATTCCGATAGCCGGGATTATTACCAAGCCAGGCAGCTCGCCAAAGAATTGTCCGAATTAGGTTTTGCTATTATTACTGGTGGGCCGGGAATTATGAAAGCAGCTAATCATGGTGCTATTGAAGCTAACGGGGTGTCGGTAGGCTTGAATATTCAGTTGCCTAAAGAGCAGCGGGTAAATCCTTATGTGCAGGAATCTCAGTCTTTTAATTATTTCTTTGTCCGCAAACTGATGTTGTCTTATGCTTCGGAGGTTTATATTTTTTTCCCCGGCGGTTTTGGCACTTTAGATGAATTGTTTGAATTACTAACCTTGATCCAAACCAAGAAGATTTGCCATGTGCCGGTTATTCTGGTTGATAAGAAATTCTGGCAGCCTTTGCTTGATTGGTTTAATACCACATTATACCAGACGAACCAGACCATTGACGCCAATGATTTAAAAATATTTCATTTAGTTGATGATGCACCGGAAGCTTTGGAATATATCAAGCAGTTGATTAAAAACAATAAGATTAATACTCAAGAATGCCCAATTGAGTATGGTGAAAATGAAAATATCCAAAAATAATTAATTATTAATAAATTTAATATGGATTATACCAGTGTAAACTTTATCGCCATCCTAGTCTGTGGAATTATGGCCATGATAGTCGGCGGCCTTTGGTATTCGCCTATTTTATTCGGTAAGCAGTGGATTGCTATGTCTGGAGTTAGCCAAGCTAAGCTAGAAGAGGGGAAAAATAAAATGTTTGTCTCTTATGTAATAAACTTTGTGGCCTCTCTTATTATGTTTTATGTGCTGGCTCATTTTGTTCAGTTAGCCAAAGCTGTCTCTTGGACAGAAGGAGTGACTACTGGTTTTTGGCTATGGCTCGGTTTAGTTGCTCCCACTAGCCTTGGTTCTGTATTATGGGAACAAAAGCCCTGGTTGCTGTGGGTGCTTAATAACTCCTATTATCTGCTGATGCTTATGGCGGCGGGAGCAATTTTAGCTGTTTGGTTTTAATTTATGATTGACAAAGGAATTTATCGGCACTTTAAGGGCGATGAAGTAGAAGTAATCGGTCAGGCTAGTCACAGTGAGACTTTTGAGGATTTTGTGGTCTATCGCCATTTAGCTGGCCGTCACGCTGAAGCCGGCCGTTTTTGGGTGCGTCCCCTGTCAATGTTTACTGAAGAAGTAGACAGAGACGGCAAGAAACAACCCAGATTCCAGCTTATAAAAAAAATCCCTTAAAAAGGGATTTTTTCTTAATATTAATTTTCTCGCAAATAGCCCCAATTATGCAGCTTGTCGCTGTCTTCAAACCAGCGGTCGCCGATATCGTCACGGTAGAACATGTTGGGGATTAAAATATTATTGACGCGGCTGTACATCTGCTGCTGGGCTTGTTTCATGGTGGAACCAGTGCCGACAATAACAAAGACTACACCCGACTCACCAGCTACTAGCCATTCTCCATTAATAACTTTAGCATCTTCTAAGTGAACGCCGTCAAAATTTTCTTTTCGGAAGAGAATTACTAAGTCTTTGGAAACCTCGGACTCATTTTTAACATCATGGCCATAAGGGAAAGGCGGTACCACAATGCGCAGGCCGGTTTGGAAGCCAGACTTAGTTTTAAATTTAGTCAAAGTGCCGGCGGCCATTTCATACAGAAAAGCGCCTGCTGGCATATTAATGCCTTCAATCTGGATTTGGATAGTCGGATAGCCGAAGCGAGCGGTAAACTCCAAAGGATAAATGCCGTTATTATTGACAATGCAGTTCAAGTCAATGTAGCCGACATAATGCTGTTCTTTTAAGATTCCTTCCAGTTTTTTTAGAGTGTTATTGAATAAACGATTAGGCTCACTCCAAAACATACTGGTACCCATTTCCCCGGTCATTGGTCCGATATTTCCCGGAAACAACCTTTTGTGTTCAAAGTTTATATTGATCGGGTAAAGGAATTCATTGCCGTTGAAGAAAGCACCGACCGCCACCTCCACTCCAGACACCCTTTTCTGCAATTGGAAGACTTTGATTTTGTCTGACCAGATTTTTTTATAGATATTGAGAACTTGCAAAACGTCTTTACCGTCTTCTTCTTCGCCGATAAACAAAAACCTTTTGACATTCTGGGCCTCACCAGAAGGCTTAATAACATAGCGGCCGGGATTATTTTTTACATACTCAATGGCTTCGTCAAAATTGTAGAAGTCATGGTAAGGAATAATATTAATCCCTACTCTTTTTAATTCTTCCTGGCCAAAGCCGCGATCATCTTCCAAGCGGTCAGTGTAGGCAGTGCCGCCTACTACTAATTTGCCTTTGGTTCTCAGCTTTTCCGCCCAAGTGCCCATACCCAGGACATCATCAAAGACGATAATATCCGCCCAAGCAACTTCTTTTTCCCAGTTATCTACTTTAGGGACCAAGCCATCGGCGCTATCCCGATCCCCCTTGTCTTTAATATAATATTTGACTTCGTGTCCTTCTTTATATACATGCCAAGCCAGGTCGCTGATTAAAGCATTGTAGGAAACAAACAAAAACTTTTTTGGCTCCATGGTCTTAGCCGAACCATTATTGTCCATAAATTTAAAATAACAGGTATATTATAGCAGGTTTTCTGCATTTGCAAATAGCTAAGCTTAAAATTATTATGCTTGATAAAACCCTATTAGGTTAACTAGTAATTTTTATTTACTTTAAGTGCCATTTTTAGTATAATATAACCATGTCAAAAGTTAGAAAAGCCATTATTCCGGTAGCAGGACTAGGCACTCGCTTTTTGCCAGCTACCAAAGCCCAGCCCAAAGAAATGCTGTCGTTAGTGGATAAGCCGATTATCCAGTACATCGTAGAAGAAGCCGTAGCTTCGGGAATTGAGGAGATTATTTTTGTTACTTCGCAGAATAAGCGGGCAATTGAAGATCATTTTGACCGCAATTTTGAATTAGAATACCGCTTAAGGCAGAAGCATAAGAATAAAGTATTGGAAGAGTTGTTAGCAATTTCCGATATGGCCCGCTTTATTTATGTTAGGCAAAAAACTCCCAAAGGATCAGGTCACGCTGTGCTTTGCGCGCGGGAATTAATTGGCGATGAGCCCTTTGCCTTGTTCTACGGAGATGATGTGGTGGATAGCAAAGTCCCAGCCATGAAACAGCTGATGAAAGTCTATGATAAATACAATGACGTGGTTATTGGTGTTACTAAGGTAAATAAGAAAGATACTAGCAAATATGGTATTGTTGATCCGATTATGCTGGACGAGAAAACAGCGCAAATCAAGAGGATAGTAGAAAAGCCAGATCCAGCCAAAGCTCCGTCCAATTTAGCTGTGACCGGAAGATATATTTTGCCGCCAGCTATTTTTGACTTATTAGCGGAAGCTAAGCCCGCTAAAGACGGTGAGATTTATATGACGGAAGCGATTGATAAGTATATCAAACAGCAAGCCGGTTATGCTTGCGCTTATTCCGGCACCTACTATGACTGTGGCAATAAGCTGGGATTCACCAAAGCAGTAATTAACTTTGCCCTCAAACATCCGGATATTAGGCAGCCACTAAAAAAGTATTTAAAAGAATTATAGCTATGAAAAGATTGAGAATTATCTCTTTATTAATCCTAGCCATTTTCTTGGTTACCACCGGTTTGGGTTGTAAAAACCCTATTTTAAAAGGGGAGGCTTTTAAACCGATTACCTTAACTTATTGGGGGGTATGGGATACTCCAGAGCAATTAGATAGCCTGATCAAAGCTTACCAAAGCAGCCACCCAACCATTAAGGTCCAATACCGGAATTTCCGTTATGATGAATATGAGGCTAAGTTGTCGGAGGCTTTATGGGAAGACAGATTGCCTGATGTTTTTGCTATTCCCGCTGCTTGGCTAAGAGAATACCAAGACCGTCTAGAACCGATGCCCAAGAGCGTGCAGATACCGGTTAAGCAAGTGCAAGGCACGGTTAAAAAAGAGGAAATTACTTCTCTGCAGACCATTAACAGCCTGTCGGTAAATGATATAAAGCGGCAGTACGTACAAGTTGTTTATGATAATGTAGTATTGGATAACAAGATTTACGGCTTACCATATACAATGGATACTTTAGTGACCTTCTACAATCTTGATCTTTTAACCAGGGCGGGTATTGCCGAGCCCATTGTTGATTTTCATGATTTAGACGCGCAGACTCCAAAGCTATCTAAAATTGGCACAGATAACAAGATTTATCAGTCAGCCGTAGCTCTAGGAGCTGCCGATAATATTCCCCGTTATTTTGACATACTTTCTAGTATTATGATGGAAAACGGCGTGGAAATGAAAGGCCCAAGCTTTAGTCCTACTAGAGAGAAAGAGTCTGCAGATAGGTTTTTGAGTGCGCTAAATTTTTATTTAGCTTTTTCTGATCAAACCAAACAAGCTTTTTCCTGGACTCCAGACCTGCCCAATGCTTTTGAACAATTTGCTGAAGGAAAATTAGCTTACTTTTTCGGCTATAGTTACCATGCAGATGAATTACGCAAGCGAGGCGTTGCTTTTGAATGGGATATTGCTAATTTCCCGCAGGCCCGAGGATCGTCCGGCACCAAATACTACGCTAATTATTGGGTAAATGTCGTACCAAAGAAAGCTAAAAATAAGGACGCGGCCTGGAATTTTGTGCAAAGCACCGCCGGAGAATCTTTAGTCAAGGATTATTTGCAGGAGAATAATAAACCAACCGCTTTGCGAAGCTTAATAGATGATCAATTACAGGATGAGGACATTAGGGTGTTTGCCTCTCAAGTTTTAACAGCAGATAATTGGTATCAGGGTTATGATATTAACGCTGCTGAACAGTATTTGGCTAATTTGATCAATGGTTTGCAGTCGGGAGAATTAGTTTTGGATAAGGAAGGGACAGTGATTGGCTTATTTATTAACCAAGTGAATCAAACTTATAAAAAACCAGAATGAAAAAAATAAACTGGTTTATTATTTCCCTTATATTTTTTTCGGCACCAGTAGTAGCTAGGGCAGGAATATTGGATGCTTTAGGTTGTATTCCTACCGGCACTTGCGGTTTGGCTGATGTTGAGCTCGGTTTTCAATTATTAACTAACTGGTTATTGTCAGCTATTGGCGCCTTGGGCTTATTATATTTTATCTGGGGGGCTGGCCAGTGGATCACTTCTTACGGCCGAGCAGAAAAGGTTTCTCATGGCCGAGAAATCATGATGGGATCGGTAACAGCTATAGTAATCGCTTTGGTTAGTTATGTATTAATTCAGTTTTTTGTTAATGATGTTTTATTGGGAGGAAATAATAATGAATTAAGGATTTCTCTGGAGTGCGTAAATGCCGCTCAAGGAAAAGTTTGTAATGAGCCATTAAGAAACTACGTCTGTAGCGGCACGTTTACTGAGGATGATAAGAAGACTTACAGCAATCTTTGTGTTACCCGTTGCCAGTTGCAGAATATTACCGGCGTACCCGGTGATTGGAGTTGCTTAGTCAAGGGTAGTTTTATTGATAATGATCGGGTAGAAAAAATGGAAAGCGCTTGCCCGACAGAAGACTATATTTGTGTTAACACTCAGACAGTCTCTAAACAAACTTTTGTGCCGCCTAGTGGCGGAGTTGGCGGCACAGGCTCTTGTGGCGGATTGGATGTTAGAGGCATTAATACCGCTCAGTGCAATGATGCTTCTGCCGGCTTAACGGCTTTGTTAAGATGTTTAAGCTCTTTGCCTAATTTTCAACAGCAAGTAGTGATTACGAGTATTTCTGATGACCGTCATATTGGCAATTTGCAGGACTGCCAAGGAGATAGATATAATAGCAGCAGCTGTGTTCATACGCGCAACTCCTGTCATTATGGCGGAAGAGATTTGCGGCCATATTCTTGTGCAGTAGATTTGGCTTTAAGAGGCGGCGGTATTAGTTTTAGTGATATAGAGGCTATGGCTGACGGTTGCGGCGCTCAATATACCCTTAATGAAGGAGATCATGTTCATGCCAGTGTTTCCGGATGTAATTGTGATAATTAATCATATTAATGAATAAAAGAAAATTCATTCTTGGTATTTTATTAATTAGCTGGCCACTATCTGTTCAAGCTGGTATTTTGGATAATTTATCTTGTGTCAGCACTGGAGCCTGCGGTTTATCTGATGTAGAATCCGGCTTTCAGCTGCTTACTAACTGGTTATTAGGTGGGATTGGCGCTTTAGGCTTATTATATTTTATCTGGGGAGCTGGTCAGTGGATTACTTCGTATGGCCAACCTAACAAAATAGAAAAGGGCCGGGAAATCATGATGGGATCGGTGATTGCCATTGTTATTGCTTTGATTAGTTTTATTCTGGTGCAATTTTTTGTTAATGATGTATTATTAGGCGGGCAAAATAGCGACTTTAGAGTAAGTAGTGAATGTGTCGGGGCTAATCAGGGCAAAATTTGCAATGCTCCTTTGAGAAACTATGTCTGCAGCGGACAGTTTACTGAACCAGCTAAGCAAAATGCCAGCAATTTATGTATTACTGAATGTGAGTTAAAAAGTTTAATCGGTGAAGATAAATGGATTTGCGTTGATCGTAAATTTGCCGAAGAGCTTGAGGAGGCATTTGAAGGCGCTAGTACTGAAGATGGTTGTCCGTCCGAGGAGCAGGTTTGTTTGAATTTATCTAGTGTCCCGGAGAATGTTTTAAATTCTGGCGCTAATGGTGCCAATGCCGGTGAAGATTATCCTGGTTGTTGTCAGCTGGGATTTCAGAACTGTGAACCAAGTTCCGCTGAAGATTGTCGCGCTCAATCTGGACAATTCTTTTCTCGCTCCTGCGGCCAAGTTAATTTTTGCAATTCTGGTTATGTACAGCAGAGCCATGGTTGTTGTGTAAGCGAATCCTCTCCAATTTCCTGTCAGGATGTTTCCCAAGGAGATGTTTGCGAGGAGAATGGTAACACTTTAATACCTTACCAGAATTGTAGTGAGCTTGATTATTGCAATTAAACAAAAATTAAATTATATTTTATCTATGAGTAAGCAAAAAAACAAGTTATTATTTGCCACTATTACCGGATTATTCTTACCCTTAGCCAGCCAGGCCGCAGTCAGTCTCAGTAATCCTTTGCAAGCAGATAGCTTGCCGGAGCTAATTAATAACGTCATTAAAGGATTGTTGGGAGTGGTGGGAGCTATTTCTTTATTGATGATAGTAATTGGCGGAATTTTATGGATGACTTCTGGTGGTAACTCGGACCGCATTAAGCGCGGTAAAGACACCTTGGTTTGGGCGGTTATTGGCTTAGTGGTAGTTTTCTTGAGTTATGCCATTATTAATTTTGTTTTCCAGTCATTAGGTTAAACTCAGATTGAAAAAAAATATAAATTATTGTATAATACATTTATAAATATTAAAGATTTTTTGGAAAGGGGGTGACATAATGAAAAAAATTATCGCAGGTCTATTGTTATTTATGCCCATGATGGCTTCCGCACAAGATGTTTTTGGTATTAATGATTTAAATAACAGTAATTTAGGAACCGCTGATCTTAAAACCACGATTAATCAGATTTTGTCCGTGATTTTGGGATTTTTAGGAATCATTGCTACCCTGATTATTTTGTTAGGTGGATTCAAATGGATGACTTCACAAGGTAATAGTGATAAGGTGGATGAAGCTAAGAAATTAATTGGCGCCGGCATCGTCGGTTTAGTGATCATCTTAGCCGCTTACGCCATTGTCCGTTTCGTCTTGACAGAAGTTTACGACGCTACCCAAGAAGCATAATTTTGACTATCTTTATTTATTATAGTCTAGACTATAGTAGGTCAAAATTTTTGACCTACTAAGGCGTGGATTATAAACTACATATGCTAAAAAAAATATTTGCTTTTCTTCTTTTATTGCCTTCAACAGCCAATGCTTTGACTGCTGCCGACACTGGTTTGGATGACGCTGCTTCCGGCACCGGTCTTAATATGGATTTAACTTTAAGTGGCTGGGTTAGTTTGATTATCCGAGGATTTTTAGGACTATTAGCCACCATCTTTATTATCATGATTATCGTTGGCGGTTTTCAATGGATGACTTCCGGCGGTAATGAGAAAAAGATAGAATCAGCCAAAGGTATGATTAGCAATGCGGTAATTGGTGTGGTAATTGTTGTAATTTCCTATGCTATTACTATTTTTGTCTTCGAAGTCTTATTGGATACTGACGGTAGTGATGGAGGAGACGGTTTCGGCGGCGGTTAAATTTTTAGATAAAGATAAAACCCGTTAAGTAAAACTTAACGGGTTTTTTAGTGAAGGAGATCGCTGCTATCTGGTGGCGTAAAGGTGAGCCACCCAGTCTATTCGGCGGCCCTGCCAATCTTGATCTTTCTTTTCTCGATCAATGTACAGAGTGAAGCGGTAGGTTTTTTTAAACCCATCTTCCCTCTGGTAGAGAAAATTAATTTGGCCAGGAGCCACAGCAGTAATTTCACTGTATTGACTGGGATACAGTAAGCCATACTGGTTGCCGCGGTCATCCCAAGCATAGACCGGCCAAGGAGTGGAATTAACCACAATTCCCATTTGCAAGACAATGTCTCGCAAAAAGTTGTCGTCCAGTATAACGGATACCGTGTCTGAAAGTCTTCCTGGCTTTTCCACGCCGATCTTGTACTCATCGTCTTGCCAGCCGTTTTCTTCCCACCACTTGACGACAAAGGTGATGAGGTCGCGGCGGTCGGGATAAAAAAGCTCGGTTTCTCCCGGGCGAATCAGAATCATGTCGGTTGTGCCGGCATTCGTCTTGTGCCCAACAAAGACCTCATGTTCAGCGCTGTCGGGATTGGTGAAGGCGATAATTGCCTTTTGAGCATAGGGTTGTTCATGCTGCAATGATTTCTGGTAGCGATGAGCGCACCCACAATAGCTTGCAGAAGCTAACAGTAGGCCAAAAATGGCCAAATTTTGCCACTTCATGGTTGTTCTCCGGTGTTTGTTGTATGGAACTGATTATCATATAATTATACTCTTTTTTATTATTTTTGTCAAGATTAGTTAAAATTGTGTTATAATTAGTTTATGCTTTGGTTTATTAGGGTAAGAGAATTTATTGATAAAAATAGTGCAGTTATTCTTTGGCTAGCCATTATTACCTATGCAGTTATTTTCAGTTTATTGACTCTAAAAAAACTGGATTTGTTTTTGTATAATGCTTATGACTTGGCAATTTTTAACCAAGTGTTCTGGAACACTCTGCATGGCGATTGGCTTAATATGACGATTAATGCCAATTCTTATTTAGCTGATCATTTTACGCCAATCCTTTTTTTATTTTTGCCGATTTATTGGCTAAAACCTGGACCGGAACTGTTGTTGATTTTACAGAGCTGCTTATTAGCTTTAGCCGCCTGGCCATTGTATGCTATTAGTCGTTTAATTTTGCAGGATAAATTTATTTCTCTAGGCATTGGTTTATTATGGCTGTTTAATCCAGTAGTGCACAGTATTAATTTTTATGAATTTCACTTAGAAACTGTTTTAGCTTTTTTAATACTTTGGGTATTTTATTTTTACCAGCGTGAGAAGCTTGGCTTATTTTTATTATTCTTCTGCTTAAGCTTACTAGTCAGGGAAGATGCCGCAATTGCTATGATTGGTTTTTCTTTTCTGGCTATTTTAGATAAACGTTCTTGGCAATGGATTTTAATCCCGGGACTATTAGCTATTGTCTATTTTATTTTTGCCATTAAGCTGATCAGCTTTTTTTCTCCAATAGAAAACTATAAATTTTTGGTTTATTACCAATGGGCCGGTGGAGATTCCTTGTTGACCATTATCTGGTCATGGTTTAAGCAGCCGTTGGAATTTTTAAGGCACTTATTTAACTGGCATAATCTTAATTTTTTTATTCTCTTTCTTCCCTTATGTTTCTTACCGTTATTAAAGCCAAAATATCTAATCCTTATTATTTTACCCGCCTTACAGATATTTTTAACCAGCTCTGGCTTTAGTAGTTTTGTTGCTTTTAGCCATTATGCCGTTTTCTTTTTGCCCGCCCTGTTTATTGCTTTTATTTTCTCTGTTGAAAAAGTCCAGCAGTCTAGCAGGATACTAAGGGAAAACAAGGCATTTTTAGGGATAGTTTTTCTGGTAACTACTTTTTATTTTTTATTTACTCTTTCACCGGCTAGTGCTGGTTTCCAACCCAACCATTACTTTAAAGGCGATTATTTCGTTAATAATATTGGATTAGACTCTAAGGTAGCGGTAAGTGATAATCTTGCTCCGCTATTAAGCAGCCGTTCGGAAATTTATTTAGTGCGCTATGCTTATGTTGGCCGAAACCAATTTTCCACACTGCCTTGGCAATTGCCTCCAGTGGACTATATTTTAATTGACTGGCAGAGTTTTTTTCAAGAAATATACCGGGCTAATTATGATCGGATGAGCGCAGAGCAGCAAGACAGGATAGCAGTAAATTGGCAGAGCCTTTTATCTAATTACTCATTAATAGAAGCTAAAGACGGGATTTATTTATTTAAAGCTAAAGATCAGCAAGAATTTGCAGGATATCCATTATTGGCAAAGGCTCAAGATATTAATGGTCTTGCTGAACAAACGGCTTCTAAGCAGGGATTGATTTTAGCAGATCGGCTTGCCAAGCAAGGAGATTTTTACCAGCTGCAGATAGTCTATGATTCCAGTTTTATAGACAGCAGCAAGTCGTATTTAATTAGATTCTATAGGCAAGATAATACTAGTTTTGATCTTCCTCTAGATTACGGGTTATTGCCTACCAGGCTTTGGCCAGTTAATCAGCCAACCAGCTTTTATTATTATCTTAATCCTCAGGAAGTAGTCGGCTACCAAATTTTTAGCTGGTCGGAATTCAGCAAAGCCTTAGGCAAGGTTAATGAAGTGGTATTCAATATGAAAACAGAACCAGCTTCGGATTTAAGGAAAATTAGCCAATAAAAAATCTCCGCCAGGCATGGACGCGGAGATTTTTAGCAAGGTGTATTTTAGATATTTGTATCTTATTATCTTAGTCTAAATAAGTCAAGGATTTTCCAAGCTCCTCTGGCCAACAGCCTCTTTTCCCGGTTGATTTTTTCCTAGAAAAATGGTAGTCTGAGCTTACTAAGCAGCATAAATATCCTAATATTTATGCTTTTTAATTTATCAGACAAGAGCCTATGAGCGGACATTCAAAATGGGCGACTACCAAGCGGGCTAAGGCCGCGGTTGACGCTAAACGCAGCAATTTATTTACCAAATTATCTAAGAATATCATTATTGCCGCCAAGCAGGGAGCAGACCCCAATGCTAATTTCAAATTAAGGCTGGCTATCGACAAAGCCCGTGCTTTCAGCATGCCCAAGGATAATATTGAACGGGCCATTGCTCGGGCTACTGGCGCAGGTTCTGATGCCCAAATGGAAAGTTTGGTGTATGAAGCTTATGGACCGGAGGGTGCAGCGATTATTATTGATGTGGTAACGGACAGTCGCAATCGTTCAGTGTCCAATATTAAGCATATTCTGGCTAAGTATGATGGCAAGCTGGGTAATGCCGGCAGCGTGCTCTGGATGTTTGATTTGAAGGGGGAAATTGTTTTAGCCAAGACACAGTTAACTGAAGCAGAAGAATTAATAGCCATTGAAGCTGGTGCAGAAGATATTGTGCCGGATGAAGAAGGAGTGTTGGTTATTACCAGTCAGCATGAATTGGAGACAGTAAAGAATAAGTTAGCGGCTTCCGGTTTGGAAATTAAATCCTCTGCCCTTAATTATTATCCTAAAGAGAAAGTAGTGGTTGCCGACAAGGATAAGTTGCTAAGATTATTAGATGCTTTGGATGATGACGATGATGTCAATAATGTGTATACTAACGCAGATATTTAATGGCTAGTTCAGCTAAAATTATTTTAGGCATAGATCCCGGCTTAGCGGATACCGGCTTTGGCGTTATTAGCCTGCAGCCCAGCCTGACTTTTTTAACCGCCGGCACCATTAGGACTAAAAAAGATTTAACTACTCCTGCCCGCTTGCAGATTATTTTCACGGAAGTAAAAAAACTCTTAGCAGAGTTTAAGCCAGATCTAGTGGCTATTGAAAAATTATTTTTTGCCCGCAATGTAACTACTGCTCTAGAAGTCGGTCAAGCGCGGGGCGTGGTATTATTAGCTGCCGCTAGTATTAATAAGCCAATTAGAGAGTTTACTCCGTTACAGGTCAAACAGGCAGTGACGGGTTCTGGCAAAGCCGACAAGCGGCAAATCGGCTTAATGGTCAAAACCTTATTAAAATTAGACAGCGTGCCCCAGCCGGATGATGCGGCTGACGCCTTAGCGATTGCCATCTGTGCTGCGGCCAATAATTCCAAATTAATTAAAGCATGAAGAATTTAAAAATCGTCAGTATTGCTTCTGAAGTTGATCCGTTTGCCAAAAGCGGCGGCTTAGCCGATGTGGCCCGTTCCCTGCCTAAGTCTCTTTACCGCTTAGGCCATGAGGTGATTATCATCACCCCGCTTTATGGCAAGGTGATGGATAAGGATAAATTCCACTTGGAACAGATTTACCAGGATGTTAATCTTCATATTGATAGCAATAACACCGTCAAAGTCAGCTATTACCGCGGTGAGCTTTTGCCCGGATTAAAAGTTTACTTTGTCGGCAACGATAAGTATTTTTCCCGGCGCAAGGATCTTTACGGCTCTACTCATGAGAATGCCCGCTTTTATTTATTCTCGGTAGCCGCCTTAAAGCTTATCTCCCTGCTTAAATTCAAAGCAGATATTATCCATTGCCATGACTGGCATACCGGCTTAATTCCCTATTTAAAGAAAACCCGCTTTAAGGCTAGTAAGACCTTAGCGCAGGCAGCCACAGTTTTTACCATTCACAACTTAACTTACCAGCTAGGCTCTAATTGGTGGGAAGTGCCGGTAAAAAACCGCGATCAGGGCAAAAAAGCTTTGCCGGAATTTTCCGATCCGGCTTTGGAGTATATTAATTTTGCCAAGCGGGGGATTTTGTCTGCGGATATCATCAACACTGTTTCAGAAACTTATGCGCAAGAGATTCTGCGCAAGCATTTCGGTCAGGACCTGCACCGCATCCTACTGAATCGCCAGCATAAATTATTCGGCGTAGTTAATGGCATAGACTACAATGAGTATAATCCCAAAACTGACAAAGGCTTGCATAAGAACTATACGCCAGAAACTTTAGCTAAGAAGAAAAATAATAAGCGGTATTTGCAGGAGCATTACCAATTGCCGGTTAAAGACAATTTTCCACTGATCGGCCTGACCTCAAGAATCGTGGAGCAGAAGGGCTTTGACCTGATCTTAGAAGTCTTACCTACCATTCTATTGCGCGATGTGCAGCTAATTATTATGGGAGACGGGGATAAGGAATATTTAAAGAAGCTTAATAAATTGAAAAAGAAATTCCCGGAAAAATTACAGATAGTGCCTTTTGACAGTGAGATGGAAACCTCCATTTATGCCGGCGCGGATATGTTCCTGCTACCCTCCAGATTTGAGCCCTGCGGCATTAACCAGCTGATCGGTTTGCGTTATGGCTGCGTGCCTATAGTGCGCTCTACCGGCGGTTTAGGAGACACGGTAGATAATTTCAGCCCAGATGAAAAACCACAGGGCAATGGCTTTACTTTCAAGAATTACAGCAATAAGGAATTGCTGGTAGCCATTACCCGCGCTTTGGAAACTTACAAATACAAGGAAGTTTGGCAGGATTTAGTTAAGCGCGGTATGCAGGCCTCCTTTTCCTGGGAATTACCAGCGCAAAGGTATTTACAGTTATATAAAAAAGCCAAAAAATTTAAAGATGAAGAAAATAACTTGGGTTAATTTTTTGCATATTTACCAGCCACCTTGGCAGCAACCGGGAGTAATTAGGCAGGCGGCCATAGAAAGCTATGATTATCTCCTTACTTTGCTGGAAAAGTATCCCCGCTGCCGTTTGACGCTTAATATTGCCGGCGTATTGGTTGAACAGCTGGAAACTATTGCCCCAGAATTATTAGTTTCCCTGCAGAGCTTAGTGGCTCGAGGCAGAGTGGAATTAACTGGTTCAGCCAAGTATCATGCCCTATTACCTTTATTGCCGGTGGCGGAAGCAGAGCGGCAGATTTTGCTTAACCAGGAAACCTTGAGTCGTTATTTTAATTTCCAGCCTCGGGGATTTTATCTGCCGGAAATGGCTTACAGCAGCCAAGTGGCTAAATTAATTAAAGAGCTTGGCTACCAATGGCTAATTTTAGATCCCATTACTTATGCCGGACAAGTAGATAACACTGTTTTGTATAATCTTAAAAACATCGGCTTGTCAGTAGTCTTTAGAGATCGGCAGATTTCCAAGAGTTATCCCGCGGAAGTGATATATAACAAACTGGAAAAAGATTTTAAGGAAGAAGTAATTATTACCGGCACTGACGGGGAAATGTACGGCCATTACCATGAAGACTGGCAGGGGCATATTGAAAAGGTCTTAGCTTCCCCTCAAGTGCAGGCCATTGGCATCAGCGAATATTTAGCCGGACTCACTAAGAAAAAAGAAATCAGCTTGCGCACTGCCAGCTGGGAAACCACGGAAAAAGATCTGCAGCAGAAAATTCCCTTTGCCTTATGGCAGCATCCGCAGAATAAAATACACAAACTGCTTTGGCAGCTGGTGGCTTTAGCCCAAGCGGCGATTGCCAAATATCCTGAAGATGATAATTTCTTTTGGGCTAGAGAGCATTTGGATCGCGGCTTGTCTTCCTGCACTTTCTGGTGGGCTTCAGCCGTCAAGCCTTCAGAGTTCTCTCCCTTAACCTGGAATCCGGACATGATTGATAACGGCTCGGAAGAATTAATCCGTAGCATTCGCTCTTTGTCTTCTGCCACCAAACAGGAGAAACTGCAGGCAGAGAAAGTTTACATTGAATTGAAAAAAGTCACTTGGGAAAATCATTGGGAAAAATATAATTAAATTTATGAATCGTAAATCCATACCAGACAGTTTAAAAAAGCAAATAGCTAAATTAGCCGACAGCAAGTTTATTACCAAAGTATTAACTGAGCAGCTGCCTAATTTTTATCCGGATTTTAAGAAATTAGCCAAGCTTAAGATTATTCCTCACAAGAAGCATATTGGTAAAACTTCCGCAGTTTTTGTCATTGAATACCAGCTTAGTTACTTTGCCGCGGCTAAGCAGGAAAAACCCTTGCGCCTGTTTGCTACCGGCCATTCGGACGGCTCCCGTCGCTCAGCCTATGACAAGCTTAATCTTTTGTTTAACAATGGCTTTGGCGACGGACAGTATACCGTTACCAAACCATTGTTTTTCTTAGACGAGCAGCAGGGATTTTTTTATGAAGCTTCACCGGGACGCAGCCTTTACCACTGGTTTTCTAAAGATCCTCAGGCAGATTTGACCAATGCCCTGCAATTATCTGCCGGCTGGATCCGCAAGCTGCATAATTTATCTATTAAAGAGCGTTTTGCTTTTCCGCAGTTTGCCATTGCTAATATGATTCCTGCACCAGACAAATTCTTAGCAGATTTCCGCAAGAGCAATCCAGAATTGGGAGACTGGGTCAGTGAAATGGTTAATACCATGCAGACCTGGGAGGCAAAATTCAACCAGGAGCATGATTTGGGCTTAATTTATGGAGATTACCATCCAGAGAATGTAATTGTAGACGGCCTGCAGGCTAAAGGGCTTAAGATGATTGACTTTACCGATGTCGCTTTGGGCGATCCAATGATCGACTTAGGTACTTTCTTGGAGCAGTTCTATTTCATGAGCCAAGCATATATGACTCCGGCCAAAGTCAAAGCCTACAAAGAGTATTTCCTGGCTAATTATTTCAACCAGGAGCTTAAAGACTTGCCCAGCCATTATTTCCAAAGGATCAATCTCTACCAAGCCTGGACTGCTATGCGCACTGCTGTCTTTATCTTCTACCAGAACAAGCCCAATTCAGTGAACGATGTCTTGGGAGATGCGGAAAAGTATTTGAAATTATTAACTGAGGCTAAAAAGCAGATTAGCCTGCACCACCATGAAGCATAAAATTATTTTTGAAGGAGCGGAATTAGCCGGTAAGAGTTATCTATTAAGTCAGGTATATAATTACTTGGAACCTAAGTATAATTCCGGAGGAAGAATCCTTGACGGCTGCCATTGGTTTAACTGCGATGTCGGCCTGTATGGCACGCCTTATGGCCAAACTACCTTGCAGAAATTCTTGGAACTGATGGAAGAGCTTGATGAAGCCAATGTCATGCTGGAAAAATTCCATTTAGCCGAAGCAGTTTACCAACAGCTTTACCATGGCCAGGCTTTTAATTTTAAGCCTTTAGAAGAACGCTTGCAGAAGATCAAGGCCAAGATAGTCTTAGTTACTTTCCAAGAAGACGAGGAGCTAATTAAGCACCGCTTAGCAGATCGCTTAAAGCTCTATCCCCATTATGCTAAAATCGCCCAAGCGCCCCAAGCCTATATTTACCAGCAGCAGTTATATAAACAGCAGATTAAAGATAGCCAGCTTGAGCACTTAATTGTGGATGCCACTAAATTACCTAATGATAGTTTAGTTGATGAAATCCTAACTTTCTTAAAAGAAAAATAAAATATGTTAAGCAGTAAATTTGTAGATTTGCAAATCCATTCCCTTTACTCTGATGGAGATTATACCCCCACCCAATTAGCTGCCTTGCTTAAGCATTATAATATTGCGGTAGCGGCTTTGACTGACCATAATACCGTCAAAGGCGTGCCGGAATTTGTAAAAGCCTGCCAGAAGCTGAAAATAAAGCCCATTGCCGGCATTGAATTGTATGTGAAGTTTAATAATAAGCATTTGCATTTATTAGGATACAATCTGGATATCCATAATAAATTCTTGCAGGCAGAGCTGGCTAAAATTCACTGGCGCAAATACCAGCTGCTAAAAAGTATTGTTTCCCCCTTAAAGAAAAAAGGCTTAGTAATTGATCCAGAAAAATTATCTCAAGAGCCCGCTGATTATATCGGTATGAACAATCTTTTGCACCACATTGAAGCTAATCCGGAAAATGTCCGGCAAATCCAAAAGACTCTAGGCAACCAGTTTTACGAGCATTGGCAGGTGATAGTGAAATACTTTGTCAAAGGCAGGAATACCTATTACCCGGAAGTATTTATTCCCGTCAAATTAGGCCTTAAGATGATTCAGCGCGCTGGCGGTACTGCTATTCTAGCCCATCCTGGACAGCAGTTAAGATTTGAAGAGGACTACCTTATCCGGCGGTTAGTTAAATTAGGTGTAGCCGGTATTGAATGCTTTTCTTCCCACCATAAATACAGCCAAATAGCCCATTATCTGCGTTTGGCTCAGCAGGAAAAGATCATTGCCACTGGCGGTTCAGATTTCCATGGCGATCTGGAAGACAAGTTAGCGATTAAGCGGCATTGGGATTATACCTTACTGCCTTTTAAGCTTTACCAAGACATTAAAAAATTCTAAACAAGACTCCTTAAGCTTTAAAACTTAAGGAGTTTTTTATTACTCTTAAATTATGATATAATTCTCCTGTAAAATGTTTAACAGAAACAAAAATAAACCAGTAGTATTATTTGCCGGCGCTGAAATTGCGCCTTTGGTTAAGGTAGGAGGCTTAGGCGATGTGATGGGCTCTTTGCCCAAAGCGCTAGCTTCTTTAGGAGTGGACGTTAAGATTATTATCCCCTACTATGGCGCGATTAAATTGCCAAGTAAGCAAGTTAAACTAGTCAAAGCTAATCTCCGCCTTAAGCTTGACGGACAGTTAAAGAAATTCAGTCTGTACCAGACTTCCTTACCTAATACCAAGATTCCCGTTTATCTTATTGCTTCACCGCTGTTTAAGGGAGAGGAAGTATATATTGGCAAAAGAAAGTATGTAAAGAAGAATGTCTATTCTCGCGGCTCGCAGGATATTGAAAGATTTGTTTTCTTTTCCAAAGCGGTTGTTGAAACAATTAAGCAAGTGCCCTTAAAGGTAGACATTGTCCATTGCCATGACTGGCATACAGCTTTAATTCCCACTTTTATTGATGAAGAAAGCTTACATGATTACGGTTTTTACAATTTAAAGACTTTGTTTACCATCCATAATCTAGCTAACCAAGGAATTGCCGGTTTAGATATTATTGACTACGCGGCTTTAGATAAAAAGCTGACACCGGCTATTATGGAGGATTATTATGATCAGGATGGTGATAGGATTGATTTGATGAAAATCGGGATTCTGACCGCTGACTTAGTTAATACCGTCAGCCCAAGTTATGCCAAAGAAATTTTAACTAAGGCTTATGGTGCTGGCTTACAAGAATATCTTAAGCGCAGGAAAAAGCATTTATCCGGGATTATTAACGGTATCGATACTCAAATATTCAATCCCCAGCAAGACAAGAATATTAAAAAAAGATACACTGCCAGTAATTTTTCTACTGCTCATTTAGTCAATAAGAAAGGTTTGCAGCAATCTGTTAAACTGCCAATAGTTTCTGCTCCAGTCTTTGGCTTAGTCAGCCGCTTAGTTAAGCAAAAAGGCTTAGACATACTATTGCCAACTTTAGAGCAATTGCTTAAAGAAGAGGATATTCAAGTAATTATCTTAGGTTCCGGCCAGGAAGAATATGAACAGGCTTTACGCAAGTTAGCCAGGAAATATTCTAAGAAGCTAAAGGTTAAGATTGGGTTTAATTTGAAGCTAGCTCAGCAGATTTATGCCGGCGCGGATTGGTTTTTAATGCCTTCCCAGTTTGAGCCTTGCGGTTTAGGCCAGTTAATTGCTATGCGCTATGGCTGTCTGCCAATCGTGCGCAAAACCGGCGGATTAAAAGATACGGTGAAGCATAAAAGAAATGGCTTAGTATTTAGTCAGTATAAAGCTAAGTCCTTGGTTAAAGTTATTAGGCAGGCAATTAAAATTAGCAAACAGCCAGTAAAGATTAATAGGATGGTAAGATCTGCTTTAGCAGCAGATAATTCCTGGACAGTGTCAGCTAAGCAATATCTTAAGCTATATAACAAATTAAAATAATGTCCAAGCAAGTAAAATCTGAAATCCGCAAAGATTATATCCAGGAGAAGTATGTAATTATTGCCCCTAAGCGCGGTAAGCGTCCGCATGAGCTTAAAATCACTGCTCCAGTCAAGCCAATAGTTAGCAATGATGCTTGCATCTTCTGCCCGCATAATTTGTTGTCAGTACCCAGCCTTTACCAGCAGGGGCCTAAAGCCAATTGGCAGATCAAGGTTATTAAGAATAAATACCCAGCGGTGTCTTTGAATAATCCTAAAGCCTATGGCCAGCAGGAAATAGTAATTGAAACTGGAGACCATGTTAAAGAAATGGAAGATCTGTCTGTTAAACAGATTGCCGATATTCTCAAAGCTTATGCTGCCCGCACCAAGTCAATTGCTAAGAATAAGAAGATAGAGTATATTTTGATTTTTAAAAACAATGGCGGTTCAGCCGGAGCAACTTTGCAGCATACGCATTCCCAGATTTTTGCTACTCAGTTCTTACCTCCCCACTTGCTAGATAAAAGTCAACGTCAGCAGCAATATAAGCTGCAGCATAAAAGCTGTGTTTACTGTGATGTCATAAAGAAAGAAGCTAAAGGCCCTCGTTTAATCTGGCAGGATAAGCAGGTCATTGCTTTTACTCCTTATGCTTCTAATTTTAATTATGAGGCTTGGATTCTACCTAAAAAGCATTATGATAATATTACTGACTTAACCGCTAAAGACAGATTGTCTTGGGCTAGAATACTTAAGCATATTTTAAATAAGATTTCCCAACTTAATCTGCCTTACAATTTCTATTTCCACCAAGTAATTAATGATAATGACCAGCATTTGTATATGAAGATAGTTCCCCGCGGTTCTATTTGGGCGGGAGTGGAAATAGGATCAGGTTTAGTGATTAATCCTATTCTACCGGAAGAAGCAGCTAAATATTATCGGGAGGGGATAAGTAGATAACCACATGATTAATAGTAAATATCGTGGTCGCCAACTGAATGGAAGTAAACTGTGTGTTTATCAGCAGAAAACTCAAAGATTATCCGATATTTATAGCCAATAGAAAAAGACAAAAACCCACTTAACCTGCCTTTCAGTTTGTGGGTTTTTAGTTTGGAATTAAAAGGATTTTTGCGGAAAATCACCTCCTGTTTTTCTGCCAAATCTTTGACTTCGCTAGGCAGCTTCTGGTACTCTCTAGCGAATTTTGAACTGTAGATTATCTCCATGTTCTTATCTTAAAGCCTTTAGAGATTTTAAGATTTTTCCCTTGCCGGCTGTTGTTTCTGCCCGACTGGCATTAAGCTCGCTCAAAATCTTGTTTTCCTGCCAATCCCTCAATAGATCTCGGAAGAATTCACTGGTAGAGGAGTAAGAGCCGGTTTTAACAGCGTTTTTTACGGTTTTGGCCATAGGGGCTGGCAAAGAGATATTTATTATTTCTCTCATATGATTATAGGTTAATTGTAATACATTGTATTACAACATTATCACAAGATAAATACCCTGTCAAATTGATAGATCAGGGTATTATTAATCTTCAAATATTTTTTCTACCAGTTTGAAAGTTTTATTCTGGCAGTCAACTTCCGCTTTGATGCCCAGCGGCATTATCCATTGCGGATCTGTGTGGCCAAAATCCATATTAGTGATAATAGGCAATTTGTCATTTTTAAATTCACCGCGCACTACTTTCAGGATATTATCATTGAGTAATTTCTTCTCTTCATCATTGTAATCCCGAGCCCGTCCAACCAGCAGAGCGGAGACTTTATCCAAAACACCTTGGCTGCCATAATTACGGAGCATCCATTTGACTTGTTCCGGAGTCGGTTTATCTTCAGAAGTTTCTAGGAATAGTATTTTATCCTGCCACCAGTCTTCTTTGGGCCAAAACTTAGTGCCCTTCATAAATTCAAAGACTTCAATACAGCCGCCAAATAACTCCCCAGTCACCTTAGTATCTCCTTGCAGCCAAGTCCAGCCAGCATTGGGTATTTTATCTTTAATCTTTCCCAAGTTAGCTAGATTACCCCAGTCCGGATAACCATTGTCATAAAAGGGAAAGGGTTGGTAATTATAGGTTTCGGGATTAGCCAGCAGAATAGTCTTAATATGTTCTTGGAATTCTTTACCTAAAGCTTTCCATTGAGAAAAGCCAGCCATAATAGAGGTGCCATTAAGCATAATTAAGCCTAATTGGTTTAAGTAGGTGTTAAGAGTAGTGGTGTCAGAATAGCCTAAAATAGGTTTAGGATTAGCTTTAATAATAGCTAAGTCAAGATAAGGGAGTATTCTAATAGAGTCTTCTCCACCAATGCTGGTAAAGATAGCCTTGACTTCTTTATCTGCAAAAGCATCATTAATATCTTTAGCTCTGAACTCTGGATGCTCATAGTTATATTGATTATCTTTGCGAGCTGAGGGAAATTCTTTTATTTTAAAGCCTAAAGCTTCAATATTCTTTAAGCCTAATTCATAAACATGAGGAAAAATACTAGGTCCTCCCCAGGAGGGAGAAACCGTAGCAATAGTATCTCCTGTTTTTAGTTTTTTGGGTTTGATGAAAGTCATAAAGTTATTAACCTATTTTTTTATGTCATTTTTTATCATTTTGATCAATTCCGGGAATCTAGTTATTTCAAAATGTCCTTTGACATGTTTGTAAATTATTATCTTTGATTTTTTTAATCTAGTCTGATATTTTTTAGCATGGCTAATTGGCACCACTAAGTCATTCTTAGAAAACATTAAAGTAGTATTAGCACAGTTTTTTTCCAGTAATGACAAATCTGCTTTGAGTTTAAAACCACCAACCAAATCTTCGTGCCCCAGACTATTATCAAATGGTGGACAGATCAGATAGACAGCCAAAATTTTCTTGGGGAATTTATTTTCTGATAAATATTTAGCTAAAAATATTCCTCCCAAAGAACTTCCTAATAGAATTATGTTGTTTTTTAATAAGGGAATATGTCTTTCAAAGTGGATCTTCCAATCGACATATTTAGCGTTATCTTGTAATGGCATGCGTGGCCGGATAATTTGTAGTTGTTTTCCTAAAGATTTATCTAGATAACTGCCATACCAGCCGGGTTTTTTAATTAAGGATATTTTACGTTTCTTTAAATAATTTATATAAGCGACACGACTTTTAAAGGTCATGCCGCCGTGTATTATAAATAATTGAGGATTGATTTTAGACATGTGATTATCTTATTTTTTGGAATATTTTTATAACTTCTCGCTGGTTTGCTAAGTATAGTAATTTAATTGCTTTATCCAGTGACAGCCAAACTAAAGTATGATCTGGTTCAGTCTTTTTATCTAGGAATTTTTTAATTGCACAATGATAGAAATGACCAATATTTTCCAGATTTTTTTTAAGACGAGCTGAGTACATATAACAATTACCCTGTCCAAGCTTTTTTATTATTACTAACTGATAACCGGTTTCTTCCAAACATTCCCTGATTAGACATTTGATAAAGGACTCATTTTTTTCTTTGCCGCCACCTGGTAGGAAATACCCTTTTTTAGTTTTTATAACAGCCAACTTTTTTTGCTTATTTATGATAATAGCGTAAGCGCCTACTCTTTTTTGGTATTTTTTATTTTTCCCCGGCCTGTTAGCTGTAAATTTGATCATTTCTTAATTAGTTTGAATTTTTAAATTTGGTTTTGGAGTATAGCTTTTTTATCTATAACTTAATGTATCAACTATCCAACTTCTTAACTCACCCTCCCAAACTTCCTTTTCCCGGCTTGGATAATATCTCCAGACTTTAAGTTAAGCACCTGCTGCCAATCACTTACTTTCTGCTGGTTAATCTTCAGACCTCCTCCTTCTACTAATCTTTTACCTTCAGACTTGGAGGAAACAAACTTTAACTCTACCAATAAATCAGCGGGTAGAATATTTTTACTCTTTAAGCTAAAGATTGGTATTTCCTCTGGCATCTCTTTTTTAGCAAACACCCTATTAAAATTAACCTCAGCTTCGTTTGCAGCTTTGGTTGAATGGAAAATTTTAATGATTTCTTTAGCCAGCAAAATTTTAAAAGTTTTGGGATTAGCACCTTGTTTCATTTCTTTTTCTATTTTAGTTATCTCTTCCATTGGTAAACGAGTGCATAATTCTAGCCCAGGTAAAATCATACCATCGGTCCACGACATAATTTTACCAAACATTTCTTCTGCTGTTTCATTAAGCATGGCCATATTTCCTTCAGTTTTTCCCATTTTTACGCCTTGGTCATCGGTAAGTAATTTAGTAGTAAGGACAAACTTTTCTTTATTAAGCAAAGATTTCATCAAAGTTCTTCCTGCTAACATATTGAAAGTCTGATCATTACCGCCAATCTCGCCGTCCACTTGCATTGCTACTGAATCATAGGCTTGCATCAGCGGATATAAAAGCTCCTGTAGATAGATCGGTTTTGGTTTTATTTGTATAAGATCATCTTTATCAATGGGAGTATTTTTCTTACAGTGAGGGCATGTTGTTGTATTGTTTTCGACTCTCGCTGTATCAAATGCCTTATTGTTAATAAATTGGATTGGTGATGGCCAGACAAAATTACAATATCTACATTTTACATATGTTTTGTGGGTTATTCTTTGAATCCCGCTTTTTTCCAGTAATATTCTAATTTCTTCACTTCCAAACATTCTTTGTGCAAACATATCACGATCCAATAATTGTTGGACAGTAAAATTAGTAGTTAGTTGCAGGACATCAGCAAAATTCATTTTACTAAACCACTGGCTATTGTATTTTAACTGTGCTTTATTGATTCCGGAAAAATTGATAATTTTACTGATTTGTTTTTTGTAATCTTTAGCGTTAGCTAATACTTCCTCCCTAGTTAACACTCTACGGGTAGCTTTTTTGTCTGTCGGGTCGCCAATCATAGCGGTATAGTCTCCAATTAGCAAGATTATTTGATGGCCTAACTCTTGGAATTGTCGGAGTTTTTCAATAATTACAGCACTACCCAGATGTAAGGTGGGCGCTGTCGGATCGATACCTAGGTAAAGAGTTAACCTTTTTCCTGAAGATAGTAGATTTTCCAAGTATTTTTTATCTGGGTAAACATTAGTCACCCCCCTTGTTAATAAAGCTTGGATTTTTTCCCTATTTGTGTTAATTTTAGGCATATTTTATTTATTTAATAATGTTTAAATTATAGCTTATTTCTGCTATAATTCAAATATGTCAGAAAATTTCAATTCCAGCTTTCACCGGAGAAAAATTGGGGACACTGCTCCCCAGTTTTCTCGCAAGCAGGTGAGCGATATCAACGAAGTAGTAGTTAAGCGTCCTAAGCGTAAATTGGCTTGGTTTGCTTGGCGTCCCAAACTGCCTAAATTACCGTCTAATAACCGCGGTTGGTTTTGGCGTTTTCTCGGCCGCCACTGGCGCAAATTAGCCGGCTTAGCCTTTGCTTTAGGCATTATGTTTGTGGGCTTAGTAGCCTGGTATTCCAGGGATTTGCCGGATCCTAACAAGATTATTGACCGTTCAGTTGCTTTAAGCACCAAGATTTATGACCGGACTGGGGAAGTGTTATTGTATGAAGTGCATGGTGCGGAAAAAAGGAGCTTAATTAAAATTGACGAGCTGCCCGAGTATGTTATTAACTCCACCATTGCCATTGAAGATAAGAATTTCTACAACCATGGGGGCATTTCTATCTGGGGAATTCTCCGCGGACAGATTGTACCGCGTTTGCAAGGCAAGCGCTCTCAGGGTGGATCTACTCTAACCCAGCAGTTTGTCAAAAACGCTATCCTTACCGATGAAAGAAAATTATCTCGCAAGATTAAGGAGTGGATTCTATCTTACCGCATTGAGCAGAAGTTTTCCAAGGAAGAAATTCTCCAATTGTATTTCAATGAGATACCCTATGGCTCTTCCGCTTATGGCGTAGAAAGCGCGGCCCAGTATTATTTTGACAAACCAGCCAAAGATTTGACTCTAGCGGAAGCAGCTATCTTAGCAGCCTTGCCGCAAGCTCCCAGCTATTATTCCCCCTACGGCAACCATAAGGATTTGCTAATTGCCCGCCAGCAGACTATTTTGGATTTAATGGTTGAGCAGGATTATATTACCGAAGAAGAAGCAGAGACTGCTAAAAGCCAGGAATTAGTTTTTAAGAAAAGAGCAGAGCAGATTAAAGCACCGCACTTTGTCTTTTATGTCCAGCAGTTATTGGCAGAAAAGTATGGAGAGACTTTGCTGGAACAATCCGGCTGGAAAATAATTACCAGCTTAGATTGGGAAAAGCAGCAGAAAGCGGAAGAGATTTTAGCCGAGCAAGCTGAGAAGAATTTAGAAAATTACCAGGCCAATAATGCGGCTTTAGTGGCTTTGGATGTGCCGACGGGAGAAATAATTTCCATGGTCGGCTCTAAAGATTATTTCAATGATGAAATTGACGGCCAGGTTAATGTAGCGGTTTCTCCCCGCCAGCCGGGAAGCTCGCTAAAGCCCTTGGTATATTTAACCGCCTTTAACCAAGGCTATCGTCCAGACACTATTTTACTGGACTTAAAGACTAAGTTCGGCTACAAAGCCGACGGCTCGGCCTATGAGCCGAATAACTATGACGGCCAGGAGCACGGAGCAGTGACTATGCGCCAAGCTTTAGGCGGATCACTGAATATCCCGGCGGTTAAAACTTTGTATTTAGCCGGAGTAAGGAATGTCACAGATTTAGCCGCTGACTTTGGTTATACTACGTTAACGGATCCTGACCGTTATGGCTTGTCTTTAGTCTTAGGCGGCGGTGAAGTTAAATTATTGGAGCATGTTAATGGCTATGCGGCTTTGGCGCGGGAAGGAGTTTACCAGGACAGCGTTGCAGTGCTAAAGATTGAAGATTCAACCGGTAAAGTAATTGAAGAAAAGAAAGACATAGACAGCCGTCGGGTAATTGACAAAAAACCTGTTAGATTATTAAACAGCGTTTTGTCAGATAATGGCGCTCGGGCTTGGATTTTTGGTGAAGCTAATTATCTGACTTTGCCGGACCGGCCAGTGGCTGCCAAAACCGGTACCACTAACGATTACCACGATGCCTGGACCGTTGGTTTTACACCGCAAGTAGCAGTCGGTGTTTGGGTAGGGAATAACGATAACACTGAAATGAAAGCTGGGGCTGACGGTTCCGTAGTCGCTGCTCCTATTTGGAATAAGGTTATGAGGGAATTGACTAAAGACCTGCCAGTAGAAGGCTTCAAGACTGAAGAGCTGGATGCTTGCGACAAGGCAATGGTCTGCGGTAAATTAGCCGGTGAAGAGATTATTAAAATAGACAAGCTGTCCGGTAAATTAGCTACGGAACTTACGCCATATAACCAGATTGAAGAGAGAAAATATATGCAGGTGCATAATATCCTGCATTATGTGAATAGAGCAGATCCCTTGGGACCGGCACCAGCTGATCCTAGTACTGACGGCCAATATGCTTTCTGGGAAGAGCCGGTGAAGGCTTGGGCAGAAGAGCAGGGGTATTTGACTGAAGCGCCACCTACAGAATATGATGACATTCATTTGCCGGAATACCGCCCCAGCATTTCCTGGTTAAGTCCGCAGGACAACCAAACAGTCAGGGAGAATGAGTTTACTTTCCGGGTTAATGTTTCCGGACCGCGGCCAGTAGAAAGAGTTGAGTATTTTATCGACAGCAGAAAAGTCGGACAAAGTACCAGTGCTCCTTTTGACTTTAACTACCAGGTTAATCCACTGCTAAACAATGGTCGCCACCAGTTAAAGGCCATGGCTTTTGACGGCTTGGACAATTGGCAGGAATCAGTAATTAATATTGACCTGCAGACTGAACGATCATCTTCAGCGTTTAATATCATTTGGCTTAATCCGGAAAACGGCGCCAATTTAACGGCTAACAGTTTGCCTTTACCGGTGCGCTTAAGTATTACCAACCCAGAGAATATTAGTAAGGTAGATTTTTACTATATCAATCCAGATCAGAATACTAATTGGTTCGGCTATGTGGAAAATCCCTCTAGTGATGTAGTGGTTAACTGGCAACCAGCTTCTACTGCTCCCGGTATTTACCAGCTCTATGTCGTCGTTAAGGACACCGGCAATAATTTAATCACTGCCCCGCCAGTTATTATCAACTTGGAATAAATAAAAAAACACCTTGTTAATACAACAGGGTGTTTTAAGTTAAAGTTTTGTTAAAATCCTTCATTGGCATGTATTTTATTAATTTGTTCAATAGTCATATTTTCCATGTTTTGGTAACCGCGGTTAACGGTATTGAGAATGATCATCAGCAGACCTAAAATCAAGAGCAGCAAGTCAAGCCAGACTGGCATGACTACTGACAGCGCTTTGATCCAACCCACTAAGGACAAGGCAATCAGGAACACTCCGATAAAAACATTGAAACCAATCGGACAGTTGCAAGTTTTGGCCATAAAACCACCCCCTTTCGGAAATGATAAATAATAGTTTTATCTTAGCCAATCTATTTGGTTTTAGCAAATCAGCCAGTTTGGCAAAATCTAGCTTTTTTGCTAACCTAAGGCTATGGATTTTAAATTGCAAGCTAAATTCAAACCAGCGGGAGATCAAGAGCAGGCCATAGACAAGCTAGTTGCCGGTTTGCGCAAGCAGTACCGTGAACAGACTTTGCTGGGTGTTACCGGCTCCGGCAAGACTTTTACCATGGCTAATGTTATTAATAAAATAAATAAGCCAACGCTGGTAATTTCCCATAACAAAACTTTAGCCGCGCAATTAGCTTCGGAATTTCAGGATTTCTTTCCGGACAATGCTGTGCATTATTTTGTTTCCTACTATGACTATTACCAGCCGGAAGCTTATCTGCCGGCTTCTGACACTTATATTGAAAAAGAAACGCAGATCAATGAGGAAATTGACCGGCTACGCCATATTTCCACCCAAAGCCTATTAACCAGAGATGATGTAATTATTGTTGCTTCAGTTTCCTGCATTTACAATTTAGGCAGCCCTTTAGATTACAGCAATTACCGCCTGACTTTAGAACAAGGTAAAATCTATAATCGTTTGAAAATTCTCAAGCATTTAAATGATCTGCATTACCAGCGCAATGATGTTAACTTAGTGCGTGCTACTTACAGCGTGCAGGGAGAGCTTGTTAATATCTTTGCTTCTGGGCAAGATGACAGCTTTTTCCGCTTAAGCTTTTTTGGTGATACTTTAGAATCCATTGAATTGGTGGATTTGTTTAATCATCGGGTAAAAGAGAAATTAACTACCGTAGATATTTTTCCAGCCAAGCATTTCTTGACTAATTGGGATAACTTGCCGGCAGTAGTAGAAGCCATTCGCCATGATGCCGAACAGGAAGTTAAAGACTTACAAGCTAAAGGAAAAATTTTGGAAGCTGAACGCTTGAAAACCAGAACCAATTTGGATTTGGAAATGATTTCCCAAGTAGGCTATTGCAACGGCATTGAGAATTACTCCCGGTATTTTACCGGCCGCCCGATTGGCTCACCACCTATTAGCTTGCTGGAATATTTTCCTGATGACTTCCTTTTATTTATTGACGAATCCCATATTACTATTCCCCAAATTGGCGGTATGTATCTAGGAGACAAAGCGCGTAAGCAGAACTTAGTAGACTTTGGTTTTAGATTGAAGTCTGCCTATGACAACCGACCTTTGAAATTCGATGAATTTGAAAAATATATTAAGCAGGCAGTTTATGTGTCAGCTACCCCGGGACATTACGAATTGGAGCATTCTAAGGCGGTAGTAGAGCAGGTAATCCGTCCCACTTATATCTTAGATCCCCAGGTGGAAATCCGCCCAACTACTGGTCAATTAGACGATTTGTATAATGAGATTAAGAAAGTAATTGCTAACAAGCAAAGAGTTTTAATTACTGTCTTAACTAAGAAATTAGCAGAAGATGCTACAGAGATATTCTTGGAAAAAGGAATTAAGGTTCAATACTTGCATTCTGAAATTAAGACTTTGGAAAGATTAGATATTTTGCATGACTTGCGGTCCGGTAAGTATGATGTTTTAATCGGAGTTAATCTCTTGCGGGAAGGCTTGGATTTACCGGAAGTTTCACTAGTAGTTATTTTAGATGCTGACAAGGAAGGCTTTTTGCGTTCTGCTCAAGCCTTAATCCAGGTAATGGGCAGAGCCGCTCGGCATAGCGAAGGTAGGGTAATTATGTATGCAGATAATATTACCGGTTCGATGTCCCAAGCGATTAAGGAGACGGAGCGTCGGCGCAAATTGCAGGAAAGGTATAATCGGCAGCATAAGACTAAGCCAGTGTCGGTGAAGAAAAAGCTTAAGGAAAAAATATTAACAGAGTTAGACTTAGCTAAGACTTTTTCTGAACAGATTAAGGATTTAGATAAAGAAGCTAGAGAATCTTTACGCCAAGAATTAGAAGAGAAGATGAATTTAGCAGCCGAGAATTGGCAGTTTGAAGAAGCTATTAAATACCGTGACCAGCTGGCGATATTAACTAAGCAGAAGAAGTAATGCTAAGCCAAGAAAAAATAAAGAATATTATTAATGATCCTCAGGCAGGAGTGTATCTAATAGATAAACCTAAGGGAGAGCATTCTTTTGATACAGTTAGCAAACTTAGGAAGATATTGAACATTAAAAGAATAGGCTTTGCGGGCACTCTGGATCCTTTAGCTTCCGGATTGTTAATTGTAGCTACCGGCAGAGCTACTAGGCTGCTGGATTATTTCCATAAATTTACCAAAGTCTATGAAGCAGATATTTTATTTGGTCAGCAGTCAGATAGCTATGACTTAGATGGCAGAATAGCTATTAACCAAGATGTTAAAGAGTTTTCTTTAACTGAATTAAAAGAACAATTAGCTAAGTTTATGGGCAAGCAAAAACAATTTGCTCCCTTATATTCTGCTAAGAAAGTAAAGGGAGAGAAATTGCATAAATTAGCCAGAAGAGGAGAGTTAATTGATTTGCCAGTATCAGAGATAGAGATTTTTAATTTACAGATTTTAAGTTTTAACTATCCCCATTTAAGCTTGCAAGTAGAGTGTTCAGCTGGCACCTATATCCGCAGCTTAGCTCATGACTTAGGAAAAGCTATGGGTACCGGCGCTTTACTTTCTGATTTGCGCCGAACAAAAATCGGACACTGGTCAGTATCCGAAGCTTTTCGCTTAGCAGAGTCAGAAGAAGTAGTAGATAAGAAATTGCCTTTGCTAGAGATTATAGGCTCTCTAGGTCTATCTCATGTCCGCTAATATCTTTGGTGTGTTTTTCCACTTCCAGGCTCTTATGTCCAGCTGTTTTCATTATCCGGGCGAATTCGCTGGCTTCCATTGATCTCTCGCCTAACTGGCCTAAAGTAGCACCATGCTGCTTGTTGAATTTTTCGGTGCTGCTTAGAGCATCATCAGAGCGGTATAGTTTTTCCAGGATCAGCCGCTGCTGCTCCGGGGAGATTATTTTTGCCATAGCTATTGACTAAATTTATTATATTTGTTAGTATTTTACCATTATTATTTATTTTAAACAAACTTTTTAAAACTATGCCTATTAAGAAAGCTGCTATTAAATACTTGCGCAAAAGCACTAAGCGAGCTGCTAAGAATGCTTTGGTTAAGCGCAATATTAAGGAATTAATTAAGAAAATCCGCAAAGCGACTGAACAAAAAAGCGCTCCGGATAAATTAGCTGAATTAACTAAGCAATTGCAAAAAGCTGTTGATAAGGCAGTAAAAGCCAGAGTGCTGAAAGCTAATACCGGCAACCGCAAAAAATCCAGAATTGCCAAGGTGATTAAATCCAGCAAATAATTTTATTTTTTAAAACTGCCCATGAATATCTGGGCAGTTTTATAATTGGTTAATGAATTGAACGAAGAGGATTTTTTCCGCTTGGCCAGTTTTTAATTTCTCATCTAGAATTAATAGTTTTTGGTAAATCCTTTTTAATTCTTCCAGGCTATAGATTTTACTTTGCGCTAAAGACTTCTGCACCACAAAGGAATGGACTTTCAAGGCCTGGGCTAAAGCAAAGTTATTCTTAATTTTTTCCGACAGTATCTTTATTTTAATTAGCAGCCTAAATTGTCTGGTAATCATAGTCAGTAAATAAATAGCATTCTCGCCACTGGTTAATTGCTCTTCCAAAAGCTTAAGTGCAGTCTTTTTATCTTTGCGGCCAATGGCATCAATTAGATTGAAAACATTGTCATTGGCCTTGGCTTGGATAAGCTCATTGACATCAGCTAGGGTAATCGCTTTATTTTTAGCAAAGTGTATTAACTTGCTGATTTCCTGATCAAGCTGCCAGAGATTATTACCAACATAGCCCAGCAAGGCTTCCAGGGCAGCGGGAGCAATTTCTCCGCCCGCTAAAGTTATCTGCTGCTTAGTCCAGGCGGCTAGTTTAGCCGGTGGCAAGGGAGTAAACTCTTCGGTATATTTGAATTTCTTCAGAGCTTTGTAAAGCTTACTGGCAACAGAGGGCTTGCTGTCTTCCCAGAAGATCAGGTAATTTTCTTCCACGCTGTCAGTTAATTTGTTAAGGTAGTCAATTAAGCTGTCTTGGAAATTTTTTAATTTCTTGTTTTTAAAAATATTCCTAATGGTTACCAGCTTTTTGCTAGCCAAAAAACCGGTGGCGGTCACCGTTTTGAAAAAATCGTCAATCTTTAGCTCTTCTCCATCCAATTGCTGGATATTCTGTCCGCTAGCATCAATAGTCTGCTGGAATTTGTTTTTTATCGCTTGGATTTTAGCTTGAGCTAAGAATGAATTTTCACCGTAGAAAAAGAAAATCATATTTTTTCCAGTTTGTTCCAATTGGGTCCGGCTTCCACATCAGCTACCAAAGGCACTTTTAAGGTGTAGATATTCTCCATAGTGGTTTTGACGAATTTAGCCACTGGCTTTAAGTCGTCTTTAGGTACTTCCAGTACCAATTCATCATGGACCTGCAAAACCATCTTAGCTTCGGGGGATATTTTTGGCAAGCCAGCCTGGATTTTAATCATGGCCAGCTTCATTAAGTCAGCGGCTGTTCCCTGCAGGGGCATATTAACCGCCATTCTTTCGGCAGCCGCCTTAAGCATCGGCAAGGTAGAGTGGATGTCCGGCAGATATCTCCGGCGGCCAAATAAGGTTTTAACATAACCCTGCTTTTCAGCTAGCACTTTAGTATTATCTATATACTGTTTAATGTTTTTGTAAACAGAAAAATATTTGTTAATAAACTCTTTAGCTTCATCCCGCTTTAATCCGGTGCGCTGCGCTAAGCCCAATGATCCTAAGCCGTATAATACTCCGAAATTTACTTCTTTAGCAGTACGGCGGATTTCTTTGGTAACCTCGGCTAAATTAATTTTATGGATTTCAGCCGCCGTGCGGGCATGAATGTCTTCACCTTCCTTAAAGCTTTTAATCATCTTCGGGTCATGGGAAATGGCAGCCGCTAAGCGCAATTCAATCTGCGAATAGTCAGCGGACAGCAGCAGTTTGTTTTTAGGGGCAATAAAGGCTTGGCGTATTCTTCTTCCCAAAGCAGTTCTTACGGGAATATTCTGCAGATTAGGATCTGAAGAAGACAGGCGGCCGGTAGCGGCAATAGTCTGGTTGAAGCTGGTATGGATGCGGCCGGTGCTGGGATTGATCATCTCCGGTAGCGCTTTAATGTAAGTTGACTGCAATTTAGTCAGTTCGCGGTATTCGGAAATCAGGGGAATAATGGGATGGGCTTCCATCATCTTATCCAGTTCAGAAGCAGCCGTTGACAAGCCAGTCTTGGTTTTTTTAATTTTTCCCGCGGCGATCTTAAGCTTAACAAACAGTATTTCTTTTAACTGCTGGGGAGAGGAAATATTAAATTCTTCACCAGCTAGCTTATAGATCTTCTGGCTGACTTTGTTTATCTCCCGATTAAACTCTTTAGCCATGTCTTTCAGCAGTTTAACATCCAAAGCTACGCCAGTCAGTTCCATTTCCCCTAAAACAGGGATTAAAGGAATTTCCATGTTCTGCAGCAAGTCAAAATTCTGCTTCTCTTTAATTACCGGCAAGAGCTTTTGGTACAAGCGCCAGGTAATGTCAGCGTCTTCAGCGGCATAGTAAGACAGCTTGTCTAAAGGAATTTTGGCAACGACAATTTCTTTCTTTTTTTTAGGCAGGTCGGCTATTAAGTCTGTCAGCTTAAGTTTTTTGTAGCCGAAATAGGTGAAAGCTAATTCTTCCAAGCGCAGCCCGCGACTAGGGTTAATAAGGTAAGCGGCAATTAAAGTGTCAAAGTAGATGCCCTTGAGGGTAATGCCCAATACTTTTAAAACTTTGTAGTCAAATTTAATATTATGGCCGACTTTTTTTATTTTGGAATTTTCTAAAATAGGCTTAAGTTTTTCTAAAGCCAGTTTAGCTAGTTTCTGGTTAGCTAAATTAAGATACCAGCCTTTATTTTCCTGCCAGGAAAAAGAGCAGCCTAAGATCTGGTCATTAATTACATCCAGGCCTTCGGTCTCCGTGTCAAAAGCAAAGATTTCCTGCTTAGCCAGCTCATTATAAAAACTGGCAAAAGCTTGTTCATCGTCAATTAACTGGTAATTGTTTCCAGTTTCTTTTTTGGCTGGTACGGTAAAATTAAGCTGGTTGTTTTCCGGTGCTGGTAATTTTTTTAGCAAAGAGTTAAATTCAAATTTCTGGAAGATATTATATACTTCTTCTAGTCGGTATTGTCCCCACTGGGCTTTGCCAAGGTCTAATTTAATCGGGACAGCTGTGCTAATGGTTACCAGCTTCTTGCTTAAGAAAGCCTCAGATTTTTGTGCTTGTAATAATTCTTTAAGCCTTGCTTTTATCTTGCTGCTTTCTAAGTTTTGGTAGACCTTTTCCAAATTGCCGAAGTTTTTAATTAAATCTGAAGCCCCTTTTTCTCCAATACCTTTAACGCCGGGGATATTATCTGAAGTGTCACCTTGGATGGCTTTTAAGTCAATTAGCTGAGCAGGCTTTAAGCCATAGCGCTCTTTAACCGCTGCTTCATCATAGACAACAGTATCGTTAAAGCCACGCTTTAAGGTAATTACTTTTACTTTACCATTAACTAATTGCAGAGCATCTAAGTCACCGGTGACAATTAGTATTTCCATTTGCGGATATTCTTCATGAACTATTTTAGAAACAGTACCGATAATGTCATCCGCTTCCCAGCCCACGGCAGACAATACCGGAATGCTTAAAGCTCCCATAACTTCTTCGGCTAAGGGAATCTGCTGGTAGAATTCATCTTCTTTTTTTACCCGTTGCGCTTTGTAGGCGACAAAATCTTTATGGCGCCAAGTCGGTTCCGGCAAGTCCCAGGCTGCCAGCACATACTGCGGTTTTAATTCCTTGATGATATTTAAAATTAAAGAAGTAAAACCATAGACAGCATTAACCATCAGGCCATCCTTGGTCTGTAAAGGAGGCACAGCATGCCAGGCACGATGTAGCAGGGCATGAGAGTCAATGATTACCAATTTTTGCTTATTGTCCGCCATATTGTTAATTTGATTCTAGCATTTTTAGGTGATAAAATAAAGGCAAAATTCCCTTGAAAAAATCTGGGAAATCTGCTAGATTTTAGTAGTTAAAATTAGGCTCAGTGGCGAAGTTTGGTTAACGCGGCGGTCTGCAAAACCGCTATGCGCCGGTTCGAGTCCGGCCTGGGCCTCCATTAAGATTAACGAAAAACAACCCCCTTTGGAGTTGTTTTTATGCGTCCTTAAATTATTTTGAAATGGCTAGTGCCACCAGAAGAAATATTACCACAAAAATGTACAATGGCGGCACTTCTTCAGAAGCATTATTTGTTCCCCAAAATATGTCCCACAATGGACTGCTCAGATATTTTAGGTAGAACACCTTAACTTTTCGTCGCAGCCACTGTGACTTTACTTTAACCAGGACAGGCATTTTAACCTCCAAGATTGAATGAGCTATTTTGTAGGATTATACTATATTATTTACTTATTTAAGTCAAAACAAAAAACAGCTCTTAAGCAGAGTTGTTTTTTTAACTGGTACCGGCGATCGGAATCGAACCGATACGGCACAAGGCCACAGGATTTTAAGTCCTGCGTGTCTACCAATTCCACCACGCCGGCTTAATTTTTAAAAACTGGAGCGGGTGACCGGATTCGAACCGGCGACCTTTTCCTTGGCAAGGAAACGTTCTAGCCAACTGAACTACACCCGCTTGTAAATTATTTTACTACAAGATTATAGCCAAAAAAATTGGTTTTGGCAAGGCCTTATTTATTGACCTCAATTAGCTTGGTTTTAGTGCTCTGGCCATGGATAATGGCGATATTTTTCTTAGGCAGATGGTAAAATTCCGCTAAAAGACCGATTAATTCCGCATTAGCCTGGCCGCGATCCGGAGCAGACTTAACGCGGGCAATTAGCTCATTTTCCGCCACAGATACAATCTCTCCTTTACTGGCATTAGGTTTTACTTTGACTTTAATTCGCATTGATAAGCTTTAATTTCTTTAAGCGGTTCTGGATGGTTTTTCCTAACCAGTTATTGGTAGCCAGTAAGCTGTAAGAATTCTTATGCCAGGGCTGGAGATAGAAGTCAGTAATCTGCCCGCCAGCTTCCTGGATTAAGATAATACCAGCGGCTACATCCCAGAGCCTAGGCTGGGCAATGAGGAAAGCGTCAGTATAGCCGGCCGCCACCAAAGCCAGTTCAAAGCTGGTGCTGCCGAAATGTCTGCAGTCTCTGGCTTGCAGATGGAAGTATTCATAAAGCTTGTAAGCTTTTTTATGGCTAGCTACTGTCTGTCCATGCCCGTAGGTTATAAAAGCAGAGTCCAGTTTTTTAATATTGGAAGCTTTGAGCTTATGATTATTACGCCAAGCGCCCTGGCCTTTAGCCGCCCAATACATTTCATCCAGCATCGGCAGGTAAGTAACACCTAAAACAATTTTATTTTTGTAAACCAAGCTTAAGGAGACAGCAAAGAGTGAATTGTGGACAGTGAAATTGCTGGTACCATCCAAGGGATCTACTGTCCAGAAAATTTCCCCGATTTTTTTATCTGATCCATTTTCTTCAGACAGGACAGAATACTGGGGAAAATGCTTTTTTAAATGCTGGATGATTATTTTCTCCGATCGCTGGTCGCACCAGGTTACCAATTCATGGGCATCTTTATATTTAGCTTGCCCGCGATGCCATTTGTCGAATTCCACGCGCAGGAATTGTCCGGCGAATTTTACGGCTTGCTTGGCAACAGCCAGCTCTTTTTGGTAAGTCATATAATTTCATTTAATAGAATTAATTTAGCTTTTAAATTATTAAGGTCAATAATGGCCAAGCTGGGAGCATAGAAAATATTGGCGATATTTCCCGGATTAAGCAATTTGGTATGGTGGAAATTTTCTTCCCAAGGTTGGTGGGTATCGCCATAAAGTCCCAAAGCATATTTACCAGGATAGCGTTCAACTATTTTTTTGACTATTCCCGGGTAATGGCTGAAGATTATTTTTTTATCCTGCCAGGATAATTCACCGACGCTGTTAAAGAGAGTAATATTCTGTAAAGAAGCTGACAGTTTTTTCCAGCTAATTATTTCCCGGTCAGCATTGCCCATGACGGCGGCCATTTTTACTTGCCAGCGGTCCAGCATTTGCCAAGTTTCAGGATCCTGCACATCTCCTAGGCAGATCACTTGCTTTATTTTCTGCTGCTCAATAATGGTTTTAGCTTTGGCTAAATTGGCTAAATTGTCATGGCTGTCGGAAATAACGGCTATTTTCATAGAGGAATTATATCAGAAAAATCCTTCCCCTGAACAGGGAAGGATTTTAGCTAGCTGATGATTTTTTCTGAAATGAATTTAATTATTTTCTGGTTGACCAGCATATTGGCTAAGTATTGCCGGTGCATTGGATTCTTAATATTCTGCAGGGCTTGGGGATTATTGCTATACATTGCTTCCTGCTTTTTGATTTCTTCATCAATTTCTTGGTCAGCCACGGTAATTTTCTCTTGCGTTGCTAATTCGCGTAAGACTAAAGCCGCTTTGACGCGCATAATGGCCGGTTCGCGAAAATCCTGGTGAAGATCTTCATGGGTTTTTTTAATGGATTTGAGGTAGCCGGACATTTCCAAACCCTGTTGCTTAATATTATGCTCCAGCTCATGAATCATTTTATGGATTTCATTGTCAATTAGGTTTTCCGGGATCTCTCCAATGGTTGCCGTGCTAATTATCTGGTCAATGGCAGTTCTTTCTAATTTCTGAGCTTCTTTAATTTCTTTGTCTTTCTGGATATTGTCAGTAATCTGCTGCTTTAATTTTTCTACTGATTCAAATCCCAAGCCCTTGGCAAACTCATCATTTAATTCCGGTAGCTGGCGGTTATATACTCCATTAATTTTTACTTTGAAGTGCGCCAGTTTTCCCGCCAAGTTCTCCTGCATGTATTTGTCTGGGAATTTAAGATCGAATTCAATGCTGTCGCCAGCTTTGGTACCGATTAACTTATCTTCAAAGCCGGGGATCATTCTGCCTTCACCTAAGACAATGGGGTATTTGTGGCTAGTGCCGCCTTCAATTACCGCTTTGTTAATGGAAGCTTCAAAGTCTATTTCCAGCTTGTCCCCTTTGTTAGCAACGCGGTCAGCTAAGTTCTCCTGAGCGCGCATTTCCTGCAGCTGCTTAAGAGTTTGTTCTAATTCTTCTGTTTCTACTTTGACTGCTGTTTTGGTTATTTTTTTGCTTTGCCAATCTCCCAAAGTAACAGTGGGTAAGAGGGAGACTATGGCTTGGTAAATTACAGGGTTATTAGGAGCAAGCTTTTGTATTTTAATTTCCGGCTGGCCAATGGTTACCAGCTGCTCTTGGGTAACTGCTTCGTAAAAAGTAGCATTGACGATTAATTCCAAAGCTTCCTGGTAAATAGCCATTTCACCGACTCGCGCTTTGATTAAATCATAAGGAGCCTTGCCGGGACGAAAGCCGGGAATCTTGCTTTTTTGGGATAATTTCTGGGCGGCTTTTTCCAAATGATTTTTAATCTCTTCAGTTGGTATTTCAATAGTCAATTCAACCTGGTTTTTGCCTAAATCTTTTTTCTCTACTTTCATATTTTTCCTTATTTAAGTAGGGGAATTATACGGAAAAGAGAGGAAAAAGTCAACTGATTTGACAGATCTTATGGCAGCGATTAAGATAGGAAAATTAAGGGTTCTTACTAGGTAAAGGAGCATAAAATGAATGGCCATAAAAAGCCAATAAGGCGCGATCATCTGATGGTTTTGATCTGGCAGGACAATGATGCTGTCCCGTCTCTTTCCTTGTCGGACATGAGATTAAGGCAGGTTAAAGTTGAAGGCCACGTGCTTTCCGGCTTGTGCCGTGCCGAGCTTGGCTACCGTGGCAGTACTTGTTTTGAGGTGCAGGTGGAGTTGCATAAGCATGAGTGGCGCTGGCGCTACCGTTTTGACAAGGATGACAAAATCAAGTTCAGCAGATGGTTTAAGATTGGCGATTGCCGAGGCAAAGAACGCGATGAAAGTCATGCCAGTGACGAGATGCGCGGACTCATTGCCGTCTTTGACCACACCAAACCTTGCCAAGTAGCCAGGATGATGAACAAGGTGCACAGTTTGCACGATGACCGCGGCTCTTACAGCATGGATTGAAAACAAAAACCCTGTACTTTTTAGTACAGGGTTTTTAAGTTTTAGAATAGCGCAGCGATTATTAGCAGAGCAACGACATTGAGGATTTTAATCATCGGGTTAATAGCAGGACCGGCAGTATCTTTGTAAGGATCACCGACGGTGTCTCCAGTTACCGCTGCCTTATGAGCATCAGAACCTTTGCCACCATGATGGCCGGACTCAATGAATTTTTTAGCATTGTCCCAAGCGCCACCACCGGAGGTCATGGAAATGGCCACGAATAATCCGGTAATAATGGAGCCCATTAAGACGCCGCCTAAAGTCATTAAGCCATGCTCTTTGCCGAAGATTAATAAGATTAAGATAGGGATAATTACTGGCAGCAAAGCAGGTAGAGTCATTTGCTTCAAAGCGCCCTTGGTGACAATATCTACCGCTGCTCCATAGTCTGGCTTGTCAGAACCGTCCATAATGCCCGGCTTTTCTTTAAACTGCTTGCGCACTTCTTTAACAATAGCGCCGGCAGTTTTACCGACTGCTTCCATGGCCAAAGCGCCAAATAGGTAAGGCAGCAATCCGCCAATAAACAGACCAGCAATAACATAGGGATTGTCTAAGGTGAAAATTACTTCCCGGCCGCGAGCTAATAAATCTTCAGTGTAAGCGGAGAATAAGACTAAAGCGGCTAGGCCGGCAGAACCAATAGCATAGCCTTTGGTAACCGCTTTAGTGGTATTACCCACGGCGTCCAGCGGATCGGTAACATTTCTCACTTCGGCTGGCAGCTCTGCCATTTCGGCAATGCCACCGGCATTGTCGGTAATGGGGCCATAAGCGTCAATGGTGACAATAATGCCGACCAAGGACAGCATACTCATGGCAGCAATAGCAATGCCATATAATCCGGCAAAAGAATAAGCGGCAATAATACCGGCAACAATGACAATGACTGGCCAGGTAGTAGCTTTCATACTCACTGCTAAGCCCTGGATAACATTAGTGCCGTGTCCGGTTTCGGAAGCTTGGGCAATAGATTTAACCGGCTGGTAATGGGTAGAAGTGTAGTATTCAGTTAACCAGACCAATAATCCGGTTACTGCCAAACCGACTAAGGAAGCATAAAAGATTTCCTGGTAGCTGTAGTCAATTAGATCGCTCATTAAGTTTTTGGTGACAAAGTAGAAACCAATGGCAGATAATACTCCGGCAGCAATTAAGCCTTTGTATAAAGCTTTCATAATGCCGTCTTTTTTGGCAATCTGTTCTAGTGTCTGCCCTTTTTTCAGGCGAATGAAGAATAATCCGATCAAGGAAGAAACAATGGAAATAGCACCCAAAGCTAATGGATAACTCATAGCTTCTTTAATGTCCACAAAAGTCAAACTGCCAAGTAACATAGCAGCGACTAAGGTCACAGCATAAGTTTCAAATAAGTCAGCGGCCATGCCAGCGCAATCGCCGACATTATCTCCCACATTGTCGGCAATAACTGCTGGGTTGCGGGGATCGTCTTCAGGAATGCCAGCTTCTACTTTGCCGACTAAGTCAGCGCCGACATCAGCGGCTTTGGTAAAGATACCACCACCTAAGCGGGCAAAGACGGAAATTAAGCTGCCACCAAATCCCAAACCAATTAAATGGACAACAGTGAAATTGGGAATAATGTATAAACCGGCTACGCCTAACAATGCTAAGCCTACGACTAACATGCCGGTTACCGCCCCGCCGAATACCGCTAAATTCATAGCTGGTCCAATGCCTTGGCGGGCAGCTTCAGCTGTGCGAACATTGGTTCTGACAGAAATATTCATGCCAATAATACCGGCCGCAGCGGAAAAGACCGCGCCTACCACAAAGGCTAGAGCAGTCCACCAGTCAATTAAGAAGCCCAAGATTAAAAACAAGGGTAGGGCGATGAAACCAATGGTTCTATATTGGCGGCTTAAGTAAGCTTTGGCGCCCAATTGAATGGCTTTAGCGATTTCTTGCATGCGCTCATTGCCGCTGGATTTTTTTAAGATCTTTTGGATCATGACCACGCCGAAGATAATGGAAATCAGGGCGGTGATGATAGCGATAAATTCTATACTGAACATAGACTTATTTTTAGTTCTTAAATTATTAATTATTTATTCTTCTTCAGGTTTTTCTACTTCTTCCTCGGCATTGGTTTCAGCAGCTTCTTCTGCTTCTGCTTTGGTTCCGGAAGTGGAGACAATATCCAGTCGCCAACCGACTAATTTGCTGGCTAGCCTGACATTCTGTCCGCTCTTGCCGATGGCCAGTGATAGCTGATCTTCTTCTACCATTACGGAAGCGGTTTTAGTTTCTTCATCAAGCTTGATGTCAGTGACTTTAGCCGGGCTGAGAGAGTGGGAAATAAATTCTTTAATATCCGGACTCCAGGCAATGATATCTATTTTTTCTCCTTCCAGCTCGTTGATAATCGTCTGGATGCGGGCGCCTTTCTGGCCGACGCAGGAGCCGATAGGATCAATGTTTTCATCGTCAGTAGCCACGGCTACTTTGGAGCGCCAGCCGGCTTCGCGGGCAATGCCTTTAATCTCCACTGCTCCAGAGGCAATTTCCGGAACTTCCATGGCAAATAGCTCTTTAACGATGTCCGGATGAGTGCGGGACAAGATTATTTCCGGTCCTTTATTGCCCATATGAACTTTGACAATGTAGAAATTTAATCTGACACCGGTATTGTATTTTTCTTTGGCAATCTGCTCTTCCGGTGGCAAGACTCCGGTAGCTTGTCCTAAATCTACCAGCCAGCGTCTTCCTTCATGACGTTGAACAGTGCCCAAGACCAAAGCCCCTTCTTTATTTTTATACTCAGTAAAGACATGATCTCTTTCTGCTTCCCGCAAACGCTGGATAATTACCTGCTTGGCAGTCTGAGCAGCCATGCGTCCATAGGCATCCGGCACTTCCAATTTAGTTTCAATAACATCACCGATTTTGTAATTGGAATTAAGCTGCCTGGCTTCCTGCAACATAATTTCCGTTTTAGGGTTGAAACGGGGAATCTCCTCTTCATTGGGAATTTCCTCGCCAGCTTCTTTGCGGGCTTTAATTTCTTCCCAGATTTTTTCCTGCGCTTCCAGATCTACATCATCTACCACGGTTTTAACGTCAAAAACAGCAGTCTGGCCGTTGTCGGCGTTGAACACTACCTTGATGTTCTGGTTTTTTTCACCAAAGTCTTTGCGATAAGCAGCGGCCAAAGCTGCTTCAATGGCGCCAATTACCGCGTCAATGGAAAGATTTTTTTCTTCGCAAATCTGCTTGATGGCGGCCGAGATTTCGCTATTCATTAGAATATTTGGTTAACAATTAATTCTTTAAAAAAGAGGCTAGTCTACAATGTAAACTAGCCTAACTGTTTCTTAGTATAAATTAAAGTGGGATTTTTGTCAATTGCTGGTTATAGTCCCAAAGATTTTTTATATTCCTCCAGCCATTCCAGTAAGTTAACTGTCGGCTCCCAGCCTAAGAGTTTTCGGGCCAGGGAATTGTCAGCCAGACTTACCCTAGGCTCTAAGCGTGGTCCAATATTAACCGTTGGTCCCCCGATTATTTTAGCAATTTCATTGACGCTGAAATTTTCTCCCCGTCCAATATTTAGCACTTCGCCTTTTCCTACCTGGTCAGATTGAGCGGCTAAAATATTAGCTTTGACTACATCGATAACCGAAGTAAAGTCCCGGCGCTGCTCCCCGTCATTGGCAATAGTCATTGGCTCATTATTTAATCGCTGGCGGACAAAAATTCCCATTACCAGGCAGTAAGCGCCTTCAGTTGCCTGGCGATTGCCATAGACATTGAAGTAGCGCAAACTGACTGTTGGTAATTGGTAAATGGTGCTATATAGCTGGCAGTACAATTCACCAATATACTTCTGCAGGCCGTAAGGGCTAATTGGTTTAGCCGGCATAGTCTCTACCAAAGGCATTTGTTCCTGATTGCCGTAAGCGGAAGAAGAGGCGCTGTAAACCACTTTTTTTACTTGTGCTTGGCGGGCAGCTTCCAGCACATTCAGGGTGCTGTTGACGTTAATATCATTAGTGCCGGTTGGATCTTCAATGGAGGGTTGGACGCGGGGAAAAGCCGCTACATGAAAAACATAATCTATTCCCACAAACAGCGGTTTTATCTCTTCCAGCTTTCTTAAGTCTAGCTGGTGGAATTCCGCCTGCGGGTTAAGATGCTCTTTTTTGCCAGTGGAGAGATTGTCAATAATTACCACCTGATGACCTTGCTTAATAAGCTCATCGGACAAATTGGAGCCAATAAAACCGGCGCCGCCGGTAACTAAACACTTTGCCATATTTTTATCTTACCTTTTCAGTATGCTACTTTGTTTTGATTTAGTCAATTTGTAATTAAAAAAGCCGAACTTAGTAAGTTCGGCTGGTTGAGAAAAGGAAGAAATTATTTGGGCAGAGTCAGACTCGGCAATTCTGCCACGATTTGTTCGTGACTCAGTTGAAGTTCGTTGCGGATCTCTTGCATGCGCTTGGTGGTTTGAACATTAGCGCCGCGAGCTTTTTTTGCTGCCAAGCGGCCATATTCCAGCTTTAAGGCTTTAACCTTATCATCCCTCTTAGCATTATTCATGATTTACTCCTTGGCTGTTAGGCTTATTACCATCTTCTGCTACTTTCATCATCAGCGAATACGCGAACATTAGAGCGGCTCGGGCAAAATCATTGCGATTCTGCAACTTAGCAACCCAAGTAATATCTTGGCCAGCTTTTCTCATTTGTCTGGCCAGAATTTGCATATCGGCAATCATGGCATCGTGTTTGCGCTTGCGGGCATTGTCAATATTAGCCATTTCTTGGCGGTAAGCTTCTGGTTCTAAATCATCGCTATTAAGAGCTAATTCTTGAAAACGGCAGACAGTTTCCGTGTAGTACAGACACTGCTCTTTGACGCCTTCAAATAATTTTTCCAGCTGCGCATTACCTTGACAAGCGTTCTCGATTTCTTCCATGTTAATGTACGATGGACTGTTGCGCAGTCCTTCCAGGCTTTGTCCCAAAGAACTGATAGCTTCAGGGTGATCGTGGATTATTCTTGCTTCCGGAGTAAGTTCCATGAGGTCAGTTTCTGGGTTGGTGAATTTTTCCATACCTTATTTTAGTATAGCTAATTATACTAACATAATATTAAAATTTAGTCAAGATGTCAAATCTTTTGACTCTTATTTATTTCAATAATAAAACCGGCTAAAATGCCGGCCTTACTATTAACTCTTTTTATGGGGTAGGTATTTACCGTAAGTTTCCTGGTCTACTGCTTCATGCTTTTTCATCCTTGGCAGCACTTTGAGTTTGAAATAAATAAGGTAGCCCAACCAGATAAAAACAATTAGCAGCCATAATAATAGCCACAGGCGGCTGGCTAGGTAAATTGCTCTGGTTTCCCGGAAGATCATCAGGATCAGTCCGATTATTCCCGTTGCCCAGCCCCAAGTTTGCAGGCGCAGCCAAAAAGGCTTAGGCGGTATTTTATTGTTTAGCTTATTCAAGGCTAATAGAGCTGCTAAAATGCTGCCGATGAAAATAACTAATAGGATGATTCTAAAAGGCCAGGAAAAACCAGCCACTGGATAGCGCTCAATTAAATAAGTCCAATTAAGTAAGTTTGCTAGATTCATAAAGTTAATTTAAAAACTACTCCTATCTTAAGGAATAGTTTTTTATTAGTCAAGATGCTTATTTAACAAAGATCAGGCCAAAATGATGAGCGCCGGCATCGAATCTCTGCTGCAGGGTCAGGCTCATTTTTTCCGCATGCTTAATAATATCTTCTTGATTGACTCGCAAATTAGCAGCCGGTGAAAAGCTTAAAGCATTGTCATTCCAGTCGATGATCAGCAAATGCCCGCCGGGCTTTAGCAGTCTAATCGCCTCATTGACCACTTCATGCTTTTTTGGCGTCTGGAAAAGAATATTAATTAGAAAAGCAAAATCCACTGAAGCTTCCGGTATTTTGGTAGCACCGACTATTTCCAAATTGCTCCATACGGTTTTAATATTATACAGTCCAGACATTTGAGCTTTAGACTCAATGCCAGATAAAACATTTTTTATCACATCTACGGCATACACTTGGCCAGTTTCTCCGACTAAGCGAGCTGATTGCATGGTAAAGTAAGCTGCACCGCCGGCTCCTAAGTCAGCCACAACGTTGCCCGGTTTAATGCTTAAGTATTGAGTTAAGATTTGCTTAGCATCCAATAATTCATTGCCGCCAGAAAGTTTAGCTGGAGCAGTGGTTGGTTTAATGGCTAAAGCGTTATTGTCCATAGTTTTAACTTATGAGGTTATTATACTAAAAAACTATTAGAAAGCCAATTATATAAATAAAATGTTGTTTTTTTAAATTAATCTTTCTAATTTAACCAGTTGACTTATTGTTGTTTTTTGGCTATGATATTGAGCGTTATTAATATTTCCGGCCCTATCGTCTAGTGGTTAGGACATCAGGTTTTCATCCTGGCAACTGGGGTTCGATTCCCCATAGGGTCACCAAGAATATTTGTTATTTTAAAAATACTGTGGTTAAACAGTATTTTTTAGTTATAGTCTATTGTACATTCGGTTTTGTCACTCTCAGAAGAATCGGTGCAGAAGATTTCTATACCAAGTGAACTGTTTGTGGACTTCATTTGCCAGTTTATTCCCTGATCTTCCTGCCAGTCGGTGATTAAATAATCATAAGCCCAGCCTTCAGGAAGTTCAGGCCAATTTTGACCATTGCACAGCTCACAGCTGGTAGTTTGGCCCGTCCAAAATTTAAGAGGTGGATCTTCAAAGTCCGGCGGACAATTACTCATTAATTCATCATTGGAAAGATAGCAAGTTTGTAATAGAGGAACTATATTTTTCATGGTTTGTAAGGCGGCACTACCTGAAGCTTTTTTGGTAGAGCTGCGGAGATTAATTACAGCAATACTGGATAATGTGCCAATAATAGCAATCACCACTAATAATTCTACTAAAGTAAAGCCAGTTTTATTTTTATTTCTCAACATAATCCTCCTAGAATACATTATACCATAAGCCGGCAATTAAAAAACCGCCCTGAGGGCAGTTTTTTAATTTTTAGATAATCCCCCCTTTATTAGCAGGAAAAGTAACTGCTTCAGTGATATTATCTATGCCATGAATCCATTGTAGTATTCTGGATATGCCAAAGCCGCAGCCGGCATGAGGTACGGCGCCATTGGCTTTCATTTGATCAATATACCACTGAAAGTCTGCCAGTGATCCACCCCGTTCCAGTAAGCGCTTATACATTTTAGAATTTTCTAGTCTCTTTACCATTTCTTCCAGGATATGCACTCGGGCGGCAGCGCCAACTGACTCGCCGGAGAAAGGTAGAATAGTATCTGAGCTTAAAACCCTACCCGGAGTTTTGGCATCCGGCAGCATATTGAAGAATTTTTCTACTTCAATTTCTTCTCCAAAGTCATACATGGGATCAGGATAGTGGGTCAGAAATAATGGTTGGTTTCCTACTGACTCTACCAGCATTTTTTCTCTGGCTGAGGAAATATCATCACCCCATTTAATCTGTTCGCCCAAAGCCTGGAGTTTTTTAATAGCCTCATCATAAGTAAAGCGGGAGAAGTTCGCTGGGCAGGATTTTAACCTATTAAGATTATCTTGGCTTAAACCGAATTTAGCTTCTGCTTCCGGAAAATTGGCTACCGCTTGCGCTAAATGGTAAAGCAGTCCTTGGATATGTTTAAGCAAATCTTCAAAGTCTCCGGCAAATTCTATTTCCAGCATAGTAAATTCCGTCAAATGCCTTTTGTCGATGGCGCTTTCAGCGCGGAAAGAAGGGCCGACGCAGAATACTTTGTTTAAAAAGGGGACAAAAGCTTCCAAGTAGAGCTGGCCGGTTTGTGCTAGGTAAGCCTGGGAGCCGAACCATTGGAAGTCTTTATCTACGCTGACTTCAAATAAGGTATTGACGTTTTCACAGGCGCCGGAAGCGCGGACAATCCGCGGCGGGTATAAGGGAGTAAAGCCCTGCTCATAAAAATATTTTTGCCCCTCCATCAGGACAAAGCCCTCTAAGGCAGCTACTTGGTGTTTTTGCATACTTTTTATTTTAATGATTAAAAAAATCGTTCCCAATTGGGAACGATGTAAATATTGAAATAATAATTTTGGAAAAATTTTAACCAGCCAGGAAGGTGGTGGGTATTTGGCTGGAATATTTTTATTCGCATTCCATATTAGTATAGGCTAGGAAGAAAGGAGTGTCAAATATAGAATAGATAAATTTAATTTATGGCTAATACTTGATGATAAATGAATAGCAAGGTAAAATGTCAACATGCGAATTTTAGCTATAGAAAGCTCTTGTGATGAAACTGCTCTGGCCATTTTAACCAATGGCAAGAGTTCTTTAACTTTAGTTAAAAATCAGGTATATTCTCAAGTGGAAATCCATAAAAAATACGGAGGCGTAGTGCCGGAAGTAGCAGCCCGTCAGCATGTGGAAACAGTTATTCCCTTATTGGATTACAATTTGCCCAATTTAAAGAACATAGATTATTTAGCAGTGACCCAGGGTCCGGGATTAATTACTTCCCTGCTATTAGGCGTTACGGCTGCTAAAACTTTAGCAATGGTTAATAATCTTCCTTTGGTGCCGGTTAATCATATTGCCGGCCATGTTTATGCCAATTGGCTGTCTAATAAAAAATTGGTTAAGGAAGATAAGAAATATTTTCCCAGCTTGCAGCTAATTGTTTCCGGTGGACATACGGAATTGGTATTAATGAATAATCATGGGAAGTATAAATTATTAGGGCAGACTTTAGATGATGCCGTTGGTGAAGCTTTTGATAAAGTAGCCAAGATTTTATCTTTAGGCTATCCTGGTGGACCAATAGTTAGTCGTTTAGCAGAGCAGGGTAATGCTCAAGCTTATGATTTCCCCCGCCCCATGCTTAATTCCGGAGATTATAATTTCAGCTTTTCGGGATTAAAAACGGCTGTTCTTTATACTCTGGAAAAGAAAAAGAGAATTACTAAAAAAGATATTAATAATATCTGTGCTAGTTTCCAGGCAGCGGCCGTGGAAGTGTTGGTAAAAAAGACTTTGAAAGCAGCTAGGCAGTATAAAGTAAAATCCATTATGCTGTCGGGTGGCGTGGCGGCTAATGCCAAATTAAGAAAAGATTTGCAGCAGGCGGCTAAACAGGCTAAATTACCTTTCTTCTTTCCGGAATTAAGATTTACAGGCGATAATGCCGCGATGATTGCCGCTGCCGCTTATTATACTATTAAGCATCAGCCAAAAAAGATTTATCAAAAAGCTAAAAATGTTTTATTATTAAAGCCAAGAGCCAACTGGCAGTTAACAGATAAAAAATAATGAAGGAATTTATTACCAATCAAGCAAGAGAAACGGAGGATTTAGCGCCGCAGATTTTACAATTATTAGCAGATAAGCAAGTAGTAGCTTTGGTCGGAAACCTAGGGGCTGGAAAAACTGTTTTAGTCAAAGCTTTAGCACAGCATTTGGGAATTAAGGAAAACCTTACCAGTCCGACTTTTGTGCTGTTAAAAGTCTATCCGGTAAGCCATAAGCGCTTTGATAAACTGATTCATGTTGACTGCTATCGTTTAGATAAAGCGGAAGATCTGTCAGATATCGGCTTGGAAGATTATCTTAATGACCCGCGGGCTTTATTATTGATTGAATGGGCAGATAAAATTAAGCGCTTACCCTCTGAGATACTGACAGTGAAGATAGAACTATTAGGCGGCCAGCAGAGGAAAATAACCATTATTTAGTTATGAATAAGAGTAAAAAAACTACAGAATTAGATAAAGCTTATGAAGCTAAGAAGTTTGAAGATAATATCTACAAGCTTTGGGAGGCTTCTGGGTATTTTAATCCGGATAATTTAAAAACTAAAGGCAAGCCTTTTGTTATTTCCATGCCGCCGCCCAATGCCACTGGCATTCTGCATTTAGGCCATGCTTCTTCTGATGCTTATGAGGATTTAATGATTCGTTACAAGCGTTTGCGCGGATTTAAAACTCTTTGGTTGCCGGGGACTGATCACGCAGCAATTGCTACTCAAACTAAGGTGGAGAAATTATTAAAAGCTAAAGGTTTAGACAGAGAAACTTTGGGTCGGGAAAAATTTTTAGCAGAAGTGAGAAAATTTGTTGCCGGTTCTCGGGGTACTATCCGTAAGCAAATTAGAGCCATTGGCTCCAGCTGCGATTGGTCTCGGGAAAAGTATACTTTGGATTTAACAGAGGCGGTCAACACAGCCTTTGTAAAAATGTATAAAGATGGCTTGGTTTATCGGGGAAACCGGATAGTTAATTGGTGCACTGGCTGTCAGTCAACTTTAGCCGATGATGAAGTGGAATATGTTGAAACTAAAACGCCTTTTTATTACTTTAAATATGGACCGGTAGTAATTGGCACAGCTAGGCCGGAAACTAAATTTTCTGACAAGGTAATTATTGTCCATCCTCAAGATAAAAGATATAAAAATATCATTGGCAAAGAATTTACTGTGGATTGGATCGGCGGACAGATAAAAGCCAGAGTAATTGCGGATAATATTGCTGACAAAGAAATGGGCACTGGTGCGATGACTATTACTCCTGCTCATAGTTTTGTTGATTTTGAATTGGCGCAGAAATATAAATTGCCAATTGAGCAGATAATTAACAAAGAAGGCAGACTGACTAAAGCGGCGGGTAATTTAGCAGGATTGACGGTAAAAGAAGCAAGACAGAAAGTAGTGGAAATTTTAGATAAGAAAGGCTTAGTAGAGAAAATAGATAATGAGTATGTCCACAATCTTTCTGTTTGTTACCGTTGCGGTACACCTATTGAACCGCTTACTTCGGAACAGTGGTTTATTGATGTTAATAAAAAGATTCCCGGCCGGAACAAGAGTTTAAAGCAAATAACGCTAGATCCAGTTAAGTCCGGTCAGATTAAAATATTACCGGATCGTTTTGGTAAGGTATATTACCATTGGATTAATAATTTAAGAGACTGGTGCATTTCCCGGCAAATTTGGTGGGGTCATCAGATACCGGTTTGGTATGATACTGATGGTAAAATTATTGTCGCTACCAGCGAGGCGGAAGCTAAAAAACAGGCTAAGGGAAAAAAGATTCGTCGCGATGAAGACACTTTAGATACTTGGTTTTCTTCGGCTCTTTGGACTTTCTCTACTTTAGGCTGGCCGCAAAAAACTGCCGATTTGAAAAAATTTCATCCCACCTCAGTAATGGAAACAGGGTATGATATTTTGTTTTTCTGGGTGGCCCGCATGATTTTAATGTCAGAGTATTTATTAAAACAGCCGCCTTTTACCTTGGTTTATTTGCATGGCATGGTAAGGGATAAGGAGGGGCGGAAGATGTCCAAATCTTTAGGTAATGGTATTGATCCTTTAGACATGTCAGATAAATTCGGTACCGATGCTTTGCGGCTCTCTTTAATTATTGGTTCCACTCCCGGCACTGATATTAGGCTTTATGAAGAGAAGGTGGCTGGTTACCGCAATTTCGTTAATAAGCTTTGGAATATTTCCCGCTTTGTTTTGGGGCAGGTAAAGAAGACAAAGAAGGTTAATAAACAACCTAAGCCAAAGACCCTAGCAGATAAATGGATTTTGGCGGAGTTTAATAATCTAGTAGCTTTGACTACTAAGGATTTGGATCAATACAGTTTTTCTTCAGCTGGCGAGCGCCTTTATGATTTTACCTGGTCTAAGTTTGCCGACTGGTATTTGGAGATTGCCAAGATTGAAGGGGATAAAGATGAATTATTGCTTTATCTTTTGCAGCAATTGCTAATTCTCTGGCATCCCTTTACGCCATTTGTTACTGAAGTAATTTGGCAGCAATTCAGCGGCAGCAACAAAGATTTACTAATGGTTCAAACTTGGCCTAAGGCCACTAAGGTTAATAATAAGGTTATTGAGGAATTTACCGAAGTACAGAAAGTAATTACTAAGATCAGAAATATCCGGATGGAAAATAAAATTCCACCAGTAGATTTTATTGATTGTTATTTAGACAACAAACACTTAGCTAAAAATGATCTGACTATTATTTCCCGTTTAGCTCGGATTAATTTAGTTAAAGAAAAACCCAAGGTAGCCGCTTTATCTACTGGGCAGACTAAGATTTATCTGCAGGCAGTGAAGAAATTATCCGTTAAGGAGTTAGCAGAATTAGAAAAATACATTATGAGCTTGCAGGCCAAGCTTGCTAATCGTCAGTTTAGGGATAATGCTCCCGCAGCAGTAATTAAAGACACGGAAGACAAGCTTAAGTTAGCTCGCAAGAAATTAGCAGATCAGAAGTAAAAAGAAAAAACCGCTTCTGGCTTGAAGTCATGGGCGGTTTTTTATTTTGGGGCGATGAAAAAGTAGATGGTACTTATTTGCCCAGTGGTCTGACGGAAGCTTTCTAAGGCAGTGGCGAATGTTTTCCGGTGTGCTTCACCTTCCTGCGGATTATTTGACCAAGGAAGATGTCTCTTAGCCAGAGCTAAAGCTTGTTCTTCGTTTAAGGATTCAACAAAAACAGTTCTCATAGTGGTGTGTCCCAGGAATCCAGCAGCCGAGCTGGTACCTTCATTCATGGCTTGGCAGAATTGGTTAAACCAAGCTGATTTACTAAGCTCTTCTAAGGAGCTTACTGTTTTGAAATCCGCTTTAAGGAGGATGAGGCTATGGGCTACTGCGCCCAAAGTATTTGGAGCAATAGTAGTTTCCGGCAATTCTCTTTCAAAATGTAAGATGAGCATAACAGCTCCTTTGTTGATGAACGATGTTCAAATTACTTTAGACTAGCCAAAGATTTTTGTCAAATAAAAAACAGCGCTAATTAATTTAGCGCTATTACTCTTATTCCCTGGCTTTATCCAGCACCTCAGCAATAGAAGTAATGCCGTCTAAGGCTTTTAAAATTCCGTCTTGCAGCATGGTAATCATCCCGCTTTCAATAGCTAGTTTTTGGATGGTGTATTCTGAAACATTGCCAGATAAAATAAGTTTTTCAATTTCGGGAGACATGGTGAATATTTCATAAATACCCACTCTTCCTTTGTAGCCCAGATTATTGCACTGCTCGCAGCCTTTAGCGGTGTAGAAAGTAAGGCTGGAAAGATTTTCTATTCTCGCTCCAGATTTAGGGCTTAACTCATTAAGGGCATTCATAACTATTGTCAGAGTTTTATTGTCCAGCTTATCTTCAATTTTACAGTTAGAGCATAATTTGCGTACTAGCCTTTGTCCAATAATAGCATTTAGAGCTGGTGCCAGTAAGAAAGGCTTTACTCCCATCGCTAGAAATCTAGGAATAGCTCCAGCTGCTGAATTAGTATGCAAGGTAGATAGCATTAAGTGTCCGGTTAAAGCGGCGTTAATTGCCGTATCAGCGGTTTCCAAGTCGCGGATTTCGCCAACCATTACAATATCTGGGTCTTGGCGTAAAATAGCGCGTAGACCTTTGGCAAAAGTGTAAGACTTGGTTTGTTTTACTTCATCTCCCAGCATCGTCGGACCATCATCTTTGACATTATCTATTTGACTTTGAACAATGCCGTCCAATTTGTATTCAATAGGATCTTCCAGGGTAATTATTTTAGTGTCTGCCTTGTTTAGTTTTTTTAAAATGGCATAAAGGGTAGTGGTTTTACCGGAGCCAGTTGGACCGGTAGAGATAATCATGCCATTAGGCTTCCCCATCTCATTGTTTAAGTCATAAAAAGATTTTCCCCGCAATCCTAATTGTTCAAACTCCAAGCCAATGCTGGAAGAGCGCAGTAAGCGCATAACAATACTTTCCCCATAAGCAGAGGGAATAGTGGAAACACGGACTTCCACCTTCTCATTTTTTAGTTCAATAGTAATCCGACCGTCCTGTGGCTTGTTTCCAATATTTAATTTTAAACCAGATAGGATTTTTAACCGGGCATTGATTTTTGGCCAGAGATCTTTGGTTAAAGTAGCCGCTTCCTGTAGCATGCCATCCAAGCGGAACCTGACTTTTACCTCTTTTTCTTCCGCTTCAATATGGATATCTGACGCTTCAAATTTTAGAGCAGCGGAGATTATTAAAGTGACTACTTCAGTGACATTGATTTCTTGGATCATCTGGCTGAGCATAGTGAGGTCTTTGAGATTGGTGCTGAATTTATTCAAGTCCTGTTCATCTATCTTAATGCCGTCAAATTGTTCAATAACTGGAATTCTTTCATAAATCTCCAAGGCTTTTTTGAAGCTGCGTTCAGAAATATAATATATTTTAACGTGAGTATGATAATTTTCTCCTAATTCTTTGGCAAATAAAGCTACTTGCGGATTGTCAGGGTTCATGGAACCTAAGCGTAATTCTTCCCCAGTATATAAAAAACAGACCGTTTGTAGAGTCTCGGCTTTATCTCGTGATACCACTTTGATAGTCTCCTGGGAAATAGGAAAATCCACTAGATTAACATAAGGCCAGCCCAAACTCTGGGCTTTTTTTATCACTTCATCTTCTTGGTGATGAAGCTTAATATCTCCCAGCTTTTTTTGCAGCTCGGCTTGAGTATCAGAATCGGTAATTTTTAAATTAGCTTTTGGCATGAGTTTTGAAAATCGTCGTTTTTATTATACTTTTGCGCAGTGATAAAGTCAATTTAACCCCACCGGTGAGGATGGGGTTAAGTGTTATTTTACAGTTAAGGAAGTTTAGCGAGCCAGGAAAGGAACATGTTTTTTGATCAGGCGCTCAGTCTTGCTCAGAGATTTACTTTTTTCCGTTAATTTAAGGAAGACCTGCGTCCAGACCACGGTATAGTAAGTGCCATAGAAGCTGGTAGCGATAATAAAGATAATAACAGCAGTTAAAGTTCCAGCAAAAATTATTACCCAGAAAGCAACTTGAGATATTTGCAGGACGATGTAGCTTAAAATCAGGAAAGGAGTAGCGGTTAATGCTAGTAAGCTAATAATGGCAATAGTATAAAGTCCGGTGAGGAAGGAGATCACTAAGGCATGTTCTACGCTAACTAGCCAGTTTAAGCGGAATAAAGTCCAGCCGTCAAAGAAGGCGGTAATCATCGGGCGACGTTTAAGGATCAGGAAAGATGCACCATAGCGAGTGACAAAGGAAATTAGGATGCTGAGTGGAATGAAAGAAAAGAACAGTACAATTGCCACAAAGAAATTAGCCATAGGCGGAGTGTGGGATAAATAAATCGCATAGGTTATCGGAGCAATCACTCCCGCTACAAAAACGAAACTGATTAATTTATTTAAAAGATTAAGTCCCAACAATGGCCAGAAGTTATCTACACCAACGTTTAAATTGGCAGCCAATTTTCCTTGGTTGGAATTTTTGCCATTTTTTTGGTTTTGGGCAGTAGCATTAATTAAGGCTCCTTGTGAAGAAATTCCTAAGACTAACAGAATAGCGAAAAAGAATAAGACGCCAACGGTTTGGGAGAGCAGCGGTAGATTACTCATGTCTACTCCATTAACCAGTAAAGCGCGCAGCATTTCAATCCAATTCATCATTGAAGCCAGCAGTAAATCCTCATTATCTAAAGCAGTGATTGCTTTAAATTCTCCGGTTAGCCCTAAGGCTACCACAAAAATGCCAAAGAATAATAAATACCAGTTGGTGGAAATTATCCGCCAGGCCTGGCCATATACTTTTTTATAGAATGATTCCATATTTTTTTGAGTTTAGTTTTTATGTTACCTCCTAAGTTTTTAATAATTATATTATACAATATTTTATTACCTCTTGACAAATACCCCGGCTTATAATATCATACACTTCTCAAAAAAGTTCTTTGGACAATTTCCCAATTTAACCTATTTTAAGGGTTTTTCATATGCAGCGCTGGTGGAAACGGATTATTTCTTTGTCATTTTTTTCTCACTTTTTTTGCACTTGCGATCGTTGCAGTTCACAAGGTGCAGAAGCCGGCTTGGTTGGTAATCGGTACTTTGTTCCAGAATCATCTTCCCAGTGTCCCATTCATGGGCAGGGAAAATTTTCTTGGCGGCTGTCTTAACAGCTAAATCGATTTAGACCTTTAAGATTAAATAAAACCACTCTAGCTAGAGTGGTTTTTGCTTTACTGGGTATTTTAGCTTTTATTTTTTTTATTAATAATGACCAACCATAAGATCAGGATAAAGATAATAATGCCTAGCGATTGAACAGCCAGATAATAGTTAGATAAACCACTTAAGGTATTAGCTGTCACGCCTTCTCCTAATTGGTTAAAGTCATCATAAGCATCACTGATTTCAATTAAGCGGTCGCATAGGTTAATCTGCAGGAAATCTTCCGGACCTTGAGCATAGACCAAATATTCTTTGCCAAGTTCCAGGTTAACTCCGCAGGCAGCTGAAGAAGCGGGAGTGTGAATTTTTAAAGTTTGGAAATTAGGCCCTTTCCAAGAGCCAGAAACATTAAAGGTAATACTAAGATTGTCCGTGCTGCCGGAAAATATTTTCGGTGATTTTATTTCCGTCACTTGGCCGACAAAAACAGCGGTAGCTCTCTCTTTGGAAGTTAAGGGATCTAAAGTTGGAGCACAGGAGCAGGCTAAGACTTGAGTAATACCCAAAAGAAAAGAGAAAAATATAGTTAAGATTGTTAGCCAGATTTTCATGGAATAAGTTTAATATTAAAACCGGCAAAAGTAAATAAAGGGGAGTTTTTTAATAGGTGTATTGACAAAAATATTATTTTTTGTTAGAGTTTAGCATTGTCCTAAAAAAGGACTGTTGTACTATTCATTAAACCTTGGAAAGGGAGACTTATGGAATTTTTGCGTAAGTTGCTGGCAGACTTGGAGGCAGTGACGCCTGATCGTTACCGAGACCACGGGAAGCCGGTTGACGAAGGCGATGTGATGCTTGGCGAGATGGATGATGAGCTGAAGGTTTTATTCACTCTGACGGATGAAGCCGATGATGTGGTCAGAGATCTTCATCGCCAGATGAAGGAGAAGGCACTCTCTCTGATTACCTCCGATGACGTCGATAAAATTGATCTGCAGAAGGTCAAGGAGCTGTTGGGTGAAGATTTTGCCCTGCGCCATGCCGAAGCTCATCGCCGTCACGAGATTCTGCGGAAGATTTTCTGGGCGGAAGTAACCAAGAGATTTTCCACGGAAGGAACTGGCAAGGATACGGTTGCAATCCGCCAAGGATTCAAGGTGGTTGCCTATGATGAACCACGGGATCCCATGGAAGAACTTCTCGACGGTCTTGGTGGACATATTGTGATTGCCACCGAAATACCTTCATTCCTTGTCGGTCGTCGTCGCGGTTAATACCGCTCCGGTCTCAGATGTTTAAACAGCGTTGTTTGCAAGCAGCGCTGTTTTTCTTTACTAAAATAATTTTATTTCCGAGAAACTATTTACAATCTGGTCTGCTTGGCGGAGTCTTTCAGGAGGGTAAGTTGTGGCCAGTCCAAAACAATACATCCCACCGGCTTTAGCCGCGCTAATGCCATAAGGAGAGTCTTCAATTACTGCGCACTCTTCCGGTTTTACTCCCAGTTTTTCTGCTGCATAAAGGAAAATTGCCGGATCAGGTTTGGATCTACTACCCACATCTTCAATGGAATATAGGTGCTCGCCAAAAAGCTTGTTTAATAGTAGGCGTTCAGATAAGTCTTTTAGCATCCCTTTAGATAGTGAAGTGGCCACGGCCGTTAAATATTTATTTTGTATTTGGTTGTAGAATTCCAAAAAGCCTGGGATAAAGCCCACGCTATTTTTTAACAATTCATTGACAATCTCTTCACGTTCTTTAGCAAGTTGCTGATCATCCCCGTCAAAACCATATAATTTTTTCATAGTCTTAACTCCATCTACCATGGATTGTCCAGTAAGTAGGGGTTTTAATTCTTCGCGGTGGTAGTCAAGGTTACGGCGTTTCAGAAATATTTCCTGCCCTCTGTCCCAGGCAGTTTCGGAGTCAATAATCACTCCGTCACAGTCAAAGATAATAGCTTTAAGCATGTTATTCCGTGGTTTTGCCGTCAAAATCCTCTTCCTTAGCTTCCGCTTCTGCTTTAGTTTTGCGGACAATGCCGTCTTTATGATGAGCGGGAGAATAAATGGTGTACATTCTCAAAGGCTCAGTGGCGGAAGTGTTAATAATATTATGTTTAGCGCCAGCAGGAACCACAATAGCTACACCGTCAGATAATTCATATTCATTGTCGTCAATTAGGCATTTCCCCAAACCGGATTCAATGCGGAAGAATTGGTCATTGTCAGTATGTACTTCTGAGCCAATTTCCTCCTTGGGTTGTAAAGTCATTAAGACTAATTGGCTATGCTTTGAGGTATAGAGCACTTGGCGGAAATTATTATTCGCCATAGCATCTTTCTCAATATTGGCATGAAATCCTTTCATATATTTTGTTTTTAGCTTATTTAATAATATTTACACCACTCGGCAGCTTGGATTGGATTATATCTAAGTCCTGCTGGCTATAATTATTGCCGGATAAGTTTAATATTTTAAGATTTTGCAGATTACCCAATTCATAAGGCAAACCAGTTAATTTGTTATTGGCTAGATTAAGAATTTCTAATTTAACTAATTGCCCAATTTCGGCTGGTACTCCGGTAAATTGATTATTGCTTAAGTTTAATACTACCAGGTTATTTAACTGGCGGACTTCGGCTGGCAAGGATCCACTTAGGCGATTACCAGCTAAATTAAGCTCCACTAGCTCTGTTCTTTGGAAGACTTCTGAAGGCATTTTAGTCAGTCCTTGTCCACTCATATCTAATTGGTAGGGCAGTGGCTGGTCAGTGGCAGTCACTGTGCTGTTTTCCGGATTTTGCAATCCAGCAACATTAATTGTTTCCGCTGGCTTTTTTGTGCAGCCAAAGCCAGTCAGAATTAATATTAATAATAAAGGAATGAGTTTATTCATAAGTCAACGCTTTTATTTTACTGCGAATTATTTAAATTGCCAATCTGGCTTAATACCTCCGCTAGCCTTTGTTCCGGCGTATTGGTTTTTAATTTGTAGATTTTTTCAGGAGGAATTTTTAACTGGGCAAAAGCCAAAGGAATCTGGTCATCTATTCTTTTTTGGAAATCATAATCTCCAGGACGCATGGGATCGGCCATTAAAGGAATCATGCCAATAGGGAAATAAATAAACTTATCTATTAAAGTAGCGTAATAGCTGGCTACTCGGATAAAAGCATTTTCTAATTTCAAATCAGCTTCAGTTTTGCGCAAAGCTTGGTAGTAAATATAATTGCTAATAACCGCGCCGTCGCAGATGGCTGGCCTGGTTTTGTCAAATTGACTGTTGCTGTCCGGGTCAATCATGCACCAGGCATTGACATTCATCAGCTGGAAAGCGCCACTGCCTACTTCCGCTGCCATTTCATAAGGATCTTGGTAGCCGAATTTAGGCATAAGGTGGCGGATATTTTCACCAAAAAATTGCCAGTCAGGATGTTCAGCTTTAAGCAGATTGAATATAGTAGTTTTGCCGGTGCCATGGGCACCGATTAAAGAAATAGTCATATTAGTAGCTTAGCGAGTTTAATAGTGATTGTAAATGCTATAATCTTGACTTTATTATAATTATATGATTAAATACTCTTTCCACTCGTTGTTTCCAATGTTTTAAAAAAGGAATTCCGCCAATGCCTACTGACAACTCCCTAATCCTGCTGGTACAGCAGGGAGACGATCTTACCTCGGAAGCAGGTCTGCAAGCAGTCAATGATGCTACTGAGGCAACCATCCAAGCTGCCTTGAAGGACAAGGCTACACTGGCTGCACTGACCAATCTGTGCAACTCTACCGAAGATGTTTTTCTGAAGCGCAAGCTGTTGAAAGCTTTCAGCGATTGACAATTCCAAGTCGCCAGTTGCGGGGGCCAAGAAGATGACCTCTTAAGGCCTTGTACACACCGCCCGCACGTCAGCATCATTTGCTGATGAGAGATAAAGTCGCTACTGGCGGCTTTTTCATTTATTTTTACTAAAAAGCCCCGACAAAAAATCGGGGCCTGTTTAGTTATTTAGTTGTAAGTTATTAATTCATCAACGCTGCAAACTCTTCTTTTTCAATAGTTTCTTTTTCCAGTAGCACAGCGACAATTTTTTCCATCTTCTCTTTATTGTCTTTAATTAATTTTTCGGCAGTATCAGCCGCTGTTTGTACATACTTGGTAATTTCCGCATCAATATCTTCTGCAGTTTTTTCTGAATAATCTCGGCGTTCATGAATCTCTCGGCCTAAGAAAACCATTTCATCTTTTTGGCCGAAAGTACGGTAGCCAAGTTTGTCATTCATGCCGAATTGAGTAACTAGTGCTCTAGCTAATTTAGTGACTTTTTCTAAATCATTGGAAGCGCCGGTAGTGACAGAATCAAAGAAAGTTTTTTCTGCCATGCGGCCGCCTAATAATACCGCCATCTCATCAATGAATTCCGGATAGCTTTTCATTTTACGGTCTTCATCCGGTAAATTAATGGTATAACCAGCTGCCCGTCCGCGGGAGATAATAGATACTTTATGGACTGGATCAGCGTGAGGAAGCAAATGAGCGACCAAAGCGTGTCCAGCTTCATGGTAAGCAGTAATTTTCTTTTCCTTGTCGGACAAGATATGGCTTTTGCGGGCTGGACCGATTAATACTCTTTCAATGGATTCTAAGACAATATTATTGTCAATTACTTTTTGGTTAGTGCGAGCTGCCATAATAGCCGCTTCATTCAAGACATTAGCCAGGTCAGCGCCAGAAAAGCCCGGAGTTCTCTGCGCTACTAATTTAAGATCCACATTTTCTGCTAAAGGTTTGCCTTTAGCATGGATTTTTAAAATAGCTTCGCGATCTTTAATATCCGGCATGTCAATTACTACCTGGCGGTCAAATCTGCCGGGACGCAAGAGCGCTGGATCCAAAACATCCGGTCGGTTAGTAGCCGCTAAGACAATAACATTGGTTTGGTTGTCAAAACCATCCATCTCTACCAGTATTTGGTTCAAAGTCTGTTCGCGTTCATCATGAGAACCGCCTAAGCCAGCGCCTCGCTGCCTGCCAACAGCATCAATTTCATCCACGAAGATAATACAAGGAGCAGCCTTTTTGGCTTTCTTGAATAAATCGCGGACGCGGGAAGCACCGACACCGACAAACATTTCCACAAATTCTGAACCGGAGATATGGAAGAAAGGCACTTTAGCTTCACCGGCGGTAGCGCGGGCTAATAAGGTTTTGCCGGTTCCCGGAGAACCAAGCAATAATACGCCGCGAGGAATTTTAGCACCTAGAGCAGTAAATTTGCCCGGGTTTTTTAAGAATTCTACAATCTCTTGCAAATCCTCTTTAGCTTCCGTTGCGCCAGCTACATCCTTGAAAGTAACTTTCTTTTTGTTGTCATCGGCCAGTTTAGCTCCAGACTGGCCAAAAGTCATAGCGCGGTTATTAACGCCCTGCACAGAGCGCATCATGAACCAGATGATGATTAGGATAAAGACAGCAGGAATGACAAAAGGCAGAATAGAGGACATCCAGATTCCCGTGGAAGGATCTTCACTGACAGTAATCTGCAATTTGTTTATTTTTTCTGCAGTCACGCCATAGTTCTGCAATAGTTCCCCTAAGGATTCATTGCTTTCCTTAATGCTTGATTGCTTAGTGCCGTCATTAAGCTCAATAGCCAGCTCATTGCCAGAGACGGCAATGGACTTCACTTGGTCATTATTTATCTGCTGCACTAATTGGCCAACGCCAATAACTGCTGTTTCATTGTTTTGGGTATTGTAGAAACTGAAAATAGCGGCAATGATGGCAAAGACCAGAAAAAATACAGCAAAGTTTTTTAAAATGTTTTTCATAATTTAAGCTTCCGCTTTTACTTCTTCTTTTGGCTCTACTACCTTAACTTCTTCTTTTGGTTCAGTAGCTTTTTCTTCCTTGGCCGCTTTTTTAGTACGCATAGTCAATCCTAAGCGATGGTCTTTGGGTTCAATGGAAAGAATAGTAAATTCATAATCTTCACCAACCTTTACCACTTCTGCCGGATCTTTTATTTTCTTGTCAGAAAGCTCAGAAATATGCACTAAGCCATGAATATCCTTGTCTAATTCCACGAAAGCGCCAAAGGGATTAACCTTTAATACCTTGGCTTTTACCTTCTGGCCGGGCTTGTATTTTTTAGCCACTTCCACCCAAGGATCTGCTTGCAGCTTTTTCATGGATAAAGAGATTTTACTGTCAGTGATGTCAATAATTTCTGCTTCCACTACATCGCCGACTTTGACAATGTCCCGCGGATCGTCAATACGCTGCCAGGCTAATTCGGAGATATGGACCAAGCCTTCTAAGTTATCGTCAAATTCCACGAAAGCGCCGAAGTCAACAACGCCGGTAATAGTGCCTTTGACTTTGTCGCCGACTTTGAACTTGGACATGATATGCTTCTGCTTGTCATCCCAAGCGGCTTTTTCAGAAACAATTAGCTTTTCTTCTTTTTCATTGACATCAATTACCTTGGTCTTGAAAATTTCATTGACAAAGCTTTTCAAGTGGGAAAGAATCTTGTTTTTGTCACCGCCCTCAATACGAGGATAATGCTCGGTAGTTAACTGAGAGACCGGTAAGAAACCGACTACATTGCCGATTTTCACCATCAAGCCGCCTTTATTGGCGTCAATGACTTTACCTTCCACCACTGAGCCTTTTTTCAGCAATTCATCTAAGTAGCCCCAGGCTTTCTTATGGCCAGCTTCACGGAAGGACAATTCCATGTAGCCGTTCTCATTTTCCAGGTCAATAACAGTAGCAGTGGCAGTATCTCCCACTTTGAGTCTAGATGATTCATCTGACTCGTCATAAATTTCCCGGCCCCGGATAATACCGGTAGTCAGGCCGTCCAAATCCAAATATACTTCGTTTTTGGAAACGGAAATCACTTTACCTTCAACCAAATCGCCAACTTTTGGTACATTGAGAGAATTTTTTTCTTTCAATAAATCAGCCATTTGGTGGCTGACGACATTATTTTGGCTATTATCTGTTTTCATTTAATTATTAGTTTTAACCTGTTAAGTTTTTTGCTTAACAAGTTCCCGCCGTGTTTAATTGCACTTAGGGATTGATTAAATTATTAATTTAGAGCCTTACCTTACCATAAATGTAAAAATAAATCAAGAGGAAAGAGCCTTAAGTAAGGCCTTGACTAAGATAGGTAGTTTTTATTCTAACATTAGCTAAAAAAACCAGCTATTTTATCTTTACTTGTTTTATTTTTTATGTTAAAATTAAGACGAATTAATCGGTTTAATTTTTAGAAAAAATTATGCAAATTTCATGGTACGGTTTCAATTATTTTAAATTACAATCCAGCCAGAGTTCGCTGATTTTTAATCCCTACAATTTAGATGATAATACCAAGTTAACCAAGGCTAATGCCGATGTTATTGTCTTTTCCAATCCAGCCAAGAAGAAGGAAGCTAAGATGTCCGAAGAGGCTTTTGTCATTGATTCGCCCGGTGAATATGAGGTCAAGGATGTTTTTGTTTATGGGCAGCAGATTAATGGCAGCTATATTTACTTGGTGACTTTTGAAGATATTAAGGTGGCGTTTATGGGAGAGTTTGGCCACACGCCTTTGACAGATGATGATCTGCGCTTAATTGAGGATGCGGATATTTTAATTCTGCCGGTGGGTGGTGATGATTTAACTACCCCTAAAGAGGCAGTGAAGATTATTAACCAAGTAGAGCCGCGCATTGTTATTCCGTCAGCCCATAAAGCTGGCATGGGTAAAGCGTCGGCTGTTCCTGTTAATGATTTTATCAAAGAGTTCGGTATCAAGGCGGAGGAAATAGACAAGCTGAAGGTCAGCAAGAAAGATTTGCAGCAGGAAGATGTGAAGTTAATTGTTTTAAAACCGCAATTATGATTTTAATCGGTAATGAGCGTAATAAAATATTATTACTGACTCTGCTGGTTGTAGTAGCTACCGGGTTTATTGGTTGGCAGTGGGTAAGATTTGCTCCCTGGAGCAAGACTGTCAGCAATCCTTCGCCAGAATTACAGCAAGCGGGTGCAGAAATCCAGAATACGGTTGAGCAGATGAAAGAAAGTTTTTCCGTTGGCCAAGATCAGGTTGAGGCCATTGCCGATGAAGCTAGCAAGGTTCCCGAGCAGCAGGAATTGTTGCAGACTGCCAGTGAATATATTTTAGACAAACAAAAAACTACTGATGCCGTTGAGGCAGAAGTTAAGCAATAATATTATGAAGTTGAAGAAAACAGAAAAAGTTAATAAATTGCCCGCTGAGGAATTAGTAAATAATCGCGGTAAGGTGGAGCCATTGTCCATTGTTCAGGAAATGCAGACTTCCTATTTGGATTATGCCATGTCGGTAATAGTCCAGCGCGCTTTGCCGGATGTCCGTGATGGCTTGAAGCCGGTTCATCGCCGCATTCTGTATGCCATGTGGACCATTGGTTTGAAGCATACTGCTAAATTCCGCAAGTCAGCTACAGTGGTCGGTGAAGTGTTGGGTAAATACCACCCCCATGGCGATGTGGCGGTTTATGACAGTATGGTGCGTATGGCGCAGGATTTTGCTATGCGCTATCCCTTGGTTAATGGCCAGGGTAATTTTGGCTCTATGGATGGCGATGGTGCTGCGGCTATGCGTTATACCGAAGCTAAATTACAAGCTTTAGCAGAAGAACTGTTATTTGATATCGATAAAAACACGGTAGACTTTGTGCCTAACTATGACGGTTCGCAGCAGGAGCCTAAAGTCTTGCCAGCTAAGCTTCCTAATTTATTGCTTAACGGTACTACCGGTATTGCGGTTGGTATGTCTACTTCCATTCCACCTCACAATTTAGGCGAATTAGTTGATGCTATTAATTTATTAATTGAGGATCCGGAAACTTCCGTGGATGACTTGCTAAATTGTGTTAAAGGTCCGGACTTTCCAACTGGGGGTATTATTTACAGCCAGGAAGATATTAAAACTGTTTATGCTACCGGTAAGGGCGGTATTGTCATCAGGGGTGAAGCGGATATTGTGGAGAACAAAGCCGGTCAGTTCCAGATTATTATTACTTCAATTCCCTACCAGGTAAATAAAGCGACGCTATTGGAGAAGATTGCGGAATTAGTCAAAGACAAGAAAATAGAAGGCATTAAGGATTTGCGCGATGAGTCAGATAAGGATGGTGTCAGAATTGCCATTGATTTAAAGAAAGAAGCTTATCCGAAAAAGATTCTAAACAATCTCTACAAGCATACGCAATTGCAGGAGACTTTCCATGTTAATATGTTGGCTTTGGTGGACGGTTTACAGCCTAGGGTTTTGAATCTCAAAGATGTTTTGGAAGAATATTTGAAGCATCGGCAGGAAGTAGTAGTGCGCCGCACGCAGTTTGAATTGGACAAAGCTAAAGATCGCGCTCATATCTTGGAAGGCTTGAAAAAAGCCTTGGATAAGATTGATGCGGTAATTAAAACCATCCGTGCTTCCAAAGACAAGGAAGTGGCCAAGGTTAATTTAATGAAGCAGTTCAAATTATCTGAGCGGCAGGCAGTGGCGATTTTGGAAATGCGTTTGCAGAACTTGGCTAATTTAGAGCGTAAGAAAGTAGAGGATGAGCTGAAAGAAAAACTACAGTTAATTAAAGAGCTGACGGAGATTTTGAAGAGCAAAGCTAAAGTTTTAAAGATCATTAGGAATGAATTGACGGAATTAAGAGACAAGTTTGCCGATGAGCGCCGCACTAAGGTGGTAAAATCTGCTGTCAATAAAATGACGACGGAAGATTTGGTGCCCAATGAGCCGGCGATTATTACCATGACTCATGACGGTTATATCAAGCGCTTAGCAGCCGATACTTTCAAGGCTCAAGAGCGTGGTGGTAAAGGCGTAATGGGCTTGACTACCAAAGAGCAGGATGAAGTTTTGTTTTTCCTAACCACCAACACCCATGCGGATTTAATGTTCTTTACTTCCCGCGGACGGGTATTCCAGCTTAAGGCCTATGAAGTGCCGGTGCAGAGCCGTACCGCTAAGGGTCAGAACATTGTTAACTTCCTACAATTATCTCCAGAAGAAAGAGTATCTTCTATTCGGCAGTCAAATAAGTCGGAAACCAGGAAGTATTTTGTCATGGTTACCACTAAAGGCTTAATTAAAAGAGTGGAAGTGGAGCAGTTTGCCAATGTTCGTCGCAATGGTTTAATTGCCATCAAACTAAAAGATAATGATAGCTTACTCTGGGTGCGGGCAACTTCCGGCAAGGACGATATTGTTCTGGTAACACAAAAAGGCCAGGCCATTAGATTCAAGGAAGAGAAAGTTAGAGCCATGGGTCGTTCAGCGGCCGGCGTGCATGGTATCCGCCTGAAAGGCAATGATGAAGTAATAGGAATGGATGTTATTAAAGGCGGCAAAGAAGCTGGCGATGAACAATTGCTGGTAGTAATGGCTAATGGTTTTGGTAAGCGCACCAAGCTTAAAGAATATAAAATTCAGGGCAGAGGAGGTTCCGGTATTAAGACGGCGCAGGTAACTGCTAAAACCGGCAATATTACTTCCTCCAGCATTGTTTCTTCAGAAGCTAAAGATCAGGATCTGATCATTATCTCCCGCAAAGGACAGGTAATCCGCTTAGCGGTGAAATCCATTAGTGTCTTGGGTCGCGCTACTCAGGGCGTGCGTCTAATGCGCTTCAAAGATCCTGATGATAAAGTTTCTTCAGTCACTTATATTTAACTAACTCCGGTTATGGAAGAGCGAATAATTTCCGGCAGCAAGCAAAAGCAGGATAAGGCGTGGGACACAACTCTGCGTCCCCAGTCCCTGCAGGATTATGTTGGTCAAGAGCAGGTGAAGGCCAATTTAGACATTGTCTTAACGGCGGCTAAAGGTCGCAGTGAGCCTTTGGATCATGTTTTGCTATTTGGTCCGCCGGGCTTAGGCAAAACTACTTTAGCTCATATCATTGCCAAGGAAATGGGCGTAGGCATTAAAGTGACATCCGGACCTACCATTACCAAGGCTGGAGATTTAGCGGCGATTATTACCAACTTGCAGGAAGGGGATATTTTGTTTATCGATGAAATCCACCGTTTAAATAAAGTAATTGAAGAGATTCTTTATCCGGCCATGGAAGACTATGCTTTGGATATTATCTTAGGCAAAGGACCGAGTGCGCAGATTCTGCGCTTGGATCTACCTAAATTTACCATCATTGGCGCTACCACCAGATACAATTTAATTTCTTCTCCCCTAAGAGACAGGTTTGGCGCTACCTTCCGTCTGGATTTTTATTCGCCGGAAGAATTGCAAACTATTGTTAAGCGGTCGGCAGATATTTTAGGAGTGAAGATAATCAAGGAAGCCTTAGAGGAGATTTCCCGCCGTTCTCGCGGCACTCCCCGCATTGCTAACCGCATTTTAAAAAGAGTCAGGGATTATGCGCAGGTGAAATCCAATGGCGATGTGGAAATGGAAATGACTAAGGCCGCTTTGGATTTAATGGCTATTGACCACAATGGTTTGGATGAATTAGACCGGAGGTTGTTAAAGATAATTATAGAGAATTATCAGGGAGGGCCGGTAGGTTTAAGCACTTTGGCCGCCGCTTTAAATGAAGAAGCTGGCACGATTGAAGAAGTATTTGAACCTTATTTGATGCAATTAGGATTATTAGCTAGAACGGCCAAAGGCCGGATGGCAACACCCAAAGCTTATGATTATTTGGGAGTTAATAAGTTGGAAGATAATAGTTTGTTTTAAATGAAGCCTAAACTTTTATTGCACGCTTGTTGTGCGCCGTGTTCAATTTATGTCTTGAAGAAATTGTCAGCCGATTGGCAGGTGACGATTTTTTTCTATGATCCCAATATTCATCCAAAAGAAGAATATGACAAGCGCCGTGATGAATTGAAAAAGTATGCAGAGAAGATAGGTATTAATTTTGAGGAAGGCGAGTATGATGTGGATGTCTGGCTGGAAAAAACCAAAGGATTGGAATTAGAGCCGGAGCGGGGCCGTCGCTGTATAATCTGTTTTGATATCCGCCTGTCCAAAACTGCTATTAAAGCCAAGCAGGAAAATTATGATGCTTTTGCCACGGTAATGTCCATTAGTCCGCATAAGGATTACCAGGCTTTAAGCCGGGTTGGTAATCGCTTGGCTCATAAATTCAATATTCTATTCTTAGACGGTAATTGGAAGAAGCAGGGTGGTTTTATCCAGGCTTTAGCCCTGTCTAAAGCCGAAGGTTTTTACCGCCAGGATTACTGCGGCTGCATTTATTCACAGGCGGCTAGAGAAAAGATAAAATCAGCCAAACAGCATGAACATCAAACTGTTTAATTACCATCTTCCCCAGGAGCTAATCGCTCAGGCTCAAGTTAAACCGCGGGATCACTCGCGGCTTTTGGTTTTAGATAAAAGCAGCAAGAAATTAAAGCATCTGCATTTTTATGATTTACCCAAGCTGTTAACTGGAAATGATGTTTTAGTCTTAAACCAGACTAAGGTATTTCCGGCGCGTTTAATCGGCAAGAAGATTACTGGCGGTAAGGCAGAAATTTTCTTAATGGCTAGAATAAATAAAGATAATTGGCAGGCTCTGATTGGCGGCAGGCATTTGCAAGTTGGTGACAGTATTTTTTTGCCAAAAAAATTACAGGCTAGATTAATTAAAAAGCTGGATGATAAATCCTGGCAAGTGCAATTTAACATCGCTGGCCGCCAGTTAGATAGAATAATCGAGCAGGTTGGACAGACACCGCTCCCGCCGTATATTAAAACTGAAGACAATAAAAAAGTCAGGCAGGATTACCAGACAGTTTTTGCGGCTATTAAAGGTTCGGTAGCCGCTCCCACGGCTGGTCTGCATTTTACTCCTAAGCTATTGCAGGCATTAAAGAAGAAAGGAGTGCAGATTTTTAAAATAACTTTGCATGTTGGTTGGGGTACGTTTGCACCGGTGCAAGTCCAGCAGATTGAGCAGCATAAATTGCATCAGGAGTGGGTGGAGATAGACAGGGCTACCGTTAAAAGCCTGAATAAACTAAAACAGCAGGGCAGGAATATTATTGCAGTGGGCACCACTACTTGTCGGGCTTTAGAAGCTTTCAGTAACCAGCGGGGAAAATTATCTGCTGGTAAGAAATTTATTAATATTTATATTTATCCGGGATACAAGTTTAAATTTATTGACGAGCTTATTACTAATTTCCACTTGCCCCAAAGCTCGCTGTTGTTTTTAGTCTCAGCTTTGGCCGGACGGAAATTAATGATGGATACTTACTTGGAAGCAGTTAAGAAAAAATATCGTTTTTACTCTTTTGGCGATGCGATGTTTATTAGGAAATAATATTTTAAACAAATGAAAAAGGGATTACAGCCCTTCTTTTGCAATCCCTTTATGTGTGAACTTCGTGTTCGTTTTTCTATATTCAATTGTATGTTTTTCTTTAGCTTAAGTTGCCAACTATATAAAATCTAATTTGTAGTACTCCTCAGAGTACGCTTTAGTTATGCCAACTGGCTTTAGAAATGTATGTAATGTACTATCACTAAAGGTAGTATAGCATACTTTTTAGCGTTTGTCAACTTTTTAACTGTTATCTTAAAGAATTTCTGGTAGATACTGGCCAATTAAGTCGGTTAATTAATATAGAAGAGATATTATCTTCATCTGTTGTCTTCCAAAGCAGGTAAATTTGCTGCTCATTAAGAGTAATAGCCAAATCTCTGGTATTAGCTGGTATAGGTAAACTGGTTAGATGCTGGTTTACTATTATCTGCTCATCATTGTTTGGGAAAAAGTCAGCGGAGAATAATACCGAAGAAGTAATTAAGTCATTTTCTGTGGTAGTTAAGCTTAAATAAAGAGTGTAATTACCATAACGGCTGGTTAGAACTTGCAGGGTAAGATCTTGCTCGGGTAAATTCCTTAAGTGATCTGGCAAGTCAAAGGAAATCCAAGCTAGACGAGTCCCCTCTTCATTTAAGATGCTTAACTCTATTGACCAGGGAGTTAAAACTCCCGTTGCCAGATAGTGGTTGAAGCTTGCTAAGGCCAGCTGACGGTAAGGTCCGCCGTCATCATGTAAAGCAGTGGGCCACGCCCAGGCAGTTAAGGGAAGGGTTAATAATACAAAGAGCATAAAAATAGATACTAATCGCTTCATCTTCTTTTTAGTTAATTATTATTTAGCAAACAAAGGGCCTGTCATCTTAGAAAGATAACAGGCCTGTTTAATGTTTGTGCTTGTATCTTAGCACTAGCGTAATAATAGTCAAGTTTAAGAAGATAATTGACAAAAATTCTTAATTAGTTTAAATTATTAGCTTATTCTAAGGTTCTTTAGGTTATTAAACATTTGTTCAACCATAGGAGATGTCTGATGGAAAAGAGAGGCCGTCCGAGATTAACGGATATGCAGATTTTGGTGCTGGTTATTCAAGAGCTGATCTGGGAAAAACAGTTGCTGACGGGATCAGTTCGCCCGGCTGTCCGCTGGAAGAAGGATCGCATTTTGTTTCATCTGGAGCGTAAGCTCATTCAGTTGAAGCGCTTGCCAGCTGGCAGTAAATTGACCGGTAGCGATCAGCGCCACTTCACTATTCTGCTGCAACAGGCTGCCAGGCAGACGCAGTCCCGCAGTCCTTTGATAGTCATCGGGCGGGGCAGTCAGAAGAATCGCTTGATTCGTCTGCCGAAAGTGCAAGCAGCAGCCAAGATGACTGCTGCTAGGGTCGTTTATGAGGATGATCAGGATATTCTGCTCTGTGTTTTGCGTCAAGCGATTAAGCTGCGGAGCGCTATGACCGGTAGCAAGAATCCGGCAGTGAAATGGAAGCGAGACAATTTGCTGGCTTTGCTGGAGATGGAGTTGATCCGGCGCAATATCATGAAGTCTGATCAGGAGCTGACTGAATATGGCAAACGCCATTTCACTTCTTTACTGGCGCGTTTGGGGCAAACTACTAAGGCGCGGGCGGCCTTGGTGGTGATGTCCGGACAAAAGCATAATCGCAGCATGCGTTTGGCTTGAACTGTGGTTTTGAAAAAAAGAACCCTGTCACATTGTGACAGGGTTTTTGTATGGACTTTTTTATTATTTTATGGTAGAATAGCGGGCACATATTATTTATGGATAAAAGTTATACCAGACAGACATTAAAGATTTATTGGCAGCATGTGAAAAAATACCGCTGGTCTTTTTTTGTTTTGATTTTTTCCATTATTGCCGCTTCTGTGGCTAATCTAATCGGTCCGATTTTTTATAAGGAATTTTTTGATGCTATTACTTCTCCAGAAACTTTATCAGACAATGGTTTGCTGAACATTTTGTTAATTATCTTGACTGTCAATTTAATTGCCTGGTTTTTCTGGAGACTGTCAACTTTTATGATTGCCTATTTTGAAGCTAAGGTAATCCGTGATTTATATAATACCTGCTTTGCTTATCTGCATAAGCATTCCTTTTCTTTCTTTAATAATAATTTTGTTGGCTCTTTGGTTAAAAAGGTAAACCGCTTTCCCCGTTCTTTTGAGGGTATTACCGACTTGTTCTCTTTTGAAGTCCTAGGCTTATTGGTCAGTATGATTTTTATCATTAGCGTGGTCTGGTCAAGAAGCTGGCTATTAGGTAGCGGAATATTAGTCTGGGTAATAATCTATTGCGCTATTAATTATTTTTTCAGTTTATATAAATTAAAATTTGATCTAGAAAGGAGCCTGGCTGATTCCGAAGTGACGGCGGTTTTAGCTGATACTATTACCAATAACCGGAACGTTAAATTATTTAACGGCTATGAGCGGGAAAAAAAGTTTTTTGGCCAAGCGACAGATAAGCTGCAGCGCTTGCAATTATTTACTTGGAATTTAGGCAACAAGTTTGAAGCGTTGCAGACAATATTAATGGTTGGTTTGGAATTCGGAGTTTTTTATGCTGCTATACATCTTTGGCGGCAAGGGCTGGTGACTATTGGTGATTTTGTCCTACTGCAATCCTATATTTTAGTAATCTTTAATAGGTTGTGGAATTTTGGCAGAATTATTCGCCGTTATTATGAGAATATGTCTGATGCTAATGAGATGACGGAGATTTTATTAAAAGAGCATGAAATTAAAGATGTTTTACAGGCTAAAGATTTATTAGTTAGCAAGGGCCAGATTGATTTCCAGCAGCTGACTTTTAATTATAAGAGCACTAGAAAGATATTCTCACAATTAAATTTATCAGTGAAAGCTCAGGAGAAAATTGCTCTAGTCGGGCCATCTGGTTGTGGCAAGTCCACTTTAGTTAATCTATTATTAAGGAATTATGATTTAGCTTCAGGGAAGATTCTAATTGACGGACAAGATATTGCCAAAGTCACTCAGGAAAGTTTATGGAAAAATGTCAGTTTAGTTCCCCAAGATCCTATTCTATTCCACCGAACCTTGAAAGAGAATATCAGTTATGGTTGTCCTCAGGCAACTGACGCAGAAATTATCCAAGCTGCTAAATTAGCTAATTGCCATGAGTTTATTAAGGAGCTATCGGCTGGTTATGATACTTATGTTGGTGAGCGCGGTATTAAATTATCCGGAGGTGAAAGGCAGCGGGTGGCTATTGCCAGAGCAATTTTAAAAAACTCCCCGATTTTAATTTTTGACGAAGCTACTTCCAGTCTGGATTCAGAATCCGAGAAACTAATCCAAGAAGCCCTTAATGTTTTAATGGTAGATAAGACGGTTATGGTTATTGCTCACCGCTTGTCCACCATAATAAAAATGGATAGGATAATTGTTTTTGATAAAGGCAGAATAATTGAAGAAGGAACTCATCAGCAATTGCTTAAGATTAAAAATGGATTTTATAAAAACTTATGGAATAAGCAGGTAGGTGGTTTTTTGGGAGAGTAATTTTTTGTAAAAAAAGAACCCTGTCACATTGTGACAGGGTTTTATTTTCCCGTTAGGGACAGCTACCAGCGGTAGCCAACGCCGAGAATTAATTTCTCGGTATTGCCTTCCCCGGAGCCAAAGGTGTACCACGGCTTCAGGTAGAATTGTCCCAAGTTGATCAGCGCGGTCGGTCCGATATCCACTTGGGAAGAAAATCCTGAAGTGAATTCATGGTAAACCTGTTCTCCGATGCCCACCTTAACCAGTAGATGTGCCTGGTAAGTGACGTCCATCCACTGGTAGGCCCAGTCAGGCATGCTGCCGGCACCGGTCCAGGCGGCGTATTGGTAGAGGCTGAAGAAGCCGAACTTGCCGCGTCCACCGCCGACATAGACTTCGGGACTGAAACCATCATAGTCTCCGCTCAAGATGCCGATGGCCGGAGTGACATTGAGACGCCTGTCGCCATAGGGTTTGCCGGCGAAGATGCCGAAGGTGTTGGGTGCGTCGAAGTCGTAGCGCGCTTCAAAGAAGAGGTTTTCCGTGACTTGGGTGTACCAGAAGATATTGGTCTTCTGGCCGTCGACGTTCTTGTAGAAATACGAGAGGTCGTTCAGGGCCCAGACTTGGCTGGATAAGGCGATCAGGCTGATCAGGGTGGTCAAAAAGAGCTTCAACATGGAGACTTCCTTTGGTTGGGAAATATGGTAGATAGATTGAAAGAAGAACAAAGTAATATGATATACTATCATATTATTGCTATTTTGTCAAGGTATATGTGTTTCCTTTATTTTTTTAAGATCTTCATGATATAGTTAATAAAGCTAATTTTTAGGATAAAATTATGAAAAAGAATATTTTAGCAATTTTAGTTTTAATTATTATTGCTTTAGCAATGGTTTTCTTTTTGCGGCAGAATAACACTTCTTTGCCGGAAGCAATATTAAAAGAAGAAATAAAACTCTATGCTTATTTAGCAGAAGAAGTTAATACCGGACAATTAAGCGTGTCTATTCCCTTTAACAAACAGTTAGCAGAAGATTACCAAGTGGATTTAGCTGTAGATTGGAACAATGACGGTCAGTGGTCAGCTGATGAATGGGTATGGAAAGATTTAGCCGTGCATTTAGTGCAGGGCTTGCGGAATAATTTCTATTTCGCCGATGAGCAGAATAGGTTGGCAGTAAATCAGGAAGTGGGAATTAAAATTAATTTAAAGAAAGTTGGTAACAATGATTTGTTAGAAACTTTAGAGCAGAAAGTCAAAGTGGAGAAAATAGAATTAGAGCAGATTTTTGGTTTTAATGTTCCGGGGGCGGCTGAAGATTTGAAGCGAGGTATTGGTTTACCACAAGCTATTACCCAAATTGCTTATGCGCAGGATAATGGCGAGATTTTCCGGGAAGCAATGACACCAGATTTAGCTCAAGGGAGAATGGAATGTGCAGCAGTATCCACTGCTAATAATTTAATGTCTTTAGCTGGGCAATATGACCGCTTAGCAGATTTGCCGGAATTTACCGGTGAACTGATTGAAGAATTAAAGAAAGATATGAAATTCAATAATGGCATTTTATTACCCAATATGGTACCGGGCAAGAATGCTTTTGTTGCCCGCCACAATTTACCAATTGCCAGCGAACTTAAAACTGCTCCGACTTTGGAGCAGATCAGACAGGCTTTGGCTTCAGGAGCAGCGGTAGAATTAAGCATGAATTTTACTCGTTCACGCAGTGGGCGAGCTGCTACCGGCCACGTGGTAACTTTAGTGGGTGTTTCTGGTAACCAGGTTTTTGTCCATGATTCCGGCACGCCGGAAGGCATGGATGCTTTAGATATTACCAGTACAGTGAGAACTAAGGTAGGAGATTTTGTTGGAGTAAATTATCCCTTGTGGGATGGAGTAGCTTATATTGACGGTATTGTCATCCAGAATTGGACAGAAGCGCAACGAGCTAATGAATCATACACTGATGCTGGCGAGCAAGCCAGCGAAGTGGAAATGTTGGTAATTAACGGGTCATATTTTCCCAAAAGCCAGTTTAAAGTAGCCGGTGCTGACGCTTGCGATGCTAGCCATTACCATTCCCATCAGCCCGTCTGGGGTTTAAGAGCTAAAGACTCAACAGAAGTGATTTCTTTAATGGATCCTCTACCTAATGCTTGTGGTTTTGGCAAGATATCGGAAGTGCCGGTAGAAAAGATTACCATTAGCTTTGAACAGTCAACAGCTTTATTACAGTATTTACCTTAGGAGTTAATTAAATAAAAAACCGGCAATTAGCCGGTTTTTTAGGGCTTAAGTGATTTATATTTCGGCTAACGGGCGTGCGTATGCGAAGTCGTGATTGAGCAAATATGATAAAATTTATGAAATCATATTTGCGAAAGGACGATTTGCGTGAGCGGACTAAAACTATTCTTTATCTTTTTTATTTAGCTTGTCTTGTTTAGCTAATGCGAAAAATATTTTTATAAATACCGGTATAGTAACTAGTGTTTTAAGAATATTTTTTCGCTTTTTTATTTTATTTCTTTTTCCATCCAAGACTTCTTTTATTCTATCATATTGTTTTTCTAATCCTTTATGAACCCATAATCCATCGGTGGCTAATCCACCACCCATACCGCCAGCAATACCTTGTCCAGGTTCCATTTCTTCAAAAAATATTCTTGCCCCGTCAGGATCTTCATAGTCTATATCTTTAAGAAGATTTTCCAAAGCTTTATAATCACATTTTATTTGCTGCACAGGTGCTGAAAGATAAATCTGGCCACCATAATCACCCTGCATAATCATATATGCATTAGAATGTTTTTTAGCTTCCTCGAAGTTTTTAAAAGCTTTGTATTTAATACCTTGGCTTTCAGACATTAATTTTCTGACACCACTTTCATGTTCTGGTATTATTATTTCTTTGATTTCTTGTTCTTTCATATTTTTAGTCCGCGAACCGCATACGCGGTGTTAGGCGCTGTTATTTTTTATTCCCACTCCTTTTGCATTTTTTCCATTAATTCATTTTCTGTAAATTTGAATGGTGTAAAACAGAGCTGAAGTGTCCGACCCTCTTTGGCAATTTTTTTTATTTCAGAATAACTTTTTTCTTTTTTGAGTAATTGGTGAATAATTTTATTTCTATTATTGTTAAATTTTTTAATTGCTTCATATCCATCCTTATTAATGCAGGATAATAGAAAGGCAATTTCAATATAATCATTAAAATATTTTATAAAATTGCCTTGATTATTTTGAAGAATTTTGATTTTTTCTATAAAATCATCTGAGGATTTTTCTTGGCTAATTAATTTGTTGGCTATTAAGCTTTTTATATGTAGCTCTAGGTAATTATGTACAAGCGAAATCACCTCAATATAGCATTTTTGTTTAACAGCTCTAGAAATTACTTCGTCAAAATTCTTCTCGTCTATTTGAAAGTCATTTTCCATAATTGTTATTTAAATTTGAAATAATGGCGCCTAACCACTGTGTTGACGAACCTATTGACATCATAGCCAATATTGGCTAAAAAGTAAATAATAATCATTAATCACAATTAGTTATGAAGAAAAGCGATAACACAGGCGGAAAGCCTGTAGATTTGGCTAATATCAGCAATCAGCATCCCTTGCGTTCTTTAGCTCAAGAATTAGTAATTAGGGGATTTTCTCGGCGGACAATTAAGGGTTATTTGGCATATAATCAGTCTTTCCTTAATTTTATTGGTAAGTCAGCTAAGGAAGTTAATCAGCAGGATCTTAAGGATTATTTGTTATATCTAAAGGGTAGAAAATATAGTAATACTTCCTTGAATAATGTTATTTCAGCCTTGAAGTTTTATTACCAGCAGATTCTTAAGAGGAAGCTGTTTTTTAATATACAGCGTCCTAGGCGGGAAAAATTTTTGCCGGTAGTTTTATCTAAAGAAGAGATTTATGCTTTACTGGCTGCTATAGTTAACTCTAAGCATAAGCTAATAATTTCTTTGGCTTACAGCGCTGGTTTGCGGGTTAGTGAAGTTGTTAATTTAAAAATTAAAGATATTGATTTTCCTAGTAGCAGTATTACTGTGCGTGGAGGCAAGGGGAATAAAGATAGGGTTACTGTCTTTTCTGAAAAGTTAAAAACGGAATTGCTAAATTTAATTTCTAACAGAGATAAAAATGATTTTGTGTTTATTAGCCAGTCAGGGGAAAAATTGACCATTCGCACTCTGCAGAAGATTTTTGCCAGTGCGCTTATTCGTTCTGGCATTGCTAAAGCTGCGACTTTTCATTCTTTGCGCCATAGCTTTGCTACGCATTTGCTGGAAAATGGTACGAACATCAGATACATTCAGGAGTTATTGGGTCATCAGAATATTAAAACCACCCAAGTGTATACTCAGGTGGCTAGTTGGAGGTTGAAGAATATTATTAGTCCTTTATAAAGCTTAATTAAACAAGAAATAAACCGTATCACCGTCTTGCATGACATATTCTTTGCCTTCAGTACGGATTAAGCCTAGCTCTTTTCCTTTAGACCAGGATCCAGCTTGTAATAATTTTTCCCAATTTACTATTTCTACTCTAATAAACCCTTGTTCAAAATCCGTATGAATTACTCCCGCTGCTTGTGGAGCTTTGGTGCCGGCAGTAATAGTCCAGGCTTTAGTTTCTTCCTGACCGGTAGTAAGGTAAGTAATTAGATTAAGTAATTTATAACTGGTAGTGATTAAATTATCCAAGCCGCTTTGGGGAATACCCAAGTCAATTAATAATTGTTTGGCTTCTTCATCTGACATATCCGCTAATTCAGATTCCAGCTTAGCACAGATGGCTAGGGAATTTTCTGGCAGATTAAGATCTTTGCCTAAATCATTTTCAGAAATATTGTAAAGGTAAATTATTGGTTTAATGGTTAGTAGATTTACCATCTTCAGGATCTTCTTTTCTTCCGGTTGCCAATTAATGCTATTTAGCAATTGGTTGCTTTCTAAGATCTGCTTGGCTTTGATAATTAAATCCCTTTCTATTTCCGTATTTTTGTCATGCGGGCCTTTAAGCTTGCTGTTTACCTTCTCCAAGTATTTATTGACTGTATCCAGATCGGCTAAGATTAATTCCAGGTTAATGACTGCTTTGTCATTTTCCGGATCAATAGTACCATGGACATGAATAACATCAGGATTCTGGAAATAGCGCACTACTTGGATAATAGCGTCCACTTCCCTAATATGCGACAGGAATTTATTGCCCAAACCTTCTCCTTCGGAAGCACCTTTGACTAAGCCGGCAATATCTACGAATTCAATGGTAGTAGGGATTATTTTTTTGGACTGAGACATCGCTCCCAGCTTTACTAATCTTTCATCAGGGACGGCCACCACGCCGACATTGGGATCAATGGTGCAGAAAGGATAATTAGAAGCATCCACTTTGTTTTTAGTCAAAGCTTGGAATAGTGTTGATTTGCCGACATTAGGCAGGCCGACGATGCCGAGAGAAAATGACATAATTTAGCTATTTAACAGACAGATTAAATCATAATTAAAGCAAAATAGCAAGATAATTGACATGGTTAGTTATTTTCAGTAAGGTAGATGAAAATGAGTTCGTTTCACAATTTTCAAGAGGTGCATAATGGAGCTGGGTCTTCAAGGCAGAGTAGCCATTGTTACTGGCGGCAATAAAGGGATAGGCAGGGAAATCTCCAGGGCTTTTGCCCAGGAAGGCTGCAACGTTGCGATTTTTTCCCGCCACGCCAATCAGGATTTTTCTCGGGAGATTCTTCAGTTGGGAGTTGATGTTTTGGATTTGGAGGTTGATATTTCCGATGAATTTTTAGTGAGAGAAGCAGTACAGAAAGTTGTTGGCAGATTCACGCGCATTGACGCTCTGGTCAACAACGCCGGCATGACTGATGACGGTTTATTCGTCAAAGAAACGTTGGCGGATTGGGATCGCGTGCTGACAGTTAATTTAACCGGTTCGCGCAACTGCATTCAGGCGGTTCTGCCGATAATGATGAAGCAGCGGTCTGGCGCCATTGTCAACATTGGTTCAGTAGTGGGCTTAACCGGTAATGCTGGTCAAGTCAGTTATGTGGCTAGCAAAGCTGGCTTATTAGGTCTGACTTTAGGAGTTGCTCAGGAATATGGTCCGAAAGGAATTTGTTGCAACATTATTTGTCCCGGCTTCATTGAAACTGACATGACTCAAAATTTGAAGTCGGAACAGAAATCCGCAATGATCGCGAATACTCCTTTGGGACGCGCTGGCCGTTCGGCGGACATTGCTCCTACTGTCATTTTTTTGGCTTCCCATAAAGCCAGTTTTCAGACCGGCACGGTGGTTACCATTGACGGCGGCCTAACCATGCACTTGTAGATTGTCAGGGCTGTTTTCTGTAAAAGGAAAGCGGCCCTTTTTGTTTAGTTTGACAATTTCTACTTTAGTTATATATTTAAAGTATAAGGTATAATATTATGCCGGAAAAATTAATAGGAAAAGTAGTCCATTATTTTGATAAAATCCAGGTAGCGGTTGTGAAGGTGGATCGGAATAGCCTGAAAGTAGGCGATACTGTCCATTTTGTGCATGGCGAACGGGACTTTACTCAGACAGTGGATTCGCTGCAAGTAGACCATACCCAGATTGAGAATATCACCGCTGGGCAGGAAGCGGGCTTAAAGGTTATCCAGCCAGTTAGGCCCGGAGATAAGGTTTATTTGGTCAGCTAAAGATTAAATAAATAGATAAAATAAAGTTTAACAAGTCGGAAATGGCTAGTTAAACTTTTTTGTTGCTTTTTCTGACATCAGAGATTATAATACCAGCAAGTTTTGCTTATGCGCCAGATAGATTTTGCCAAGGAATTAAATGAAGAGCAATTAAAAGTGGTGACTGCTTCGGCAGGGCCACATTTAGTTTTAGCCGGAGCCGGCTCGGGCAAGACCAGAACCTTGGTTTACCGAGTAGCTTGGCTAATTAAGCAGTCAGTTAAGCCGGATAAAATTCTTTTGCTGACTTTTACCAATAAGGCGGCCAATGAGATGATGAGCAGAGTAAAAAGCCTATTGGGATTATCTCTTAATGACAGTTTGGCTGTCTGGGGAGGTACTTTTCATTCCATTGCCAATCGTTTGTTGCGGTATTATGGCGAAGCGATTAGCTTAAAGAATAATTTTATCATCGCGGATGAAGAGGACAGTAAGTCTTTGTTAAAAAAAGTAATTCAAGAGATTTTTGGCAGTCTAGACAGCAAGCGCCACCCTTCAACTAATATTGTCAAAGAAGTAATCAGCTATGCGGCCAATGCTAGGATTAAATTAGCTGACAGCTTGGAAAAGAAATTTCCGGAGTGGTTACCTTTAGTTGGTTACTTTGAACAGATTGGGCAGGAATACAAGAAAAGAAAGCAAGCTAATAATATTTTGGATTTTGATGATCTGTTAATCTATTGGCTGCAACTGGTCAAGCACCCGGTAGTAGGAGAAAAGCTGAAGAATAAATGGCAGCATATTCTAGTTGACGAATACCAGGATACTAATAGTCTGCAGGCGGAAATAATCTACCATTTGGTCAATAAGGAGCAGAATCTTTTGGTGGTGGGTGATGATGCGCAGAGCATTTATTCCTTCCGGGCAGCGGATATCCAGAACATTCTAGATTTTCCTAAAAAGTTCAAGCAAGCCAGCATCCATAAATTGGAGACTAATTACCGCTCCAGTCCCGAGATTTTAGCTTTGGCTAATTTAATCATTGCCGCTAATGCCGAACAATTTCCCAAGAGCCTCAAAGCTGTAAATTCCAGTTTAGTTAAACCAGAGCTTTTGGCATTACAGACTAATTTGCATGAAGCGAAGTGGATTGTTGATCGCATTATTGCTTTGATGAATGAAGGCGTGCCGGCCGAGGAAATTGCCGTATTGTTTCGAGCGGCTCACCATAGCCAAATGCTGGAAATGGAATTAAATAAGCGGGGGATTAATTACCAGATGCGGGGCGGTTTGCGCTTTTTTGAGCGGGCGCATATTAAGGATGTAATTGCCTGGCTGAAGATTTTAGTTAATCATCAAGAGGAAATTTCCTGGTCTAGGATTTTAAATCTTTACCAGGGCATTGGACCAGCTACCGCCACTAAGATTATTTTATCGTTGAGGAATTTAAAAAGATTGTCGGACTTGCCAAAGTTATCTATTGAGTTAAGCGCTAAAGCCAGAAGTAGCTGGCAAAAGATTTTAAACACCATTGCCAATTTAGCCAGTCAGTCAGAGGGTAATCCGGCAGAGATTATTCGCCTGGCTAGCCGGGAATATGACGAATACTTGCTGGAGCAATATCCAGATTACCGCCAGCGCCAGGATGATTTGGAGCAGTTAGCAGCGTTTGCTGCTAATTACTCTAAGCTGGAAGATTTTTTGGCAGAAGTAAGCTTGCAGGAGAATTTTAATTTGCAGAATAAGGATAATTCTGCCGCTATTGTGTTGAGTACCATCCATCAGGCGAAGGGCTTGGAATGGCAGGCGGTATTTTTGATGAATTTAACCAGCCAGTCTCTGCCTCATCCGCTGTCGGTGTCAGAGAATAATATCGCGGAAGAGCGCCGCTTGTTTTACGTGGCAGTCACCCGCGCTAAGCGCCAGCTGTATTTAACTTACCCCTTAAGCAGCTTTAATTACCGCGGTTACCAGAGCCTGCAGCCTTCAGAATTTATTACCGAGCTTAATATCGGATTATTGTCGCTTAATCCTTTAGCGCAAGGAACAGTAGATAGTTTTTCTGCTGACCAGCAGTATGAGCAGGATGACAGCGCTGGAGATTTTTGGGACGAGGATAATGATACCAAGGCTAAGAGTTTTCTGCCCGACATTGATGAGTGGTAGATTGTGGTATAATATATAAACGAATAATTTTTATGGATAAGGATACCATAGTTCTAGATTTAGAAACCCAGAAGACTTTTGATGAAGTCGGCGGGCACCACAACTCCCATTTGTTGGGAGTGTCTTTAGTCGGAGTCTATTCTTACCAGCGGGATAAATACCGCGGCTTTAAGGAAGAAGAATTTCCAGAGTTATTGGAACTGCTAAAAAACACCGGATTAGTCATTGGCTTTAATAGCAAGTCTTTTGACTTCACCGTTCTGCAGCCATACTTCAAGGATTTTGATTTAAGAACTATTCCCCATCTGGATATTCTGGAAGAAATAGTTTTTGCCTTGGGCCATCGCTTGAAATTGGAATCAGTAGCCCAGAGCACTTTAGGCTATGGCAAGTCTGGCTCTGGTTTGGATGCTATTATGTATTACCGTAATAAAGATTGGGATAACTTAATTAGATATTGCTTGGATGACGTTAAAGTTACTAAGGAAGTTTATGACTATGGCTTGCAGCACGGGCATATTTGGTATACTACCGGGGGCAACAAGGAAAAAATAATTGCTAGGTGGTATAAGGTGGACCGGCCAACGGTCGGTAAAATTATTACTGATGCTTTGGCTTCTGGTCAGCAATTGGAAATAGATTATATGGATGATCAAGGGCAGGTGTCTAAGCGGAAAATAGACATTCAGGCGGTTAAGGGTAATAAGGTTAAGGCTTTCTGCCATTTGCGTGACGCTATCCGTATCTTTGATTTAGACAGGATAAAATCTGCTAAAGTAGTTGGTCAAATGACCAGTTTCCAGAAAAGTTTACTATAAAAAAGAGGCCTAGTTGATTAGACTAGGCCTCGAACGAGTCCCTGCCCGTCAGCTCAAGGAGAATTGAGTCGAGCAAAGACTATCATGAGTGGCCGCACCACCCAGGCATTTTCCCTTAGACAGGGAGAAAAAGGTGGTGTGCCGTTGAGGGCAAGTCCGGCACACCGGGCGCATGATTTACTCCTGGGGAGAAAAGGTAAACATACGCCATTGTACTAAATCTTACCAAATATAATATATTTTTTGCTTTATGTCAATAGTAAAAGCCCAAGTTGGTTAACCTGGGCTTTTTTTGAGGTCTGACTTTGTATCCCCATGAGGAGGATTGAAAAAAGTGGTGGCAAAGTTTGCGATCTCGGCGATGGTCCAGCGGGAGCTGGGAGAGTAGAATATTCAGAGAGCTAATTATTAATTTGATTATAATATATTTTTTGCCAATTGCACAGTGTTATAAAGCAGCATAGCTACGGTCATGGGACCGACGCCGCCCGGCACTGGGGTAATATGGGAAGCTTTGGGAAAGATAGCTGAATAGTCAGCGTCGCCAACCAAATACTTATTGTCAATTTTATTGGTGCCGACATCAATTAGAATAACCCCTTCTTTAACCATGTCTTCTTTAATGAAGAAAGCTTGGCCTACTGCGGTAATTAAAATATCTGCAGTCAGAGTTTTTTCTTTTATATTTTTTTGAGCAGGTTTAATGATTTCAGTTTTTATTTTTTTATCTTGCAGCAGCTTAGCTAGCGGTTCGTAAAATACTTCACTTTTAGCAATAATAACTGCTTGCTTGTTAGCTAAGTTCTCGCCAGTAGCTTCCAGCAATTTAATAATGCCTAAAGGCAAGCCGGGAATAAAGCTGCTTTGATTATTGAGTAATTTTTTAATGTTAGCCGGATGAAAACCGTCAACATCCTTATTTGGATCAATGGCCGAGATTACTTTGTCCGTATCCAAATGCTTAGGCAGGGGAAGCTGAACTAGAATAGCGTCTATTTCTGGATCGTTATTTAAAAATTCTATAGTCTCTAAAACATCTTTGTTTTGGCAATTCTCAGCAATTAAATATTCATGGAAAGCAATGCCGATTTTTTCACAGGCCTTCTTTTTTAAGCCGACATAGGTCTGGGAAGCCGGATCAGTACCGACTAAAATAACGGCTAAATTGGGAGTTAGCTTTTGTCTATATATTTCCTGTTGTAGTTCTATTTGGATTTGTTCGGCTAAAGCTTTGCCGTCAATTATTTCCGCCATAGTTTTATAATTCTGGATAAAGGGGGAATCGCTGCATTAAGTCTATAATCTTTTTCTTGCTATCTGCTGTTGCTTGCTTGTTTTTTAGGGTAGCAATAATTACTTCAGCAATAATTTCCATGTCCACTTCTTTTAGTCCGCGGGTAGTTAAAGCAGGTGTGCCTAGGCGGATGCCGGATGGATCCATTGGTTTGCGCTGGTCAAAAGGTATCATGTTTTTATTGGTATAAACATAAACTTCATCCAGTAATTTTTCCGCCTCTTTGCCGGATAATCCTAAAGGAGTGACGTCTAGCAGCAGCAGATGATTGTCAGTTCCTTGGCTAATAATCCTAATGCCTGCTGCTTTGAATTTATTTTCCAAAACTTTAGCATTAGCTAAAACTTGTTTTTGGTAATCAACAAATTCAGGCTGTAAAGCTTCCTGGAAAGCAATAGCTTTAGCGGCGATAATATGCTCTAATGGTCCGCCTTGCATGCCGGGAAAAACCGCAGAATCTATTTTCTGGGCTAAGGTTTTTTCTCCGGGATTAATGCGATCTTCAATTTTGGAAAGGATCATCGCTCCCCGCGGTCCACGTAGAGTTTTGTGAGTGGTGGTTGTTACCACGTCAGCATAGGGAAGAGGATCCGGGTGTAATTTGGCGGCAACTAGGCCGGCAATATGCGCCATGTCTACCATTAGGTAAGCGCCGACTTCATCAGCGATTTTTTTGAAAGCGGCAAAGTCTATGGCGCGGGAATAAGCGGAAGCACCGGCTAAGATTATTTTCGGCTTATGCATCATGGCCTGGTTGCGCACTTCATCAAGGTCAATCATCTCAGTTTTTTGGTCAACACCATAGCTGACAAAATGGTAGAATTTGCCGGAGAAATTGACTGGATGGCCGTGAGTCAAATGCCCGCCATGAGCTAGAGAAAAACCCAAAATAGTATCTCCCAAATTACAGAGAGCAAAATATGCTTCCATATTAGCTTGAGAGCCGGCATGAGGCTGGACATTGGCGTGTTCAGCGCCGAATAATTTTTTGGCCCGTTCTATAGCTAAGCTTTCTACCTGGTCAATAAACTCATTACCGCCATAGTATCTTTTGTTAGGATAGCCTTCAGCATATTTATTGGTTAAGACTGAGCCGGCGGCGGCTAAGACTGCCGGAGAGACAAAGTTTTCCGAAGCAATCATTTCCGCGCCTTGACGCTGGCGCTCTAATTCCTGACGGATAATTGCATTAATTTGCGGATCTGTTTTTTCTAATATTTTCATTGGTTTATAATTCTTTATTCATATAAGTTCCTTCCAGAGAATAGCCTAAGTTTTTGTAATATTCCCTGACGCCGATGCCGGAAATAACTGCTACCTTATTTAATCCTTTGGCTTTGGTTATTTTTTCCGCTTCGGCCATTAGCTTGCGGCCAAAACCCATGTGCTGGGTTTGGTTAGCGCTTACTTCTTCATCACTGCTTTCGCCTTTGACTGGTATCATTTTACCATAGACATGCAGTTCGCGCACTAAAGAAGCGCCAACTAATTCCGGCAGGATATTATTATTAGGATCGGCATTGAATCTTAATCTTAAGAAGGCATAAATTTTTGTCCGATCTTTGCTTTCAAAGCTTAAGAAATATTCTTCTCCTCCGGAAGCCGGATAAGTTCTGGTTACTAATTCCACTTGGCTAGGATCAACACTTTCACCTTTAACTTCCCGACAGCGGATGCATTGGCAGGCTAAATTTCTCCTCTTCATTTCTTCCTGCAGAAATTGCCTCAAGTTAGTTATCTTATTGCCGGCAATAATTGACTCTTCCGGAATATCGCGGATTAGGCGGTTGATGCGCATGTAGGGTGGTACGATTTTTTTAATTTCCAAAAGCAGTTCCATTAATTCTTTTGGCTGATAGGGTTTGTATTGTCCGGACAAGAACCACTGATGAAGTTCAGCGTATTCATTGACGACACAAGGATAGATTTTTAATTGATCAGGCTGCAGATCCGGAGAAGTAAAGACATATTTAAACATGCTCAGGTCTTTGGCGGGAGTAGAGCCTGGCAAGTCCGGCATATAGTGATGGTCAACTTTAAAGCCGGCCTCTTTTAATTTTCTGGTAGCCCGGATGGAATCTTCAATGTGCTCGCCGCGCTTGATGTAATCCAAGATTTGGTTATCTGTATGCTGGACTCCCAATTGGACGCGGGTGCAGCCTAATTCCCGCAAGCGTTTGATTTCAAAATCGCTGACAAAGTCCGGTCGGGTTTCTAAGGTTAAGCCGATAATCCGGTAGCGGGTAGTCTCATTAATATCCTGTTCTTCTTTTAAGCTTAATTTTTCCCGCAGTTCTTTTTCCCCGTAAGTATTGGCGGCGTAAAATAAATCACGGATAAATTCTCGTTGGTATTTGTCAGGATAAACAGACCAGGTGCCTCCCAAAACCAGTATTTCTATCTTATCTACTGCATGGCCGTTGTTTTCCAGCGCCATGATACGCATTCTTACCTGACGTTCAGGATCGAATAAATTGCGTTTAGCACGTTGAGCTGCTGGCTCATTGGATAAATAGCTTTTAGGCATGTCCGGTTCAGTCGGACAGTACACGCATTTGCCCGGACAGACAAAGGGCTTGGTTAAGACAGTAATAACAGAAACGCCGGATAAAGTCCGCACTGCTCTTTTAGTTAAGAGCCGCAGAAATTTTTTATCTTCCGGCAATTTACCCTCTTTAACCAATTGACTGTAGATGGAAATAAGAGTAGCCTTAGAATCAGGAGCAAGCTGGCGGCGGCTGAAAGTTTTGCGCAAAGCCGTGACAAAATCAGCATCGGTAGGATATTCCTGCGCTGCCAGTTCGCTAACTATTTCTCTTAATTGTTTTTCCTGTTTTAACATGGATAAAATTTCTGAAAACTTGCAGCAATCTTATGATAATATTGCTGATGAATTTTCTTTAAGCCGGGCCTATCCCTGGCCAGAATTACAAGTGTTTATACCATATTTGACTGATGATAGCAAGATTCTGGACCTAGGCTGCGGCAATGGAAGATTGATTAAAGTTTTGGAGAACAGCAATAAGAAATTCTCTTATATCGGGGTGGATTTTTCCGCCAATTTAATTATGCAGGCCAAGCAGATTTTTCCCGAGTATGAATTCCAAGTTAAAGATATGCGGGAAGCAGAGTTTCCGGACAACAGCTTTGACTTAATAGCTATTGTGGCTGCTTTCCATCATCTACCTACCGCCCGGCACCGGGAAGAAGTTATGGCTAATGTTTATCGCTGGCTAAAACCAAGCGGACTATTATTTATGACTAACTGGAATTTATTTCAAAAAAGATATTTTCCCCATATCTATAACAAGCTGTTAAGCAAGCGGGCTTGGAATGACTTCTTTATTCCCTGGAATCATGGCAATTTCCGCTATTACCACAGCTTTACCCAAAAAGAGCTGGAGAAGCTGTTAAAAAAAACCGGCTTTGTGCTGGAGCCCAAAGGAGTATACAAAACAGAATACAATTTAAATTGTTTAGTGAGAAAATAACCCTGAATACTTCAGGGTTATTTATTTATCTTTAGCTGCTGCCACGATGCCGATAATAATGACAGCTAAGATAATTATTCCAACAAAGATTATCATTGTCATTTTATTTTCCCATTATGAGTATTAAAAAAACAAAAATAAAGACGGCTATAATAGTGCCAAAAAGCATAAGGGAGATTAATTTTATTTTGTCCGGAGTCAATGGCTGCTGTTTAGAGAACTCCACTGCCATTTTCTTTTTCTTAATGGCCATTAAGGGTATGAAAATAGCAATCCAGACAGGGAAGAGTATGGTGGCGATATTATTACTTTGGCCGCTTTTATCATTTGTTTGGAAAAATCCCGGGTTATTTTTTATCAGCCACCAGGCGAAAATGCCAATAATTAATAAGCCCAAAGCTACTACTAGCAGAGCATTCCTTTTCTTATTCTCAGCGTCTGGATTTACTGGGCTGCCTACTGGTTTTGGTAGATTAGAAAGCATTTTTTATAGATTATGATTATAGTATAATTTTACCGCTAAAGTGGTTAAAAGTAAATGTTTATTAGGCTGTATTTTTTTGCTTAAATATGGTAAAATGCAAGCGAATTAACAATTAACTCTAGATATATGAAAAAGAAAATATTCTTGGCAATTATGGCTTTGGCTGTTCTTTTGCCGCTGCCGATTTTGGCCGGGGAAATGATTGCTAAAGACGCGGTTATTTTTGCCAAAGACAAGGTGGTTAATGGCAACTATTATGCTGCGGGAAAAACCATTGAGATTTATGGCGAGGTCAACGGCGATTTATTTTTAGCCGGAGAGAAAATAATTATTGATTCTGACAAAGTCAATGGTGATGTCTTTATTGCCGGACGCAACATTACCGTTAAGCAGCAGGTTAATGGTTCAGTTAGAGTAGCAGGAGAAAATTTGGAATTAAGCGGACAAGTTCGAGATAATGTATTATTTTTTGGCAGTAACTTAATTGCTTTGCCGGAAAGTAGAGTAGGCGGTCATTTAAGCGTTTGGGGAGCGCAGGCGACAATTAGCGGAGAAGTTGGTAGTCAAGTAGAAGGAGGATTGGGATTATTGGTGATCAATGGAAAAGTAGGTGGTGATGTCAATGTTCATTTATCTGGCATGGATAAGAATAAAAGCAGCTTGCAGGTGACGGAATCGGCAGTGATTGGTGGTAGTTTGAATTATACCGCTTTAGCTGCTGGTGAAATTTCCGAACAGGCGCAGATTGCCGGCGGTGCCCATTTTTCTGAATTAACTAAGCCGGTTAAAGAGAAGTATCATACTAATGAAGTTTGGGAATTAGTTGTTAAATTCTTCATGATGTTGGTAGTCGGCATGATCTTGGTTTATCTCTGGCCTAAGCTGATGTCTAAAACCTATACCGATACCATGGCTAAGCCGATAAAGACAATTCTATGGGGCTTGGTTTTCTTAATCCTCACTCCTTTAGCTTGCGTCCTATTAATGATTACTTTCATTGGCTTGCCGGTAGCCTTTATGGTATTAGCCTTATGGCTTATTTATCTTTATGTTGCTCAAATCATTGCCGCTTGGCTTGCCGGTAATTGGCTGAAAGAAAAAATGTTGAAGGATAAGAATTGGTCAGCAGTCAGCATTATGGCTTTGGGTATTGCTGTTTATATTATTATCGGACAGATTCCAGTTGTTGGCTGGCTAATAATCATGTTGCTTTACTTGGCGGCTTGGGGAAATATCCGTTACTTATTCAATAAATAAGCATGAAAGACAGTATCTTCAAATCATACGATATCCGTGGTGTATATAATGAGGAGTTTAATGCTGAGGATGTTAAATTAATCGCTCGCGCTTATTTGCAGGAGTTGGTGAAATTAACTCACCGTCGTTTGCCGGAAATGAACATACTGGTTGCTCGAGATATGCGCCAGTCTTCCGGGGAAATATCAGAAACTTTTATCCGGGAAGTTATTCGTTACGGCGTGACAGTGGCAGATATTGGCTTGGCGCCGATTGAAGTGCTGTATTATATTTTAGGCAAACACGGTTATCACGGAGGCGTGATGATCACCGCTTCCCATAATCCGCCGCAATATGGAGGCTTGAAAATGCTAGCAGAGAATGTTCAGGCTATCGCTGGCTTGCAGCTTAAAGAGACGGTTAAGAACCTAGCTAAATTAGATTTGTATGAAGGCAAGGTAGAGAAGCTGGATGTCTGGGAAGAGTACATTACCAATGTTTTGGGATATATTAATCTTGGAAATATTAAACCCTTAAAAGTGGTAATTGATGCCGGTAATGGCATGGCGGGTTTGGTAATAGAAAAGCTTTTTAAACATTTGCCACAGCTGGAATTAATCCCCTTGTTTTTTGAACCGAATGGAAATTTCCCCAATCACGCCCCTAATCCTTTAGCTAAAGGTGCGGCAGATAAGCTATTAGCTAAAGTCAAAGAAGTACAAGCTGATTTAGGAGCGATTTTTGACGCTGATGCTGACCGAGTTTTTTTGGTAGATGAGACTGGTAAGTTTGTTCAGGGTGATCAAACTTTGATGTTATTGGCGGAAAAAGTTTTAAGAGATAATCCCGGTGCTGGCGTTGTATATAATGTTATCTGCTCTCAAGCGGTGCCGGAAAAAATTGAAGCGTTGGGTGGCATAGCTTTACGCAGCCAAGTGGGCTGGAAGAATATTAAAGAGAAATTAGAGGGTAATCCCCGGGCTTTATTAGGCGGGGAAGTTTCCGGGCATTTCAGTTTTAAGAAAAATTATTGTTCCGATGAGGCTTTTGGCGCCTGGCTATTGGCTTTGGAGATTATTTCCACCAAAGACAAGAAGCTGTCCGAATTGGTCGCTGCTAATGCCAAGTATTACCGCGGCGATGAAATAAATTTAACAGTGGAAAATATTCCAGCTATTTTGTCAGCGTTTCGTGAAGTTTATAAAAATAATCTGCGGGATGAATTGGATGGCTTGACCATAGAGTTTTGGCAGGAAGACGGTTCTTTGGATTGGTGGTTTAATATTCGTCCTTCTAATACTGAACCACTATTGCGGATTACTATTGAAACAGTTAAAGTTGAAGATTTTGCCAAGCGCCAGGAAGAGATAATTAAATTAATTAATCAAGCTAATAAGTAAATATATGGGGTACTTTATTCTCATCATTATTTTGTTCATTTTATTAATTTCCATCCGCCAGGTTAATCAGTTTGAGCGCGGCGTAAAGTTCATGCTGGGTAAATATATTAGGACGGTTAATCCCGGTTGGCGTTTAGTTATTCCGATTTTTCAATCCATGACTAAGGTGGATATCCGCGTTAAGGCGGTTGATGTGCCGGATCAGAAAGCGATTACCAAGGATAATATTGCCGTGGGAGTTAATGCGGTAATTTATTACAAAGTTGCTGATGCAGCGAAGGCCGTACTAGAAGTAGAGAATTTCTACTATGCCATGTCGCAGTTGGCGCAGACCACTATGCGTAATATTGTGGGACAGGTAGAGCTGGATGAATTATTAAGCCAGCGGGAAAAGATTTCTGAACATATTCGGAGTATTGTTGATCAAGCGTCAGATGAATGGGGTATTAAAGTAGATAATGTGGAATTAAAAGATGTAGCGCTGCCGGAGAACATGGAGCGCACTATTGCTAAACAAGCGGAAGCGGAACGCGAGCGCCGCGCCGTAATCATTAAGGCTGAGGGAGAAGTAGTTTCAGCAGATAATATGGCCAAGGCGGCACAAATTTTAGCTGGTTCACCTGGCGCTTTGCATTTGCGTACACTACAATCCATTAACGATATTTCTTCAGATCAAAGCAACACCGTAGTCTTTGCCGTGCCTTTGGAAATTTTGCGGGCCATTGAAGGCATGGTGGGAAAAAAATAATCAGTCATGATTGGTGTTTTTGATTCTGGTTTTGGGGGTTTAACTATTTTTAAAGAAATAAGGAATAAGCTTCCGGATTATGATTATATCTATTTGGGAGATAATGCCCGAGCGCCTTACGGCCACCATACTCAGTCGGTAATTTATGAATATACCAGACAGGCTGTAGATTATTTATTTTCCCAAGGCTGTCATCTAATAATCCTGGCATGCAATACTGCTTCCAGCGAAGCCTTGCGCACCTTGCAGCAGGAGTATCTGCCAAAAAAATATCCAGGGAGAAATGTCTTGGGAGTAGTTAGGCCTTTAGCGGAAGCAGCGGCTGCTGTTTTACCCAACAAAGTGGCAGTAATTGGTACAGTCAGCACCATAGAATCCCAAGCATATTTTAGGGAACTTAAGGATTTAAACCAAGAGATTAATCTCAAGCAGCAAGCTTGCCCGCTATTAGTGCCTTTAGTAGAAGAATCGCAAGAACAGACGCCGGAAGCCAAGAGTATTCTGCATAAATACTTAGAGCCGATTAAAATCTGGCAGCCTCAAGTTTTAATCTTAGGCTGTACGCATTACGGGTTTTTTACTCAAGAGATTAGCCAATATCTGGGGCCGGATGTTATAATATTAAATAGCGGAGAAATTGTAGCGGAGAAATTAAAAGAGTATCTCAAGCGTCATCCGGAGTTTGCTATTAAGTCGGTTAAGCCGCAGACAGAATTTCTTACCACTGACGATAATGTAAAATTTGATTCCGCTGCTACTAAATATTTTGGAGAGATTATTAAATCAAAAACTATTAAGTTGTTGTAATATGGCTAAAACAAAAATATCTAAAAAAATAGAAGTTGCTTTTTTTGAAGTAGAGCCTTGGGAACAGGAGTATATTGAGAAAAAATTAGCTGGTTTTAAATTGCACTTTTTTCATAAGATTATCAGCAAAAAAGATTTAGAGCATATCAGCGAAATAGCGGTCTTGTCTCCTTTTGTTTATGACCAGGTGACAGCAGAAACAATTAAAGCTTTACCCAAATTAAAGTTTATTGCTACTCGTTCTACTGGTTTTGACCACATTGATCTTAAGGCTGCTGCTCAAGCCGGTATTAAGGTGGCTAATGTGCCTTTTTATGGAGAAAATACGGTAGCGGAACATGCCTTTGCCTTGATCTTATCTTTATCTCGCAACATTCATAATTCTTATGTGCGTACCAGCCGGGGAGATTTCCGTTTAGACGGACTGCAGGGTTTTGATCTCAAAGGAAAAACTATTGGCATTATTGGCGGCGGACATATTGGCCAGCATGTAGTAAAAATGGCTCAAGGCTTTGAAATGAATGTTTTAGTCTATGATCCTTTTCCTAATAAGCAATTAGCTAAAGATCTGCATTTTAAGTATGTCAGTCTGAATGATTTACTGAAGAAGTCCGAGGTAATTACTCTCCATGCTCCTTACAACAAAAAGACTCATCATTTATTGAATCGCCAGAATTTGAAATTGGTAAAACCGGGAGCGATTTTGGTCAATACTGCCCGCGGTGGTTTAATTGACACCACAGCTTTGGTAGAAGCTTTGCGGGCAGGCAGACTAGCCGGTTTAGGATTGGATGTCTTAGAAGTAGAGAAGTATATCTTTAAGGAAGAGCGGGAATTAGTTTCACCTAAATTTTCTGGGAAAGTTAATCAGGATAAGGAAATGCTGAAAACCATAGTAGAGCAGCATGTGCTGATTAACTCAGATAAGGTAGTGCTTACTCCGCATAATGCTTTTAACAGTAGAGAGGCGCTGATGAGGATTTTAGATACAACCATAGATAATATATTGGCTTGGAAAAATAAGAAGGAGATTAAAAATTTAGTAACTTTGAAGAAATAAAAAATTCCCCACCTTAAGTGGGGAATTTTTAGTTTAAGCCAATAATCTTTTTAATAGTCTGGAGATTCTTATCAGCTATTTTCTGGGCCGCTTGGGCTCCTTCATTTAGAATTTTCATTACCTTCTTAGGGTTAGCCTCGTACTCTTTTCTTTTTTCTCTACTTGGTTCTAAAAATTTGCAGATAGACTCGGTTAATTTTTTCTTTAAGTCGACGTTCATCAATTTATTCTGCTGGAATAATTCAATCATAGCCTGGTGTTCATCCGGATCACCAAAATAAGAATAGAGCTCTAGTAGGTTTTTTACCCCCTGTTCGTCAGTAACCGCTTTTTTTATTTTACTCTCTACAGTTTTAGCATCATCTCGGACAGCGATATAGCTTGCTGCTCCCAAGCTTTTGCTCATTTTCTTGTCAGACTGATTCAATGACATTACTCGCGGAGTAGGAGATAATACCGGCTTTACTTCCGAGAAATATTGTCTATAGCGGTTATTGAATTTGCGGGCGACAATTCTAGTTAATTCCAAATGTTGCACTTGATCTTCGCCAACCGGCACGAATTCTCCCTGGTAGAGCAGAACATCTGCTGCCTGTAGAGCGGGGTAAGTTAATAAGCCGGCATTGGTATTATTAGGACTGCGCTGGGCCATATCTTTGAATTGAGTCATTCTTTCCAGTTCCGCTACCGGCAGTAAACAGTTAAAAATCCAAGCTAATTCAGCATGACCGACAATATCTGATTGGCGGAAGAAAATAGCTTCTTTGGGGTTAATTCCCAAGGATAATAGATCTATAGCTAAATTGGTGATTTGCCGGTTTAAGTCTTCAGGCTTAATTTCAATAGTTAAAGCATGCAAATCGGCAATAAAAAATAGGCATTTATATTGTCCGCTATTCTGTAAGTCAATCCAGTTTTTAATTGCTCCCAAGTAGTTTCCCAAATGCAATTCTCCAGTCGGCTTGATGCCGGAAATAAGTATTTTCATAAAGTTAAATTATAACTATATTTTAGTTTTATTCAGCGAAAAAATCAATCCCGTCCTTTTTAAAGACGGGATTTAATTTTAAACTTCAATGACTACCGGTAAGACCATTGGTCTTCGTTTAGTCTTTTGGAAAATAAACTGGCCGAGATTATTCCTTAATTTCTCCTTAATAAAAGTTTCATTGGAGCTGGTTTCTGTCTTGTTGTAATCGTTAATTATTTTCTTGACTTGCGAGCGAATGTCTTCTACTAACTTTTTGTTTTCTTTCATATAGATAAACCCGCGGGAAATAATATCCGGTGAAGCAACTAGATTGCCGGTTTTGCGGGAAGTGGTGGCAATAACTACTACCATGCCGTCTTCAGCCATCATCTGCCGATCGCGCAAAACTATATGGGAAACATCGCCGACTCCTAAGCCATCAACAAAAACGTAATCGGTGGGAATTTTTTCATTAGTCAAAGCTCCACCTTGGGCAGTGAATTCAATCACTTGCCCATTATCCGGGACAAAGATATTCTTTTCTTTAAAGCCTTGATCTTTAGCTAGCTTGGCTGCTTCTTTCAGCATGTAGTGGTAAGCGTAGACGGGAACAAAATAATCCGGTCGGACGTTTTTCAGCATGTAAATAATATCTTCTCTGGTGCCGTGTCCGGAGACATGAATATCCATCAGTTCGCCATGAATGACATTGTCGCATTGGCGGTATAAGCCATCCTTTAATTTTTGGATAGTATTTTCATTGCCGGGAATAATAGAAGATGACAATATTACCGTATCGCTTTTCTTTAGTCTAATATTTTTATGCGAGCCAGTAATAATTCTGGACAACACCGCATTGCCTTCGCCCTGGGCGCCGGTAGCGATAATAACTATTTTATTGTCCGGATATTTATGGACTTCTTCTACTTTAATGAAGGTCTCTTTTTTAGCCTTGATGTAGCCTAGTTGTTTGGAAATCTCCACATTCATTTTCATGCTGTAGCCGTCTAAGGCCACTTTTTTTCCTAAGCGTTCAGCAGTAGCAATAATCCAGCCAACACGCTCAATCTGGGAAGAAAAGGTTCCAACGATTAATCTTCCTTTAGCAGTAGAAATTAATTTGTCTAAATTAGCTTTCATCTGGTCGCTGGTGGAACTTTTGCGCACATCGACAGCGCCCAAGCTTTCTAGCATCAAGACTGTGGGGCGGGGCAATTTAGCCAAATGGCTGTAATCGATCAGGGGCTGACCTTTAGCATTTTTTTCCATAGTCCAATCCCCAGGATGCAGGACAGTAGCCACTGGTGTCTGTAAGATTACACCCACTGCGTCCATAATTGAGTGTTCAATTTGGAAGAATTTAATGGTGAATTGTCCAAACTTAAATTGGTCGGTCAGCTTATGGACGGTAATGGTTTTTAGTTTAGCAGTGCTGCCTTTTTTATAGTCTTCCAGCTTGTGTTTGGTCATGGCCAAAGTTAATGGTCGTCCAACCACGGGTGGATAGTTTAATTTTTCCAGCAAGACTGGTGCCGCACCAATATGGTCTAAGTGGCCATGGGAGAGGATTACGGCACGGATATTTTTTTCTTTGCCTTTCAGGTAAGAAACATTGGGAATGATATAGTCAATGCCCGGCATGTCTTCGCCGGGAAATTGCAAACCCATGTCCAGCAGGACAATATCATTACCGTATTCAAAAAGAGTCATATTGCGGCCGACTTCTTCGCAGCCGCCTAAAGGAATGATTCTTAACTTATTAGGTTTTGCTCCGCGATTGGCGGCAAAAAATGGCCGGCGCGGTTGATTATTAGGCATTGCCAATTTTTTAGGCAATGTTTTTATTGGTCTTGCCACTCTTCTTTTTAAGGGAGCAGTAGTGCCCAGCAACTTATCTGTTGCGTCTTTAAATTTTTTCATAAATTAGTAATATTTTAATCTTCTTTAAGATTAAGTTAGCGTCTTAAACCAGTTAGTTTAAGACTATTGGTTAATTAGATAGTTGACGCTTGGTATTGATATACCAAGTGTTGATATTCACAAAGCGATCGGCTGGCAAATTGATAAAATTCAACTCTCCTAAGCCCAGTATTTTTTTATCCAAAGGATAAATGTAAGTGGGATTGTAGAGGAAAATAGCAAAATGGTTAGCCAGCAGTTTGTTTTGAAAATTTTTCAAAGGTTCAATTTTTTCTTGATCAGTTTTAGCGGCTCTTATTTTCTCCAGAGCGGTATCAATATCCTTGTCGGATAAGATGCTTAAATTAAGTCCGGATCCTTGAGTTTGGCTGGAATGCCAGAACGGGTAAGGGCCGGAATTAATGTTAATTACCTGGCCGAATAATAATACTTGGTAAGCGCGGGGCTCGATGATGTCATTTTTAATCCGACTTTTAGCTACTATTTCCAATTCGGTTTTAATTCCAATATTCTCCCACGCCTCTTTAATAAGGGAAACAGTTTTGACATTTTCCGGTTGATCTACCGTAGTAAGCTTAATGGTTAATTCTTGGTCAGACTGTTTGCGGTATTGGCTGCTGTGGTCTTCAGGAAAACTCCATTTTAATTTATCCAGTATTTCCGCCGCGGCTGTGGGGTCGTAATTAACGTCTTTAAGTTCAGGATCATAGCCTAGCATGTCTGGCAGAATTGGAGTGTCGATTAACTGGCCGTCATTATCCAAAGCTTCAGTCAGGATGCGCTGTTTGTCGATCGCTAAAGCCAGCGCTTTGCGCAATTCCAGATTTTTTAGCAATTCGTTATTATTGGGATTGAAAAAGAGCGCGGTATATTGGGGGAAGCGCAGATTCTTTTGATCTATGTTTCTATTTTTAATTTCATCTTTGTATTGGCGGGGGAGATAAACTAGGCCCTCAATATTTTTGTTTTCCAAAGCTGCAACGGCAGTTTCAAAATCCGGATAGAATTTAAATTGCAGCTCGTTAATAAATGGTCGGCCCTGGTAATATTTATCCCAGGCAGTTAGAACATAATTTTTAATGCTACCATTCTGATCCTTGGTTAAAGATTTAAATTGGTAAGGACCGGAGCCAATTGGTTTTTTATTTATTTCCGCTAAGTCAGCGCCAAAAGCCGGAATGCTGTACCACAAGTGTTCAGGAATAATGCCGACAGTTAGGATAGAAAGAAAAGGAGCAAATGGTTCTAACAGGGTAAATTGAACAGTTTTTTCATTTAGCTCTTTTACTTGCACTCCATTGAAACTAGCGCGCAAGGGGCTTTTGAAATCCGGATCCTTAATGCGGTTAATGGTAAACACCACATCATCCGCCAGTAATTTTTCCCCATCATGCCAGTAAATTTCATCCTTAAGCTCAAAGGTATATACCTTTTGTTCAGCATCAATGGTATAGCCAGCGGCTAAATCTGGAGCAATATTGCCCTGTTCGTCAATTTTGACTAAGCCGGAAAATACTAATTTTACTAAATCGCGGTCAACATCGGAAGTGGCCAAGATTGGATTAATGAAATTAGGGGAGCCAACTAATCCTTCGGTATAGCTGCCGCCAAAGCTTGGTGCTACTGCAGAATTGCGCAGCCACCATTGCCAAGTAATGCCGGCCAAGGAAAATACTAAGATGATTATGGCGACTAAAGCCTGAATTTTTTCCTGTTTAGTCAAAACTTCGGAGATTTTTTTTAACTGTTGCCAGTTAGGAAACTTCTTTTTGTTTAATTGCCAGATTAATTGCTTGTTGATGTCTATCTGCTGATCGGCGGAAGGAGGATTAGTTTTTTTAAATAAAGTTAAAATCGGCACCAAAACAATTCGGGTGTATTTTTTTAAGTTGGTTGCTAAAAACCCAGTTATTTTAGACAGTAACTGTATAATCTTATTCGTTAATTATTATATTGTCTTTTAGCTAAGGAAAATATTAGCTAAAGCGGACAGTAAGAAGAGAATAGAAAAGATAATAGTCAAACGAAAAATGGTTTTTTCCGCGCCTCGTTTAGTGCGGTAAACAGTGCTTTCGCCGCCAAAAGCCGCGCCTAAGCCGGAACCTTTCTGCTGGATAAGTACTAAGACTATCAGAATAACTGAAATAGCTATCTGAACGATATATAAGGTATTTTGCATATTGTTTACGTTGAATAACTTTAAATATACTAGCAGGAATTATTAACTTTGTCAACCTTGTTTAAATTCTGCTCGATGTTTACGCCGATAGTTTTTAATGCCAAATTTATGAGCCTGGTTACGCATATGCTGTAGTAATAGGGAAATCGGGTCAGTTTTAGGTATCCTTAATGGCTGGGATTTCTTTGGTAAAAAGATCTCTTCTTCCCGCTTAGCTAAAGCAATTACTTTTTGTTTCCATTCTTTGCTAAGAATAGGATAAACAGTATTTAACTGCGGCTTGCCCCCATCTAAGACTATTAAGTCAGGTGTCGGCCAGTCCTGATGCTGCTGTCTTCTCTGTAATACTTGTTTCATCATTGCTACGTCATTAGGCTCGGTAAAGCCCCGGATTTTAAATAGCCGGTACTGGTCAGCGGCAATCTGCCCGTCAATAAACACCACTAAAGAGCCGTAAGCAAATTGGCCCTGGATATTGGAGATGTCATAAATTTCCACCCTAGCAGGAAAAGAATCAAGCTTTAGTAGTTTTTGCAAAGCTAGCAATTTATCTAATTGTGGATTAAGGGTATTTTTATGCAGATTGTCTTCAGCATTTTTTTTAAGCAAAGCCAACAGCTGTTTATTCTTACCTATTTTAGGCAAGGAGATTTTAATGGCTGGTAAATTTAATTTAATCTTAAGGGGAGTAATAATAGTCTTGGGCAAGTCTATTTGCCGGCTGTAATATTGCTCAAGGGCATTGGTTAAGATTTCTTCAGTGGCCAGCTTTAATTTATTGGTTAAGCGCAAAATAAATTTGTCTCCCAAGATTCCTTGGCGGATTTTCATCAAAATCACCACCGCCTGATCTTGGAAAGCGGCAATATTAACTAAGTCCTGGTTTAACTTAGTCGGTCCAATAATCTTCTGTTTATTTTTTAGTTTAATCAAAGCTTCCAGTTGGTCTTTCTTGATTTGGGCTAATTCGAAATTGCGTTCATTACTAGCCTGCTTTATTTTTTTAAGCAATTCTTGCTCCAAAGACTGCGTATCTCCGCGGATTATTCTAATCGCTTGCTTAACTATTTTTTGGTATTCAGTTGGATTGTTTAATTCTTGGTTAAGGCCCAATCTCTGGTAGCTTAAATTCTGACTACCGCGTTTAAGAGGGAGAATGCGGTTAAGCAATTTGACTAAATTACGGGCGGCTAAAGTGGAGGAATAAGGGCCGAAATACTGGCCTTGGTATTTTTTCCGGCCATGGGCCACTTTTAATTGCGGAAAGTCTTCCTTAGTCAGTACGATATATCCCCAGTTTTTGTCATCCTTTAAGACAATATTATATTTTGGCTGGTGTTTTTTTATCTGAGTTGCTTCCAGTAACAAGCTTTCCCATTCATTATCTACTATGGTGTATTGGATTTTAGCCACTTCCAAAATCATCTGTTGTTTAGCGGCTGTTAATTGATTACTCTTGCTCCAGTAGGAAGCTACTCGTTTCTGCAGATTTTTAGCTTTGCCGATATAAATAATTTCTTCCTGCTGGTTTAGGAAAAAATAAATGCCGGGCTGACTGGGGATTTTATTAAGATTAAGCTTCATGAGATTATCATAGAGCAAAATTATACAATTGACAATTTGTCTCTTTCATGGTAATCTTCCTTAATTAAATTGTTCTGTCAAATTTTTTCCAGAAGGAGAATTATGGCTAATGAGAATGGTAAATCCAAAACGCCTTATGGCATAGTCCAAGGTGAGCCAACTATGGATTTTTCTTGTCCATACGAAGGCTGCGGTTGTAATAAGCCGCATAATACCAGACAAGAGCTTGACCGAATTGATGTTCGTCGTCAATGCGCAACGCCAGGCTGTCTGGAGACATTTTACGGGGACACTTGCCACCGGTGCCATGGCGCAGCTGGCGCTACCGTTAAGATTGAGATTTTCAAGACCGTGAAGACCTGCTCCGGTTGTGGTCAAGATTTTGAAATCACTCCGTGTTTCGAAATGCCTATCCCTTATCGAGGGAAGGGAGCTACTGCTAATGCTAACGCGGCTTGACCAAGATCCGCCTGTCTGAATTTTCGCTCAGCGAAGTTTAGGCAGGCGGTTTTTCTTTAATCATTGACAGCTCTGTTTTTTCATGGTATCCTTTCCAAGATTATATTTATTAAAATAAAAAGATGTCTAAATTCATAACGATCAAAGGCGCTCGAGTCCATAATCTCAAGAATATTGATGTTAAGATTCCGCGGGATAAACTGGTAGTAATTACTGGCTTATCTGGTTCCGGAAAATCATCTCTGGCCTTTGACACTATTTACGCTGAAGGCCAGCGTCGTTATGTAGAATCACTGTCGGCTTATGCCCGGCAGTTTTTAGGTTTAATGGATAAGCCGGATGTTGATCAAATTGACGGTTTGTCGCCAGCTATTTCCATTGACCAGCGAACTTCTTCCCGCAATCCGCGCTCTACTGTCGGTACCGTGACGGAAATCTATGATTATCTCCGATTATTATATGCTCGTATTGGCTTGCCCCATTGTCATATCTGTGGAAGTGAAGTAGTCCACCAATCTTTGCAGCAGATGGCGGAAAAAATTTGGGCCTTGCCGGCTGATACTGATTTCATGCTCTTAGCCCCAATGGTGCGTGACAAAAAAGGCGAGCATAAAAAAGCTATGGAGCGAGTGAAGATTGCCGGTTATCGTCGCGTGCGTTTGGATGGTGAATTAATGACTTTTGAGGAATTTGAAGCGCAGGAAATAGACAAACAGAAGAAGCATACTATTGAAGTAGTGGTAGATCGGCTGCGCCAGGATGGCAGTCGGGAGACTAAAGCCAGGCTTTTGCAGTCCTTGGAAACTGCTTTGGATTTAGGTAATGGCTATATCACCATCCACACCCCTAAAGATGGTAAGGATTATAATTTCAGCGAGCACTTTACCTGTCCTAATCATGCGGAAGTAAGCTTTCCGGAAATCGAAGCGCGCAGCTTTTCTTTCAATAGTCCGCATGGCGCCTGTCCCACTTGTACCGGTTTAGGAACCAAGCTTTTGGTTGATCAGGATTTAGTTATTCCCAACAAAAAATTATCTTTAGCTGAAGGAGCAATTCGCCCCTGGTCACGGACCGCTGCTAATCAGACTTGGTATTATCGGATTTTGGAAGCAGTAGCCAAGAAGAATAAATTTTCCACTCGGCTGCCGGTAGAAAAATTAACCAAGAAGCAGCTGGATATTATTTTATTTGGCACTGGCGATGAGCGCTATAATTTAGAATTCTCGGGAGAGAAGTTTTCCGGAGATTACAAAACCACTTTTGAGGGAGTCATTCCTAATTTAGAGAGGCGTTACCGCGAGACAGATTCCGATTATATCCGTTCGGAAATTGAGCGGTATATGCGCATTACTCCTTGCGAATCCTGCCAGGGAAAAAGGCTGAAGCCGGAAGTTTTAAGCATTACGGTAGCTAGCAAGAATATTGCCGAAGTAAGTGCCTTGACTATTGCTGACTTAAAAACTTTTTTTGCCGATATCGATAAAAAGCTTTCCGATCGGGAATTGCTAATCGTCCGTCAGGTATTAAAAGAAGTTAGAGAGCGCTTAAGCTTCCTGCATAATGTCGGCTTGAATTATCTGACTTTAGACAGATCAGCCAGCACTTTGTCTGGTGGCGAAGCGCAGCGCATTCGTTTGGCTACTCAGATCGGCTCTTCTTTAATGGGAGTCTTATATATCTTAGATGAGCCGTCAATCGGTTTGCATCAGCGGGACAATGCCCGGTTAATTGAAACTCTGAAGAATCTCCGAGATTTAGGTAATACCGTTATTGTCGTCGAGCATGATGAGGAGACTATTTTGGAAGCGGATCATGTTATTGACATTGGTCCGGGCGCCGGCAAGCATGGCGGCGAGATTATTGCCGAAGGCACCCCGGAAGCGATTAAGAAAAATAAGAAATCTTTGACTGGCAAGTATTTATCCGGCGCTCTAGCTATTCCTATTCCTAAAAAATACCGCCAAGGCAATGGTAAGAAGCTATCTATTCTTGGCGCATCCGCTTTTAATTTGAAAGATATTGATGTGCATTTTCCCTTAGGCAAGTTTATCAGCATCACTGGAGTTTCTGGCTCCGGCAAATCTACTTTGATGACCGAGATTTTAGCCAAAGCCTTAACTCAGCATTTCTATCGGTCAAAAGATGCTCCCGCCGAGCATAAGGAAATTAAAGGCTTAGAGCATATCGACAAAGTAATTGATATTGACCAGTCGCCGATCGGCCGCACGCCCCGCTCTAATCCCGCCACTTATACTGGTGTCTTTACCTATATCCGTGATTTATTCGCTGAATTGCCGGAAGCTAAAATCCGCGGCTACAAAGCCGGACGCTTTAGCTTCAATGTCAAAGGCGGAAGATGCGAAGCCTGTCAGGGAGATGGCGTAGTGAAGATTGAAATGAATTTCCTGCCCAATGTTTATGTGGAATGCGAGGAGTGTAAAGGTAAGCGCTATAATAATGAAGCACTGGAGATCCATTACAAAGGCAAGGATATTGCCGAGGTATTAAAAATGACTGCGGAAGAAGCCATGAACTTCTTTAACAACATTCCCAATATTTACAGCAAGCTGAAAACTTTGGTTGATGTAGGTTTAGGCTATGTGCAATTAGGACAGCCGGCAACGACTTTATCCGGCGGTGAAGCGCAGCGCATTAAGCTGGCTACGGAATTATCCCGCCGCTCATCCGGCAAGACTTTGTATATTCTGGATGAGCCGACTACCGGTTTGCATTTTGACGACGTCAAAAGATTATTGGAGGTTCTCCATCGCTTGGTAGATAAAGGCAATACCGTTTTGGTTATTGAGCATAACTTAGATGTTATTAAAAGCTCGGACTGGGTGATTGACTTGGGTCCGGAAGGCGGACAGCTGGGTGGTTATTTATTGGCCGCCGGCACGCCCAGAGAAGTAGCTAAAGAAAAGAAAAGCTATACCGGACAGTATCTGGCTAAGATTTTTGCCAGCAACAAGTAAAATAAATTAACTCTGTCTTAGTGACGGAGTTTTTTATTTGCCAAAAAGATTTTATCGGCTTAAGATAAAGGTAATATGCCTAATCCCTTGGAACAATCCATTATTAAAACTCTAGCTTTTTTTGATATTTTCAATTATCCGCTGACTTTAACGGAGCTTTGGAAATGGTTGTATCGTCCGGGTACTGGCCGGCAGCCAGTCAGCTTGTCTGAGTTGAAAGAAATACTTGCTACCAGCCAGTGGCTGAAAGAAAAAGTAGTTCAAGTGGAAGGCTTCTATGCTTTAGTCGGACGGGAAGCGAGTTATTTAATCCGCAAGCGGCATAATAATCTAGCGGAGCATAAGTTTGATTTGGCAGTCCGGCTGATTAAGATTTACCGTTATCTGCCGTTTATTAAAATGATTGCCGTTTGTAATAGCTTGGCGTATAGCAATACCCGGGAAGAAAGCGATATAGATTTATTCATTATTACCGCCAGAGGAAAACTTTGGCTGGTTCGTCTGCTGACTATTGCGGTGGTTAAGATTTTGCATTTGCGTCCCCAGCCGGATCACAGCCGTGATACTTTCTGTTTGAGTTTTTTTATTGATGAAGATTATTTGAACATCAAAGACGTGATGATTACCTCTCAGACTGATGTTTATTACCCTTACTGGCTGGAGCAGGTATTGCCGATTTATGACCAAGATAATACTTATGCCAAATTTTTAGCAGCTAATGACTGGTGTCAGGATTATCTGCCCAATGGCCTGCCTAACCAATTCGTGCATGAAGTTAAAGACAATATTTTTTCCCGTTTAATTAAAAGCATCTTAGGTTTTATTTTCTCGCCGCCTTTATTAAATCATTGGCTGGATAATGTTTACCGCCGTCTGCAGACTAGGATCATTGACCGCAACTTGCATGAATTAGTCAATCTGGATACGCGGGTAGTAATTAATGAGCGGATGCTGAAATTCCACCAAAATGACCGCCGGGAAGTTTTTTCCAAAAAATGGCGGGAAAAAACCAGACAATTATTAGGGCAAGAATGAGAAAATTCTGGCAGCCAGCATTTTATTTTTTCACTTATCTGACTTTATTCTTACTGCCTTGGCAGACGCGGTGGATTTTTTTTGAACAGCCGCTTAATGGCCAAGTGTGGGAATACGGACGCTTAGGATTATACTCCTCCATGCTTACTCTACTGGCAGCAGTTATTTGTTTTTATCTGGCTAAGATAAAAACAGGGGAGAAGAAAATAATTCTGCAGTATTGGCCATTATGGCTATTATTTTCTTATTTATTTATTACCAGTTGGCTAAGCGAATTGCCAATAGTTTCTCTTTACTATTTTAATTTAATTGTCTTAGCTTTTCTTTTTTCTTTTTTGCTTCAATACTTAGAAATAAAAAAGATTCTTGTTGTTTTATCTTTAAGCGGGCTATTACAAGGACTACTAGCGCTTTGGCAATTAATTACTCAGCAGGTGGTTGCTAATAAATGGTTAGGGTTAGCTGAGCACTTACCTAATAACTTAGGTACCTCCGTAGTTGAGTTAGATAGCCTACGCTGGTTGCGAGCTTATGGCAGCCTGCCTCATCCCAATCTGCTTGGCGGTTTTTTAGTAATTTGCATTTTAGCTGCACTTAGCTGGTGGCTGCTCACTTACCAGCGGGCGGCGCAAGATTATTGGCAAGAAGCTAAGAAATTTGTCTGGGAGATTATTTTAATAATCTTCAGTCTGACTGTTATGACTTTCGGGTTATTAGCTTCTTTTTCCCGCAGCGCTATCCTATCTTTGTTCTTAGTTATTATTTTAGGGATTATCTGGTATGGGTATAAGAGAATAAAATTATCTTGGATTGTTTTATTAAAGTATCTGGCGATATTATTCTTATGCCTCACTGCTTTTAATTTTATCTTGCCTGGCAGTTTGACTGCACGCTGGCAGCTACAGAATCGGCTGGAAGTAAAGTCAGTCAATGAGAGAGTATTAAGCTGGCAGCAGCTTGACTGGCAGAATGCTAAGCAATTATTTTTTGGCCAAGGCTTAGGTTTAAACAGTTATGTAAATAATTATAAGTTGCCGCCCTATGCCGTGCAGCCTATTCATAATTACTGGCTGTTAGCTTTAGCGGAGATAGGCGTAATAGGGGTAATATTATTGCTGTTGGTTTTCTGGCAAGTATTTAGAAGGTTAAAAAATGCTCAAGCTATTGCTAGTCTGCTGGTTTGGCTAGCTATTGGCCTCTTTGATCACTACTGGTGGACAAGCTGGACAGGTTGGCTAATTTTAGCCATAATATTAGCACATAACCAGCCTAAATTAACTTAAAAAACTTTTCTTGACAAACGATTTTTAGCACTCTATAATGTAGAGTGCTAATTAATTTAATTAAAAAATATGATGCTAAAACCATTAGGAGATAGGGTGGTTGTCAAGCCTCTGCCTAAAGAGGAAATGACCAAGTCTGGAATTATTTTGCCAGACAGCGCTAACAAAGAAGCTCGCCAAGAAGGAGAAATTATTGCTTTGGGTAATGGTGAAAAGTTGCAGAAACTGGATTTGCAAGTCGGCCAGAAAGTAGTTTTTTCCGAATACGGCGGCTCAGAAGTAAAATTAGATGGACAAGAGTATAAGATTCTTAACCACGATGATTTACTGGCAGTTATTCAGTAATTAAGAAAGGAATATAATTATGGCTAAACAAATTATTTTTAATGAAGAAGCGCGAGCTAAGATGAGAGCCGGCGTAGACAAGTTGGCTAATGCGGTTAAAGTTACTTTGGGTCCTAAAGGACGCAATGTGGTATTAGATAAAGGCTATGGCGCACCAACTATTACCAAGGATGGTGTTTCAGTGGCTAAGGAAATTGAATTAGAAGACAAGTTTGAAAACTTAGGTGCGGAGATTGTCAAAGAGGTAGCTTCCAAAACTGCTGATGTGGCCGGTGACGGCACTACCACCGCGACAGTCTTAGCACAGAATATTATTGCGGAAGGCTTGAAGAATGTTACAGCCGGAGCAAGTCCTCTGGCTTTAAAGCGCGGCATTGACCAGGCAACGGAAGCAGTGGTTAAGTATCTGCAGAAGAATTCCCGGGAAGTTTCTGACCAGGGCGAAATTGAGCAGGTGGCTGCTATTTCCGCTAATGACAAGCAGATCGGCAAGATTATCGCTGAAGCAATGGAAGCAGTGGGTAAGAACGGAGTAATTACTGTGGAAGAATCCCAGAGCTTTGGTATTGAAAAAGAAGTAGTGGAAGGCCTCCAATTTGACAAAGGCTATGTATCCCATTACATGGTGACGGATGCGGAAAAAATGAAGGCAGTTTATGAAGAGCCATTAATTCTTTTGACTGACCAGAAAATATCTTCTGTGCAGGAATTATTGCCTTTGTTAGAATCCATGGCCCAAGCCGGTAAGAAAGAATTGGTAATTATTGCTGATGATATTGAAGGCGAAGCTTTGGCTACCCTGGTGCTTAATAAAATAAGGGGAATTTTCCATACCTTAGCTATTAAAGCTCCTGGCTTTGGCGATCGGAAAAAAGAAATGTTGCAGGATATTGCTGTCTTAACAGGCGCTAAAGTAATTTCTGAGGAAATTGGCTTGAAATTAACCAATGCTTCTGTAGAGATGCTGGGTTCAGCCCGCAAAGTGGTCTCCACTAAAGAGAATACTACTATTGTTGACGGCAAGGGTGATCAGGATTCTATTAAGAACCGCATCAAGCAGATTGAGACAGCTATTAAGTCTGCTGATTCTGATTTTGATCGGGAGAAATTACAGGAACGCTTGGCTAAACTTTCTGGCGGTGTAGCGGTAATTAAAGTCGGTGCCGCCACGGAAACAGAAATGAAAGAAAAGAAGGATCGTATTGAAGATGCTTTGCATGCTACTAGAGCGGCAGTGGAAGAGGGTGTAATTGTCGGCGGTGGTGTTGCTTATTTGCGCGCTATTAAGTCTATTGATGATTTGAATTTAGAAGGAGAAGAGAGATTGGGTGCTGAGATTTTACAGCGCGCCTTATCTACTCCCTTGCAGCAGATTGCCATTAACGGCGGCCAGGATGGTAAAGTGGTAGTCTCTAAAGTATTGGAGCATAAAGATCAGAACTTCGGCTACAATGCTTTGGAAGACAAGTATGAAGATTTGGCTAAAGCTGGTATTGTAGATCCAACTAAAGTAACCCGTTCAGCTTTACAGAATGCTGCTTCAGCGGCTGGTATGTTCTTGACTACGGAAGCAGTGGTTACCGATATTCCTAAAGCGGAACCAGAACATAGCCATGGCGGTGGTATGCCAGGTATGGGCGGTATGGGTATGATGTAAATTATATTTTTAAGATAAAGAATCTCACTTAAGCGGTGAGATTTTTTATTTTCCTCTAAATATTGTATAATATACTTAAAGTTTTTTATGCCAGATAATAATTTCCAATATCAAAGCAATGATAAATACCCTTGGGAATACGATGACCAAGTGGAGATTTGGGTAGCGGATTTTCATGTGAGAAAAGCAGAAGCTAAACAGGCAGCCATTGCCGATGGTTTGGTTGCTGACACTGAAGAGATTACCGAAGTTATACCACCCACAGAGGAAGTTGCGGAAGAAATAGATGTTTTATTTGCTGAATCTATTAAGCAGCGGGAAGAGAATTTAGCGGCGCTTAAGGCTAAGCGGGAATTCAGCTGGATTCTGGCTACTTTAATTCTAGCTATTTTTGTCTTAGCTGGGGAAATCGCCTTATATGATTTAGGGGATAAATATTTCTGGCCATTAAATTATCTGACGCTGTCTTTTTGGTTATGGCGTTTCTTTATCCTTATTATCTGGTTATGGCTGTCGCAAAAAAAATGGCATTTTGATAGCACTAAAGTCTATGCTACTACCGTGGCCGGCTTCACTTTGGGAGTGCTGGTAGCGGCAATTTGGAAGATAGTAATTATTGGTTCAATCTGGACTTGGCTTAACTTATTAATTGAGCCAGTCTGGATGGTTTTAATTATTGCCTTAGTAGGCAGTTTATTCACTAAATTTATTTTGCCGGACAAATATGGCCGGTACCAAGGTTAATTATTAAAGAAAAATTATGGCGGAAGCAAATATTACTCCCAATCCCAAAGATATTGAAGAGAATAAAACTATAGCGGCGATTGGCTATGTCTGGATTTTATGCCTAGTGCCTTTATTGTTAAAAAGAAAATCTCCCTTTGCCCAATTCCACGCTAAGCAGGCTTTGATCCTGTTTATTATTGAAGTGATCGGCTGGGTAATCCCCGGCCTAGGAATTATTTTAATCATCCTAGCAATGATTTATGCCGTTATTGGTATTGCTATGGCTTTGGAGGGTAAATACTGGAAAATGCCTTTTCTCTACCAGTTCGTAGAAAAGTTAAATTTATAACTAGTGCCTTATTCTTTACTTACAGCTTATCCGACAGCCTGGTTTAGCCGTCGGCGTAATTTGCCGCTGAGCCGTATTTCTCATAACGCGGCAGTGCTTTTACAATTAGATTCGCTTAGTCTAGTAAAGAAATTAAAAAATAAGATACCAACTGTCTTAATTTGGCCGGAACAGCAGATTAGAATCGGTAAGATTAAAGCTAATGGCTTGGTATTGCTTAAAGGGCAGCAGGTAGCCTTAGCTGGTAATAATCATCTGCACAATGTTAATGTTTTTAACTGGCACGAGCAAGTCATTCCGTTGACTGGAGATATTAGTGAACAGGTAAAAATTTCTGATCGCATTTTTATTAATCACGGCCAAGTGATCTTAATTGTCAGAGAGAATAAGCAGGGGATTATTAGGGCGGAAGTCAGTCGGGGAGGCAAAGTAGCTAGTAATAGTTTAATCACCTATGCCCGTCAGCAGATAGCTATGGATTTATCTTCCCAGGTAATTGACAATTTAAAGCAGCAAGAAGTTGACTACCTTGCTCTACCTGCTGGAAAATACAAAAATATTGTGCAGGCTAAAAAGATTATTGGCAAAGACAAAGCAAAATTAGTTTTGAAAATAAGCCAGTTAAAGCAGTTGGATTATCTGGGAGACGCTTGGCCTTTAATTGACGGTGTCTTATTTGATGCTTTGACTCTGGCTACTCAAGTGCCTACAGCCAAAATGGTGATGATTGAAAAACAGCTTAATAAGCTAGCTCAGGAAAAGAAAAAGGTTTTAATGATTTATGGAAGATTAAAATAATATTAGCAATTATTGATATTTTTCTGGTATAATATAAGCAATAATTTAATTAAAATAAAAAAGATTTATGGGCAAACCAAAGATGATACTCTGGTTCAAGGAAACCGGAATCAAAGATATTCCCAAAGTAGGCGGCAAGAACGCTTCCTTAGGGGAAATGTACAGCAAATTAACCAAGCAGGGCGTCCGAGTTCCCAACGGTTTTTCCGTCACCGCTGCTGCTTATGATTACTTCTTAGAAAGCACCGGTGTAAAAAAACAAATCAAGCAGATTCTCAAAGGTTTGGATTCAGACAATATTCCGGAATTGCAGTCCAAAGGCAAGCAAGTCAGGGAAGCGATTTTAGCGGCGGAATTTCCTGCAGACTTAAAGCAGGAGATTGTTGAGGCTTACCATAAATTATCTAAAGAATTTAAAACTGCCAATACCGATGTAGCAGTGCGTTCATCAGCAACAGCTGAAGATTTGCCGGATGCTTCTTTTGCCGGCCAGCAGGAAACTTATTTGAATATTAAGGGAGAAAAAGATTTATTAGTGGCCTGCAAGAAATGCGTATCCTCTTTATTTACTGACCGGGCTATTTCTTACCGGGGAGATAAGAAATTTGACCATTTCAGCATTAAATTATCTATTACCGTCCAGAAGATGGTTAGATCAGATAAAGGTGTTTCCGGCGTAATGTTTTCCATTGATACCGAATCCGGCTTTAGGGACGCGGTATTAATCAATGGATCTTACGGTTTGGGTGAATATGTAGTTTTAGGCGCTGTTAATCCCGATGAATATTATATTTTCAAACCAAGTTTAGCCGCCGGCAAAAATGCCATCATTAGCCGCAACTTAGGATCCAAGGCCCGTAAATTGATTTACAACGATGCCAAAGCTGCTAAAAGCACTAAAGGCGTATTAGTTTCCAAAGAAGACCGCAACAGATTTTGTTTGACTGATTCGGAAGTAACGCAACTGGCTAAGTGGGCAGTACAGATTGAAAAGCATTACAAAAAGCCGATGGATATGGAATGGGCCAAAGACGGTATTACCGGCAAGTTATTTATTGTCCAAGCTCGCCCAGAAACTGTCCGTTCCCAGGATGATAAAAGATTTTTATTGGAGTATGTTTTAAAAGAGAAAGGCAAGTTATTAACTACCGGTGCTTCTGTTGGCGCTAAGATCGGCTCGGGAACAGCGCATATTATTAAGGATGTTTCTCAAATCAACCAATTTAAAAACGGCGAGGTATTAATTACGGAAATGACTGATCCAGATTGGGAACCGATTATGAAAGAAGCTTCGGCGATTGTGACTGAATCTGGCGGCCGGACTTGCCATGCGGCCATTATTTCCCGTGAATTAGGCATCCCTTGCGTAGTTGGTACCAAAGATGCAACGCAGAAGATTAAGAATGGCCAAGTTGTCACCGTTAGTTGTGCCGAAGGAGAACAAGGTCATGTTTACCAGGGAGCGTTGAAATTCGTGGTCAATAAAACGGACTTAAGGAAGATTAAAAAACCGCAGACGAAGATCATGATGAATATTGGCAATCCGGAAATGGCGATGGCGCAGAGTTTCATACCCAATGACGGAGTAGGATTAGCCAGAGAAGAATTTATTATCTCTACTTATATTAAGATCCATCCGTTGGCTTTATTGAATTTCAGCAAGGTAACCAGTCCCAAAGTCAGGCAGCAGATTACCGATATGACAGCCGCTTATTCCAGCAAGCCCCAATTCTTTATTGATAAATTAGCTGAAGGCATTGCTCGCATTGCTGCCAGCTTCTACCCGCAGGATGTTATTGTTCGTTTGTCGGATTTCAAATCTAATGAGTATGCCAATTTAATTGGCGGTCAGTATTTTGAGCCGGTGGAAAGTAATCCAATGATTGGCTGGCGCGGTGCTTCCCGCTACTATGATCCTAAATATTTGCCGGCTTTTAAGCTAGAGTGCAAGGCTTTGGTTAAAGTCAGGGAGCAAATGGGTTTGACCAATGTCAAAGTCATGGTGCCTTTTTGCCGAACAGTGACGGAAGGAAAGAATGTTTTGAAAATCATGGCCGATAATGGTTTAAAGCGCGGTAAGAATGGCTTAGAAGTTTATGTTATGTGCGAAATTCCCTCCAATGTTATTTTAGCTGATGAATTCTCTCAGATTTTTGACGGCTTTTCCATTGGTTCTAATGATTTGACGCAATTAGCCTTAGGAGTTGATCGCGATTCAGAATTGGTTTCTCATGTCTATGATGAGCGCAATGCGGCAGTTAAGAATTTGATTTCCCAGGTGATTAAAGCAGCTAAAAAGAATAAAAGGAAAATAGGCATTTGCGGACAAGCACCTTCAGACTTTCCTGACTTTGCCCAGTTCTTAGTAGAGCAGGGTATTGATTCTATCTCGCTTAATCCAGACACGGTTATTAAGACCATGATTGCCATCAACCAAACAGAAAAGAAGCTGAAATCGTCCCGCCGTAAATAAATATATAAACCCCTGACAATTATTGTCAGGGGTTTTGACTAAGCAGGAATATTTTGTTAGTTTTAATAATGAGATCTTTGTAAAGGGCAGATTTAATCTGCTCACCATATAGTCAACCAAGGAGTGATTATGCCATTAGAAGAAGAGGAGCAGGTTTTCAAGGAAGAGCTGTTGGCACGCTTCGGTAATGATCGGGCTTTTCGGTTGCGCGCAACCAAAAAGCACGGGCAACGGACGGTGTCTTTGGTTTTTGAACGCGAACGCTTGGCTATTGCCGACGGTCGCTTGCATGAATTGCAAAGACAATTGAAATTTAATTTCACCAAGCAGCGCATCATTTTATCTGGCAAGCTAGCCGATATTGAGCATGCTGTTTACCGGCTTTTATCCAGCAGTGAAATTGTTTCTCCCACGCCCTTGCCTAAGATCAAATTGCCGATCAGGAGGCGTTCAATTAGATTCGCTGCTGTGCCTGCTGTCCACTGATAATATATTGGTTGCTGCCCGCTTAGAAAGGAGCGGGCTTTTTGTTTTATTATTGACTAAAGCTTTTTTTTCTGCTAATATTCAAAATTGTCAAATAGTACACTTTATTATTTTACCCGGCCAATTTTGGCCATAAATCAACCAGGGAGTTTGCTAATGAGTCCACACAAGCAGCAGATGATTGATGGTTTATCGCGTAAGCTGCTGGAAGTTTTTTCCAGCCACAAGATGTTCACGGTACGCGTTGTCGGCGACGGCCAATTTCGGCTGATCATCAACCGCAAGCACTTCAACATCGACGAAGTCAAGCTGTTTGATCTCAAGCCGCTTTCATCCGATTCCGGCCAAGTTCACTTCGTCGGTACTGAAGACAAGGTTCTGGGCTTTGCCAAGGATTTTTCCGCCGCTTCCCAAAAGCGCCCACTGGAACCGAAGATCAGAAATTCCAAGAATCCCCAGCCGACCCAGCATACCAGCGATCACGTTCAGCAGACCATTTGACATTGCGCCGTTGATATTTCCCCACCCCGTTAAGCTTAGCTTAGTGGGGTTTATTTTTTAAATAAAAAAACTTCTGGTGCAGAAGTATAAATTTAATGGCGGAGAGTGAGGGATTTGAACCCTCGAGGGCTTTGACACCCTACTCGCTTTCCAAGCGAGCGCACTAGACCACTATGCGAACTCTCCAGAAATTGACGTTTCTTAGTATAATTTTTTGCTGGAAAAAAGTCAATGTAGATTATTAGCAGCTAATCTAATTGACTTTATTGGTAATAAAAGCTATTTTTATTTTATAATAAAAGTAATAATTAATGCTAAAATTTTATGAATAAAACTATTATTGGAGTAATTATTGCCGTTATTTTACTAGGCGGCGGCTGGTGGTTAATGAGTAATAACCAACCGGCAGAACAGAACAGTCAGGTTAATGAAGAAAACACCGAATCAGCAACTATGAAAAGCTCATTAACTTCTCTGCTTAAATTAGGCAGAAATATGACTTGCACTTACCGCTATAGCGCTGAAGAAGGCGAACAGTCGGGCACAATATATATTGCCGGCAATAAAATGAGCGGAGATTTTAATATGATGGCTGATGGCAAACCATTTGTCGGGCATATGATCCAGGATGGTGAATGGAGTTATACCTGGGGCGGTCCAATGTCGGAGAAGCAGGGGGTGAAAATAAAACTATCAGAGATTGAAGATAAGCAGTCAGGTGATGTTCCAGAACAGAGCAGCATTGATCCGGATGTTGAATATGATTATGATTGCGATAACTGGTCGCCGGATAATGATAAATTTACTCCACCGGCTGATGTGGTTTTCCAAGACCTAAGTCAGTTAATTCCGTCCTTGCCTACCAAAGAGACTAATGATAATTCCCAATGCGCGGTTTGTGATCAGGTGCCGGCTGGAGAGGCGCAAGAGCAATGCCGTCAGGCTTTAGGCTGCTAATTTTATAGCTAAAATGAAAAAAATAAAGTTTTATTTTTTCTTATTACTGATTTCTTTATTAGTACTCTGGCCGGTGATTGGCTTGTATTTTAATGGGAGCTGGCAGGGAATGTTTGCTTCCTGGGTTAGCTTGTCTAATGCTGCGGGAAAAATTTTAGGCTTAATTGGTCTAGCTACTTTTTCCTTAGGCTTAATCTTATCTGCCCGCTTTGTTTGGATGGATAAATTATTATCTGATTTTACCAAGATCTTGAAAGTCCATCGCTGGCTGGGGGTTATTTCTTTTTCTTTTATTCTTTTTCATCCTTTATTATTAGCTTTCAGCTTACTGCCGGCTTCCAGCCAATATGCCTGGGGACTGTTTTGGACTTGGTCCGATGCTTCTCTAGTCTTTGGTTATCTGGCTCTCTTATTATTCATGCTGCTAGTCTTGATGACTTTTTTCTGGCGCTTGCAATATGAACGCTTAAAAATGCTGCATAGCCTATTAGCTGTGCCTTTGATGCTGGGGGGTATTCATGCTTTGTTAATCGGCAGTGATGTTAAAGCACATGCTTGGCTGGCTTGGTATTATATAATTTTAATTTCTTTGGGAGTTTTGGCTTACCTTTGGCGCATCTATACTGTTTCCTGGGGGATTAAAAGCAAGCAGTATATTATTGATGCTATTTCTCAACCGACGCCGCAAACCGTTAAAATTACTTTCCGCCCTAAAGCCAAAAGCTTAGCTGTCCAGGCTGGCCAGTTTATCTTTGTCAGCTTTGAGCAATTAGGAAAAGCTGAAGAGCATCCGTTCTCCGTGGCTGGCATTGATCAGGATAAGATAACTATTGTTGCCAAAGCTTTAGGAGATTTTACCCAGAGGTTAGCCACGCTTAAGGTTAATAGTCTAGCCATGATTGACGGCCCTTATGGTTCTTTCGGTCAAGTCAGTGAGCGCTACAAGCATCAGGTGTGGATTGCTGGCGGTATCGGCATTACACCGTTCTTAAGCTTAGCTCAGGAGTTTGCCAAGAATAATAAACCTAATGATAAAGTGGATTTAATTTATGCCGTAGCCAAGTCTGCAGACTTTGTAGGTCTAGATAAATTAGAGCAACTAGCCAAAGCCTATCCGCAGTTTAGAGTTATCCCTTATGTTAGTGAAGAGCAGGGTAGATTAGATGTTAACCAGATTAAAAAAATAACCAATGATTTTACTGACTGTGTTTTTTGCTTATGCGGACCGCAGGGTATGGTAGCCAGCTTAGTGGCTCAGCTGAAGAAAGCTTCTATTCCCAAATCTCGTATTAATATTGAAGCTTTTGAATTATTGTAATTATATGAATAAGATTGTAATTATTGCCGTGTTTATTTTCTGGGCTATTGTCAGTTTTTTCTTTGTCCGGAGCTTATTTGATAAGCAACCTGAGGTTTTGCTTAATAGTACTAATAGCCAGTTGCCAGCAGAAGACGCTACTGGTCAGGCCTTCAGCGTTGATTTAGTAGCTCAGCACAATACTGCGGCTGACTGTTGGGTAACTTATGGCAATACCGTTTATAACGTCACGGATTATCTCAACTCCCATCCTGGCGGTAGAGATCGCATTATTCCCTACTGTGGTTCAGACATTGCCGCTGCTTTTGCTGCTCAAGGACACTCTAATACTGCCACCAGTATTTTAAATGGTTTAGCTATTGGGACTATTGGTCAAATAATTTCTAATGATCCTAACACTATTACTCCACCGCCGGTAAGTAACCCAAAGAAGGACGATGATGACGATGAAAAAGAAGATGATGATTAAATAAGATACCCTATAGTTTTATAGGGTATTTTTTGTTATAATATATACTGATATTTTATGAATAATAATAACGAGCAAACAGCCTATTTGACTAATAAGTCAAAAACACACAAGTTAATTATATTTTTTTTGCTATTAACCAATATTTTTACTGGGGGATGGTTTTTTATTTACCAAAAAGATCATCTAATAAACCCAAAAGAATACCCGTACATAGATGTTACTAGAAGTTTAATTCCCCAGGAGCATTTTGTGGTTAATTTGGAGCCGCTTAGAGAAAGCTTAGATCAATTAGTTAAAGATTTTGGCGAAGATTCAGTGTCCATTTATATAGAATTTTTAAATACTGGAGCTAATATTTCAATTAATAAAGATAATTATATTTGGCCAGCTAGTTTAACTAAACTTCCGGTAGCTATGGCGACAATGAAAAAGATTGAGAAAGGGGAATGGGAATTTAATAATGAACTGGTTTTAACAAGAGAAGATGTAAATCAATTTTCCGGGGATGCTAAGGATCCCTTATCTGAATATCCGGTGGGCAGCAGATTTACTATTCGCAAACTTTTGGAGGAATTATTAATAAATTCTGATAATACTGCTTATTATATTTTACTTCGCAATATTCATGAAGATGAGCTGAAAGAAGTAATTTTAAATATCGGAATTGAAACATTATTTTCTCCTTCCGGCCAGATTTCATCCAAAGAATATTCCAGAATCTTTAGGGCTTTATACACTTCCAGTTTTTTAAAGAGAGAAAACTCCCAGTATTTATTGGAAATATTAGATCAATCTGTCTTTGATGAATTTTTATCTGGCGCTGTGGCAAAAGAAATTCCTTTTCCCCATAAATATGGGCAAGATGACAAGAACAAGGCTTATTCTGATTCGGGTATAGTATATTTGCCATACCGACCTTATATAATTACGGTGATGGTACAGGGCGATCAGAATGAATCTTTTGAAAGTGAAAAAACCAAGGCGGCAGATTTTATGAATAAAGTTTCTCAGATTACTTACGAATATTTTTCTCTACAGACTAAATAATTATGTCGAAGAAGATAAAAAATATTATTAGGATATTTTCAATTACTTTTGTTTCTTTTATTTTTTTATTGACTAATGTTTTTAGCGGGCTAACCAGCTGGTTTTACGAGTATCTTAAAAACAGCAATATAGTAGATATATTATGGCAGGCTCAGCACAGTAAATCCGTAGTGGATAATTTCTTAAAGGATAACTTAACCGTAAGGCAGACTTCTGCAGCAGAAATAACAATTGAATCGGATACTACTGATGCTACTTTTGAGTACGGCACTTCTCCAGCGGTAGTCTTTACTACTGATCAGATTGGCTATGTTTTTTTTGTTGACGCTGGCAATGATCTGGTCTACAGAAAAACTACTAATGGGGGTACTAATTGGGCAGCACCGACGATCATAGACAATGTAGTGACTGGCTGGGTTTCAGTTGCTGTTTGGTATGACCAATGGACTCCCGGAGATAGTAGTAATACCAAGATTCATATTGCTGCTTCCGATAATGCTTCTGACGATATTTTTTATACTTACTTGGACACTAACGGAGATAATCTAAAGGGTAGCGTGGTAACGGCAGTGTCGGGCTCAGCCACTTTAACTGCTGGCGCTGACGGCCCACCCAGCATTACCAAAGGCGCTGGTGGAGCATTATTTGTATCAGGTAATTTCACCAGCACTGCCGGAGGCAAGGTTTCTAAGTCAACGGACGGCGCTGGAGATAGTTGGTCCGATGTCACTCCTTCCGGCTGGAGTTCAGTAGCAATTGACCAGATCCAATTATTACCTCTTTTAACTGGAGATGACATCATAGCGATTAAAGCAGAAACTGCTAATAATGCCATAAAATACCAAATTTACGATGAAACCAATGATCAATGGCCAGCCTCCTGGAGTAATATTGCTACACTAACCGAAAACACCACCTATGATCAATGGTTTTCCGCTACCATCAAGAAATCCACTGGCGATGTTTATCTGACTTTTGCTAATCAGACAGCCAATGCTGCTAATGATATTGAATTCTGGAGCTTTGATGAAAGTAATAGGGGTAGTGGCTTTGTGAAAGGCACTAACAATGTTTATGATAACAGCAATTTGATTATTTCCCCAGTGCCCTTAACAGATGAAAATACTGGAGATATTTATGTGGCGTATATCAGTGGAAGAATTCAAGGAACGATAGGTGCGGTAACTCATGTGTTTTATAAAAAATCTACTGACGGCGGCAATACCTGGAGTAATGAATACGGTAATATCAATAACGATGTTGGTGATGACTACCGTTATTTGAGAGGCAATTTATTAAGTAGTGATCGCTTGTTTATTATTTATCACGATGATGATGACAATGATATACTTGGTACTACGATTGAGTCTCAGGATACTACCGTTGAAGCCAATGTAGATACTGCCATTATTGATGCTACGGATGAATATGGGCCATCACCATCAGGGGTGTTCACTACGGAAGATGTTGGTTATAAATTTTTTGTAAAAACCAATACTGTTTTGGATGGCACTGATGAATTTGGCCCATCACCGTCAGTGGTTTTTACAGATGCTAATACTGGCTATGCTTTTTTTGTTAGCGCTGTTAATCAGGATTTAGTTTACGCCAAGACGATTAATGGCGGAGCCAATTGGAGCGGACAAGTGATAATTGATTCAGCAGTTGGTGGCTGGACAATGGCTTCTGTCTGGTACGATCAGTGGACGCCGGGGGATACTACTGGAACCAAGATTCACATTGCTGCTTCTGATGATGTGTCTGATGACATTTACTATACTTATCTGGATACTAATGGTGATACTTTGAAGGGTAGCGTGGTAACGGCGGTTTCAGGGTCAACTACTTTAACGGAAGCAAGCGACGGTCCACCCAGCATTACCAAAGGCGCTGGTGGGGCATTATTTGTATCAGGCAATTTCACCAGCACTGCTGGAGGCAAAGTTTCTAAGTCAACGGACGGTGCTGGAGATAGTTGGTCCGATGTCACTCCTTCGGGCTGGAGCTCAGTAGCAATTGACCAAATACAACTACTGCCGTTGTTAACTGGAAATGATATTATGGCGATTAAAGCCCAGACGGCAGATAACACTATTAGATACCAAATTTACGACGAAACTAATGATCAATGGCCAGCCTCCTGGACTAATATTGCCACTTTAACTGAGAACCTTACCTATTACCAATGGTTTTCTGCTACCATCAAGAAATCCACTGGTGATGTTTATCTGACTTTTGCCAATCAGACAGCTAATGCTGCTAATGATATTGAATTCTGGAGCTTTGATGAAAGTAATAGGGGCAGTGGTTTTGTTCAAGGTGCTAATATATTTACTGATAATGCCACCGTTATTTCCCCAGTCCCTATCATAGAAGAAGATACGGGTAATATTTATGTAGCTTATATCAGAGGCACGTTAAATGCTACCGTGAGGGTTTATTATAAAAGCTCAACTGACGGCGGAGCTAATTGGGGCAGTGAGTCGTCCAGTGTTAGTCCGACTACTGCTGATGATCATAAGTACTTAAGAGGAAATATTCTTAACAATGATACTTTATATGTCGTTTGGTACAATGACGATACTAATATCCTAAGGGGGAACTCTCTTTTGTCACCAATCGCTACTGATGTGCCTTTGACCGGTCAGTCCATAGCTTTTAGAAAGACTACCACCGGCGGGGCTGCTTGGGGGACTTTGCGTATTTTAGCACCAGGTTTAGGCGCCACCATGGTTTCTGTCTGGTATGATCGATGGACGCCTGGGGACACCACTGGAACCAAGATCCATGTTGTTTATTCTGATGATGTGACTGATGATTATTATTATACTTATTTAGATACCAATGGCGATGAGATTGGCTTTAATAAACCAGTAATTTTAGGATCAGCTATTACTGAGTTGGGTGTCGGTACGCCAGGTATTACCAAAGGCGCTGGGGGAGCTTTATTTTTATCTGGTCAATTTAATACTACTGCCGGAGGCAAAGTATATAAGTCGGTCAATGGTGGAGACACCTGGTCCGATGTTACTCCTTCCGGTTGGAGCTCAGTAGCAATTGACCAGATCCAATTATTACCGCTTTTAACTGGAGATGACATTATGGCTATCAAAGCCCAGACAGCAGATGATACTATTAGATACCAAATTTACGATGAAACCAATGATCAATGGCCTGATTCTTGGACTAGTATTGCTACACTAACCGAAAACACTACCTATGACCAATGGTTTTCCGCTACCATCAAGAAATCCACTGGCGATGTTTATCTGACTTTTGCTAATCAGACGGCCAATGCTGCTAATGATATTGAATTCTGGAGCTTTGATGAAAGTAATAGGGGCAGTGGCTTTGTGAAGGGCACCAATAATGTTTATGATAATAGCAACGTTATTCTTTCCCCCATAACTTTAATTGATGAAAATAATGGTAATTTATATGTGGCTTATTTACGAGGCACTCTGGAAAATAATATGGGGGTGTATTACAAGACTTCCACTGACGGCGGGGACACCTGGAGCGCAGAATCAGCTAATTTAGGTCCAGGCTTGGTTGATGATCATAAGTATCTACACAGCACCTTATTGAGCGGAGATAGGCTTTATATATTTTGGTATAACGATGATTTAGAGGATATTATGGGTAATACCATTCCATTTTTGGTGGCAGCGGAAATATCAATTACTTTATCTACCGATGGTTCCATTTCTTTTGGCGGACTCTCTTTAGAAGCAGTTGAAGACACTACTGCTGGAGGAATTAATGATGTGGAAACGATTAATGTGGATTCAGGCCCAGTTGATTTGGATATTAGAAGTACAACGTGGTCTGAAGGGGCTAATATTTGGACCCTAGGCAATGATAGTGCGGATAATCAGGTATTATGGGAATTCTCTCCCAATGGCAGCTCTTGGTCAACTTTTCTAGTGGCTGATAATTTATATAATTTGGCAACCAATGTTTCTCAAGGTAATAGTCAGAATGTCTATTTCCGTCTTAGTATGCCCACGATTACTGACTCTTATCAGGAATACAGCGCTGATGTTACTATAGTAGCCTCTAGTCCCTAAGTAATTTTATTTATGGGTCTTGTTTATGTGGCAAGTTGTGTTATAATATAAGCATTAAAAATAAACATAATAAAAATATGAAACAAAGTATTATAAGTATTTCTTTTGTAATCTTAGTCGGGTTATTTATCACCCTAGTTTCCCAAGCTGCAGATAATGCTACGGTAACCGCTACGGTAACTGCGCAGAATATAGCAATATCAGTAGCTGATGGATCAATAACTTATGGCACTATAGCCTTAGGTGGGGCAGCTTCAACAACAGCTGACAGCATTAATGACAGTCAGACCGTTACTAATGACGGTAATATCACCTCCGATCTTGATATCCGGGGACAGAATACCGCTGCTTGGACTTTGGCGGGAAGTTCTGGAGCTGATCAGTATATTCACCAGTTTTGTGGAGAAGCTAATTGTGATTCCGCACCAGTTTGGACAGCTTTAACCACTAGTTACCAGGCTTTGGCTACTAGTATTGCCGCTGCCGGCACCAAGGTTTTTGATTTAAAGATTACTTTACCTGCCTCTAGTAGCAGTTATACTCAGCAGTCCGTAGATGTTACTGTCTTAGCTTCCGCTTCTTAAAATTTTTACGATATTAATGAAAAAAAGATTTACTTATTTTCTTATTGCTGTTTTTCTATTGATTCCAGGTTTATCGCTGGCTAAAATGGGAGTAGGTGTTGGTACCGGCAAAATCGTTATGGATCAGGAATTAAAAGCTGGCACCTACCATAATTTGCCGGCTTTAACGGTGATTAATACCGGAGATGAGCCAGCGGATTATGGAGTTTCAGTATCTCATCGTGAGAATCAGCCAGAACTAAAACCTAATGCTGAGTGGTTTACTTTTTCTCCTAATAGTTTTCATCTTGATCCGGGGCAAGCTCAGAGAGTAGAAATCAAGGTAAATTTACCAATAAAAATACAGCCCGGCGATTATTTCGCATTTTTGGAAGCACATCTTAATAATAGCAATCAAGACGCTTCCAAAACCAGCATTGGCATCGCCGCTGCTAGCAAGCTTTATTTTACAGTAGCCCCTTCCAATTTTATTCAGGGCATATATTATCGGATAATTTCATTTATATTCTATTATCGCCCTTGGACATACATAGTCCCGATTGTAATATTTTTGGCTATTTTGATTACAATTTTCAGGAAAAAGTTTGTTTTTAATATTAGCATTGGTAAAAAACAATAGTTTTAATGATTGTTTCCAAAGCCAAAATTTTTCTTTTCCTATTCCCTCTATTGTTAGTGGGAATATTTTTTGTAGCTAAGTTTGTTATTGCTCAATCTTACAATATTGATGCTCAGGTTAGAATCAGTGTTTGTGGTAACGGTGACGCTGAAGGTGGTGAAGAATGTGATGGAGCTGATTTTAATGGCTTAAGCTGCTCTAACTTTGGTTTTAGCTCTGGTAATTTAACTTGTGATATCGCTTGTGATATTGATGCCAGTGATTGCCGGAACACTACTGGCGGAGGAGGCGGTGGCGGAGGAGGCGGTGGTGGCGGCGGGGGAATTCCCCCGGTGCAGACTAGTGTTACTTTTTCCGGCCGGGCTTATCCGCAAAGCGAAGTCACTATTTTAAAAGACGGCCAGATTGCCATAACTACTATTGCCGGCCCAGACGCTAATTTTTATGTATCATTAACTGGCTTGGCGGCGGGTAATTATAATTTTGCTGTTTATAGTGAAGACAGTGATAATCGCCGCTCAACTCTTTTTACTTTCCCTGTATATATTACTGCTGGCGCTACCACCAATATTAGCGGTATTTATATCGCCCCTACCATTGCCGTAGATAAAAGTCAGGTTAGGCGCGGGGATAACATAGCTATTTTCGGCCAAACTGTGCCTAGTGCTAATGTGACTATTTCAGTTCATTCCAACCCAGAATATTTCCGTTACATTATTGCTGACGAAGATGGTGTTTATTTGCATAATTTTGATACTTCAATTTTGGCTCAAGGCGGCCATAATACAAAATCTAAATCCGCAATAACTGGAGAAATCAGCTCTTTTGGTCAAACAGTAGGTTTTACCGTGGGTGAAGACAATGTGCCGGCAGAGGAAACAAATGATTTGCCAGCAGATGTTAATAATGATAATAAGGTTAATTTAATTGATTTTTCCGTGGCCGCTTACTGGTATGGCCGGGCAAATCCTCCGGCTAATGTCGATCTTAATAAGGATGGCAAAGTGAATTTAGTTGATTTTAGTATCATGGCTTATCATTGGACTGGTTAAGATATGCGCAGGTATATATTTTTTATTTTATTAGGATTATTATTTTTTCCCTTCCGTCAGCTGCAAGCTGCCGAATTGTCGATTATTAACAATTACCAGGCCATAAATATTGGTCAGGAGTTTGAAGTTGTTGTTTATCTTAATACTGAAAATGAAAAAATTAATGCTTTATCTGGAAAAATTATTTTTCCTGAACAATATCTGGAGTTAGTCAGAATAAAGAATAATGATTCAGTTATTAATTTTTGGATTGAAATGCCAAGCTTAAGCCAGCCGGGAGAGGTGTCTTTCTCGGGCATTATTCCTGGAGGATTGGAAGATAATCGTAGTAAAATATTTTCTTTGATTTTCCGAGCTAAATCTGCCGGCAGTGAACAGGTGTCTATTTCAGATTTTTCTGCTCTACTTAATGATGGTCAAGGCACAGCGGTTAATACTAAAACTGTTTCTGCTTTATTTAATATCTCCGATGAAGTCATAGTTTATCAGCCAGGCATAGAGGAGGTGGCTGATTTTGATCTGCCGGAATCATTCAATCCTTTACTTACCCAGATCCCAGAAATTGCCGATAATAAATATCTTTTAGTCTTTTTGACCCAGGACAAAGGTTCTGGTATTAGCCACTATGAGGTAAAAGAAGGCTGGGGAAGCTTTAAGGTTGCCACTAGTCCTTATGTTTTAGAGAATCAGAAGTTAAATCAGAAGATTTTTGTCAAAGCTATTGACCAAGCTGGTAATGCCAGAGTGGTTACTTTTATTCCACCCAATTACCTTCCCTGGTATAAAAATTACCAATTATTTGGTATAATAATACTAGTAATTATCTTTGCTTATTTTTCTCAGCGTTATTCCCACAAAAACAAAAAAACAACAAAAACATAAATGAAAAGATTTTTCGGCAAAGCAATAAGTGTATTTTTATTAGTTGGTGTTTTTTTATTTAACCAAGTCTTATTGGCTCAGGCCGCTACTATTTTTCCATCTCCTAATTCCGGTAGTTATAATATTGGCAAGTCATTCTCGGTTGGTGTTTTTGTTTCCAGCGCCGATCAGGCTATTAATGCCGTATCGGGAACTTTATCTTTCCCCAAAGATAAATTAGAAGTCACTTCTGTTTCCAAATCTGGTTCAGTTGTTTCTTTGTGGGTGCAGGATCCTTCTTTCTCCAATAGCGCCGGCACAGTAAGTTTTGAAGGTATTGTGCTTAATCCCGGTTTTACTGGCGCTAGCGGTAGGATTATAACGGTAAATTTCCGCGCTAAGAATGGCGGTGCTGCGCCGATTACTTTCTCCGCCGGTTCGGTACTGGCTAATGACGGGCAGGGTACTAATATTTTATCTGGCTTAGGCAGTGCTAGATATGATATTGAAGTGCCGGTTTCCGGGCCAGCGGCGCCGGAAGCTGAAACCCCCTCAGCGATTATTGGCACACCGCCGGCTCCTTTGGTTTCTTCCCAAACCCATGAAGATCCTGATCGCTGGTATAATAATAATCAGCCGCAATTCAGCTGGTCTTTGCCGGAAGGCATAACCGCCGTTAAATTATTGGCAGATAATAAGCCGCAAAGCGATCCGTCTGTAGTTTATGCCCAGCCGATTAGTTCCCGCAACCTTGATCAGCTGGAAGATGGTATTTGGTATTTCCATATTCAGTTGCAGAATAGCGTAGGCTGGGGAGGCATTGCCCATTTCCGTTTCCAGATTGATACCAAGAATCCAGAATATTTCAATATTTCGGAAGTAGCCCGCCAAGACTTAACTGAGCCATTTGCCAAGTTTATCTTTGAGGCAGCTGATGAAGTTTCCGGTATTGACCATTATGAGATTCAGATTGATAACAATGAAGCTATTGTCTGGCAGGATGATGGCACTGGTATTTACCAGACGCCAGTTTTAGCGCCAGGCAAGCACCGGATGATGGTTAAGGTCTTTGACGGCGCCGGTAATAGCATTGCCAATTTTGCGGAGTTTGAAATTACCGCTTTAACTTTGCCGACTATTAATAATTTCACCAAGGATTTAACCAGCAGCGAGCGCTTCCGGGCTACCGGCAGCTCTTATCCTAATGCTCAGGTAATTTTTGAGCTTAATAAATCAGGTGAAGAAACCGTGACGCTTACCGCTAATACAGATGAGCAGGGTAATTTTGATTTAATCAGTGAAGACCCATTGGTTGACGGCAAGTATAAGTTGAGAGTGAAAGTGGTGGATAGCAGGGGAGCGCAGAGTTTCTGGACAGAGGATTTTGAGGTTAGGGTTCAGAAACCGGCATTATGGCGCTTCGGCTCGGTTGCCATCAGCGTTTTGTCAGTGATCATCCCGTTGTTTGCTCTAATTACCTTACTAGCATTTATGCTTTGGTATAGCTGGCATAAGTTCCGCTCTTTCCGCCGTCGGGTAAGCCGAGAAGTCAGCGAAGCAGAAGTGGTTTTACAGAATGCCTTTGCTAATTTAAAAGTTAGCGTAGCCAACAGGGTAAAGATGTTGGAAAAAACTGGTCAGAAAAGAGATTTAACACCAGAAGAGGCCAGAATGGTTATGCAGCTTCGCAAGGACTTGGATCGGGCAGAAAGCATTGTCGCCAAGGAAATTAGGGATATTCAGAAAGAAGTAAAGTAGTTAAATTGTTTTTAAGTAAGTTATAAAACCATTGTTTTTAAGCAATGGTTTTTATAGCTCTTCAAGTATATGTTTTTTTATTGAAATGTGTTATAATAACCCTAGTTAAAAAATGGTTTTTAATAAAAATTATTTATATTTAACAGTATGGAAAAGAGAGTAAGTTGGAGAAAGGTTATTTTGTATTATAGCGCCATCATCGCTTCAATGACTAGTTTAGGTGGTTTTGTGACTTCTACTTCAGGGACATATTTTTTGGTGAACGTTTTGTTTTTACCAGTGCCGATTATTCTCTGGCTGACCATTTGGGAGAATAAGAGTAAGAAAGATAATCATTTCAACTAATTCTATTTAATTACTAAACCTATGTTTGGCTTAGGAAACAGGGAAATAATCATCATTGCTATTGTGCTAGTATTGTTGTTTGGAGCGAAAAAAATACCAGAATTGGCTAAGAATATTGTGGAAGCCTTCAAACATTTAACCAGTGTTTTCAAGGATGATTCTTCCCAGTCTAAAGATAAATTGACGGAAAATAAAAAATAAAAATAAACTGCGAACTTGATGCTTGTCTCGCGCTATTCTTTTAAATTTTTGTCGCGGGCGGAAGTAAGGAATATCCGCCAGTCTTTGTATCCCGCTAAAGCCGATACAGCTAATGCTTCAGCAGCAGTAAGAGATGAGAGCAAGCGTTCTTTTCTCAAGCTAGCCGGTTTAGTTGGCTTGGGAGTATTTACCTCTTCTTTAATACCCAAAAAAGCCAAGGCTTTAGTTTTTGGCTCCACGCCTGCTTCCAATGTGGTAGGCGTCAAGAATGAGAGCGATGTCAGAATTAATCCGGCTACGGAGGAAACTCTCGGCTCGTTATTAACTGGTCAGGAAGTCAATAAATTGTCTACCAGTTTGTCTTCTTCAGGCAATGTGTTAGTGCCGGCTTCTGGCAAGAAAATTAGAGTGTATAGCACTCGTTTTTCTTTAACCGCTGATCTTACTTCAGTTTCTTTCCGCTTTACTTCCGGCGGCACTGACCACGAAAAATATGTCAGTCCTAAAACTGGGGGCCTGTATGGCGCTAATAACCACCCTAATTTCGTAGAAGGCGGCATTGATGAAGCTTTATATTGCGTTATTTCCGGCACCGGCACTGTGCAAATTAATATTGATTATTTAGAAATATAATAAAAAAATACTATGGCCAAAAGAGTAGTTGAACATGTTTTCACCGGTGCAACAGTTTCTTATACCGCTTATGATTCCACTAAAACAGTTCTAGGTGAAATGATCCAGCAGCAGACTGGCGCTAATCCCAAAGATAAATATGCCGGACCAATGCCCATTGGTTTAGCTAGGCCAATGGAAGCTGGTACTGCGATCTCCAGTGCCTATCCTCACGCCATTACTTTCAGTGATGATTTGATTTGGGTATTTTTGGCGGAAATCAGTACGGCGGCAGCAACTAGAAAAATTAGTGCTTATTCTTTCACTAAATCTACTAATGTTTTTGATTGGTTAGGTTATATTACCTTGACTTTCCCTCCTAACACAGCTCATACCGTTCGTGGATTTCGTGTGAGTCGCGAACTTTATACCACCGGTACAGCATCAGCTAGCGGCACGGCTGTAACGGGAACTGGCACCGCTTGGTCAGCGAGTTTATTAGCAGCAGGCTGTCGGATAGGATTTGGATCAGCTGATCCTACCCAAATTACCACTTGGTACGAAATTTCCTCCATTGGAGGTGACACCTCTATTACTTTAACGGCCACAGCTGGCACAGTGGTTGATGGCCCCTATGTTATTGAAGATTTGCGAGCAGTAGTTTCAACAACTAATGCCACTTTAACTAATGGTGGTTTATTTGTAGCAAAGGGTTTAAGAATTGAAAACTTTAATAGCTCTGGAACAACCATTCCGGCCGCTACCACTACTGACAATATCCGAGCGGTTTATTGGCTGGCTGACGCTGCCACAGTTACCAATACCATTGCTTGCGGTTGCGCCATTGATGATAAAGTCTCTTGGACCGAGCAATACGTTTATATTATTGATGGTACTACTACGACTTGCCGGGTTTACAAATATAATATTAGAGCATCGCTTACCTCTTTATCTTCAGGTAAAAGTACAGCCGCTTGGTCTTTGACTACGGGAGCGCAAACTCCAACCGGCACGGTGTCCCAAGCTAATAATGGAAGAATTGGTGCTTTGAATCATAATCCAGATGCCGGCACTAAATTTTTATATTTTGTTTCAACCACGCGTGTTCTCAGGGCTTTAGTCAGCGGTTTGACTAGTGGTAATACTTCTTGGCAGACTGACACAATGATGGAAGTCCCGCCTGGCGGATCCTCGACTTTTACGGTCAGCGGCGCCCTGTCTTCTTGCGAAATTTCCAGCATTATCGATCGTTTGGTGATTGTCAGCACTGGTGCAGCTAGCCAGCGCGGTTATGTGACTAAATTTTATACCGATGGTTCCAATTTTGATCACATTTTCTTAGTTGATGATAAACAGCTGGATCAGAGCTCAGCTGACAGCGGCGGAGTCACGCACCCGGGAATTTCGACCTCAGCTTTTTCTATTTGGTCAGAGCAAGGCATATTGTTTCTTTGTCGAGGCACTACTTCCGCTACTTCCAATCAGTTATACAGTATGCCACTCGGTGCTCATTGGACTTATGCCGGTAATGCCGTAAAACAGCGTTTGATTACTCCGGTCTTAGCTTTGCCAGACATCTCGTCCTTCGGTAGAATTTTTGTTAATGCCGCTGTGCAATTAGGCAGCGGCACGATGGGTTTACCACCGGAGCCTTATCGTGTTTATTATCGGACCGAAGGTATTGATGATGATAGTGGTGATTGGACGCTAATTTCTCAGCACGCGACTGCCGGTGATACTATGGATTTAAGCTCGGTTAGCGCGACTTCGCAAATTCAATTAATGTTTGAATTTAAAACAATTGGAGGATATTGTATTCCCGCCAGAATTTACAGTTGTGGAGTAATTTATGAAGATAACACTACAGATTCTCATTATCAACCATCAGTTGGTCAATCATCAATAACCAATAAATATTTTGCCTGGAGATTTTCCACCGCTTTTGGTTCTACAGTGCCGACCCTAACCATTAAATTATATGATGCTGTTACTGCAGGTTTATTATTAACCGATGATACTGCCAGCCAAGCTAATGGAACTTTTGAAAAGAGTACTGATGGTGGGCAAAGTTGGGGAGCTTATAATACCACCGACAAAGCTAATGAAACAACCTATATCCGTTATACGCCCAGTTCTTTGGCTGACAATATTAAAGTTAGAGCTTTACTAACTAGAGTTTAAATTAAATTTATGGTTCACATTGATCAACATCAAGCTGTGCCCGAACGGGAAGATCTAAAGGTTTTTAGCCCGACTGGGGATTATCAGGATAACGATTTAATTGATTGTTATAAAATAACTGATCCCAGTTTTCCAATCTGTTCATTCCAGGCCCAATTTATTAAGTACGGTTCCTTAGTTTACAAATTTAATTCAGAGGATTTATTAGCTGAGGAAATTATGAAAATTGACCCAGAGTCAATTCACGATTCGGTAGTTTTTTATAAAGAGGATAAGCAGAGGAAAAAGATGAGAGAAGAGGGTAAATTAAAACCTGAAAAACCGGATAGCCCAGTTGTGCCGGAACCGTTACCGCCAGTCCAAGAGGAGGAAATAATTCCTACTCCTATTCCTGAACCAACACCAGAAATAATCCCAGAAAAACCAGTTGTAATACCTAATGAAGAAGTAGTTCCTACTCCACCTTCAATCACCCCGGAGGCTACTCCTGATGTTATAGATTATGGGTCAGATATTCCCAGTGTTGAGGATCGGAAGAAACTTTATAAGTATTTACCAAAAGAATAAATGGCTTTATCTGATATAAATTTTCAAGAATCCGAAGGCCAGGATTTTATCCTAGAATTACCAGCCGGCACTTTAAATTCCCCGGATGATATATTAGCGGAAGCTGACGGCGGTTTGTTATTGATGGAAGAACCGGCTAAAGGTGATATTTTTATTATGTCTGAATAATATGGGGGAAGTTAATAGAAAATTAACTGACTATTACCAGTACTTTGACGATATCAGGCAGAGGATATACGGATTAGCAATTATCTTTACCTTGTTCTTTATTGTCGGTTTTGCTGGCTCCGCCCAGATTTTAAAAGTGATTATTAGTTTCTTTAAATTAGAAAATGTGGCTATTGTCATTACTTCCCCTTTTCAGTTTCTGGATTTAGCTATGAGCATTGGCGTTTATACCGGTTTGATTATTTGTTTGCCCCTGTTTATTTACCACCTCTATGCTTTTTTAAAAGACAGTTTGTATAAAAAAGAAAGGAAATTGTTTTTCTGGCTATTGCCTATTGGCTTATTATTATTTTCCGCCGGTTTTACTTACGGCTTTACCGTGCTGTACTTTACTTTGGATTCCATTGCCGCCATTAATTTAAGCTTAGGCGTGCAGAATCTTTGGGATATCAATAAATTTTTATCGCAGATCATCCTGACTTCTTCCTTGCTTGGTTTATTATTCCAATTCCCTATTGTCTTAGCTTTTTTGTTGAAAGCCCAGATTATTGACAGGGATTTTCTGCGCCAGAATAGAAGGCATGCAGTGATACTGATGTTTATTCTAACGGCCTTTTTACCACCCACTGACGGTTTATCATTAATTATTATGGTTTTACCTCTATTACTTATATATGAAGGAACCCTATTAGTTAATGCAGTTTTTTCACCCAAAAGCAATTTAAATGGCAGTTTAATTAATTAGGAATAAAATGTTAGGTTTAGGAACTAAAGAAATTATTATCATCATCGTAGTTATTATTTTTATTATTGCTTTGAAAAAAATACCTGCTTTTTCCCGCAAAGTGTCTACTACTGCTAAGCAAATCAATGACGCTTTTAAAAAATAAGAATGAAAGAAACAATTTTTCAGTTTAAGAATTTAGCCATCCTTACCCTAGTAGTACTAGTTGCTTTGTTTTTCGTTAAATCGGTTTCAGCTGCTTATCAATTGGTTTCCCCTGGGGATACTGTGGTAATCGGGGAATTTGTCTATGATGATGATTTTGTCGCTACTACCAGTGATTGTACTATTTCTATTTACAATCCAGCTAATAGTTTAATTGTCAATGAGGCGGTGATGTCAACGACTACCAATGGTTGGCATTATTATAATTTCAGCTCTACTAATCCAGAAGGAATTTGGCCGGCAGTGATGACTTGCGGTAGCGTGCCTACTGGCGATTTAGCTAGACTAGATAAAACTTTTTTAGTTGCTTATGCTAATGCTTCCACGACAGATATTGTTAACCAAGTGTGGAATGCTGCTACTAGTTCGATGATTACTGATGGAACAATTGGTAAACAAATAGCGGTTAATCTTGATGCGCCGGTTTCCACTGTTGGTGGCTCTTTAACTGCAGCAGATATTTGGTCATATGCTAATCGCTCCCTGACTTCTTTTGGTACTCTCGTTTCAGATATCTGGAACAATGGCACCAGATCTCTCACCACCTTCGGCACATTAGTAGCTGATGTTTGGGCCAACGGCACCAGAAGATTAACTGACCAGACCTTAACTTCCGGCGGTTCATTGGCTACAGAGAGCTTTGTGGATACTTCCTTAGATCTAGCTACCACTACCATTGTTAGCACCATTGAGACCGCCTCTTCCTCTCTAGCCTTAACTGTTCCAGCTAATGTCTGGGCATATTCTGCTCGTTCCCTTACTACCTTCGGCACGCTAACTACTGATGTAGCCACCGCTGTCTGGGCCAATGGCACCAGATCCTTAACCACCTTCGGCACCTTAGTAGCTGATGTTTGGGCCAACGGCACCAGAAGATTAACTGACCAGACCTTAACTTCCGGCGGTTCATTGGCTACAGAGAGCTTTGTGGATACTTCCTTAGATCTGGCTACTAGCTCTATTATTACTGAGGTATTGCAAAACCGCAGTCTAATTTCTACCCTTAATGATATTTCCGCTGCTGATGTCTGGGCTTATGGTACTAGGTCAATTAATAGTGGAACAGTTTCCATTGACAGTGTTTCAGTAGATGATATCTGGGCAATAGCTACCAGCACTTTGACTGCTACTGGCAGCGTAGGCAAGCAACTAGTAGAAAATCTCGATGCCAGAGTTTCTACTGTTGGTGGCGGATCTTTAACTGCTGCCGATGTTTGGAGTTATGCTACCAGAACTATTACGGATTATTCTGAAGATTCCATTGCTACCGCTGTTTGGGCTGATGCTTCCCGCACCCTGACTAATTACGGTAATGATATTACCGCGGCGGATGTTTGGAATGTTTTGACTTCCAGTTTAACTACCGTTGGCACTATTGGCAATTTAGCTAGCACCAGCTTGGCAGCTTTGGATGTATCTTTATCTACAAGAGCCGCTTTATCTAGCCAGCAGGCTGGATGGACCGCTACAATGTCTAATACTGATCGAGTCTTAATGGGCAGAACTTATCGGGCAAAGATTTATTTGCGCAACTATGAATCCGTTCCTACTAATTCATTCTCCACGCCTTTACTGACTCTGTATGATGCTAATCGTAATGTAGTAGCGTCTGGCGTTGGCATGACCAACTTAGCTAACGGTATTTATGAATACACCTATTCCATTCCGGGTAATGCGGCAGAGGGCTTATGGGAAGCGGTTGTGGCTACGGAGGTGGAATCTGGCAAAATAATCCAAACTAATGATTATTGGACAGTAGAAGGTTCACCTGCCCAGGTAATTATTAACAGCATGACTGATGTTTCCACTCCTTCCATTGCTGCTAACGTGACTATTACCAATGAGGGTATTAGCGGTTATGAGTATCAGTATGAATGGTGCGTGGTGAGTAGTGTTAACAATGCCTGTGGTGGCGGCGATGATGTGTATTATGCTAGTGCTGCTAAGTATATAAATTCCGGAGAAGATTGGAATACTACTTTGTCGGCAACGGTGTCCACAGCCGGAGATTACTTCTTCAAGTTAGTGGTATATTACGGTGCAGAGTCTTCTGGTGCTTCTCGCTCATTTACGGCTACTGGTGATGCTCCACAACCTCCTCCGGGTGGAGGCGGTGGCGGTGGTCCACGTCCGGATCCAACACCTACCAGCACGCCAGATATTATTTACCGCACGGCAGACTTTAACCGGGATGGCCGGGTAAATTCAGTAGACTTCTCTATTCTGTTGGCTTTCTGGCGCACCGAATGGCCATTCCGCAATATCTATGTGGATGTTAATGATGACCGGGAAGTTAATTCAGTGGAATTTTCTATCATGATGTTCCAATGGGACGGTAATAGGTAAAAAATAACAAGATGTTTGTAAAGATGTTAAAAAAATCTGGAAAAATATTATTCGCCACTGTTTTGTTTAGTTTCTTGCTCTGGCCGTTTTGGTCAGCGCAGGCAGTGTCAACTTATGTCAGTGCTAATAGCCAGCAAATTGGCTTAGGGGATACGGTTATTGTCAGCTTTTTTGTGGATGCGGAAGATAAGGAAATTAATGTAGTAGAGGGGAGTATTAGAATAGCTAATTCCCATAAGATAATTATTAAGGATTTCAGCTTGGCTAATTCCGCTTTTAGCTATTGGCCGCGCCGACCTTCTTGGTCGCCGACTGATCAGGTAATTACTTTTGTAGCCGGGGTGCCGGGTGGAGTGAAGGCCAAAGCATTGCCCCTGTTTAAAGTCGTAGTAGCAGGACAGGAAGCCGGCCAAGTTAGTTTTGTTCCGGAAGATTTCCAAGCTTATGCCAATGACGGCGAAGGAACGAAGGTAACAGTAGCGATTAATACTTTGACTTTGGATGTTTCTAATATTAGTTCAGAAATTCCCAAGGATGAATGGGCAGAGTTAGTTTCTGGAGATAATAAGCCCCCTTACAATATTACGGTAGACCTTGGGCAGGATGAAGCTATCTTATCTGGCCAGAAATTTATTTCTTTTTCTGCTAAAGATGACGAGTCCGGCATTGCTTATTACGAGATTAAAGAAGGAGATCGTCCGGCAGTTCGAGCTGGTTCTCCCTATGTCCTGCAGAATCAGGAAACTTTAGAGCCGATGGTGATCATTGCTTATGACAAGGCCGGCAATGCTTCCCAGTTGGCCTTTGATCCTAATGATTTATATAAGGTTCAGGCAAATTATTGGATTTGGTCTATCTACTTAGTTGCCTTATTACTTGTCCTGTTCTTTATTTACTGGTTTATCTATAGGAAATTTATTAAAAAAACAAAAACACAATAATAAAATTAATGCTCCAAAAGATCTGGGCACAATTTAAAAAGTTCAGTTATTTCCTCGCTTTAAGCAGTCTGGGGTTATTGTTTTTTGCCGGCCAAGCTGGAGCCGCTACTTTGTATTTAACTACTTCTACCAACAGCGTTAAAGTAGGTGAATTGGTGACAATAAGGGCATTAGTTAATACTCAGAATAAGACGATTAACAATGCCGAAGCAGCAATAATTTTCAACAAAGATTTAGTAGAGGTTATTTCACTGACTACGCGCAATACTATTTTTACGCTCTGGGTGGAACAGCCGAATTTTTCCAATTCTTCGGGAAGAATTACTTTTAATGGCGGCTTGCCTAATCCAGGATATACCGGCGGCGGCGGGGAGATTGTCTCGGTTACTTTTAGGGCTAAGGCTCAGGGCACGGCGGCTTTTTCTTTTGCCGGCGCGGCGGTTAGGGAAAACGATGGCTTAGGCACGGATATTTTTAGCGGCCAGGGTACAGTAAGTGTTGCTATTGCCAGTGACCAGCCGGCAGAAGAGCCAGAGGAAACACCGCAACCAGAAGAAGAACCGGAAGAGGAAGTGGTGGTCAGCGGCGCGCCGGTTATATCTTCTCCGACCTATCCTGATCCAAATGCTTGGTACTCGGCACGAGCTGGCTTGGTGACTTGGCGTCTTGGTTCTGGCGCTACCTCCGTCCAGACATTATTAGGCTCTTTCCCTAACTCTACACCCAGTATTACCTATACCCCACCGATTTACCAGCGGCAGATCAGCAATTTAGATGACGGCATTTGGTATTTTCACTTACGTTACCAGCGGGCCGGCCAATGGTCAGCAACTGCCCATTACCGCATCCAGATTGACGGCACAGCTCCGACTGATCTTAATATTGAGCCCATTCAAGACGCTAATGGTTTAAGTCTGAAATTATCTGCGGAAGATAATTTGTCAGGAGTCGATTATTACCTTATTAAGTTGGATGGCCAGGAACCGCTGCGGGTAGAAAAAGATCAAGCGGCTAATCCCATACCTCTATCTAAATTGAGATTGGGTGAAAATAATATTACCGTGGAGGTCTATGATTTGGCGGGCAATGTTGCTTTGGATAGTTTAAATATAAATGTCAGTCCTTTAGTGTCTCCAGTGATTGACGATTATAGTGAACAATTAACAGCTGGTGAACAATTAACGCTGTCAGGACACGCTGCTTATATCCAAGCTAAAGTTAAGATTGCTCTAAAGTTTGAAACTGGCGAGATGATGACTTATGATGCTTTAACTGATAACAATGGTAACTTTACTTTAGCTACTCCAGTTAATATTGCTGGCAATTACCAGCTCTGGGCCTATGTTGTTGATGATAATAATGTAAAATCTCCGGACTCAGGACAGGTTAATTTAGTGGTGGAAACTGTCGTCCCAGTTAAATCGAGCAAGAAAATAGCAATCTCTTGGCCGGTGATTCTGATTACTTTAGCGGCGATGATATTTATTGCTGTCATTTCTTATGCCTTGCATCTTATCTTTGTCCTCAGGAGGAAATTGAAGGAATTAGAGAAAAAGTCCATTCAGACCTTAAGTGCTTTGATTACCAGAGCCACCAAGCAGATTGTTGCTTTGAATAAGAGCAAGGAGCGCCGCAAGCTGACATCAGCGGAGGCTAAAGCTCTAGCCGATTTAACCGAAACTATTAAGGAAATAAACAAACTAAAGAATAATAAATTATAGTAAAATAAAAAATCCTGCTAATTTACTCAGCAGGATTTTTTAAATTCTAACTATTTCTTTTTAGCTTGGTTTGAAGCAATGTCCTTATTATCCTCATCGCCTTTGAAAGCACTTTTCAGGTGCTTAATGGCATCAACAATGCTTTTGGCCAATTCTGGAATTTTGCGGGAGCCGAAAAGCAAGACCAAAACAATAGCGATGATTATTATTTCTTTTGTTCCCAGTCCAAACATAAGGTCTTTATTTAATGGTTAATTAAGGGTAGTATAGCATTTCTTTCGGCAAAGATAAAGGCCCATTTTAAATAGCGGAGTTTTTTAAATTATCAAATAATGATATAATAATCTTGTTCGGATTTTATGAAAAATTTAAGAAATATTATAATTTTAGGCATCATTGCCGTAGTAGTATTGGCAGTTTTGTTTTTTACTACGGAAAAGGCAATAATGCCGGTAGTGGAAAATGATGAAGTTAATACAATTGACAATCCGGCCCCGGTTTTATCTGCAAAAGATCGCCAGGTAATGAATGCCGGCTATATTTTCCCAGAGCAGACTATTACTCTCCGTGACGGTAATTACCAAAGCAGTGCACCAAACTTTGCTGAAGTTAATGTTTTCGGCCAGCCGGTTTATTCCGATTTAGATAATGACGGTGATGAAGATGGAGTAATCTTTTTGACTTGGCAGACTGCCGGCACTGGTGTTTTTTATTATGTGGCAGCGGCGGTTGATAACGGTAAGGATTGGCAGGGTACCAATGTTATTTTATTAGGTGATCGGATTGCTCCCCAGAATATTAATTTCCAGCGGGAAATTATTATGGTTAATTATGCGGATAGGAAAATTGACGAGCCGATGACTACTTCACCGTCAGTCGGCCAGACTAAGTATTTGAAATTGGAAAATGGAGTTTTACAGTTAGCCAATGCTTTAGATGATCTAATTACTGTTGATTTGCCAACGCCAGGATCAGTAGTGAGTTCGCCTTTGGCTTTTTCCGGACAAGCGCGGGGAACTTGGTTTTTTGAAGCCAGCTTCCCAGTAGTTTTAGTAGATTGGGACGGGAAGATTATTGGTCAAGGAATTGCCCAAGCTCAAGGAGAGTGGATGACGGAAGATTATGTTCCTTTTTCCGGCAGTTTGGAATTTACTATGCCGGATTATGGAGAGCGGGGAGCGCTAATCTTCCAGAAAGACAATCCGTCAGGCTTGCCGCAATATGACAAGGCTTTAGAAATGGGAATTTATTTTAAATAAAAATAAAAATGAATATAAAAAAATTTATTACCGAGTATACTTGGTTAATTGTTTTGGTAGCGATAATCTGCGGGTTATTATGGCCGGCCTTAGGCTTGATTTTTAAGCCTTATTTAAGCTGGTTATTGATGGCTATGATGGTTTTTAGCGTGCTGGATGTCAGCTTCAGCCTAATCTTAAAACAGATTAAAAGCTTCCGTGGACAATTACTAATTGTCCTAATTGCCCATTTAGTTTCACCCTTACTGTTATTATTCATTCGTCCCTGGCTGTCGCCGGATTTATTCTTAGGACTAATTTTAGCTTCAGTTTCCTTGGTTGGCCTGACTAATATTTTTTTATCCCATCTTTACGGGGGTTTGCCCAGTAAAGCTTTATTGATTGTCTCCTGGTCAGCGATTGCCAGTCCCTTGACTATTCCGTTTTTGACCTGGCTATTTGCCCAGTCAATAGTCAAAGTTGATCCTTGGCCGATGGTGGTGATGATTCTGCAATTGGTATTTATACCATTAGTAGTAGCAACTGGCCTTAGGCATTCGCGACTTTACCAGCCGGTAAAAAATGCCAGCTCTTATTTTATCATCACCTTCCTGTTTGTCATTATCTTCGGCACCATTAGTTCCGTGCAGGAGATTATTGTCAATAATATTTCTCTGACTTTATGGTTGTTCGGCCTAATTAGCTTCCTAGTAGTTTTGAATTTCAGCTTGGGCTATTTATATGGTAATAAGTATGAGGAGAAAATTACTTATGCCTTGTGTTCAAGCTACAAGAATTTTACCGTGCCGGTAGTTTTAGCTCTGACTTTATTTAATCCCTTGGTAGCTTTGCCTTCAGCTATTTATGCTTTAGTTAATAATTTAATGCTATTGCCTTTGCAGCTTTGGTTCATACCAAAATTCAGTCCGCGTAAGTGGTATTATCTCTGGTTGAAATAATTAATTTTGTCTAATAAAAAAATACCGCCACGTCTCTGCTTGAAGCAAATTAACGTGGCGGTTTTTTGTCCCGCCTGCGGCCGGGAAAGATCATTCAATACCGATGGGAGTCAACGTCAGCGTTGTCTTTCTACTGTCCTTGCAATGGATAGTGAGCGTGTACCAAGAAGGTGAATAACCTAATCCGTTGGTGTCTTGTCCAGGCCGGTAGATGTATTCGAACTCTGTGAAGTTATCGCCGGATGGCAAGGCCATGTATGGATTGCCTTGTGGATCCTTGAGGACTTCACTGGCAGTGGCCAGCGTCAGCGCGGGCGGAAAGTCCGCGTGGTCTATTTCGTACATGCCTATGGCATTACGAAACAGATCCAAATCGTTGCGGGCGGCGAAAACACGAGCACGGTCTTGCGCTGCCATAAAGCGCGGAACAGCGACGGCCGCCAAGATGCCGATGATGACGATAACAACCAAGAGTTCAAGTAGCGTGAAACCACGCTGTCGGCGGGACAGCAGATTTTTCATCAGATTTCTCCAATTTGGTGAAAAGGTAAAGGGAACGGTTAGTATGAGATAATATCATATAATAATAGAATTGTCAATAGTAAATAATGGCTAAGGTAAGAATAAAAGTGCATTTTTTGACTAAAGTTAGCTTTTAAATTAAGATTAGCTTAATGAATCCCACAGAAGAAATAAAAGCTAAGCTGGATATTGTCGATATTGTTTCCAGTTATATTGCCCTTAACCAATTAGGCAGTAATTTCAAAGCTCGTTGCCCTTTCCATAATGAAAAAACTGCCAGTTTTATAGTATCCAAAGAAAAGCAGATTTGGCATTGTTTTGGCTGCGGCAAGGGAGGAGATTTAATTAGCTTTGTTCAGGAATATGAGAATTTAACTTTTGCTGAAGCTTTAAGATTATTGGCCCAGCGCGCTAATGTATCTCTGCCGACTTTTCGTCCCGAGCAACAGGAAAGCCATGCGGTATTGTATACAATAATGGCGGCAGCGGTGGAATTTTACCGGCAGAAATTAGCAGCTAATGATTTAATTGCTAGTAAAGTTAAGGAATATCTGGCTGGTCGCGGTGTTGATAGCAAAGTAATCAGTCATTGGCAATTAGGCTTGTCTTCAGAAAGCTGGGATGAGCTTTATGCGTATTTAAAAAAACAAAATTTCAGCGATGAGGATATTTTCCAGGCTGGTTTAAGTTTGAAGAAAAAGCAGGGATCGGGTTATCTTGATCGTTTCCGCCAGCGCTTGATGTTTCCGCTTTTTGACAGCCAGGGACGGCCAGTGGCTTTTACTTCTCGGACGCTTTCGGGCATTGCTTATGATACGCCAGATGAAGGCGGCAAGTATGTTAATAGCCCGCAGACCCCGATTTATGATAAAAGCAAAATGCTGTATGGCTGGCACTTAGCTAAAGCAGATATTCATCAGAAAAAGTATTTAATAATCGTCGAAGGCAATATGGATGTTATTGCCGCTCAGACAGCAGGTACTGTTAATACCGTCGCGGTTTCCGGCACTGCCTTGACTATTGACCAGATTAAAATGATCAAACGCTATACCAATAATGTTATTTTAGCTTTTGACGGCGATGCAGCTGGCTCTAAAGCGGCTTTTCGCGGGATTTCTCTAGGTTGGCAGGAAGAATTGAATTTGAAAATATTATTATTACCTAAAGGCCAGGATCCGGCTGATGTTATTAAGCAGGATAAGAAGATTTGGCTAACGGCGATTAAGGAATCTATTCCGGTAATGGATTTTTATTTCCAGAAGGTCTTAGCCGCTATTGATTTAACCAGGGCAGACCATAAGAAAATTGCCGTGCAGAAATTATTACCGATTATTAAATACCTGCAGAGTAATGTAGAGCAGATTCATTACCTGCAATTGCTGTCCGACAAGCTTAATATTCCTTTGCCGGTACTGCAGAATGATTTTGCCCAGACTAAAGCCTTTATTGAAACCCAGCCGAAGCCCGAACTAGTCAACAAAGAGGTAGTTAATAAAGATTATTTGTTAAATTTAAGCGAGCAGGCTTTAGCTCTAGCTTTTTACAAGGATGGTTATCTGCAGAAGTTAGTAGCTGACATTGAGCCGGAGATGTTAGCAGGAGATTTACAATCCCTTTACAAAAAAGTTATTATTTATTATACTAAGCATCAGTTTTTAAAAGATTTTGGGGATTATCTAGAATTGACTCCGGAAGAAAAACAGCGCTGGATAACCTTGTCTTTAACCGCGGAGAAAGATTATCTGGAGCTGCCAGATAAAGATTTAGATAAATACTGGCAGAATGTGTTCAACGGCCTTAAGCGTCAGCACCTTAAGCAGCAGCACTTGCAATTAATTAGGGAATTGCAGCAGGCAGAGACAGAGCGTAATGCGGAATTGCAGGATAAAATAAGCCACCAGATTAATATTTTAAATAAAGAAATTCATAAATTACAATAAGGGTCATGGCTAAAACCAAGGACAAAAAGAAATTAGCCGCCAAGAGCGGCTCCAAAAAAGCGGCTTCCTCTGGAAGGCGTCTCAAAAAAACCTCTAAAGCCAAACCAGCTGCCAAGAAAAAATCTAAAGCAGCCAAGGGGGCTAATAAAGTTCGCAGCAAAGGATTAGCGAACAAAAAAAAGGCTAAAGTCAAAGTAAGTAAGATCAAGGCCCAGAAAGCAGAGCTTGACCAGCTGGCAGTGGACGCGCTGATGCGTAAAGCATCTTCGCGCGGTTTTGTCACTGAAGACGAGTTATTGCGGGTATTTAATAATCTGGAAGATTATATTATTCAGTTTGAGGAATTTATTGATGATCTGAATGATCGGGCGATTCAGATTATTGCCGCAGAAGGCGGTATCTTAGATCGTCAGGAGAAATCTACGGATATTCTGACCCAGTCCGGTCTGCAAGGGGATAAGAAGCGCAGTGATTTAACCGACATTGCTGCTGATTCCATCCAGATGTATTTGCGGGAAATCGGCAAGGTGCCATTATTGTCTTCGGAAGAGGAGATTATGTATGCCAAACGCAAAGAAAAAGGCGACTTGGAAGCGAAGAAGAAATTAGTGGAAGCCAATCTGCGTTTGGTAGTTAGTATTGCCAAGAAATTTACCGGTCGTTCCTTATCCTTATTGGATCTTATTCAGGAAGGGAATATTGGTTTATTCCGCGCGGTAGAAAAATTTGATTACCGCAAAGGCTATAAATTTTCCACTTATGCCACTTGGTGGATTCGCCAGGCGATTACCCGGGCTTTAGCTGATCAATCGCGGACTATCCGCATTCCGGTGCACATGGTAGAAACCATCAACAGATTCAACCAGGTGGAAAGGAGATTAGTACAGGATTTAGGACGCGATCCTTTGCCGGAAGAAATTGCTGCCGAAATGGGAGAGGATATTGATAAAGTCAGGCATATTATTAAGATCTCCCAGGAAACAGTATCACTGGAAGCCTCAGTCGGAGATGATGATGAAGACAGTAATCTGGGAGACTTTATTGAAGATGAAAAGACCATTACTCCGGACCGAGTAGCGGCTTTGAAGTTGTTAAGCGATCATGTGCGGGAGATTATTAAAGATTTGACTCCGCGCGAGCAGAAAATCTTGGAAATGCGTTTTGGCTTAATGGATGGTGTTGCTCATACTTTGGAAGAAGTCGGTCAGGAATTCGGTGTTACCCGCGAGCGCATTCGGCAGATTGAAGCTAAAGCTCTAGAAAAAATGCAGAAGCATGAAGAAATGCGCAAACTGCAGGATTATTAATTTTTCTTTTTAAAGTGTCTAACGGTATTTATCTACTAATTTTAACCATTTCTTTGTGGTTAGCTTATATTGTTTTATCCTGGCTGTTTTTATTTTTTTTCTCCAGCAACAAAAACCAGCGCCCTAATTGGCGCTGGCTTTCTGTTTTAATGATTACTACTTTCATTGCTGTTGTTTATTCCCTAAGTCTGGCTATTGATGATCTGGAATTGGCCAATCGTTTCTTGCATGTTTTTGGCGGCGGGGTAATGGGAATATTGCTTTGTTATCTGGCCGTGAGAGATAATAGAATAAAGGTTAATTACTGGCAGTTTGTTATTTTTAGTTTTTTAGTGGTATTAAGCTTAGGAGTGGCTAATGAGATCCTGGAATTTATTCTGCAGTTTACCGTCTATTTTACTTTTTCTGCTAATTCTTATGATACTTGGTGGGATCTTTCCAGCAATGTGGCGGGAGCCTTACTGGCTTTATTAATTTTTACTCCCTTGATAAATAATCAAGCCTCTGTTCACAAGCTTTCTAGGTAGTCTTTCAGCAGCCAGCGATGGCAATTAGCTTCTTGCCGGCAGGAACAGAGCAGGGTAATATCCTGTTCTTGTCCTTGCTTGGCTAGTAAAGTTATAAAATATTGGCAAGCGGGATTAGTTAAGATTTTATTGTATTCCTCTTTGAATTCTTCCGGAGAAATTCTCGCTTTTGGCCAATTGGAAACTAGCTCCCAAGGATGTCCTAGTTCCTTGATCCAGGAGTCGATATTATCTGACATCAGGTTTTTGGGCCAGGCAAAAGTAATTAAAATTCTTTTGCCGTCACTTAATTCCGTCGGTTCAAAGATTGATTTTGTTTTAATCATAGCAGTATAATTCTAACATGAGGTTGGTTTTTGATAAAATTAAGAGCTGGCAGATTTGGTTGGGGTTATTAGTAGTAGTCCTTATTGTTTATGGCCGCACCTTGCTGGTTGGTTTTTTATCTGATGACTGGCATTGGCTGTGGTTGTCTGGAGAGAGACCTTGGTCGCTGGATATTTTTCTGACTAATTATGAGGGAGGAATTGTAGGGGGAGCTTATAATCCGCTGACTTTTGTTTTATTCAAGATATCCTATTCTTTATTCGGCTTACAGGCTTGGCCTTACCACTTAGTCAGCTTATTGGTTTTTACTGCCAATGGCTACTTAGTTTATCTGCTGTCCCGGAAAATATTTATTCTGGCCCAGATAAATTATTCCAAACTCTGGGCTTTATTCTCGGCAATTTTGTTTTTGCTGTGGCCGGTGCAAGTAGAAGTAGTTAATTGGCTGGCCGCTTGGCCGCATTTATGGGGGACTGGTTTTTATTTACTAACTTTTCTGTTTTATTTTAAATGGCGGCAGGAGAAGAATAATAATTTTTTTTGGTGGTCATTGTTGTCTTTTGTTTTAGCTTTGTTGACCAAGGAATTGGCAATTAGCTTGCCTTTCTTAATTGTCTTATGGGAATCATTATTCTATTCTTTGGACAAGAAAAATAAGTTCAATGGCCGGATTATTTTTTATTTCCCTCTGCTATTTATTTTCCTGATGCTCCGGTATTCTGCTACGCAGACTCTTTTCGGGTATTACGGTCGGACAGAATTTAACTGGCCGCTGTGGGAGTGGATGGGTAACTTGGGAGCGTTTTTAAATGATCTTTTTACCTTTGGTTTTTTCCGGGAGCTGTATTACAAAATTTGGTATCACGAACTATCTTCTTTGGTAATAATTATCCTAGTATCCCTAGCCGCTTATTTCTGGTTTACTTTCTGGTATAGAAAATGGCTGCAGTTTATTTTATCTTCCTCAATTATTTTATGCCTACTGCCTTTATCTCCCTTAGGTATGCAGCGTTTAAGCTTTGCCGATGAACGCTATTTATATCTAGCCAGCAGTTTTTTTGTTATTTGGCTGGTCTTGGTATTAAATAATTTGTTTAAGCAGATTAAAATTAGCCAGTTTATCTTATTAGCTCTGCTTGTTATTTCTATTCCTATTCTTCTCTACAAGAATAATAATTGGCAGCTGGCTGGTAAAATAAGCAGGGAGACTATTGCCAGCTTTGCGGAACTGACAATAGATGAAAATAAGCCATTAGTATCTGTTGGTCTGCCGGATAATTTAAGCGGCGCCCAAGTTTGGCGCAATAATCTACAGCAGGCTTTAGCTTTGACTTATTCGGATTATGATTTGGAGATTATTCCCTTGCCGATCTATACCATGATTGATAAGGATAATTACCAGCAGTCTTTACTGAAATGGCGGACAGATTCTTTAGGCTGGTTTGCCGAAAGCGTTAACGGCAGTTTTGTAGTAACCGGCCAGACTTCCTTAACCAGGAACAATATTTATTGGGAATTGTGGAATTATAATTACCAGAATTTTACCGCTAATATTATTAGGCTGATGCCCCAAGACAATTCGGGCAGGCAATGGCTGACCTTTGATCGGGGTAAATTAAAGCTGATTCACTAGCCTAGCTATTGACTTAAAGGATTTTTTCTAGTAAAATCTAGCTTGTATTTTTAGTTGTTAAGACTTAAATATTAGCCGAAGTGGCGGAACTGGTAGACGCGCTGGACTCAAAATCCAGTACTCGCAAGGGTGTGGAGGTTCGATTCCTCTCTTCGGTACCAATTTTGGGCTGTTGGCGCAGCTGGCTAGCGCGCTTCCATGGCATGGAAGAGGTCGCGGGTTCGAATCCCGCACAGTCCACCACTTTAATTTATTAGGACGGGGTGTGGCGCAGTTGGCTAGCGCGCAAGGCTGGGGGTCTTGAGGTCGCCCGTTCAAGTCGGGTCACCCCGACCAGAAAATTTTATCCTTAGGCAGGGTAGCTCAGTTGGTTAGAGCGTGGGACTCATAAGCCCGAGGTCGTGGGTTCAACTCCCACCCCTGCTACCAGACAATTTATTATTTTATTTACGACGCGGGGTAGAGCAGTTTGGCAGCTCGCCAGGCCCATAACCTGGAGGTCGCCGGTTCAAATCCGGCCCCCGCTACCAATCCGGGATAGCTCAGTGGTAGAGCAGTTGGCTGTACATTACATCTAAAATAATGTCGTGCAGCTTCCTAAGCGAAAGCTAGGAAAGAACACAAGGTGAATTGTCGGGAAGCCTAAGTAGTTAGACTATATGGTAATCCGCAGCCAAGCCTGTTTAACAGGAAGGTTCAGAGACTAGAGTTTTTACTCGTACTCTTGAAAGAGAGGAAGCGCCTTGCACCTAAGTCATTTGATATGGTGATGAGATAGTCCATCCCTTTAGGAAACTTAAGGAAATGATGTAACCAATTGGTCGTGGGTTCGAGTCCCTCTCCCGGAGCCAACCTAGTGCACGTTTCGTGCGACCCGACTAGGGTCAAGAAGCGCGTAGTAGTAAACAAAAAACAACTTAATATTAAGTTGTTTTTTGTTTTAGTCAAACCTTTTCTTTTACTATTTTAAGTGCTAATATTAGATTATTATATTTTATTGATGCTTAGTAATACAAAAGTAAAAAAAGATAATAAAAACTTGGCTTTCATTAAAGAAGTGGCTAAGTATTTTATGGATTTTTTGGAAACGGACTTTCACAAGAGAAAAAATCCAAAAAGAATTATTCAATTTAGAAGTAGTAATAATTTACTTATTGGATTAAATCTCAATAAGTATCCCTCTTTTAATAATCTCGTTAATAAAGCAATAAATCACGCGTTTGATAAAAATACTCTCAATACAATTCAAAAGGGGGTTTATAGAACAAATATACCAAAAAAT
>CAZWYP010000002.1:0-180295 GCA_964638415.1 uncultured Gammaproteobacteria bacterium
TGATTTTTGGCAATATGGATTTTCCAATTTAAATTCCAATGTTTTGCGTGGAGCTTTAGCTGAGTTTTTAGTAGAAAACGCTCTTAAAGATAAAAAAGATATTTCCGTCAGAAACCCTTGGGGTGATTATGATGTTAAAACCAAACAAGGAACTAAAATAGAAGTTAAGTGTTCGTCATATATTCAGGATTGGGATCAGAATAAATTATCTAACATTATTTTCTCAGGCCTTAAAGCCAAAAACCTTTATTGGTCATCTGCTGTCAGTAAAGAAGATAATAATACCAAAGACTACAAAGCAGATATTTATATTTTAGCTTTATTAAAACACCAAGATCCAACTACTCTAAACATCTTAGATTTGGATCAATGGTGTTTTTATATTTTAACCAGAGATAAATTAAAGGAAATAAGCAATAACAGCAGCAGTGTATCTTTGGCTAAATTAATAAAGAACAATATCCAACCATTAAGTTTTAATGAAATTAATAAGTTAATAAAATAAATTATGGGAAAAACAAAAAAATGTCCTTATTGTGCTGAAGAGATTAAAGATGAGGCAGTTATTTGTAAACATTGTAAATCATCTTTGACTGAACAGCCAAACAATAAACAAGTAGCAGTAGAAATTGCTAATCCGCGAATTGGTAAGGGTAAAATAGTGTTAGGTGGTATAATGATTGTTATTTCTTTCTTTGTGTTTATAGGTACTTTTAGCTCTGAAAATCCTTCTACAGTTGGAGGAGTGTTTACCGGTTTGTTCTTTATTGCTGGATTAATAATTCTAATGTACGGCAAAGCTCAAAATTGGTTTCATTGGAAATAATATATTTATTACTTTATAGGTATTATCTAAACGAAAACACCTTATTTATTTGGTGTTTTTGTTTAATCTTGGCTTGATTTTAGGGGGTTGGTGGTGTAGAGTGTAAATATGTTATAGGAATATTTTTATGTGTACAGTATTAAATTTTCTTAATTATTCTCCATTGCCAGAGTTGATGCAGGGAGCAGGAATTGCTGTCTTAACTCTTTTGATTTCCTTTGCCATTGGCATATTTATTCACTATCTCGGTGATGGAGAAAGAAAAGGAAATTTCCTTGATCTCCACGTTGCGCTTGATTATGTATGGTTATTTAAACCATCTCTTATAGTTTTGGCTATAGTTGTTCTTTCACCATTCTTAATGGGGGTGAACAATATAATAGTTAAGTTATCCGCATTTATCGTATGGTTGGTTTCTCTTATTTTATTATTTTATATATTACTCAGACTTTATAAGTGGGTAAAGGGGGATAAAAATCTTTTTAGATTAAAATACCTATCTAATTTTCCAAAATCTTCAAGAGATAAAATTGTTTCATGGAAAGATTATTGGGCTACAAAAATCAGCGTGGATAGTCGCTTTATTGAAAAGGATTTTTTCATTCCTTTTTCAAATCAAGTTGATGAAATTTTGAAATCAAATATGCAGGAGGAGTGGGCTCTCTTACCTAACTTACTTGAAGATTTTTTTAGTAATATTGAAAGTAGGAATAAAATATTTTTACTTGTTTTCCCAGAATTTTTTCCAAAAATTTTAGAATGGAATTTAATATTGTGGAAAAAACAATATTCAAAATTTGCACGAGGTCAAGAAAACAATGAAGAAACCAAAATTGATATTAAAATATTTGAAGTTGAACAGGTTGTATCGCAAATAATTAAATATGTTACTAAAGAGGCCTTGACCGGAAACACAGGTAATGCATTTTCTTATTTCAAATATCTTAAAGAACATATGGATAAAAATGATTCGGTAAAAATTATCGGACAGGAACATACATACACTTACGTTGAACATTTACAAGTATATGAAGACTGCTTTAATATGATTCCTAAATCTAAAGAAGCGCATAATATTTGGGAACATTATTTTCCAATGGAATGGAAAATAACTATAGACAATTTAAAAAAACATATTATACCAAGAGTTTGGTTGAATAGATTTATTAATTGGGCTATTTCCAGAATTAGAACTGATATCAAAGAATGGGATAAAAATTTAGATGAAGTTTCAAAAGAAATATTTTATAATGTTGATCCAATTACTTGGGCGAAAATTTTAACTTTTGTCCTCCTTCCTTGGTCTGGTAGTTCTAGGATGAAGAATGCTATTGAGAGTGGACAAAGTTTTGGCTATGTGGGTAGAATATTTGCAAGCGGATGGAATGATAATACAGAAGTAAATTTTGCAAAATTTCAGGACGAACAGTTTAAAAATACCATTGATTTAACGACTTATATTTTTGGTAATATCTTTACATTGGATAATTTAAATAAATGGCAAAATGAGCTGAATCAACTTAATTATCAGGAGAATTCTAAGGAATACAGGGAAACAAAGCAGTGGCAAGAATTATTAAGTATTATTGAAAAACGTATAGAAGAAAAAAATCAAAAGAATTAAATATTGATTAGTAAATTATGACAATAACTGCCTCAAAGCTGTATGATTATATGCAATGCCAACATCGTGTTTGGCGTGATGTTTATGGTCCACAGGAAGAAAAAATAAAAGAAATCAATCCTTTCGTGCAGTTGCTTTGGGACAGAGGTGTTCTTTATGAAAAAGAAGTAGTTTCTAAAATAGGCACATTTTTAGATTTGTCAAAAGGGAATTTAGAAGAAAGATTTCAAAAAACTATTGAAGCCATGAACAGTAAAACACCTTTAATCTATCAAGGTGTTTTAATTAAAGATGAGTTGGTGGGTATCCCGGATTTTTTAATGTTGATGCCCAATAATAAGTATGTACCAATAGATATTAAATCCGGTATGGGCGTAGAAGGGGTGGATGAAGACGCTGGTGATGAAGGTAAATTAAAAGAACATTATGCTGTTCAGCTAGCTTTATATGTAGATGCATTAATTAGATTGGGTTTTGAAAACGACAGGCAAGCCATAATTTATGATATTAAAGGAAATAAGGTTTTATATGATTTGAATTTATCAATTGGGAAGATAAAGAAAATTTCTTATTGGGATTTATATCAAAATGTTAAAAATAACGTTGCTGTTTTGTTGGCTAATGAAGATAGTAATAAGCCAGCTATGGCAAGTATCTGTAAGTTATGTCCCTGGTATAATAGCTGTAAAAAATGGGTTCAAGACACCGATGATCCGACGGGATTATTTTATGTTGGCAGAAGTAAAAGGGACATTTTAAATGAAGATTTAGGAATTTTTAAGATTGATGATATTTTATCTTTAGATTTAAAAGATTTAGCAGAACGAAAAGCAAAAGATAAAACTTTTTTAAAGGGATTGGGTGAGAAGACATTGGATAAAATGCTCGCTCGAGCTAATATATTCAGAAACACAAAATCTCCAATAGTATATAATAAAGTAGATTTCCCCAAGGTGTCTTACGAATTATTTTTTGATATTGAGGACGATCCAACTCAGGAGTTTATATATTTACACGGTGTTTATGAGAGAAGTCCTAAAGGAGAAAAGTTTTTAGATTTTACCGCCACAGATTTAACTCCAGAAGCAGAAAAAGAAGCCTGGTCAAAATTTTGGGAATATATTAAATCTTTACCTCAAGGTGATTTTTCCGTTTATTATTATTCTCCCCATGAAAAAAGCACATATAAAAGAATGCAAAAAATTTATCCAGATGTAGTTTCTGAGGGAGAAGTTGAAAATTTTTTTGATCATCCTAATGTTATTGACTTATATCAAACAGTGTTAAAAAATACTGATTGGCCGGTCGGAAGCTACTCTCTCAAAGCTCTAGCTCAATATTGTGGTTTTTCCTGGAGAGACGAAACGCCCTCCGGTGCTTTGTCTATCCAGTGGTTTAATGAATTTATAAAAACTAAAGATCAAGAAATTTTGAAAAGAATTCTTTTATATAATGAAGATGATTGTAAGGCTACCATGGTTTTAAAAGATAAAATACAAGAGTTATCTGATAAATTATAAAATTATATAAAATGTTAAGCATGGATCAAATTTTTAGAAATAATTTTGCGACGAGAGCTTTTCGTGATGTTGCAGACATGGATTATGTATCTGCCCGTACTCTTTATCGTAATGATTGTCTTGATGCGTTTTTAGTTTTTTCACAACAGGCTATAGAAAAATATTTGAAAGGAGTACTGTTGTATAATTCTATAAAACATAGGAAGGCTACACATGATTTATTAAGTTTATTAGAGCAGTGCGAAAGTATCGAACATTTTAAAATATTTAATCAGACCAGAGAATTTATTAAACAAATTAACGGTTTTGATGAGTTACGTTATGCTATGTATCTTTTTGGAGCTTTTTCTGCTAAACATAGTTTTTTAGTAGATTTAGATTATTCAGTTATGGACATTCGGAGATATTGCCGTTCCGATCATGAGCTTGCAAGGAGTTTGTCAAAAATAAGTGAAGATCAATTAGTGGATATTACAAAAAAAGGAGGAGTCAGTATTATTGGTGTACTTGAGGATATACAAAAAAGTAAAGATAATATTAAATTTAATCAATTACGATCTAATCTAATTTGGAACAATCAATTTTTTTCTTCCGAAACTAATAAAAATGATATTATTTCAGGATGGTGGGCAAAGAGTTCGGGCTTTGATAAGAAAGAATTAAAAGATAGCTACGAGGCAGTTAAAGACTATGTTTATATGCCAAAAGATGTTGAAAAATATTTCAAAAATAGAGATGAAGAATAATCAATGGTACAAAAAAATTTTATTAGATAATGTTAAAAAAATTGTAAGTTCTGCTACGACTTATATTGTATTTGCTTTGGTGTTTTTAGTTTGGCATTTTATTTTAGGTATTAAATTTCAGTGGCAAGATATAGTTCCGCTGTCTCAGCCCACTATTTTTATTAGAGCTTTTTATAGTGCCTTCGTATTTGTGACATTGGGGCGCTTGTTGTACTTTATTCATTTTTATGAAGTACTAAGCGATATTTTAGCAGAACAGTTTAAGTTGTATATCTCTATTAAATCAATCATTTGGATGGTTTTAATGTATGTATCTTATCAATATATTATTCCTTGGATTTTTAGTATTTTAAATACTGGTATTTCAGTTTTATTTAATTTAGCTAATTTAATACTTTATATAATACCGCTGGTTGGCATCTCGATAATTTTAACTATGATCTATTTTTTCATAAAAAGTAAGTTAGAAGACAAGAATAAAAATTAAAGTATTTTTTTACACAGGCGAATTATCTATTTGATGACCTTTTATTTTATCTTTAAATATGCTAATTTTAGATAAAATGGACAATTATGGATATTAAAAAACAAATAATAGTAACAGGTGGCTTGGGATTTGTTGGACATCATTTAATTAGAGCCTTAGTTAGAGGTGGTTATTATCCGATTATTATAGATAATCTGACCAATGGGCTGTTGTCTAGCCTAAAAGGTATTAGCAGGTCAAAATATAAATTCATTCAAGCTGATATAAGAAATTATACTGTTTTAAAAAATAAATTGACTGGTTTTAAACCGAAATATCTTATTCACTTAGCTGCTGTTCATTTTATTCCTTATTGCAATCAGCATCCCAAGGAAGTGTTAGACGTTAATGTGATTGGTACTAAAAATATTTTGAGATTATTGTTAGATTTTAAGATTGAAAATTTTGTTCATACATCATCAGCTTCTGTCTATGCACCAAATCATACTAAACATTTTGAGAACGAGAAGCTCCAACCAATAGATATTTATGGCAAATCAAAGAAGTTGGCAGAGAAAGAGGTTTTATCATTTATGCAGAAAAATCCTAGTATAAAATTTAATATTCTAAGACTTTTTAATGTCTACGGGTCAAATAATTTAACCCCACATTTTATTCCAACAATGTTGAAGAAGATAAAAGCAGATGACACTATAACTGTTGGTAATATTAAGACCGTTAGGGATTATATTTACGTAGATGACGTGGTAAAGGCTTTCTTGTTAATTTTAAAGAAAGGGCTTAATAACCAAACTTATAATATTGGCACAGGACACGGCATTTCAGGAAAACAAGTAATTAAAATAATATCCAAGTATTACAATAGAAAGGTAAAGGTTAAGATTGATGGTAAGCTATTAAGAAAAAAAGATTGTCCCTATCTTTTGGCTGGTGTTAACAAAATATATCGTGATTTAAAATTTAAACCCAGATATAATTTTGATACGGGAATCAAAAAATTATGCAAAAATTAAAATATCAAGTCAAAAATAAAATTTATAATTTTGATTTAACTAAAGGGAAAATATCAGTTGGCAAGGAGAATAATAAATTTTCTTTTTCCGTTGGAATTATTATTGATACGGCTTTAAGTATACCGCCATATACTGGTGTCACTTATCGTCTGTATTATTTATCCCGTAAACTTTCTTCTCTGGGTGTAGAAGTAAAGATTTTTTGTTGTAACAGAAACATTAAAAAGGATAGTGATATAAATAAATTGATAAACAAAGATAATTTGGAGATACATATTATACCGGAATCAATTTTTTATAATATTAATAAATTAGAAAAGATAATAGAAAAGACAAAAATTGACATTTTACAGGTTGAGGATCCAGTTTCAGTCTTAAGGTATAAACCAATAGCAGATAAATTAAAAATTCCAATGTGTCTAGAAATGCACGATGTGGAGCCGACATTATTGAAATACTTTGGTAAATCCGACGGTGAAATAGACTTATCAACGGCTATAAGTGGTTTAGCTTGCCAATTATCTGATTTAATAGTTTGTACCGTGTCGTCTGACAGACAAAGCTTAATAAAAGAAATAATAGTCGATCAAAATAAATTAAAGATAGTCCCAAATCCAGTTGATTTTAGCCAATTTAAATTCTTTGGACCTAATACAAAACAAAAAAATATTATATTTATTGGTAATATGTTCTATGGACCAAATAGATCGGCAGTTGAAGCAATTTTGGATAAAATTTATTATAAACTAATTAAATTACATCCGGACGTTACTTTTACTTTTGTGGGCATGACACCAGATGATTTAGTAAAAAAATATAAAGATAAGAAACAAGTGTTTTTTACCGGCATCATTAATGATTTGAATAGTGTTTTTAGTAAAGCAACGATTGCTTTATGTCCAGTGACAAGTGGTTCTGGCATGAAAGTAAAAATTTTAAATTATTGTGCCGCCGGACTGCCTATTATTACCACTACCATTGGTGCTAGCGGTTATGAAAGAATTGACAGTTTGTTGATCGAAGACGATCTTGATAATTATGTCGCTACTCTAGATAGATTATTAAAACAACCTAAGCAAATAAAAAAAATTGGTAAATTAAACCATGATGTTGCAAAGAAATATTATGATATTAATATTATAGCTAGACAAATAATAAGTTATTACCGTGAATTAATAATAGTCAATAGAAATTTGGATTTAAAAAAATTGGAAAAAATTATTAATTTACCGTTGCCAATGTGGTTAGAAGAAAAGAGAGCGGCAAGACTCAGAAATAATAATTATTACATAGTAAATAATGACAAAGTCAGAGTTAAAAAAATTAAAACCTAAATTAGTTATTATTGAGGGTTTTTGGAAAGTTGGTAAATCAGCTTTGATTCGGGAGATATTAAAGCGTCATCCAAAAATTTTTTTAATACCAGAACCCAATCATTTGAATAGGAGAAATATTAAAGATCCACATGAATGGTATTTAAAACAGCATTTAAACAGACATAAGCAGGCAAAAAGATTATTGGGTCAAAAGAATATGATTTTGATGGAGCGCTCAATTCTTGCTAATGCTGCATTTTATTATGCTAAACATGGAAAAATATCTGACAAATATTTAAAGTTATTAAAGATCTCTCCAGAATTAGATCAGGGATTATTGGTTTTTTTGTATGCTGACAAAAAGTTCTGTCAGAAAGCAGCAAAAGTCTTAGGGGACAGGTCTGTTAAACAGCTAATAAAGAATCAACCTAATTTTTATCAGCGGTATCTAGATTTCTATAAAAAGCAGTTTAAGAAAATTACTGGTAATGAAATTTTATGTATAAATGTAGCTCCTAAAGGAAAATTTGTACCAACTACTAAAATTGTGTCTTTAGTTGAGAAGGGAATTAATAACTATAAACATAAGAAAATTGTAAAAGAAATTTGTGCTAGCGTAATTATATTTCATGAAAATAAAATTTTATTGCTTTATGATAAAAACTGGCATCATTATGTTTTGCCACAAGGGCACAAAGAAAGGGGTGAAAATATTACCAAAACTGCAATTAGAGAAACTATAGAAGAGACGGGGTTTAATAATTTAAAGTTAATAAAGAAATTAGGCAGCTATGATTATTATTACCCAGTAAAACAAAAAATAGTAAATAAAGTTATAAATGTTTATTTAGTTAAGGCAATTACATTAAATACAGTAAAAAAGAATTTTAAGGGTAATGAAAATTATATTAATAAATTTCTCGATTTTAATAAATCGTTAAAGCTTGCTAAATGGTCTCAAGATAAATTATTTATAAATAGAGCTATTAAAATTATAAAAAGCCCCCGCGGCCAATAAGGACGCAGGGGCTTGAAATTCATACTATTCGCTCAGTCGAGAAATAACCACCACTGTTCAAGTAGTCGATCTGTGCAGAGTTTGCGAGATAGTAAAACCGAGGAAACCATTTCAATCAGCTGATCGCTTAAGGAAATGGTTGTTTTCGGATCGTTCGTTGCAAGAAATTCCGTAGCTAATTGGAAGACTTTATCTCCCACTTCGCTTTGCTGACGAGCGTATTCAGCTAAAGGTGCTTTGAAAGGATAAGGTTTACCTTCCGCCAACAAGAGTAGCTCAAAACAAACTTTGACAACATTGGCTTTGAGAAGAGCATTGGGGATGTTCTCTTGCACCGACCTGAAACGAAGACCGTGTCGATCAGTTCGTAGTTCGAGATACTTTCTTCTGATCAAGCACTTCAGTTGCTTGTGAAACTCTTTCTGTTGTTCGGAAACGATGTCCTGAAAAGTCGTTCCGTTTTCTCGAAGGATCAGGGAATTTTGGAATATCCACAAAGCAGTTGGTCTCCTTCTGGCAAAATCTCCCCGCAACCATTGCCAGTTTTTGACCCTGGTAAATACCGGTGGGACATGATCATGATCGTCAACCACGAAATGCTCGCTATATAAGTGAGCAAATTCATAGCTGAACCAATCATCATCCATGAGGATCATGATGTCCCAGACTTGGTTGTTTGCATAGACATTCAACAGGATTGTCGCCTGATCAAGATAATCAGACAACTCACTACGTTGAGAAAGTATTTCATCAACGTATCTTTGGCCAGCGGCCTTGAAGTCATCCATTGTGAGCTCCCAGTTTTTCGTTGAGTTTTGTTAACCCCGTGATATTACCGGGATACTTTAGATAGTGAGAAACTGCTTCTTCAAATGAAACCCAAGCGAACTCGGTGTGCTCTGCGGATAATTCCACCTGAGTTTCTTCTGATATTTCAAGACCAAACACCTGTTCATTTTGGTGCCGATTGTCATCGTCAAACTCAAAGGAGAATCCAGTATCGATAAGACGGAGTCCATTGGTGATGCCGGTCTCTTCTTTTGTTTCACGCAATGCCGCTTCCTCGTGATTTTCATGTGGTTTGACATTGCCTGTTATAGGTTGCCAAAAGCCACCTTTGGCTGCAGAGCGCTTCAACATCAAATATTTAATGTTGCCTTGACCATCCTTTTTGAAGAGGATGACTTCGACTTGATTGTCGGTTTTGACTTCGTCCATTTTTTTATTGCCTAATTGAGACTGTTGTGAAGCGATCAACGCGAACTCTCGTTGAAAAGCTTGCTTGGAATCGGAAGCGTGCAGCATGTTGAAGATAGGACTCCCCGTACAATATTCCAGTCGCATCGCTTGCCTTATCTCAAAAGCTTTTTGGATGGCGTTCTCACCTCTTAGCACCATGAAGGTCATTTCTCGGCTACAAAGGTACTGCCAGAGTTCCTTGGCATAGTCGATATTGCTCCATTGGTAAAAAAGCTTAATCAATTCTATATTGAATTGTACCAAGCCTTCAAAGACGATTGCAAGTCCGTTAGCCTTCAGTTTTGCTAACAGCACTTCAGTTAGTTGCCGATCTTTAAGATCAGGCTTAAGGATGATGAGCGTTAGCTCCTGGGTGGCTTTCATTGGTTTTTCTCGCATTTTGTTAACGTACTATTTGATTTTTGAATATACTATAAAACCTCAATTAAGTCAAGGATTACTTATTGAGGTTAATCTTCAAAAATATTCTAAAAAACTGTCTCATTTGTCTCATTTATAAAATTTAGACCCCGACCCGAGTAAGGTTTAAGCCTCTGAAAAAATCTCCTCAAAACCCTTGTAAAGACCTATTATGGGGTCACCCAACCGAGGTGGGGAGCCAACTAGAAAATCGCCCTAAAGGCGATTTTTTGGTATACTTTTTATATGAGTAAAGGAAAACACATTTTAAAAATATTAGGCCTTATTCTATTGATGCTATTCGGTGTCTTCATGTTTATCTATGGAGGATATGACGATAGTCCTGGCGGGCAAGGGTTGGGATTATTAGCCTTTGTGGCGGGATTATTTTTAATGGTAAGAATTAGTAAAAAAAGATTTTAAATATCTGGCAATTATTTTACAATTTATTTGCCAGATTATTTTTTTCTGTTATATTTAAAAGTGCTAATTATTAATTGTAAAAAGATGAATAAAAATAAAACAGGGCAATATGTAGATGGTTTTGTTTTGGTAGTGCCCAAGAAGAACTTAGCGGCTTATAAAAAGATGGCAAAGCAGGGTGCTAAGCTTTGGCTAAAATATGGTGCGGTGGATTATAAAGAATGCTTGATTGATGACGCTAAGCCCAAGCACGTAATTTTGACTTTTGCTAAGATGATTAAAGCCAAGCCTAATGAAACAATCTGGTTTTCTTTTATTACCTACAAATCCAGAAAACATCGTGATCAGGTGAATGCTTTGGTAATGAAAGATCCCTCAATGAATGATCCTAAATACCAGAATCAGCCGATGCCATTTGACATGAAAAGGATGGCTTATGCCGGCTTTAAAGTAGTAGTGAATAATTAATAATAAAAATCATGCAGAAAATAGTACCTCATTTGTGGTTTGATAAGAAAGCTAAGGAAGCAGCAGAATTTTATACTTCCTTATTCCCTAATTCTAAGATAAAAAGTATCAAGACTATTCATAATACTCCCTCGGGAGATTGTGATATCGTTTCTTTTGAATTATTAGGCTATTCTTTTATGTCTATTAGCGCCGGGCCATTGTTTAAATTCAATCCTGCTATTTCGTTTATGGTTAATTTTGATCCTTCCCAAGACCAGGAAGCCAGGAAGCGCATTGATGAAATTTGGAATAAATTAAGCGAGGGAGGGAGAGTCTTAATGCCTTTGGATAAATATCCTTTTAGCGAACGGTATGGCTGGGTGGAGGATAAATACGGCTTGTCCTGGCAATTAATACTGACTAATCCTCAAGGGGAAGAGCGGCCGTTAATTATTCCGTCCATGCTGTTTGTTAAAGATCTTTGCGGTAAAGCTGAAGAGGCAACAGATTTTTATCTGTCAGTGTTTAAAGACTCCCAGCGTGGTGCTATTGCTCGTTATCCGGAAGGAATGGAGCCGGATAAGGCTGGTAATATAATGTTTACGGATATTAAGCTGGCTGGCCAGTGGTTTGCGGCCATGGATAGCGCTCGCGAGCATAGCTTTAACTTTAATGAAGCTATTTCCTTCATGGTGTATTGCGACAGTCAGGAGGAGATAGATTATTATTGGGATAAACTGTCGGCAGTGCCTGAAGCTGAACAATGCGGCTGGCTGAAAGATAAATACGGCGTATCCTGGCAGATTGTGCCGCGGGAAATGGATGCTTTAATGGCGGGTGATCCAGCGGCAGCGGAGCGGGTAACCAAAGCTTTTCTGCAGATGAAAAAATTTGATATTGCTGCCCTGAAGAAAGCCCATGGGCAAGCAGATTAAAGGATTGAAAAAAGGCAGGGTTTAAACCCTGCCTTTTAGGCTCTTGCTAAAAAACGGTATTTTCATTAGTATTAGGTTCTATGGAAATTAGAAATATTGCAATTATTGCTCACGTTGACCATGGCAAAACCGCTTTGACTGACGCTATTCTCAAGCAAACAGGAATGGTATCAGATGAGGCAGTTAGCATGGATTCTAATGCTCTGGAAAAAGAGCGCGGTATTACTATTTATGCCAAGAATGCCTCAGTTTTCTACAAGGATACTAAAATTAATATTGTGGATACTCCCGGCCATGCGGATTTTGGTTCAGAAGTGGAGCGGGTTTTGCGCTCCATAGACAGCGTGCTGCTGGTAGTAGATGCCCAGGAAGGGCCGATGCCCCAGACCAGGTTTGTCTTGAAAAAATCTTTGGAGCTTGGCTTAAAGCCTATTCTGGTTTTGAATAAAATTGACAAGCCAGCGGCCAATCCCCATGAAGCTTATGAGCGGGTCTTTGAATTATTCATGGATCTGGGAGCTACCGACGAACAGCTTGATTTTACTACGGTTTACACTATTGCTAAATTAGGTATAGCTAAAAGATATTTAACGGATGAAGATAAAGATATTACGCCATTACTGGATGTGATTTTGGAAAAAGTGGAGACAGCCAAACAACAAACTGATTTGCCTTTGCGTTTTCAGTCATTCAATCTTGGCTATGATAATTTCTTGGGGCGCTTAGCAATTGGCAGAGTGTATGAAGGCAAGATTTCCATCAAAGACAATTTAATCCTTAAAAAAGTTAATGGGGAGGTTATTAACGGCCGCGCCACTAAATTATTTACTTTCCATGGCCTAGAAAGAAAAGAGATTGAAGAGGCTTTGGCCGGAGATATTGTCATGCTGGCCGGTTTTCCCACCATAGATATTGGCGAGACTATTTGCGTTGACGCTAGCCAAGAACCCTTGCCGGCGATTGTGGTGGATGAGCCGACTATTTCTCTGGATTTTTTAGTAAACAATTCTCCTTTTGTCGGCCGCGAGGGAAAATTAGTGACCAGCAAGCAATTAAGAGAGCGCTTGGAAAAAGAATTGGAGATCAATGTCGGATTGCAAATAGATTTTTCCCATGACGCTTTCAAGGTTTATGGCCGCGGTGAATTGCATATCGCTATTTTAATTGAAACCATGCGCCGGGAAGGCTATGAATTGCAGGTTTCCCAGCCCCAGGTGATTATTAAAGAAAAAGACGGCAAGAAATTAGAGCCGTTTGAAGAAGTGACAGTGGATGTGCCGGAAAGCATGTCTGGTGTTGTGATGGAGAAATTAGGCAAGCGCAAGGGTATTGTAGTGGATATGAAGGCAGAGAACGGGCAAATGCGCTTGATTTTTGAAATTCCTACTCGTGGGTTATTAGGCTACCGGGGAGAGTTTATTATTGACACTCATGGCGAAGGCATTCTTTGCTCGCGAGTAATTGGCTATCGTCCTTATACCGGAGCGATTAAAAAGCGTGATGTCGGTTCAATGGTGTCAATGGCTACCGGCAAAGCTTTGGGCTTTTCTTTATATAATCTGCAAGACAGAGGTGTGTTGTATATTGGACCAGGCACGGAAGTTTATGAAGGCATGGTGATTGGCAATACCGCCAAAGGCTTGGATATGGAAGTTAATCCCACCAAAGGCAAGCAATTGACCAATATGCGCAGCAAGTCTTCGGATGAGGCTATTTTATTGGTGCCGCCGACTATTTTGACTATTGAAAAAGGTTTGGAGATTATTGCCGAAGATGAATATTTGGAAGTGACGCCTAAGTCAGTGCGTTTGCGCAAGCAGCTGCTGTCGGAAAATGACCGCCGCAAACAGCAGAGAAAAGCAGAAAAAGAGTAAAATTACTTTTAAGCTAAGGGTTTATTTTATTAGAGCATTTCCATTTATTGTAATTTATACTATAATTATCCTCGTAAATTAGACAGTATTATGAGTAAGAAATTCGCTGTTTCCTTGGCGGTTATTTTGGTTTTTTATCTGGGAGTGCATTTATTGCTTTATTTTTCCACGGTATATTTTTTCTCTATTACCGAACCCGCTACCAAGAATTTGCTACTGGCAATTCTTATTTTTATGTCTTTGAGCTTTATTATCTCAGCTATGCTAGCTAAAAGCAGCGATGCGATTTTAGTTAAAACTTATTACACGATTTCTGCCTTTTGGCTGGGCTGGCTGGTCTATTTATTCCTTAGCTTAATCATTGCCTGGATTCTGGTTTATATCCTTAACTTCTTTAATGTAGAAGCTAAGATGCTAATCGGTGTCTTGGTTTTTGTTTTACCCTTGTTATTATGCAGCTATGGCTACTGGCAGACTAACCATCCGGTGATAAAAAAGATTAAGGTGAAGATAAAAGATCTGCCAGCTAGCTGGCAAGGGAAAACCGTGGTGCAGTTATCTGATTTGCATTTAGGGGATATTAATGGTTTGGATTTTGCTGAAAAAATTGTCAAGCAGGTTAACAGCCTTAATCCCTACGCCGTGTTTATTACCGGAGACTTATTTGACGGCATGGACGGCATCCATGATGTATTTATTAGCACCATTGAGAAATTATCTGCCATTCAAGGTGTTTATTTTATTACCGGCAATCATGAAACTTATTTGGGTTCAGAGAGAATTATTGCCGATTTGCGGAAATCCAAAATAAAGGTTTTAGATAATGAATTTGTGACTGTTGATGGCGTACAGATTATTGGCTTAAGTTATCCCGAACCTGGCAAGAGAGTAGTTAAGGAGGATATTGTTGGCAGTTTTTCCAATTACAATCCATTGTCAGCCACTATTCTTTTGTACCATGAGCCGGTGAGTATTGACCAAAGGAATATTAATAAGTCAAACCAGGCGGTTAAGAGCTATTGGCATCCCAATACTGATTTTTCCGCACAAAAAGATAAAGGCGTTAATTTGCAGCTATCTGGCCATACGCACAAAGGCCAGTTCTTCCCCTTTGATCTATTTACTAAGAAAATTTACAATGGCTATGATTATGGCTTGTTTACGGAAGAAGACTTTAATCTGTATGTCACTAGTGGTACCGGTACTTGGGGTCCACCGATTAGAATCGGGAATAAGTCGGAAATTGTCGCTATTACTTTAAATTAAAAAAACAAACCCTGTTATGTGTAGCATAACAGGGTTTTGTGAGAGGAGACTTGGCGCAAATCGGTGGTCTGCGGCCTGCATAGGTATAGTGGCGACAAACAAACAGTCGGCCAGTCTCAACCCTCGGGTGGGTTACATCGTATGTCTTAACATATTCATCCAGTCGAAACGTGACAGGTCGTCTTCATACAATGTCTTGGTATGTACATAGTGCCGCAATATATTAGCACCCAGCTGGTTATTTGTCAAGGGCTGGGTTTACTAGAATAATTATGTTAGAATAAGCAGGAGTTTAATTTATGAAATATCGCTTATTAATTTTAATTATCTTGGCAGTTTTATCTGCAGGCATAATCTGGCAGTCAAGTAATAAAGGTGAAGAGATTGTAGTAAATAACAATATTACCGCTGTGCCGGAAATTATTGCTGATGCGGAAATTTACCAGGTAGTGGCAACAGAGACAGTTATTCGCTGGTCAGGCAAGAATAGCGTAACCGGCTCTGCTCATTACGGCACGGTAGATTTAACTTCCGGCTGGGTAGCTGTTAAAGAGGGGAAGTTGCTTGGTGGTGAGTTTGTGGTTAATATGCAGACTATTGTTAATGAGGATTTATCTGGTGCTAGCAAAGAAAGAATTGAAAAGCATTTATCTGGCGATGATTTTTTTATGACAGAACGTTATCCGGAAAGCAAATTAGTCTTGACCAATGTTAAAAAACAGACTGGCGATGATTATGAAATTTCCGGCAATTTAACCATTAAAGACATTACCGATAATATTACTTTTCCGGCCACTATTGTTTTAGCTGACGGCCAATTGAAAGCAGAAGCTAATTTGAGCATTGACCGGACTAATTGGGGAGTGGAATATGGCTCAGCTAATTTTTTCAGCAATTTAGGGGATAAAGCCATTGCTGATTTAATAGATTTCCAGATTAATTTTACTGCTAAAGCAGAAGCCTCGTTATAATTTGAAATAAAATATCAGCGGCAGCGTATTATATAACTAGAGCCGATGAATCTCAGGGAAGAAAAAACTGATGAAGAATTAGTCGTCTTGACCTTAGCTAATCAAGACAATTTTTTGTATCTGATGAGAAGGTATCAGGGTAAGCTATTAAATTATATCAAAAGAATTTCTAATGTTAGTCATGAGGAAGCAGAGGATGTTCTGCAGGAAGTATTTATTAAAGCCTACCGCAACCTTAATGGCTTTGATTCCAGTTTGAAATTTTCTTCTTGGATTTACCGGATTGCCCATAATCAGGTAATTAGCGAATACCGCAAGCGCCGGGCTCGCCCGGAAATAGTCACTTGGGAGACTAAAGAGGATTTTATCAACAACATTGTAGCTGATTTTGATCTTGCTCAATCAGTAGATTTGGCATATTTGCGCCAAGAAATAAATAAGATTTTCGGTCAGCTTAAGGAAGAATACCGCGAAATTTTAATTTTGCGTTTTTTTGAAGAGAAAAGCTATGAAGAAATTTCAGATATTTTGCGTAAACCATTAGGTACGGTAGCCACTTTATTGAACCGCGCTAAAAAGCAGTTTAAGGAAATTTTAGTCAATAAGCATAAGCAATAAATTTATGACAGAACAGGATTTAAGTCAAAAAGTGTTAACGGATATCAAGGAGCAGAAAATAGCAGCCAAACCGCGCTGGGAGTTTCTATTGAAAGATTATTTTATCTGGTTTCTGTTTGTTATTTCCGTTATTGTCGGTTCTTTAGCGGTATCCGTAATCATCTTTGTTTACCGCAATAATGCTTTGAGCTTAATGATGAAAAGACTGGGTATTTCTGAAGACATGTTTGAATTGCCATATTTTTGGTTGCTTATTTTATTAGTTTTTATTGTTATTGCCTATTACAATTTCCACCACACTAAGCAGGGATATAAATATAGCGTCTACTGGGTGATGTTGGCCAGCGTCTTGGTTAGTATTTTAGGTGGTACCGCTCTGTATTTTTTGAAAGGCGGCCAGCAATTAGAGCAGGCAGTTTACCAGCGTTTGCCGCTTTACCAGAAAATGGTGGAAAAGAAAGGAAAGCTCTGGCTTGATCCAGAACAAGGTAGGCTAGCGGGCGTAATTGTCTCGGATATTTACCAGCAGGATGAAACGGTTAATTTTGAATTGAAATCGGTAAATGGCGATAAGTGGAATGTCGCTTGTGATCATTCGGAGGATTTTAACCAGGGATTATTCCGTCCGGGCATTAGGGTAATTATATTCGGCCAAGTCCAGCCGCCTAATAATTTTTACGCGGAAGAGATTATGCCTTGGTTTGCTCCTAAGGAAAGAGTAATTAGATTCCATCAGCGTTTTGATGAAAGAAACAATGAGCCGCTGCGTAGTAGTTGGTAGAAGCGGAAGCGCAACCACTTTTATCTAATTATTAACGAGAATTGCCTATGAAACAAAAAAAATTATATCTGCTGTCAGGTTTTTTAGCCTTGATCGTCACTACTTTGGCAGTAACGAGCCTAGTGTCTGCTGCTACTGATGAGAAAGATTCAGCAGCTAAAGAATTTCCACCTTGCCGTCATGAGCTAAATCAGGGAGAGCAAGAGGCGATGCAGGCCAAACGGGCCGCGATTGATCAGGTGCTGGCCACTGGAGATTATGAGGCGTGGAAATCATTAGTCAGTGAAGACGAGCGGATGAGTAAAATGTTAGAAGTTGTTACTGAGGACAATTTCCCCCAATTTGTCCAAATGCATCAACTGCGGCAAGCAGGCGACTGGAAAGCTGCCCAGGAAATAGCGAAGGAAATCGGCCTTCCTAGCCCAGGAAAATTCATGAAGTTCAGGCAGCAAGGAGAGAGACCAATCGCTCCGGTTGCAGAATAAAATTTAGGATAATAGCAAAAAACCCTGACGGTCATCAGGGTTTTTTGATTACATTATTCTGCTACTGGTTCAGCCGGAGTGGTTTTTTCCATTAAAGGTATTGGCGTACCTACGTAATTTTGTTCAAAGATTTCTTTGACTAACGGTACGACGATATTCTGTCGCCAGAAGTAATTATATTCATCATTGGCTGGCTTTTTGGTTACGGGGAAGAGCAGGGCAGGAGACAGTATTTCTTCACTTAAGTTATTCTGCCAAGTCCAGCTCTTGATGTAGATAAGGGTGGGTGTACCTAATTCCACGTCAACTATTTTAGCATTAGGATCGCGGTATTCTGGGTAGACACCTCCTTGTTTGGCAAGTTCCATGATTTTATCTACATTGTTTTCTACGGAATAGTTGGAGCTTAAATATTTTTGAGAGTAGATGCCATAAGCGCCAGCAGCTTTATTTTTTTGGATATTGACATTTACTCGCAGGCCGTCTTTATTGCCGCTCTGATCATAAATAGTTTGTCCGTTTATATTTAAGGGATAGACAACGGTAAAGTTGGGAGCAATAAAGTAATTGGCTTTATCTGGGGAAGATTCGTAATATACTCTCCAGGCATTATCTACTTCGCCGGGCCCGTAATTCTCCAGATTAATACCATGTTTTGCTAAGAATTCATCGGCGATTTTAATAATCTCTCCATCGGCTGGTACTTCTCCCGGCTTTAAGCTTTCATAAGGCTGATCCATAGTATACCAGCGGTTCCAGTTTTCGCTAACCGATACCATGCCTTCATTTAAGTCAATGGTGATATAATACCCGTCAGTTTCATCCTGTACCAGAGTGAAGTTCTGCAATTTGGTATTATTAAATGATCCTAAGTTTATTAATCCCAGATTTAAGTCGTTAAATACATTGCTGCTCTGGTTAAAGCCTTTTTGTCTTTTATATACCGGCATTTGTTCCTGATCTACGGAGAAAGTGTCCCCAGTATAGACATAATTGTAGCTGATTGGCTGGTAATATGGCGGCATTATTTTAACATCGCCTTCTGCAACCGGAGCAGCGCTGGGAGCCATGACTCCACTGCCGCCGCCAAAGCCTCCGCGTCCGCTTAAGCTACTGGATAAGGCTTCTTCGCCAACCGGCATAGAAGAGGCGGTTAAGGAGCCGAAAGCGCCGTCATCCACTTTAGTAACAGAGAAACCTAGATCTAAATTAGCTAATTTAGTATTTGGTACCCAGCTTAAAGGGGATAGTTTATTTGGTGTTTGATAAAAGTAGAGAGGAATGGCCAAGATTAGGACTAGGACGGCTCCTCCCAAGCCGTAAAGTAATTTATTCATAAAGTTTAGATTAAAGTTATTATTTTTATTTGCTTTGACTGAGAATTGTTCTAATAGTTCTGTTTTAAGCTTTGCTTGCCACTGAGCATTTATTTCCACCGCCGGTTTAGCCGCTAACAAGGATTTGATGATTTTAGTCAATTGCGCTTCCTTGGTTTGCAGGCTGGGGTCTATTTGGTAGAGATCAGTCAATATTTTTTTAATAATGTCATCCATATTATATATTGATTAAGCTAATTAGTAGAGCGAGAGCGGTGAGAGAAATCTGCATTTTTTTGATAGTCCGGGAAAAAATCATCCGGCAATTGACTTCACTCTTGTTTAGAGCTTGCGCTATCTCAAGGTAGCTCATATTCAGCCAGACCCTCATCACCACAATTTCCCGCTGCTCTTCGGAAAGATTATCTAAATATTTTTTTACCTTATTAAGCAGCTCGCGGTTATCCAGATCCTGTTCAGGATAATTTTTTTGCTGCAATTCCGGATAAGCTGATAAATCATCCATGGGTTTGACTGTGCGATAATGGTCAATTACGCTGTTCCGGGCAATGGCAAATAGCCAGCCGGAGAAATTTTTAGTTTTAGCGGAAAAACTATTTATTTTTTCCAGCGCTTTGGTAAAGGTCAGACTGGTGAGATCTTCGCAAGTTTCCCGATGACCAACTTTGTAATAGATAAAACGGTAGATTAATTGGAAGTATTTATCGTAAAGTTGGCCAAAGGCTTGCGCCTCGCCGGCCTGGGCCGCTAAAACCAAAGCGGAGTCGTTTTCTGTCATAAGCTTATTAATTAAAAGGCCTTCTGTAATATTATAACGAAAGTAGGGAGAAAATGTAACAGGGCCTATTTTTGCTTTATTATTAATCTTTGCTACAATAAGCATATTATGTCTAAGCTAAAATTACTATCTTTAAATGTTAATGGAATTAGAGCAGCGGAAAGAAAAGGCTTTCTTAATTGGCTGCCTAAGTCTAAAGCGGATATTGTCTGCGTGCAGGAGACTAAGGTGCATGATCCAGAAATCTTAAGCCAGGAATTATTAGCTCCTAAGGGCTTTAATGCTTTTTGGAGTTGCGGGGATCGCAAAGGATATAGTGGAGTAGCGGTTTACAGCAAGCTTGTTCCCCAGCAGGTGACAGTTAATTTCGGGCAGAATCTTTTATCTGCTGAAGGACGGGTAATCCAATTGGAATTTCCCAAATTCTATTTATTGAATGTGTATTTCCCCAATGGCGGAGATAATAATCGTCGGGTGCCTTACAAAATGAAATTCAATGAGCAATTCTTAAGTTTAATTAAAAAACTAGATAAGAAAAAGCCTGTGATTTTCTGCGGTGATGTTAATACTGCTCATACGGAAATAGATTTAGCCAGGCCCAAAGAGAATGTAAAGAATACCGGTTTTTTGCCGGAAGAGCGGGAGTGGATAGACAAAGTAATTAAAGCGGGGTTTTTAGATACACTAAGAGAGTTTAATAAAAAACCCAACCAGTATACTTGGTGGGATTTAAAAACTAGAGCTAGAGAAAGAAATGTCGGCTGGCGGATTGATTATTTTTTCATTTCTAAAAGATTAAGAAAGAGTTTAACTAAAGCCTTTATTATGCCGGAAGTGACTGGTTCAGATCATTGCCCGGTGGGAGTAGAGGTAAATATATAATCTGCATAAACATTCCTGGCATTCCACAATAGCCAGCCTTCAGTGGAAGTGACATTCTCAACGGCAGCAATCTGCGCGTTGATTTTATTTTCATCATAGACTGCTCCTAAGGAAAAAGCTTGAAGCCAGGGCCTTAATTTAGCCGGCTTTTGCGACATTAAATCTTTACTGAATTTCAAGCCGTAGCTTACAACTTGACCGGGATAGTCGGCTGGATTAGTAAAGCCTAAATAGTTTTCCGGATAATGCGAGGGATACATCATGGGAGAGATATAGTCAAAATAATCTGCGGCTATTTCCAATTTCTGGCCAATATACATATCGCTGCCGTCTTTAACGTGGTCAGTTACCAGTCCGAACAAGTCTACGGAAATTTGTTCAGCCCTTAGATTATCTGCCAGATATTTGAAGAAGTCTCCTAAAATTTCACTTCTGGTTTTACCTTCCGAAATATTGTATTTTAATATGCTCAAGTTTCCGTCAGAAGGATAGCGCATATAGTCAAATTGGATTTCATCAAAGCCTAAAGATAATGCTTCTTTAGCAATAGCTAAATTGTATTTCCAAACTTCTTGTTTGGTAGGATCAAGCCAGGCTAGTCCACTTTTGTCATGCCAGAGATTGCCATCGTAAGTATGAAAGGCTAATTCAGGCTTGGCTTTGGCTAATACCGGATCCTGAAAGACAGTTTGTCTGGCAATGACATAAATATTATGATCATGAAATTCCTTAATTATTTTTTCTACTTCAGCCATTTGAACATTCTTGCCGTTAATGTCATTGACTTCCTTTAAGTTACTGTCATAGAGAATATACCCAGAGTAGTCTTTAATATCTACCACTACTGAATTTATTCTGCTGTCTGTTAATTTAAGCAATAGATCTTTACGGTAGTCTTTATCTCCAGCAGAATGAGCAGTAAGATACAGGCCTCGGACATAATCTGGCTTTATGAATTTTGTTACTAAGACCGGAGGGGTTAAAGTATTATCTTCTTTTTGGTTATTAGGTTTAACCAATATAAAAGCGGCCATAATTAGACAAAGGATAATCAGGATAAGATAGGCAAGTTTAGATGATAGCCGATAATTCATAGGCTAATTATAGCAAAAAATTCTGGGGAAAAATATGGTTGATTTTATTCTGTTTTTTTATTAAAATGACTGATATGAAACTGAAGATAAATTTGTCACTTTTTGTTTTAATTTTAGCCGTTTTTGTGGTAGGAGGCTATTTTTTTATAAATAAATCAGATCAGCAGGCTAGGCAGATCATCGAATTAGCCGAAGCTGGTCCTAAGGATCGGGAAGTTACCATAGATATTGAGTCTGGTATGACTTTTTCTGCAGTGACAGAACAAGCTGGTTTAAATAGCTTGTTAATGACGGAATTAGTAGCGGCTGCTGAACCTGTATATGATTTAGCACGCATTAAAGTCGGTAAGCCAATGCGCTTTACTTTTGACCATGCGGATGATCAGCTGAAAGAAGTAATGTACCAGATAGACAGCGAGAGTGAATTGTATATTGTAAAGAATGCGGAAGGGATTTGGCAGGCAGCAGTCAAGGATATTGACTATAAGGTAAAAGTTAAAACTGTAGAAGGCAAGATTGACACTTCACTGTATGAATCAGCTTTGGCGCAGAATATTGATGAGAGGGCAGTTATTGAATTAGCTGATGTCTTTGCCTGGAGCATTGACTTTGCTATGGGTATCAGGCAGGGAGATACTTACAAGTTTATTTACGAAGAGCGTTATCGCAATGGGGAATATGTAATGCCCGGAAAAATTATCGCTGCTAAGTTTGTTAATGATGGCAAAGTAGTGGAAGGATATTATTTCAGTGAAGGAGAGAATAGCGACGGTGAGTTAGTAGAAGGGTATTATCATCCGGACGGCGCTTCAGTAATGAAGATGTTTTTAAAGAATCCGGTTAACTTCAAATATATTTCTTCCGGCTATACTACCGGTCGGCGCTATGTGTCTGCCTTTAATGTTTCTACCGGACACCGCGCTATTGATTACGCGGCCGCTGTCGGTACGCCAATTAGGGCAGTGGGCGACGGCACGGTAATCTCAGCCGGCTGGAATAACCAAGGCTATGGCAATTTGACTTCTATCCGTCATAACAGCATTTACAGCACTAACTATGCCCACCAGTCAAAGATTTATGTTAAAGTCGGACAGAAGGTAAAGCAGGGAGATATTATTGGCGCGGTTGGTTCCACTGGTTTTTCTACTGGTCCCCATCTGCATTTTGAAATGGTTAAGTCCGGCACCAAGGTCAATCCATTGACTGTGGATTTACCAGCAGATAAAGCGGTATCAGCAGATAAGATGGAAGAATTTAAGCAGTCTATTAAATCCTGGCAGGAGCAATTGAATAATGGAAGCTAATAAGCAGCAGAATAATAAAAATAGCAGATCAATGTGGACTTTGTATTACCGTCTGCATGGCTTAACTATTGCTTTAGCTATTGCTGCTGCTTACTGTTATTTTTACCTTCAGACCTGGAATGTTAAACTACTAATTGCTTCCATTATTTTCGGTTATTTTGTCGGCTGGGCTATTGGCAGCTGGACCTATAAAGAAGATTAATTTTATTAGTATTGTATGATATACTTAGGTTGATATGGCTAGGGTAATTGCAATTGTCAACCAAAAAGGCGGGGTGGGGAAAACTACCACCGCTATTAATTTAGCCGCTTATCTGGCAGAATTAGGCCAGAGGGTTTTGGTGGTGGATGTTGATCCGCAAGGCAATACTTCTTCCGGCTTCGGCATTGATCACAAGAATTTGGATAGAGGCTTGTATCAAGTTTTGATTGATCGAGAAATGCACATCAGTCAAGCGATCCGTTCCCATCAAAATAATTTGCATATTTTGCCATCAACTCCAGATTTGGCCGGCGCTTCTATAGAATTGGTTGATCAAGCCAATCGTGAATATCGTTTGCAAGAGAGTTTGCGCGCTATTGATGATCTTTATGATTTTATCCTTATCGATAATCCGCCGTCTTTGGGATTATTAACCATTAACGGCTTGGTAGCGGCTAAAGAAGTCTTAATTCCCGTCCAATGCGAATACTATGCTTTGGAAGGATTATCTCAGCTATTAGAAACTATTAATTTAATCAAAGAACATTTGCAGCCGGATTTAAAAGTCTTAGGGGCGGTAATGACTATGTATGATTCACGCAATAGATTGTCCGAAGCAGTATTTAATGAATTATATAAATATTTTCCTAATCGTATTTTCCGGTCAGTTATTCCGCGCAATGTCAAATTAGCGGAAGCGCCTTCCCATGGTAAACCGATTAAAGATTATGATCCAGAATCTTCTGGCGCTAAAGCTTACAAAAGGCTAGCGCAGGAGATTTTGTTATAGAATTCATAGTTAGTTAAGATTATTTGTGGTATAATTAGCACAGAAGAGATTTAAATAAAAATAAAAATGTCAGCTTTAGGCAGAGGATTGGGTTCCTTAATACCAAATAAAAAAGAAGAAACAGCTATACCGGTAGATAATTCATTATCTACGGTTTTGCCATTGGACGCCGGCGCAGTCTCCAGCGGAGAAAGAGTGGAAAAAATATCTCCGGATTTAATTAAAGCTAATCCCTGGCAGCCTAGGAATAATTTTGACCGAGAAAGAATGGATGAATTAATGGAATCCATTAAAAAGCATGGAATTATTCAGCCCTTAGTGGTGACTAAAGAGGGAAGAAATTACCAATTAATTGCCGGTGAACGGCGTTTGCGGGCAGCTAAAATGCTGGGCTTATCTGAAGTGCCGGTAATCGTCAGAGAGGCTTCAGATAAAGACAAATTAGAACTGTCCATTATTGAAAATGTGCAGCGCCATAACCTTAATCCTTTGGAAGAAGCAGAAAGCTACAAGCGGTTATTGGAAGAATTTGGTTTATCTCGGGAAGATATTTCTAAGCAGGTAGGCAAGAGCCTGTCAGCTATTTCCAATTATTTAAGATTGTTAAAACTGCCTTTGATTGTCCAGCAGGCTTTATCTGAGGAAAAGATCAGTTTTTCTCATGCTAAAGTTATTTTGAGCTATCCGGATAAGATGCAGCAGATTAAAGCCTATAAAAAAATCTTAAAGGAAGACTTAAGTGTGCATGCGATTTATGATGAAGCTAAGCAGGTAGCAGAAAAAGCCAGGGAAGATAAGCCTAAAGATCCCATTTTAACTTCTTGGGAAGACCGCTTAAGCCGTAATTTAGGCGCTAAAGTCAGGATAGATAAGCGAGGAGAAAAAGGATCAATTAAAATTGACTTTTATTCCCACGAAGAGCTGAAAAATTTATTAGACAAATTTGAAAAATAATCCCGAATATCGGGATTATTTATTTAATTCATTCTTGATTCTGGTTTTAGCCATGTGAGTCACGACAATATTCAGCCAGTCAGGATTAGGCTTATGGCGGTTTTTATCGGTTAAGATATCCACCACATCACCGGATTTTAATTTAGTATCCAGAGAGGTCATTTGTTCATTAATCTTTACTCCGACGCAGTGATTACCGATATCTGTATGGATATGGTAGGCAAAATCCAAAGGAGTGGCATTGTCTGGCAGTTCAATAACATCGCCTTTGGGGGTAAAAACAAAAATACGATTGGTGAAGAGATCATTTTTGACGTGCTTGATGTATTCGGTGTTATCGGTAATGCTTTTTTGGATGGATAATAAATGCTGTACCCAGAGGGGAGCGGTTTTTTTATTGCCCATGGTTTTTAATTCCTTGTAGCGACTATGGGCAGCAATACCGTATTCTGCTTCCTCATCCATAGCTTGGGAGCGGATTTGGATTTCCGCAATCTTGCCGAATTCAGTAAAGACGGAAGTATGTAAAGATTGGTAGCCATTAGGCTTGGGTTGAGCAATGAAATCCTTGACGCGGCCTTTTAAGGGAGTCCAGCGGTTATGGATAATCCCTAAGACGCTGTAGCAGTCATTGGCTTCCGGAACAATAACACGGACAGCGATTAGATCATATACTTTGTTGATATCCCGATTTTTTCTTTCCAGCTTAAGGTAGAGGCTGTACAGGCTTTTCACCCTTCCTTTAATAGTCAGATACTTAACATGGTTTTTTACCAAGTCTTTCTGCAAGATTTTTTTAATCTTTTCAATGTATTTAGTTTCTGTTTTCAAGCGGTCCTGCACTAAATTCTTTACCCAGAGATATTCTTTAGGGTTAATATAGGGAAAGGCTAGATCTTCTAAGGTGGTCTTCATTTCAAACATGCCCAAGCGATTGGCTAAGGGAGCAAAGATTTCCAGAGTCTCTTGGGCAATGCGTAAGCGCTTTTCTTCCCTAACGCCATCCAGGGTCTGCATATTATGCAGGCGGTCTGCTAGCTTAATAATAATAATCCGGAGATCTTTGGACATCGCCAGAAACATTTTGCGCAGATTTTCCGCATAGCGCTCCAAGCCGCGGTATTTCAAAGTTCCTAACTTAGTGACGCCTTGCACTAGGCCGGCAATTTCCCGGCCAAAGGCATTTTTGACATCTTCCAGAGTAAAGTCAGTGTCTTCCGGCACGTCATGCAATAAGCCGGCAGCAACTGTTTCCAAGTCCATTTTCATTTGGGCTAGGGTATGGGCGGTAGCTAAGGAGTGGTAAATATAATCTTCGCCGGTGCGCCTTTTCTGTCCCCGATGAGCTTCAGAAGCAAAATGAAAAGCCTTAATAATTACTCCAATGTCATCATGGGGGTAATTAAGGCTTAAAACTTTTTTTAAATCTTCAAAAGTTGTCATAGTATCAGCAAGGTTATCTTAATATTTAGCGGAAAAATTAGCAAGCTTAAAAAATTGACTTATTTTCTTTATTATATTAAATTTTAATTTGTTTTTTGGGTTCTTTGTCAATAAAAATTCTGAATAAAATATAGAACAGGAGAGAAGCATGTGTTCAGTTTCGGGAGTAATTGCTACTGCCGCTTGCGATCCCAGGGAGATTCTGTCCGGCAGCCAATTGATTGGACAGTATCTGCAGCATCGCGGTCATGAGTGGGCGGGCATTGCCTATTCTGACGGTAAGTTCTTGAATTTTGAGAAGCGGCCCGGTCTAGTGGTATCTTTATTTGATACCGTTGGCCAGAGCTTGCTGCAGGCTGCTCCGCAAATGTTGCTGATGCAGACCAGATTTTCAACACAGGGAGAGAGCACCAAGAGAAATGCTCAGCCGCATTGGCGGCGTTCATTTTCCGGAGCGTTGGCGCTGGGCGCTAACGGCGACACTTTCAATTACGATGAAGAAAGGAAAAGGCTGGAAGCGTCAGGCGCCAAATTTATTTCCCACAATGACAGCGAAGTTCTGTTGTTGCAGATCATGCTGGCCGCCGGCAATGATGTCAACAATCTTCCCGTCGGCATCCGTGAGGCGATGAATAAGATCAGAGCATCGTATTCCGCTTGGCTAGCCACTGAAGACACGGTCTATCTTTTCCGTGATCCATTTGGCAATCGCCCGATGTATTATATGCGGGTCGGCGGATTGTTCGTGTTTGCTTCCGAAGACTGTGCTTTGCATGCAATTTTGGTGCAGCGGGCAGAAAATGGCTATCATGACGGCACGGTAGACATCTGTCAGGTTTTACCCGGTGAAATCATCAAGGTTAACCTGCATGGCGAAGTGGAATATTTGGAAGGAATCTCGCCCCAGCCAGTTTTGCAAATGTGCCCTTTTGAGCGAATTTACTTTGCTCGCCCAGACAGCGCTACTTTCACCCAGGTTAATCAGGAAAGGATTGTCTATAAAGCTCAGATTAACTGGCCGGAAGAAAGTCGCTATGTTTTTGAGTTGTTGAATCGCGGGCGCAATAATGCGGACTTCCGAGTTGCTCTTGGCCGGCAATTAGCCAAAGAATATCCGGTTTCAGCGGATTGCGTCATTGCCATACCAGATTCTGGTAATTTCGCCGCCATTGGTTTTGCCGAAGGAAGTGACATTCCTTACGGTATCGGTTTGGTGCGTAGTCCGTATATACCCAGGACTTTTATTAGTCCCGGGCAGGAACAGAGAAAAAAACTGGCCAGCCTGAAATACCAAGTGCTGCCCGGTTTGTTTAAGGAACGTCCTCGGGTGGTAGTTGTTGATGATTCACTGGTTTTCGGCGCTACCATCGAAAGAGTGGTGAGTATGTGCAGGTCTTCCGGCGCTAAGGAAGTTCACGTTCGTCTTTCCTGTCCACCGATTATTTCCCCTTGCCGTTACGGCGTGGATATGAAATCCAAGGGTCCTTTAATTGCCGCTGGCAAGTCACCGGCTGAGATTGCTGCTATGGTTGGCGCCACCAGCCTAGAGTATTTGTCGCTGGAAGGTTTGCAGCAAGTCATTGGACCGAATGCCAATCAATTCTGCTTTGCTTGCTGGAATAATCAGTTCAGAATTTAACCAAAAGGCCCTGTCGCTTTAAAAGCAACAGGGCCTGTTTTTTTATCTATTATTTGTCTTTAGTGCCGGGATGAGTCCAACTGGCGTAATCGCAGTCAGGGTAGCGTTCACAACCCCAGAAGGTTTTGCCGCGCTTAGTTCTTTTTTCCACCAGCTGCCCATGATTGCAAGTCGGGCAGGTAATGCCGGTGCTTTTCTTAATCTGTTTGGTATTCTTGCAGGTAGGATAATTAGAGCAAGCCAGGAATTTACCGAATCTGCCTCTTTTGAAAATCATTGGATTACCGCATTTGTCGCATTTTTCATCAGTAGTTTCCGGTTCTTCAATTTCACCATTGCCGTTAATCTGCTTAGTGTTTTTACATTCCGGATAATTAGAACAAGCCAAGAATTTACCGAAGCGGCCTAGTTTAATAACCATGGGGCTCTTACAGTTAGGACAGATCTCATTAGTTTTTTCTTCAGTAATCTCTTTTTTGGATAATTCCATTTCTTTTTTGGTTAGATTGTTTATGAATGGTTCGTAGAATTCAGCAATGACTGGCTGCCAGCTTTTTTTGCCGGAAGCCACCTCATCCAAGTCATCTTCCATTTTAGCAGTAAAATTGTAATCTACGATATTGGGGAAATGTTCAACCAAAAGCTTGTTGACTACCAAAGCAATTTCTGTCGGCGCTAAGCGCTTATCTATTTTATCTACGTATTTTCTCTCCACTAAAGTAGCAATGGTTGGCGCATAAGTTGACGGGCGGCCAATACCCAAAGCTTCCATGGCTTTTACCAAGCCGGCCTCGCTGTATCTGGCTGGGGCTTGAGTAAAATGCTGGTTGGCCTCTAAAGATTTTAATTTTACTTCATCGCCTTTTGTAAGCGCCGGCAATTCATGATCTTCGCCATTGTTTTGGTAAATAGCTTGCCAGCCGGCAAACTTCATTACCGTACCAACGGCGCGCAAAGTCCAATTGGTTTTTTCGGCGGCAATATTTACACTGGTAGTTTCAGATAAGCTATTAGCCATTTGCGAAGCCAAAGCGCGCTGCCAGATCAGTTCATAGATTTTGTATTGCTTACTGTCTAGATATTCTTTAACTGCCTCGGGAGTATTGTTAATTTCTGTCGGGCGGATAGCTTCATGCGCTTCCTGGGCTAGTTTGGATTTCTTTTTAAAGACCCGGCCGCCGTCTTGAGCATACTCTTTGCCTAATTTATTCTGCGCAAAACTGACTGCTTCCTGAGTGAAGTCGGCAGACAAATTAACTGAATCGGTACGCATGTAAGTAATTAAACCAACATGTCCGCCTTGACCTAAAGATACGCCTTCATACAGTTGTTGGGCGATCATCATAGTCTGTTTGGCGGAATACCCAAAGCGACGATTAGCATCCTGCTGTAAAGTTGAAGTAGTAAAGGGCGGCAAGGGAGATTTGGAATTTTCCTTGGCCTCAACTTTTTCTACTGTCAGATTTGCTTGTTTAATTTCTTCAACAGCGTTGGTAGCGGTAGTTTTATCCAATTCAAACTTAGACAGACTCTTGCCCGCTTGCTTGTAAAGGAAGATTTTAAATTCTTTATTGTCTTTGAGGGCTAAGCCGTCAACTGTCCAGTATTCCTGCTCTTGGAATTTATTACGCTCTTCTTCGCGGTCAATAATTAAGCGCAAAGCAGCAGACTGTACGCGTCCGGCTGACAAGCCGCGGGCTACTTTTTTCCAGAGCAGAGGAGATAATTTGTAGCCGACTAAGCGGTCTAATACGCGACGCGCTTGCTGAGCATCGACTAAATTGTCATCTAATTCCCGCGGATTAGCCAAAGCATTAAGAATGGCTTTCTTGGTAATTTCATGGAAAACAATCCTTTTCTCCTTATTATTTGGCACGTCTAATAATTGTTGCAGATGCCAGCTAATAGCTTCTCCCTCGCGGTCCTCATCGGTAGCGAAGTAGACAGTCTCAGCGCCTTTAGCTAGTTTTTTTAATTCCGCCACCCGCTTTTTGGCTTTTAAAGGGACTAAATAGGTAGGCTCAAAATTCTTTTCTACATCCACGCCTAATTTACTTTTAGGCAAATCACGAACATGGCCGAAGGAAGATTCCACCTTATATGTTTTATCCAGAAAACCTTTAATAGTTTTGGCTTTGGTTGGAGATTCAACAATGATTAAATTTGACATAATGGTTCTGACTATACAACAAAGATGAATATTTGGCAAGGCCAGTAATTTTTTAAGGTAATAAATTTAGTTAAATTAAGCCATATTCCTGTTGAATATCTTCTGCTTCTAAGAGGATATTTGCTCCCTGCTTAATTAGGAGATTAGCGCCTTGGGATAATTCCAGATCAATATTACCTGGCAGGGCATATACCGACCTTCCTTCTTCCAAAGCAAGTTGGGCAGTAATTAAGGTGCCGGACTTGGCAGTACCGGAGATAATAACCGTAGCCCGACTTAAGCCAGCTAAGATTCTGTTGCGCTGGGGGAAATTGTAAATTTCCGCTTTAGCATTGGGAGGGTATTCTGATAGCAGCAAGCCGCCATTGGCTAAGATCTGCTGGCTTAATTGGTAATTAGTTTTGGGATAAATTACTTGGTCAGCTAAGCCAGAACCTAAGACAGCAATAGTGGGTAGGCTATTATTTAATGCTTCCTGGTGGACTAAGGCATCGGTGCCTAAAGCCAGTCCGCTGACTAAGATTAAAGGAGTATTTCTTAGCTTGCTAATTATTTCTCTTAAACTTTGCTGATGGTAGTAAGTCACTTGCCGGCTGCCCACCATAGTCAGTAAATAGGGAGAAGACAGCAGCTTTAAATTACCGCGGTGAAATAAAAACAGCGGCGGATCATAAATCTGCTTAAGCAGTGGTGGGTAGTTTTCATCCAGAATAGTCAGGCAATTCTGGTAGGGGACAAAGTTTTTTTGCGCGGCTATCCAGAAATTGTAATCTTCAGCTAAGCGGGCAATTAACTTATGGGCTTGGCTTAAAATAATTGCTGAAGGTTTGGTATATTGCTTAAGTAGTTGAGAAATAAGGTGGCTGCCTAAGCCAGGAATTTGACTTAAGTAGAACAAGGCAAAAGCCTCGTTGGTAAAATCGCTTTTCATTATTTTGTCTATTAACTTTACCAGCTTAGTATAAAGATGAATTTTTGTAAACGGGAAATTGTTTACAGTAGTCGCTAGATTTGCTAAAATGTATTTACTAAATATTATTGTTAAAAAATATGCCAGCACGTAAAAATGCCACTAAACAGGCTGATGAGGGAGAATTGATGGAATTTGAGCAATTTGTTTCCCAACAGCCAAAAAAACAGACTAATAAAAGTTGGCTGATGATAACCTTGGTAGTTATTATTGTAATTTTAGCCGGAGCCATTTATTGGCTGAATCAGGGAAAGTTTGCCAAAGAGCATAAGCTGCAAGCAGTGTTTTTGGATAGCAATCAGGTTTACTTTGCTAGAATTGTTAAAGAAGACTCTCTTAATTTATATTTAGATGATGTCTATTATCTTGATAGCCAGCAGCAAGTGGTACCGGCCACAGAAGAGGGCGGTGAAGATCAGGTGGTTAATGTTCCGGTGTTGATTAAGCGCGGATCGGAAGTGCATAAGCCTACCGGCTTACTAGTGATTAATCGGGAAAAGGTGGTATCGGTAGAAGCGATTGGTACTGATTCAGATATCATGAAGGAGATTGAACGGATTAATTCCCAGCCCGCCCAATAAATAAAATAACTGCCCCGTACCAAAAGTACGGGGTTTTTATTATAGTTTAAATATAAAGTAATAATTATTACTTTACACTTCTTACTTTATGGTTTATAATTATTACTGTTTATCCACCAGGGGGAGATGAAACAAACCAGTAAGGATTTAGTTAAAATCAGCGATTTGGCCAAACTGTTTAAAGTCCTGCCTTCCACCATTAATTTCTATACCAGGGAAGGCTTGCTTAAGCCGGATCACTTTAGCCAGGGCGGTTACCGCCTGTACAACCCTGCTCGGGCCTTGAAACAGCTGGAGAAGATTTTTTATTTGCAGAATAAAAAAAGATTAACTATTGCGGAGATTAAAAAGATTGTTTAGAGCTCTTAAGCTTGTACCATGCTAGCAAGCTTGAGGGTTTTAATAAGTTTTATTGATCAATATTATGAGGAGGAAATTAGATAAAATTTTTAGCAAGGCTACTTGCCGCCATAAGGTTTACCAACCCCGCTTATTGAAGAAGAAAAAGCAGAATTGGTGGCAGTATTTATATTCTCTGTTTTTCTAATTTTAGTTTGCCAAAGATATCATTTTAGGTTAGAATATTTTTACTTTAATTGATTTTATGCAGAATTTTAAGGATCAGGAAAGCAAGATATTGGACTGGTGGGATAGCCAGCAGACTTTTGAATTATCCGTTAAGAAAGAGGCTCCCAAAGGCGATTACTTGTTTTATGACGGACCGCCTTTTGCTACCGGTGAGCCGCATTATGGCCACTTAGTTGCCTCTATTATGAAAGACGCAGTGCCCAGGTATTGGACGATGAATGGCTTTAGAGTGGAAAGAGTTTGGGGTTGGGATTGTCATGGTCTGCCTATTGAAAACATTGTAGAGAAAGAATTAGGTTCCAAAACTAAGAAAGAGATTGAAGCCTTGGGTATAGATAAGTTTAATGAAATGTGCCGCTCCAAAGTCTTAAGCTATGTGGATGTTTGGGAAAGAGTGGTTAGGCGCATTGGCCGCTGGGTAGATATGAAGAATGCTTATCGTACTATGGATTTGCCTTTTATGGAGTCTGTTTGGTGGGTATTTAAGCAGTTGTGGGACAGAGATTTAATTTACCAGGATTACCGTTCTCTGCATATTTGTCCAAGATGCGAAACCACTTTGTCTCAATCTGAAGTAGCAGAAGGCTACAAGGATATTAAAGATCTGTCTTTGACAGCTAAGTTTGAATTAGCAGATGAGCCGGGTACTTTTATCTTAGCTTGGACAACTACTCCCTGGACTTTAATTGGTAATGTGGCTTTGGCGGTTGGCAAAGAGATTGAGTATAGCTTGGTAAAATTAGCAGATGAACAGATTATTCTAGCCAGTGAATTAGTAGATAAAATATTAGCTGGTAGAGAATTTTCTTTAATTAAAAAATTCAAGGGCTCAGATTTAGTAGGTAAAGCATACCAACCTTTATTTGACTATTACGCTAATGATGAAAAGTTAGCTAACCGCCAGAATGGCTGGAAAATCTACGCTGCTGATTTTGTCACCACTGAAGACGGTACGGGGGTAGTGCATATTGCTCCAGCTTTTGGTGAGGATGATATGAATTTAGGCAAAGCTAATAATCTGCCTTTTGTTCAGCATGTTGGTATGGATGGCTTAATTAAGCCGGAAGCTAAAGAATTAGCTGGTTTGCATGTTAAGCCCAAAGATGATGTCCAGTCTACTGATGTGGCGATTATTAAATACTTAGCCAATAAGAATTTATTGTTTAGCAAAGAGCAATATGAGCATAGTTATCCGCATTGCTGGCGCTGCGATACTCCGTTAATTAATTATTCTACCACCTCTTGGTTTGTCGGAGTGACGAAAATAAAAGAACAAGCCATTAATTTAGCTAAAGAGATTAATTGGTCTCCTGAGCATATTAAGGAAGGTCGTTTCGGCAAATGGCTGGAAGGAGCGCGCGATTGGTCAATATCCAGGCAAAGATTCTGGGCTTCAGTTATGCCGATTTGGGTTTGTGATCATTGTCAGGAGAAGAGGGTTTTCGGTTCAGTAAAAGATTTAGAGCAAGCTTCCGGTAAAACCGTCAATGATCTGCACAAGCATATTGTGGATCAGATAACTTTTCCTTGTGCTAAATGTTCAGGGACTATGAAGCGCATTCCTGATGTTTTAGACACTTGGTTTGATTCCGGCTCCATGCCTTATGCTCAGTTCCATTATGATTTTGAAAACAAGGAAAAGTTTGAAAGTAGCTTCCCTGCTAAATTCATTGCCGAAGGAGCAGATCAGACCCGCTGCTGGTTTTATTATCTCCATGTCATCGCTACCGCCATTAAAAACAGTCCCGCCTATAAGAATGTAATTGTGAATGGCATTGTCTTAGCCGAAGACGGCAAAAAAATGTCTAAGAAGCTGAAGAATTATCCGGAACCTACGGCGATAATTGAAAAGTATGGTGCTGATGCTTTGCGTTTGTATCTATTGAATTCACCAGTGATGCTGGCGGAGAATTTGTCTTTTGTGGAAAAAGATTTACAAACTGTTTACCGTAGGTTTACCACTCTTTTGCAGAATGTCTGCAATTTCTATGAAATGTTCAAGGGAGATTATTCAGCAGATGGAGATAATTTGTCGGAACTAAACAATATCTTGGATCAATGGATTGTTAGTAAATATTATGTCTTACTGAGAGAAGTGACAGAGGCTATGGAGAGTTACAATCTAGTCAAAGCCACTAGGCCGCTATTGGATTTTGTTGATGATCTTTCCACTTGGTATCTCCGCCGCAGCCGTGATCGTTTTAAATCTGAAGATAATAAAGATGCAGAAGCTGCTGTTAAAACTCTAGCTTTTATCTTAAAACAATTTAGCAAAGTAATAGCACCATTTACTCCGATGACTGCGGAAATTATCTACCAGATGTTTAGTCCGGAAGAATCTGTTCATTTGCAGGTTTGGCCGGAGGTGAAAAAGGAATTGGTAAATCTGGAGGTGATAAAAATGATGGATGCTGTGAAGCAAATTGTGGAAGCGGCTCATGGCTTGCGCGCTCAAGGTAATTTAAAAGTTAGACAGCCTCTAGCTACCTTAGAAGTCAATTCAGCCGCTGGATTAGCTGGACAAGAAAACTATCTTAATATTTTAGCTGATGAACTTAATGTTGAGCAGGTTAAGGTAGTAGATAATTTAAGTGCGGGAGATAATTGGTTAACTGCACCGGTTAATAATTTTAATATTGCTTTAAATAAGGAGTTAACTGAAGATTTACAAGATAAAGGAATAGTCAGAGAATTGATCCGCTTAATAAATAACTTACGCAAAGAAGCTGGCTTAATTCCTACCGATCGCCCGACTGAGCTTTATAGCACTAATTCTCAATATCTTTTGTCGGTAATTAATAAGTATCATGAAGAAATTGCCAAAGGCACTTCTGCCGGCAGTCTAGAGCAAGCAGAAAATATTACTGACGGTAAAATATTTCAAATTAACGAAGAGAATATAACTTTAGGATTAAAGTAAGAGAATGACTTTCAAAACCGATGCTTTTGTTTTGAAAATCAAGTCGTGGCGAGAAGCCGACCGGCTGTATTATTTATTCACTCCCCATGAAGGTATAATACAGGTAGTAGCCAGGTCAGCTGCTTCTTCTACTAGTAAGATGGCTGGCCACTTGCCCAATTTTGGTAAAGCCAGAATAATGATTGGCCGCGGCAAACAAGACCACTTAGCCGGTGCTAGCTTAATCAAAGACTATGCCAGTCTGCGCACTGATTTACGCAGTATGTCCTTGGCCTCTTCTGTTGCTGAAATTTTCCTGTCAGAATTATCTACCGGCACCAAATGGCAGGAATATGATTTACTGGAAGAGATTTTTACCTTATTGGATGATCAGCAGATAAGTTATGAAAAGAAATTATGGCTAGTCAGGGCTTTTTTATGGAAATTCTTGTCCATTGCCGGTTGGCAACCCCAATTAGATTACTGTGTTATCTGCTCCAAAGAAATCAAGCAAGGCAATTATCTGCCGGGGAGAGGAATTATCTGTGCTGAACATCAAATTGCAACGACTTTGTCGATGAGTGAAAATCTGCTACAATTTTTAAGAGAGATCTTAATTCGCCCTCTGGCTGATATCTTGCAATTAGATATCGCTAAAGATTTAAATAAAGAATGGTTGCAGGCTTCTCAAGCGTATTACCAGGAAGTCTATGACCGTCCTTCCCAAGCTTTAAAACTATTTGTCTATGGCTAAAATAAAAAAAACCAACATTGACTCTGTGCGTCAGCCGGTAGTCAGAAAAAGCGGTTATGATGCGCCAGTTATTAGGTCAAGTTCCAGTGAGCGGGAAATACCCAAAGAGTATCGGACTTTTAAGCGGGCGCCCAAAAAGCATGGCGGTTTTGTCTTTTTATTATTCTTGCTGTTTATTGCTACTTTAGCCGGTTGGTATTATTGGAATAATCAAGGTGGAAATTCAGCTAATCGGAGCTTAGAGTTGACTGTTGCTGGTCCCGGCAAGATTATTTCCGGCGATGAAGTAATTTACAATGTTAGTTATAAAAATACAGACAATGTTCCTTTAAAAGCGATGAAGTTGAGTGTTTTCTGGCCGGAAGGATTTTATTTTGACTCTGCTAGTCAAGCACCAACTAATGATAATGCCAAAGATTGGCTATTACCAGATTTAGGTCCAGGCCAAACGGCTAATTTAGAAATTAAAGGGCAATTAGTCGGCAAAAAAGACGATGAGTTAAGAACCATCTTTAACTTAGATTACCAGCCGGAGAATTTCAGTTCAGATTTTCAGGAGAAAATTACCGTAACCACTAAAGTTATTGACCATAAATTGGAATTGAATATTCTGGCTGTCGCTAAAACCATGGTTAATGTTGAAGAAACCATTGAAGTGAAATACAAGAATTTAACGGATCAGCCGCTCAATGATTTATATATTGACGTTATCTATCCTGATGATTTGACTATTGTCAGCGTTGAACCGGAAAAAGAAGGAGATTTCTGGCAGGTGAATTTGGAACCAGGCGAGGAAAAAACTATTAAGGTGGTTGGTAATTTCGGTTTAGACAGTAATACCAGCCAAGCCTTAGTAGCGGAAATCGGGAATATGGTGAATAATGATTTTCGCCGTTTATCTCGAGCTAAGCATGACTTTATTATCGTTAATCCTAAATTTTCTTTAGATTTGAAAGTTAATGGCTTAAATGGTGATCAGGCTATTAATTGGGGAGATACTTTACGTTACCAATTAGAAGTGACTAATGATAGCTCAGCTGAAGTTACCGATGTTCAAGTGTCCGCTCTTCTATCTGGCGAATTATTAAATTGGGATAGTTTAGATACTGTTGGTTCTGGAGATGAAGGGCGCATTGTCTGGACCAGTGAGCAGGACCAGGAATTAGCTAATTGGCCAGCTGGTGCTAAGAAAGTGTTTACTTGGGAGATTAAAGCGATTAATGAACCGCAGCCAGAAAGGTTAATTGAAAATATTATTCAGATTAATATTGCCGGCCTTAATGATTGGCAGCAAATTGACACACCGTCAAAATTAACTGTGGGAGAAAGCATTACCTTTAACAGCGGAGTGTATTGGGAATTAGGCGGAAGAAGAGTAGGCAGCGGTTTATTACCACCCCGGGTCGGTGAAGAAACTAAGTACTTAGTAATTTGGTCTTTGCCTAGCGCTACCGGCGATTTTGACGAAGTTAAAGTAGAAACTATTTTGCCGCCTAATGTGACTTTTGCCAATGAAGCTGATGTCGGAGAAGGAGAGTTGGATTTTGATGAAACTGATCGCTCAATAGTCTGGCAGCTTAATAATTTTAGCGATTTGCTTTTGCCGGTCACTTCTTCTTTTATGATCAGCGTAACTCCAACTGAAGATGATCGCGGCCAGGCCATGACTTTACTTAATGCGGTGACGGCCAGCGCGGAAGGTTTAGAGTCAGTAGTAGTACGTTCCAAGATTATTAAGACTTCAGATGTGGTGGCGGAAACTTCCGAACCAATCGGCATAGTCCAATAATATGTTTAAACTATTGAAACAATCTACCAAATCTCAAGCACGTTTGGGAGTGTTGGCGACTGCTCACGGGAAGATCCACACTCCTTTTTTCATGCCCATTGCCACCAAGGCGGCGGTTAAGACTTTAACAGCTTCTGATGTCGAAAGTCTTGGTGCTGAAGTAATTCTATCCAACACTTACCATAATTATTTACAGCCGGGACTAGAGATTATTAAGAAGTTTGGTAGCTTGCACCAATTTATGCAAACCAAGCTTCCGATTTTAACCGATTCCGGAGGCTACCAGGTTTTTAGTCTGGCTAAGCTGAGGAAAATCAAGGGAGATAATATTGAATTCCAATCTCATATAGACGGCTCCAAGCATATTCTTAATCCCAAAAAAGTAATAGATATCCAAGTAGCTTTAGGTTCAGATATTATGATGATCTTGGATGAATGCGTCGGTTTACCAGCTAAAGATAGTGAATTAGTAACTGCTTTAGAACGGACTACGCGCTGGGCTAAGCAAGCCTTGCTTTACAAAAAGAAGCTTAATAAAAAGAATAAAATAAAACAGCAGCTACTTTTTGCTATTGTTCAGGGAGGAGATAATAAGCAATTGCGTTGGCGTTCGGTTGAGGAATTGTTAGCTTTGGAGCAGGAAGTAAAATTAGCCTGGGATGGTTTAGCTATTGGCGGTTTGGCAGTAGGTGAGCCAACTAAAACCATGTATGAAGTTTTAGACTATACTTTGCCTAAATTACCAGTTAACCGTCCTCGTTATTTGATGGGCGTTGGTTATCCAGAGAACATCTTAGAAGCAGTTAAGCGGGGAGTGGACATGTTTGACTGCGTAATTCCTACCAGAGAAGCCAGACATGGTAGATTGTTTATCCGCACCAAAAAAGAACTGAAGGGTAAGTTCTATGAGACTATTAACATTACTAATGCCAAGTTTAAAACTGATAAACAGCCAATTAACCAAAGTAATTTAAAAAATTATTCCCGAGCATATTTATACCATTTGTTTAAGACGCAGGAAACTTTAGGCTTGCGTCTGGCCACTTTAAATAATCTGGAGTTTTATCTGGATTTAATGAAAGATATTAGAAAACAGATTGCCAGTAAGAAAATATAAAAATTACCGCTTGCCAGCGGTAATTTTATTTATCTGGTTCTTTATCTGTTAAGCCTTTAAAGATTAGGAAAATGCTTAAGATCAGGGCTAGAGTGAGCAAGGCATACCACTTAGCTTTATCTAGGGGATGAATTTCCGTTTTAGTTATAAAATAAACAAAAATGGTGATAAATAAGAAAAGAGTGCCAACGGTTAAATGGGATTTGACTGACCAGTCTTTTTTATTTTTATCCATACTATTCTTAATTATCTTTAATTATTTTAATATAAAATCTTAAATTAGGCAATAAATTCTCTTGGTGAATAAAGATAAAAATGGTATAATTTAGACAGTAAAAGAAATGATAGTCCAATCAGTCAAAGTTTTGATTTGGGAGCTTTTTAAGGAAGTGATCTATTTCCCGATTTGGTGGTACACCCAAGGCCTTAAACGCCACCTACTTTTTATTTGGCGCAGCATTGTTAATCTCAACCGTAATTTGTCTTTGGGCTTGATGCTTAAGAATATCGGTAAGCCGATGTTCGGCCAATATGATCGGGAAGGCAGAATTATTAGTTTCTTCATGCGTCTAATCCTGTTAATTAGCCGGACTTTTGTTTTTGTTTTATTTTCTTTGTTTTATTTTATTCTGCTGGCCGCTTGGCCGGTCTTACCTTTAATAGTAGCCTGGCTGATTGTTAACAACCTGGACAGTCTATGGATCCGATAAAATTCACAACTTGCGATCAATGCCGGGGAACTGGCTATATCCAGCGGCGAAAATGCAGCTCCTGTTTTGGTTTAGCCCGTTTTCATTTTGACAATAATAATTTTATTTACTGGGAGAAGCCAATTAGCCGAACTAGTATTTTTGTCAGAGAAGCCAGATTAGTGCGCGACTTAGTGCTTAATGGCGTTTTAATCATCGGGGCGATTTTAAGCGTTGGCTTGGTTTACAAGATTTTAAACGCTGTGCAGTTTGATCCTAGGAATCTTTGGGATTGGCTGTTATCTTCCCATCAGGAGAATTTATGGCTGGCAGTTTTAGTTATTGCTGACATGTTCCTGTATTATCGTCTAGTGCTGCCCGGAATTAAGAAGAATATTAATTTGCAGCGCTTAAAAGACTCTAATGTTTTTACCAAGTATAATATTGCGGAAAGTTTAAGCCAGGAAGCAGAGAGTATCCTAGATAAAGCCTGGCTATTTGCCAGCTATAAGCGAGTTTGGCCCGTTACTGTCTGGCATCTATTGTTTATCCTCTTGAACGATAAAGACATCCGTTTAGTATTAGCGCGCTTAGGCGTTGGCTCGCAGAATTTGCAGCAGATTATAGATAAGAATTTACAGACCTTGGTAGCCAAGAATTTAACCAAGCCCATGACGGAAAAGACGGAATTAACTGATGAATTGAAAGATGTTTTACTGACCGCATATTACCATGCGGTTAAGCGCAAGGTCCGGCGGATTGAAGAAATAGACTTATTAGCCGGCTTGGTTCGCATCAGCCATGATGTTAAGGATTTCTTCTATGAATTTGAAATTGACGACGACAAAATAGATAATGTTATTGCCTGGATTAAAATTAATTTAATTTTGCGTAATCGAGCCAGGTTTTACCGAACTAGGTCAATGTTCAAACCAAAGGGTGATGTTAATCGTTCATATACCGCCATTGCCACCCCTAATTTAGACGCCTATTCTCAGGATTTAACCAGAGCAGCTAGGGCTGGCCAATTACCTTTGTCGGTAGCCAGGGAAAAAGAAATAGAAGAAATAATTAGAATTATAGAAAGTGATTTTGCTTCCGTAGTTTTAATTGGCCCGGGCGGAGTTGGTAAAGAGAATATTATTGACGGTTTGGCCAACCAAATGATGGCCGAAGACGTGCCCGAGCTTTTGCAGGATAAGCGTTTAGTCAGTTTGTCTATTCCTTTATTAATTTCCGGAGCTGGCGGCGAAGGCAGGCTGGAAGAAAGATTCTTGCGGATTTTAAATGAGATTGCTATTTCCGGCAACATTATTCTGTTTATTGAAAACATTCATCATTTAGTCGGAGTCGGTTCGGAAGGCTCGGAAGCCATTGATCTTTCCCATGTTTTAGCATCAGAAGTAAGGCAGAAGAACTTAATTGTCATTGGCAGCACCACTCCCCAAGAGTATATTGCTTCTTTGGAAGGCAAAGAATTGGGAGAAGTTTTAAGCAAGGTCAAAGTAGAGGAGCCAGATAAAAACCAATCCATTAAGATCATGGAGGCGCATGTCGGCTGGCTGGAGAATAAGCATCAGATTTATTTTACATACAATGCTTTGGAAAAGATTTATGATTTAACCGACCGTTATCTGCCTGACCAGTTTTTGCCCAGCAAAGCTTTAAGCATTATGGAAGAAGTGGCTTTAGTGGTGGGTAAGACTAAGCGCCAGGATAGATTGGTAAGAGCAGAAGACGTCGCTCAATTGATTTCCCAAAAAACAGATATTCCGCTTACTCAGGTTTCGGAAAAAGAATCTTCCAAGCTGATGAATTTAGAAGAGGAGATCCACCAGCGGATTGTCGGACAGGATGAAGCAGTAAAGAAGGTAGCTAATGCTTTGCGCCGCGCTCGGGCAGAGTTAAGAGACCAAAAGCGCCCCATTGCCAATTTCTTATTCTTAGGGCCCACTGGTGTCGGTAAAACAGAATTAGCCAAGACTGTGGCGGAAAAATATTTCGGCAATGAAGAGAATATGATCCGTTTGGATATGTCGGAATACCAGACACAGGCTAACTTAGATAGGCTGATCGGCTCTACTCAAGCCGGCAAGCCCGGATTGCTTACCGAAGCAGTCAGGCACCAGCCCTTTGCTTTATTGTTATTGGATGAAATAGAAAAAGCGCATCCGGATATTCTCAATATCTTTTTGCAGGTAATGGACGATGGCAGGTTAACTGATGCTTTAGGTAGAACCGTAGATTTTACCAATTTAATTATTGTCGCCACCTCCAATGCCGGCACGCAGTTTATCCAGGACCAGATTAGGAATAATATCCATATTGAAGACATCACCAGTCAATTGGTTAATAATGAATTGAAAAATAATTTCCGTCCGGAATTTCTCAATCGTTTTGACAGCATTGTGGTTTTCCGTCCTTTGACTCCGGAAGAGATTTTCCAGATTGCCGGCTTATTGTTAAATAAAGTAAAGAAAAGATTGGAAGCTAAGGGTATTTTCTTGGAAGTGACCAAAGAAGCACAGGCGGAATTGGCGCAAACTGGTTTTGACCCGGTCTTTGGTGCCCGGCCTTTGCGGCGGGTAATTCAGGATAGGGTAGATGATGCTTTAGCTAGATTTTTGCTGCAGGGCAGCTTGAACCGGCGGGACATAGTTATCTATGATGTGGGCGGTCAGATTAAAGTGAAAAAAGCTGAGAAGTATCAAGGGTAGATTTAAAATTAAAAATTTAGATTATGAAAAATAAATTTGTTAAATTATATATTTATTTATCTATAGTATTTTTTATTATATTATTAGGCTATGATACATTATATTTTTTTCTGTATGCTTACGTTGGAGAAGTTTTATTAGATAATATAAGCTTTTTAAATTTTTATGATAATTATCAACTATTAAAAGATTTAGCGGAAACGATATTTTTTGTTTTATCTATAATAATTGTAGTTTATATTTTAATTAAAAAGATATCAAAATACTTACTATTCATCCCAGTAATTTATTTTTTTACAGTGATTATTAATTTATTAGTTAATTTTATTATTCCTTATACAAGCTCAAGAGCTTTTATGGTTAATTTAATTTTTAATGTGGTTGATATCATTTTATTTATATTAGCGATATTTATTTGTTTTAGGTCATTAAAAATGATAAAATAATTTATATCTATAATAGGCTTAAATTTGTATTGATATTTATACCCCCCAGTTATTACTAGAGGGGTTTTATTATTGACAAAAGAATAGTTATAGATTAGATTATAACGATAATTTTGTTCATCTAAAATGGGAGAAGATGATGAAGAAGCTTTCTTTGCAGTCTTTGGCGCTGGTATTCCTGATGATTTGGTTGGGCGTCAGCGCTGGCAGATTGGTTATCCAAGTGATTTGGTTACATTTTCAGCAGGAAAGCCTGCGAGAATACATTGCCGAATTGCAGCAAAAGGGAACTGAGACTGAAGCCAGCGACTTGTCAGTTTATTTTGATGAGGCAGGTCAGGCTGAAATTTGGTTCTTTGTCGCTGAAGAGAACAGCGATGTACGCCTTGATTTTTTTGACACCAACTCTGATTTGGTGGAAAGTTCGGAGGAAATGGTTTGCCAAACCGGCGTTTATATCCTTAAGTTCCCTGTTCTCCGTCACCAGCTATCTGGCGTTTATTTCTGCCGACTGATCCGCAATGAAGAGATTGTCAGGATCATCAAATTCGTCTACTTAGCTGGCCAAGCTAATAACTCCGCTCGTCCTGAATGGGCGGAGTTTTTCTTTTTCTAAAAATTAAGATATAATGCAGAAACTTATTTAAAATAACTATGAAATTACTTTGGGAGCATGTTAAAAAGTACAAGAAGACATTAGTTTTGACTATTGTTTTAGCTACTATTTCTCAGGTCTTTAGCTTGATCGATCCGCCGATTATTGGAATATTAATTGATAAATACGGCAGCCGGGCTAATGAATTATCCAACCAGGAATTTCTGCAGGGCATTTTATTATTGATCGGCTTATGGATTTTAGTAGCTTTAGTATCCCGCATTGCCAAGAATTTCCAGGAATATTTTACTTCCTATATCACGGAAAAAGTCGGTGCTGATTTATATCAGAAAGGAGTCAAACATTCTTTGCGTCTGCCCTATGAAATTTTTGAAGATCAGTCTTCCGGCAGGACTTTAGAGCAATTGCAGCGGGCTCGGGAAGACAGCCGGCAGATTATTAATGACTTTATCGGCAAGATTTATTTATCCAGCATTACTTTACTATTAGTCATCGGTTATGCTTTTTACGTGTATTGGGCTATTGGCTTATTGTATCTAATTACCGGTCCCGTTGTCGGTCTGACCAGCTACTTTTTAGGCAAAAGAATTACCAAGGTGCAGAAAGAAATTTTTGCCCAAAGCAATGAATTAGCCGGCTCTACTACGGAGACTTTGCGGAATGTGGAATTGGTAAAGTCTTTAGGGCTGGATAGCCAAGAAATTGGCCGTTTGAATAAAGTGACTGACGATATTCTGGCTTTAGAGATTAAGAAGATTAAAGTAATACGTTTGCTAAGCTTTTTGCAAGGCACTATGATTAATTTCCTGCGGGCTGTCCTTATTTTCTCCCTGCTGTTTTTTGCTTACCAAGGATTTATTAGCTTAGGTAATGTTTTAACTTTGATGTTTTATTCTTTCTTTGTCTTTAATCCCATTTTTGAGCTGGGTAATATTATTATTAAATATCATGAAGCTAAGGCCAGCTTAGAAAATTACCAGAAGATTCTCAACCAGCCGGTAGAAGCTTTGCCTGTAAATCCGCAAGCAGTGAATAATTTGCAGAAAATTGTTTTTAATAAAGTTAGCTTCCAGCATCACAGTGCAGAAGTTCCCGCAGTTAAAGACATCAGTTTGGAAATTAAGACTGGGGAAGCAGTAGCCTTTGTCGGCCCTTCCGGTTCCGGCAAGAGCACGATGATGAAATTAATCTTGGGTCTTTACCATCCGCAGCATGGCAAGATTTATTTTAATGATATACCGACTGACCAGCTGGATTACCAGGCTTGGCGCAAGAAAATCGGTTTTGTTTCCCAAGAGACACAGCTGTTTGCCGGGACCATCAAAGAGAATCTGCTGTTTGTGAAACCAGAAGCAACCGATGAAGAGCTGCTGAAAGTTTTGGAACAAGCCGCGGCCAATGCCATTTTAGCCAGAGCTAAATCAGGTTTGGATACCAGGATTGGAGAGAACGGCATTAAATTATCCGGCGGGGAGCGGCAGCGCTTGGCTATTGCCCGCGCGCTTTTACGCCAGCCTGAGCTTTTGATCTTTGATGAAGCCACTTCCAGCTTGGATTCATTGACGGAAAAGGAAATTGCCGACACTATTCATGATATTAGTAAGCAGCGTCAGGATTTAATTACCATCAGCATTGCCCATCGTTTGTCGACAATTATTAAAGCGGACCGGATTTATGTCTTAAGCCAGGGGCAGCTAACAGAAACCGGCAAGCATGAAGATTTACTGGCTAATAATGGCTTGTACCAGGCGCTATGGCGGCAGCAAACAGGAGTTTAGCGTCGTAATAAAAACTTGCTTTTTTATCCCAATTTTATTATAATTTTGTTGTTAAACATCTTTAGTTAAATTAATTTTCATGGAAAATCTGCGTAAAATTGACAAAGTAGTCAACCTGGCCAAGCGCCGGGGTTTTATCTATCCGTCTTCAGAAATTTATGGCGGTTTGGGCTCTATTTATGACTACGGCCCCTTGGGTGTGGAATTAAAAAATAATGTTAAAAAAGCTTGGTGGGATTTTATGGTTTCCCGTTTGGATGTAGTAGGTTTGGATTCTGGTATTTTAATGCATCCTAAGATCTGGGAAGCTTCCGGCCATTTAGCCGGTTTTACTGATCCACTGGTAGATTGCAAGAAATGCAAATCCCGTTTCCGAGCCGATCATCTATTGGAAGCTAAAGGTATTAAGCCTAATTTTGGTACAGATAAAGCTTTGGACATGAAAAACATCAAGTGTCCGGAATGCGGCGGTGAATTAACTGATGTCCGCCAATTTAATCTGATGTTCAAGACTTTTATCGGGCCGGTAGAAGAACAGGCTAATCAGATTTACTTGCGACCGGAAACTGCTCAAGGCATTTATGTTAATTTTCTCAATGTTAAAGATTCTTTGAGAATGAAAATGCCTTTTGGTATTGCTCAAATCGGTAAGGCCTTCCGTAATGAAATTACGCCCGGTAATTTTATTTTCCGTATGCGGGAGTTTGAACAGATGGAAATGCAGTATTTTACCCATCCTAATGATATTGACCAGTTATTTGACAACTGGCAGGCTTGGCGCCGGCAGTGGTATTTGGATTTAGGGATGAATGAGCAGAATCTCCGTTTCCGCGAGCATGATGCCAATGAATTAGCGCATTATGCTAAGAGAGCTTTGGATATTGAATATAATTTCAGTTTTTCTGAACAGGAGACTTTTAAGGAATTAGAAGGCATCCATAATCGTGGCACTTGGGATTTATCCCGTCACCAGGAATATTCCGGACAGAAATTGTCAGTTAAGGATGAGAATAACCAGGATTATCTGCCGCATATTTTGGAAACTTCCGCTGGAGCAGACAGAACAACCCTAGCTTTCTTAATGGAAGCCTATACAGAAATAGAGGGAGGCCGGACTACTACTACGGAAAGTAATAAGGAGGTGGAAGTTGTTCTTAAGCTCCATAAGAAATTAGCTCCGATTAAAATTGCCATTCTGCCTTTATCTAAGAAAGAAGATTTGACTAAGAAGTCGTTGGAGGCTTACCAGCAGCTGGTTAAGGAATACCGCCTGCAATATGATGAAACCGGCAGCATTGGCAAGCGCTATCGCCGGCAGGATGAAATTGGCACTCCTTATTGTGTGACCATAGATTTTGCTACTTTAGAAAATAACCAAGTGACAGTCAGAGACCGGGATACCATGGAGCAGGATCATGTGAATATTAATGAGTTAAGTGATTACTTTAGAGATAAATTTAAAAATTAAAATAAAATAATATGAAAGCAGCACCAAAAAATCCAGAACCAACACCAGTGCGCGCTCCTCAAAGCAGCGGCGCTAAAACTGCTCTGGTTATGGTTATTATCTTAATTATTATTGCCGGCGGCATCTATACTTGGCAGAATATGTTAGCCCAGGAGAAAGAAGGTGAAATAGAGCGTTTGCAGCAGCAGGTGAGCAATTTAAATGGACAGCTGGGACAGCTACAGAACCAGAATAGCGAATTAAATACCCAAGTAACTGAAATTCAGGAAGAAAAGGACAGGCAAAAGAAAATTGACGACATCACTGCGGCTATTGGTGATTTGTTTGTCAATAAATATAATGAAGATATCAGTGAATTAACGGTGAATATAGAGAAAGATGCACCAGAGCATGTTTATGGTGGATTTAAATTATCTTTTGATCCTGATGTAGCTGGCGGTTATTTCTTCGCTACCGTAATAGAGGGCAAGTGGAAAATAGTGTTATCCGGCAATGGAGCAATACCCTGCGAGTTATTGGCTCACTACAATTTCCCGGATGAGATGAAAGATCAGTGCGTCTCAGTCGGCGATGATTGGGAATCTTACCAAGAGTAATTTAAAAAATATGGATGCACCACAAACCAATCCAACTTTAACCAGCCACAAATCTCATACCGGAGCCTGGGTTATTTTAACGATAATCATTACTTTAATTGTAGCAGGTGGCGGAGTCTATGCCTGGCAGTATACTATTCAACAGGAAAAGGATGGAGAGATTCAGAGGTTGAGTGAGCAGGTTGGTAATTTAAATTCACAAATCAGTCAACTGCAACAGGAGAAGATAATATTAACTGAGCAAATTTCACAATTACAAGATGAAAAAGAAAAACAATTAAAAGTAGATTTGGATAATTGGCAGATTTATACTCACCCACTAAATAATTGGACTATAAAATACCCGGAAGATTGGCATTATAAAGAATATAATCAAAGTGTAGGTTTCGCTCCCCAGGATTTTGTCTTTGATGATATATCAGAAAGTCCTCCTCATATTGAGTGGGTGATTTATCAGAATCCAGATAGGATTAGTATGCAGGACTTTTTTAATGGTGCAAATAAACCAGATTACTTTAAGGATGCTCTTGGAGGAATAGAAAACGTAAATATTGATGGTATTGAATCTAAGAAATTTAAAAATGTTGCGGGGATTACTTCTTATACAATTACAGTTATTCCTAAAGGAGAGTTATTTGTAGAGTTGTCAGATAATGGTGACAATCATCAAATAGACGGTATTTATGAGGGGATGTTAAGTAGTATTAAATTTTGATCAATGTATAAAAAAATAGTAAGAAAAGACGGTAGCGTCATTATCTTAATTCCCAAGCATGAAACCAAAGCTGTCACTTTTGAGGTGATGTATAAAGTTGGCAGCCGCCAGGAAAGTGCTGCTATTAACGGTGTATCCCATTTTGTTGAGCACTTGATGTTCAAAGGTACAGACCGTCGTCCAGACACTACTACAATTTTTAAAGAATTAGATTCAGTCGGTGCCGAATACAATGCTTTTACTGGCAAAGAATATACGGGATATTACATTACTGCTGACAGTAAGCATTTAGTTTTAGCCATGGATATGCTGTCAGATATGCTGCATAATTCCAAATTTGACAAAAAAGAAATAGATCGGGAGCGGGGAGTGATTATTGAAGAGATTAATATGTATGAAGATAATCCTCTGATGTACGCGGAAGATGTCTTTGAGAATTTAATTTATCATGACACTGCTTTAGGGCGCTTAATTGCTGGTCCGCGGGAGAATATCCGCAAAGTGTCCAGAGACACTCTATATAATTACCATAAGAAATATTATTATTCCGGCAATATGGTTATTGCTTTAGCTGGTAAGTTCAATCAGTCACAAGCTTTGAAACTAATTAACAAATATTTCCCAGTCGGTAAAAAACAAGCTAGAGTAAGAATCCAACCCATTGCCAGTATTAAGCAAACCGGTCCGCAAGTAAGCATTCTTAACCGTAATTTAGAGCAAGTGCAGTTGGTTTTAGGCTTTCGGTCAGTTGGTAAGAAAGATAAGAAATTTTTAACCCAGCAGTTATTGGCTAATATCTTGGGTGGTGCTATGAGTTCCCGGCTATTTATCCAGATCAGGGAGCGCAAAGGCTTATGCTATTTTATCCGGGCTAATGCTGATGGTTATGAGGATATTGGCAATTTCAACATCCATAGCGGTTTGAATAAGCTAAAAATATATGAAGCATTGTCAGCAATTAAATCTGAACTGAATAAGATTAAAACTGAAGGAATAACCAAGGATGAATTATTTAAGGCTAAGGAGAATATTAAGGGCAGGATGATTCTTAATTTAGAGCATGCCAACACTTATCTTAATTTTATTGTCTGGCAGGAATTATTAGGCAAGCCCATTAAAGACTTAGAACAGCTATTGAAAGAATTAGATAAGATCAGCTTGAAGCAAGTTAATGACTTTGCCCGCCAAATGATCCAGTGGCCAAAGAGCAATCTGGCTATTATCGGGCCGTTTAAGAGTAAGCAAGAATTTTTAAAAATCTTAAAAAGTTAATTATAAATATATGCCGGATTTAAAAAATATTTCCATTTCTACCGGATCAATGATCAGAGTCATCGTCATTCTATTAGTACTAGGCTTTGTCTATCTGGTCAAAGACGTGCTGGTGTTATTATTTGTAGCAATTATACTTTCTGCTGCTTTTGATCCAATGGTAGACTGGCTGCAGACTAAAAAGATACCTCGCGCTTTAAGCATTTTGGGCGTTTATATTATCTTCATCGGTTTGGTCGCCACTATTATCTATAGCTTAGCCGGACCGGTTAAGGACCAGATCTTAGACATTGCCCGCGATGCTAATACTGCCCAGATCTACCAGAAGGTAGATGAAGGCTTGCGCAATTTAAGCGCGATTGGCACGGCGGATCATCGTCCGACCAGCAGCGGTTTGTCCGTAGTAATTAGCAATTTATCCAAAGCTTCCAGCGGAATATTTAACTTTATCATTTCCCTATTCGGCGGCGTTGTTTCCTTCTTTATCGTCTTAGTAATGACTTTTTATCTGGTGGTGGAAGAAGAAGGCATGAAAAGATTTATCCGCAGCTTAACGCCAGACCAGCATCAGCCTTATGTGACGCAATTGGTTAAAAGGATTCAGGAGCGCTTAGCCTGGTGGCTGCGCGGACAACTTATTCTCTCCTTAATTGTCTTTTTCTTGGTTTATCTGGGCTTGACTATTTTAGGAGTAAAATACGCTTTATTATTGGCTTTAGTGGCCGGCATTTTTGAAATCATCCCTTACTTAGGACCAACGCTATCTGCTATCCCAGCTGTCTTTTTCGCCTTTTTGCAGAAGCCAAGCTTAGCGGTCTTTACCATTATTCTCTATGTTTTAATCCAGCAGGCGGAGAATCATTTAATTGTCCCTAAAGTAATGGGCAAAGTCGTTGGCTTAAATCCCTTGGTAGTTATTTTAAGCATTTTAATCGGTGCTCGCTTAGCCGGTGCTCTCGGCGCTTTATTAGCGGTTCCAGTGGTAACTGCTTTAGCAGTTTATGTTGAAGATTTGCTGGATAAGCAGAGAGCAGAAAGAAATAAATTAGCTTAATGTCTAAACTTTTTATCGTCGCTACGCCAATTGGCAATTTGGCAGATATTACTTATCGGGCAGTGGAGGTCTTGCAGGCTGTAGATTTTGTATTAGCCGAAGATAAAAGAGTGAGTAAAAAGTTATTTGACCATTACCAGATTAACACTGAGCTTTTAGTCTGGCATCAGCACAGTAAAGTAGGCGATTGGCAAAAGATTAGAAGATTATTGCAGCAAGGCCAAGACCTTGCGCTAATTACTGATGCCGGCACGCCGGGTGTTTCCGATCCTGGCGGTAAGTTAATTGAATTAGTCTTGAAGGAATTGCCGGAAACAAAAATCATTCCCATTCCTGGCGTTTCAGCTTTAACTGCTTTAATTTCCGTAGCCGGCATTGCGCTGGATAACTTTTTGTTTTTAGGCTTCCTGCCTCATAAGAAAGGAAGACAGACTCTAATTAAAGAAATTAAAGACAGTAAAGTTCCGGTTATCTTTTTTGAATCTGTCCACCGGATTAATAAAGCTTTAGAGCAATTGGCAGACAGCCCTAAGCAATTAATTGTCGGTCGGGAGTTAACCAAGCAGTTTGAGACTGTTTACCGGGGAACCGCCCAAAATATTCTTAGTCAATTAAATAAAAACAAAGATCAAGTTAAAGGAGAGTTTGTCGTGATTGTAAACAAATGAAAAAGTTTTATCTAACTACCCCTATTTATTATGTTAATGCTGCTCCGCATATCGGGCATGCTTATACTACGGTTTTAGCTGATGTTTTAGCTGCCTATTACCGCCAGCTTTATGGCAAGGATAATGTGTATTTTCTTACCGGCACTGATGAGCATGGCGCTAAGGTAGCCGAGTCTGCGGCTAAGCAGAAATTGACTGCTCAAGCATTTACTGATCAAGTCAGTCAGCAATTTAAAGATGCCTGGCAGAATTTAGAAATAGGTTATGATGATTTTATCCGTACCACAGACAAGCGCCATCAAAAAATAGTTCAGGAGATTCTAATTAAACTCAAAGATAAAGGCGTTTTATATGAAGCAGATTATGAAGGTTTATATTGCATTGGCTGCGAAAAATTTATTTCCGAAAGCGAATTAATTGACGGCAAATGCCCAGATCATAACCGTATTCCAGAAATAGTCAAAGAAAAGAATTGGTTTTTTAATTTGCAGAAGTTTTTGCCGGAGATAGCCAAGCAGATTAAAGCGGATAAATTAAAAATAGTTCCCAGCACCAGGAAAAATGAAGTGCTAGGCTTAATTAAGCAAGGTATTCCGGATTTTTCCATTTCCCGTTCAGTTAAGTCAGTGCCTTGGGGCATAGACTTGCCTTGGGATAAAAACCAAAAAGCCTATGTCTGGGTAGATGCTCTGCCTAATTATATTACGGCTTTAGATTATCCGCAGGGAGAAAAGTTTAAAAAATTCTGGCCGGCTGATGTCCAATTTTTAGGCTTGGAGATTATTAAATTCCATGCTTTGTACTGGCCGGCAATTTTATTGGCTTTAGGCTTGCCTTTGCCTAAAATGCTGGCAGTTCATGGCTTCTTTACCATTGATGGCAAGAAGATGAGTAAGACTTTAGGCAATGTCATTCATCCTGATGAATTAGTTAAAGAATACGGAGCAGAAGCTACTAAGTATTTATTGCTTTCCCAGTTTTCTTTCGGTCATGAGTCGGATATTAAAGTCAGTGAATTTACCGTTAAGTATAATGCGGACTTGGTTAATGGTTTGGGCAATTTAGTGAATAGAGTGACTAATATGGTGGAGCAGTATTTAGAGGGTAAGCTTGCATTGACATTAAAGCCTGCTAAATGGACAGTGGCAGCAAATAAAGATATTTCCAATTTGCAATTTAGGGAAGCTTTACTGAAGATTTGGGAGCCAATTCATAAACTGAATGAGCAGATTGACAAAACCAAGCCTTGGGAATTAGCTAAAGATCCTGCCCAGCACAGTAAACTGAAGAAGTTATTGACTGAGTTTAGCGAAGAGCTGTATAGCATCGCTAAAAGCTTGCAGCCTTTCCTGCCCAGTATCTCAGAAAAGATCATTAAAATTTTAACTGCTAAAAAAATTAGCAAACCTAAAGAGCCATTATTTAAACGAAAATAATATGAATTGGTTAGATTATTTAATAATTCTTATCCTGTTATTCTTTATCTGGAAAGGATTCCGCGCCGGCTTAGTCGGAGCTATTGGCGGATTCTTGGGCATTGTCGTTGGCATCTGGGCCGGCAGTCATTTTATGGCCGCTTTTGGTTCTTGGCTGACAAATGCTTTCCATTGGGATAATCTGCAGCTGGCTAATATTATTGCCTTTGTGGCGATTTTCTTAGCCGTCAATATTATTTTCAGCATCATTGTCTGGATTATTAACAAGATTTTTAATATCATTCCCTTTATTGACTTAGCCAATAAGCTAGCGGGAGCAGTTATTGGCTTTATTGGCGGAGTACTGGCAGTGGCTGCCTTGATTTACTTAATGTCAATCTTTTCCTTAAGTGAAAGTTTCAACCAGACTTTAACCAGTTCCCAATTAGCTGATCTGGCAGTAGCAGTTGCCGTAATTGTCAAACCCCTGATTCCGGAAGCAATTAAAAGCTTAAAGTCCATACTCTAAATGTTAATTGATTCCCACTGCCATTTAAACTTCCAAGCGTATAATGATGATCGCGAGGAAGTAATTAAGCGCTGCCATGCTGCCGGCATGAGATTAATTAATGTCGGGGCGGCTTTAGCTACTAGTCAGGGGGCGGTAAAATTAGCTCAGGAGAATAATAATTTTTATGCCAGTATTGGCTTACACCCAATTCATGTTTACGATGAGGAATTTAAAGCAGTGGATTACCAGCAGTTAATTGACAACAATCCAGGTAAAGTAGTAGCTTTAGGTGAAACTGGTTTTGATTATTACCACTTAGCAGAGCAATTTGCTAAAGGCGCTAAGTCAGTGGAAGAAGTCAGAGAAAGACAAGAAAATATTTTTCAGCAGCATATTGCTTTGGCTCAGCAGAATAATTTAGCCTTAATTGTCCATGGCAGAAATGGTGAGGATAATAATGCTTACCAGGATATTTACCATACTCTCAAGGAAGCTGGATTTAAGCGGGGAGTTATCCATTGTTTTGGCGGCAATTTAGCAGAAGCCAAGCAATTCGTGGAACTGGGTTTTTACCTAGGCTTTACAGGTATCCTGACTTTTGATAAAACAAAAGTAGTGGAAGAGATTGCGAGCTGGATGCCATTAGATCGGATTTTAATTGAAACTGATGCTCCTTATTTATCTCCCGTGCCTCAGAGAGGTAAGCGCAATGAACCGGCTTTTGTCTACCACGTAGCTGAGAAATTAGCAGAGGTCAAGCATACTTCCGTGGCAGAAATTATTGAGATTACCGCAGCTAATGCCATTAAATTATTTGATTTGAAATAACATGCAGTCAGCAACAATATTATTAGTTTTGGTGATTATCGGTTTAGCAATAGTAATTTATTTGCTGCTGAAGCCGAAAAAAGAAGCCAAAGACGATAAGTCTTTATTGTTGCTGCAGAATCAGATTAATGAATTGACTAAGCAGTTAAGTCAGAAGATTGACGCTACCACCCATCATTCCAGCAAGATGTTGCAGGATCAGTTCATGGAAACTTCTAGAATCTCCAGAGATGTCAATGAAAAATTATTGAAACTGGAAGAAACTAATAAGCAGGTGGTAAGCTTTACCGATCAGCTGAAGAATTTGGAAAAAGTGCTAACTAATTCCAAGAATCGGGGAGCATTAGGCGAAGCCAGCTTAGAACTTATTTTAGGCAATGTCCTGCCGCCGCAAGCCTATGAAATGCAGTATCATTTTAAGAACGGGGAAGCAGTAGATGCCGTGGTAAAGATTAAAGACAGGCTATTGCCCATTGATGCTAAGTTTTCGCTAGAGAATTACCGGAGAATTATTGATGAAGTTAATGAAGACAAGAAAATAGCCTGGGAGAAAGAATTTAAGAATGATTTGAAGAAAAGAATTGACGAAACTTCCAAATATATCCGTCCCGCTGAAAAAACTCTGGAATTTGCTTTTATGTTTATTCCCGCTGAAGGCATATACTATGATTTACTGATAAATGAAGTAGGAGCGGTTAAGGTTAATACCAGATCGCTAATTGAATATGCTTTTAATGAGAAGAAAGTAATTATTGTTTCTCCAACCACTTTTGCCGCTTATTTGCAGACAGTGCTGGAAGGATTAAGAGCTTTGCAGATTGAGGAGTCAGCTAAGGAGATTAGGGCTAATGTAGAGAAATTAAACAAGCACTTAAATGCTTACCAGGAATACCATAAGAAACTTGGCAGCCAATTAGCTACCACAGTTAATACTTACAATTTCTCTGACAAAGCTTTTAAGCAAATTGACAGGGATGTGTATAAGATTGCCGGTAAAGGCGGGGAATTTGAATTGTCAGAGGTAGATAAGCCAAAATTAGGAGCAGGAGAAGAATAAAAATATATTTTAAAATACCCTTGACTAACGGGGTGTTTTTTGCTTAGATAGAGGCACCTTAAGATTAATAAATTAAGCGAAATATATGACTTTTGTGGCCCCTATTGAAGATGAAGGGAGTATATGTCCGGCAGCCGTTTTACGCTGTGTAGATTGGCGCTGGCGTAATTCCGACCAGGAATTTGTGACTAAAGAATTGGGTTTTGCTAATTTTGATCTATACAGCTGGCCAGGAGGCGGTCGGGAAATCCTGAAGGATAACGGTTTTAAGAAAGAATTTATTGAATACTTAGTGACTATTAGCCGGAATCTGCATGGTATTAAGAAATTAGTTTTACTTTGGCAATTAGACTGTGATCAGGAAAAGACAGTGGGTAGTTTAGCAGACAGAGAGACTAAATGCCGCCAGGATCTGCAAAAAGCTAGAGAATTATTAATTACTTCCCTACCGGAAGGTTTAGAAATTATTCTGGCCTATAGTAAAATTACTCCCCAAGGATTGGAATACACCATAATTGAGTAATTTTGTAAAGAAAAGCTAAAAAATATATTGACTTATTCGCAGTAAAAGTATATAATGTCGTCGCACCTTTTAAGGTCGCGGCGATTTTTATTGGCATTTATGAAAGAAGAATCAAAGCAGGATAAAAAATGGCTAGCGGAATTTATTAAAGCTTCAGTGGAAATGAGTGGTTGGATTGCCGTGCCGGTAGTTGCCGCTTTATTTGCCGGACAATGGCTGGATGAGAAACAGCAGACTGGCAATTTGTATTTCTTAAGCTTAACTGGTTTGGCTTTCATAATCTCCTGCATTGGCTTGGCTTTAACCGGCAAGAGATATTTGGCTCAAGTAGAAAATAAAAATTTAGAAGATAAAAAAGAATCAAAACAAATTGATGGCAACGGAGCAAATAATTAATCATAATAACGAAGAAGTGGTCACTACCGCTGAAGAGCACGCTACAGAACAGGCAGTAGAAGAAGGCGGCCATGAAATTACCTTATACGCTGAACCAGTTTTTCATTTGGGAAATTTTACTATTACTAATTCACTGCTGACTTCTTGGCTGGCGGTTTTTTTAATTATTGTTTTAGCCTGGATAATTGCCCGTTCAATTAAAAAAGTGCCTGGTAAGTTTATTGGTGCCGTGGAGATGATAGTCGATGGCGCTTTGAATACTATGGACCTGGTGACCGGAGACAGAGAGAAGAGCCGCAAGATCTTTCCGGTGATTTTCGGCATTTTTGTTTTTATCTTAATTAATAATTTAATCGGATTATTACCCGGTATCGGTTCTATTAGCTTCAACCACCATCATTTATTCAGGGGAGCTACTGCTGATTTAAATACTACTTTAGCTTTGGGAATTTTTGCCGTTTTAGCGGCTAATGTTTTAGGGGTAATCAGTGTCGGTGCTTGGAATTATTTTAATAAATTCGTCAATATTAAATCTTTTTTAGCTATTCCCAAAGAAGTAAAAAAAGATCCCATGTCTTTATTAGTTAACCCCATCCATTTTTTTGTCGGTTTAATTGAAATCATTTCGGAAATTGCCAAGGTATTATCCTTATCCCTTCGGCTTTTCGGCAATGTCTTTGCCGGTGAAGTATTATTAGCTTCTATGGCGGCTATTTTCGCCTTTGTCTTGCCTTTGCCTTTTATGTTCTTGGAATTATTAGTGGGAGTGATTCAGGCTCTGATTTTCTCCGTACTTACTTTGGTTTATTTTACCGTGGCCACCACCAGCCACGAGCATTAATTTGATGATTGCTGTTTGGATTATTAATCCAGACACTAATCATTGAATAATACAAACATTATGGATTATGTTGTTTTAGCCAAAGCCATCGCGATTGCCGGCGGCAGCTTGGGACCAGCTTTAGGTATTGGTTTCATCGGAGCCAAAGCCATGGAAGCCATTGGTCGCAACCCGGAAGCAGCTGGTAAAATCTTAGTGCCGATGCTGTTAGTTTCCGCTTTTGCCGAAGCGGTAGCTATTTACGCTTTAATCATCGCTTTCAGCATTAAGTAGATTTAACAGTTTTGACTCCGCTCCGTTAAGGCTTAACGGGAGACGGAGGATTAAGCTGTTAAATTATGGAAATTTTAGGTTTATTCGGCGTAGATTGGAAACTGTTGTTAGCGCAATTGGTTAATTTTGCTATTGTGGTTGTAGTGCTATGGCAATTTGCCATTAAGCCATTAAGCAAAGCCATGGCTGAGCGTAATCAGGAGATTGCCAAAGGTTTGGAAGACGCTAAGAAATCTGCTGAGCATTTGCGCAATGCGGAAACGGAATTCAAAGCCAGATTAAAGCAGGCTCATCAGGAAGCGGATGAAATTTTGCAGTTGGCAAAAGTTCAGGCAGAGAAAAACCAGCAAGCAGCTTTGGAAAAGACTCGCGTAGAAGTGAAAAAGATTATTGATGAATCTAAGCAACGTTTGAACAGCGAAAAAGAACTGATGCTTTCTCAAGCTAAGCAGGATATTGTACAGACGGTAGTTACTGCTTTAGAGAAAATATTTGTTAATAAGCTGGATGATAAGCTTGACCAGAAATATGTGGAAAAAATTGTCCAGGATTTACAACAGAAGAAATAATGAAAAAAGACCAGGTTAAAATTTTAGCGCAAGCTTTGTATGATTTGTCAGTCAAACAGGGCAAGAGAGAGGCGGTAGATAATTTTCTAACTTATCTTCAGCATCGCCGCTTGTTTCACTTATTGCCTAAAGTAATTAAGGAAATAGAGAAACTACAAGAAGCAGATCAGGGAGTGATTAAAGTAAAAATATCTTCGCGGCATAAATTGTCCAATACAGTGGAAAAGATACTAGTGGATTTTTTAGAGCAGCGTTTGCAGAAGAAAGTAAAGGCAGAAAACAAGGTTGAAGCTAATTTACTCGGCGGAGCAGTAATTAGCTTTAATGATAAATTAATAGATTTATCATTAAGGCGTCAGCTGAATAATTTAAAGAAACAATTAATTAGTTAAATAAATAACATGTCCTACCAATATTTAGTGGAAAGTTTAAAGAAGCAGTTAGCAGATTGGCAAGCTTCAGCCCAGGAGGAGACGGTCGGTGAAGTGATGGAAATCGGCGATGGTATTGCCCGGGTTTCCGGCTTGTCTGACTTAATGATGTCAGAAATGGTGGAATTAGTAACCAAAGACGGTCAGAAGATCTACGGCGTAGCTTTGAACTTAGAAGAGTTTTCCATCGGTGTAATTATCTTTGGTGATTACCAAGCCTTGCGAGAAGGAGATAAGGTTTACCGTACTAAAAGAATTTTGGAAGTGCCAGTTGGCGAGCAGATTATTGGCCGAGTAATTAATCCTTTAGGTGAGCCCTTAGACGGACAAGGAGAGATTAAAACAGCTAAATCTTATCCAGTGGAAAAGATTGCACCCGGCGTTATTACCCGCCAGTCAGTCACTCAGCCACTGGCCACTGGTATTAAAGTTATTGACGCTATTATTCCGATTGGCCGCGGCCAGCGCGAGCTGATCATCGGAGACCGGCAAACCGGCAAAACCGCTTTAGCTATTGATACGATTATTAACCAAAAAGGCAAGGATGTTATTTGCATTTATGTAGCGATTGGCCAGAAAGAGTCCAAAGTAGCCAGAATTGTTGCTAAGCTTAAGGAAATGGGAGCGATGGATTATACTACGGTAGTTTTAGCTGGTGCTTCAGAATCCGCCTCCTTGTCATATATCGCGCCTTATGCCGGTGTGGCAATTGGCGAATACTTCATGGATCAAGGCAAGGATGTTTTGGTGGTTTATGATGATTTGTCTAAGCATGCAGTAGCTTACCGCCAATTATCTTTACTATTGCGCCGTCCTCCCGGACGAGAAGCTTATCCCGGAGATGTTTTTTATCTGCACTCTCGCTTATTGGAACGCGCGGCTAAATTGAATAAAGATTATGGTGGCGGTTCTTTGACTGCTTTGCCGATTATTGAAACACAAGCAGGAGATATTTCCGCCTATATCCCTACTAATGTTATTTCCATTACTGACGGACAGATCTTTTTAGAAACAGATTTATTCTACAAAGGCGTTCGTCCAGCGCTAAATGCCGGATTATCCGTTTCCCGCGTTGGTTCAGCAGCACAAATAAAAGCTATGAAGAAGGTGGCCGGCAAATTGAAATTGGAATTGGCGCAGTATCGTGAATTAGAAGCTTTTGCTCAATTCGGTTCGGATTTAGATGAAGCGACTAGACGACAATTGGACAGAGGAGCGCGGATTACAGAAGTCTTGAAACAGCCGCAGTTTAAGCCTATAGCTCAATCCAAGCAGGTGGCTATTCTTTATGCTATTACTAACGGTTTTACCGACCAAATTCCGGTTGATAAAATTGCCGATTTTGAAAGCCGCTTATTTGACCGTTTAGACAGCGCTGGCAAAGAGATATTAGAAGGTATTAGCAATACTGGTATTCTTGATGAGGCCAATGAAGAAAAATTAAAAAAATTACTAGCAGATTTATTAGATAGTCTGGATTATAAAATAGTTAAAGAGCAATAATGGGACAAGCTAGTCGCGACATCAAAAGAAGAATTCGTTCCATCAAAAATACTAATAAGATTACCAAGGCGATGGAATTGGTTTCCGCAGCTAAAATGCGCAAAGCCGTAGCTAAAGTTTTAGCTTCCCGGTCTTATTCTGACTTAAGCTGGGAAACAGTTTTGCGTTTGGTAAAGAAAATCGATGCCGAGCAGCATCTCTTTTTCCAGCAAGTAATGCCCGTCAAGAAAGTTTTGGTTATTTTAATTTCAACTAATCGCGGTTTATGCGGCAGCTTTAATGCGCAATTAGCCCAGAAGCTAATTGATTCCATTAAATTGCATCACCCGGAAGCGCAGGATACTGACGTTATTACTTTTGGCGTTAAGGGTCGGGAAGAAGTCAGTCGTTATACCTTAAATTTAGTAGCGGATTTTGCCAAGGAAGATATTACGGAAAATCTGCGTTCTATTTTTCCCTTAGCCCGTTTGGTTACTAAGGAATGGCAGTCTAAGAAATACCAAAAGGTCTTTGTGGCTTATACAGATTTTATGTCGCCCTTGAAGCAAGTGCCGCATATCAAGCAGTTATTGCCTATTGTCCAGGAAATAGATGAGCGCTTAGGGCATATTAACCATGAGAAAAAAGAAGAAGTAGATAAGGTAGATACCAGCCGGATGAGTGATTTTGTTTTTGAACCGGGCAAAGTGGAAGTGCTGGATTATTTTTTACCGCGGTTATTGGAAATGCAGATCTACCAGGCAGTATTGGAGTCTGAAGCATCGGAGCATTCAGCTCGGATGTTTGCCATGCGCAATGCTTCGGAAGCAGCGGAAGAAATGCTGCAAGAACTTACTTTAGCCTATAACCAGGCGCGACAAGCTGGTATTACTTCCGAATTAGCAGAAATTTCAGCCGGCACTGCCGCTTTAAATTAAATTTGAAAAGTATAAGAGAAAATTATGGAAAACAAAGGAATTATTAAACAGATCATCGGGCCGGTAGTTGATGTTTATTTTGCGGACAACTTGCCGGAGATCAATCAGGCTTTGACAGTAAAAGTCGGTGAGCGGGAGGTAGTGCTGGAAGTGCAGCGTCATTTAGGCGATCAGATAGTCAGAGCAGTGGCAATGGACACCACAGACGGCTTAGCCAGAGGTTTGGCGGTAGTTAATACCCAAGCCCCAATTTCCGTGCCAGTGGGCAAAGAAACACTAGGACGCATGTTTAATGTTTTAGGTAAGACTATTGACGGCTTGGAGCAGGAAGTAAAAACTAAGCAGAAATTTCCTATTCACCGGCCAGCGCCAAAATTCGTTGAGCAGTCCAATAAGACAGAAATTTTTGAAACCGGCATTAAGGTTATTGATTTAATCTGTCCGTTTACCAAAGGTGGTAAAGTGGGTTTGTTCGGTGGTGCCGGCGTTGGCAAGACTGTAGTCATTCAGGAATTAATCCGCAACATCGCGGCTGAACACGGAGGCTTTTCCGTTTTTGCTGGTGTTGGCGAGCGCACCAGAGAAGGTAATGATCTTTACCATGAAATGAAGGACTCCGGAGTCTTGCAGAATACCACTTTAGTATTTGGTCAGATGAATGAACCGCCGGGAGCGCGCCAACGTATTGCTTTGACTGGCTTATCAATGGCAGAATACTTCCGCGACGAAGAAGGTAAGGATGTTTTGCTTTTTATTGATAACATCTTCCGTTTTACTCAAGCTGGTTCGGAAGTTTCCACCCTATTGGGGCGCTTGCCTTCAGCAGTCGGTTACCAGCCGACGCTGGCTACGGAAATGGGAGAATTACAGGAGCGCATTACCTCTACTGACAAAGGTTCCATTACTTCGGTGCAGGCAGTTTATGTGCCGGCTGATGACCTTACTGATCCGGCTCCGGCTACTACTTTTGGTCATTTGGATTCCACTGTGGTTTTGTCCCGCAGCTTATCGGAATTAGGCATTTATCCGGCGGTAGATCCATTGGACTCCACTTCAGTTATCTTGGATCCGGAAGTAGTCGGTGAAGAACACTACCAGACTGCCCGGGGTGTGCAGAAAGTACTGCAGCGCTACAAGGACTTGCAGGATATTATTGCCATTTTAGGTATGGATGAATTGACTGAAGAGGATAAGATTACCGTGTCACGAGCGCGTAAGATTCAAAAGTTTTTGTCCCAACCGTTTTTTGTGGCGGAAACTTTTACCGGCACTGCCGGCAAATATGTTTCGCTAGCAGAAACCATCCGCGGTTTCAAGGAAATTCTAGAAGGTAAGCATGATGGTAAAAACGAACAGTCTTTTTACATGAAAGGATCAATTGACGAAGTTAAATAATGTCAGAGTTATTGCTTAAAATAGTTACTCCGGAAAAAGTCTTACTGTCCAAGCCAGTTAGTCAGGTTTCAGTTTCCACGGTTGAGGGACAGATTACTATTTTGCCCGGCCATGTGCCCTTGGTTAGTCGGCTGTCGCCCGGAGAAGTTATTGCCCGCTTTAATGATCAGGAAGAGAATTTAATGGTAGTTTCTTCCGGCTTAGTGGAAGTGCTGCCCGGCCAGGTAATTATCTTGGCAGATACAGCTGAGCATGTAGCGGAAATTGACGAGCAGCGCGCAGAAGAAGCCAAGCAGCGAGCGCAGGAGATTCTGAATAACCAGATTTTGAATAAGGAAGAGTTTGCTTTCCTGACGGCGCAGATTGAAAAGGAATTAGCCAGATTAAGAGTAGTCAGAAAACATAAGAAGCACCGTATTGATGCTTCCTTGGAGTAAGATAAAGAAATACGCCCGCCAAGATTTCATTTGCTGAAATTTTGACGGGCGTTTTTTATTGCAGCCGGCCGCTGTTGTAGAGATCAAGTCTCTGCTTATTGGCCTGCACTTGTAGTGCTACCAGAACCAGGGAGATGATGGACAGTGTCAAAAACTCGCGGATACTGAAGAGGCGATTCTCATAAAGATTCACTGCTTCGAAGCAGAAGAAAATGGCCATAGCCAGCCAAAGCAGTTTAGCAGCAATGAAAGCATGTTGCTTGCGCAGGATTTCTGTAGGCAAGATGCTTTTACCTATTTTCCATAATTGCTGGCCGATCATAATCATGCCAAAGATAATCATTAGGATCCAGAAAGAGACAATTCCACTCAACATGTTTCACCTCGATTGTAAAATGTAAGAACTCAATGGCCTAAATTTTATATAAATCATGGTATTTTGTCAATATTTATTGGCTTTGCTTTTCTTGACTTTTTTGGTTAAAATATAGTCATGTCATTAGATTTAAATAAGCTAAATACTGCCCAAAAGCAGGCGGTTACTCATTTATCTGGTCCCGCGATTATTATTGCCGGGGCTGGTACTGGTAAGACCACGGTAATTACCCAGCGTATAGCTTATTTAATTGAAACTAAGGAAGCTAAGCCAGAAGAGATTCTCGCTGTCACTTTTACGGAAAAAGCCGCTGCTGAAATGGCAGAAAGAGTAGATAAATTACTACCACTAGGCTATGCGGAATTATGGATACATACTTTTCATGGCTTCTGCGAAAAGATCCTTAAAGACTATGCTCTGGATATTGGCTTACCTTCCGATTTTAAAGTCTTAGACAAAACCGGAGCCTGGCTGCTGGTCCGGCAGAATTTGGAGAAATTCAATTTAGATTATTACCGGCCATTGGGCAATCCGACTAAATTCATTCATGCGCTATTGAGCCATTTTTCCCGCTGCAAGGATGAGGTGGTTTACCCGGAGGATTATTTAGCTTATGCTGAGAATTTACAGTTGGACTCTGACCAAGCTGGTGACCGGGAAGATATCAAGCAGGAAATTGCCCGAGCTAAGGAAGTGGCAGATGCTTACCATATTTACCAGCAGTTGCTTTTGGACAAGAACGCCATGGATTTTGGCGATATGATAAATTACACTCTGCGCTTGTTTCAGACCAGGCCTAAAGTCTTGGCTAAATTCCGCGAGCAGTTTAAATATATTTTAGTGGATGAATTCCAGGATACTAACTGGGCGCAGTATGAATTAATTAAATTACTGGCTGCTCCCAATAATAACCTGATGGTAGTCGGTGATGATGACCAGGCGATTTACAAATTCCGGGGCGCAGCTATTTCCAATATCTTGAGCTTCCAGAAAGATTACGGAAAAAACAAGCCCAAGCTTAAGGAAATATTCTTAACAGATAATTACCGTTCCGGACAGAAGATTCTGGATACTGCTTACAATTTTATCCAGCTGAATAATCCTGATCGCCTGGAAGCCAGATTAAAGTCAGGAAAAAAGAAGCTGAATAAGAAATTAATCAGTCACACTAAAGAAGAAGGGGAGATAAAAGTTCTGTCTTTTGCCGACAAGAATTCTGAAATTGATGGGATTATTAACAAGATAGTGGATTTGAAGAAAAAGAATAAAGATTCATTGTGGTCGGATTTTGCTATTTTGGTGCGGGCTAATGATCAGGCGCAGGGCTTTGTAAGTATGTTGCGCAAAGCCGGCTTACCTCATCAATTTATGGCTTCCCGCGGATTGTATACTCAGGACATTGTCTTAGATATCGTTGCTTACCTTAAACTGTTAGATAATTATCATGAGTCGGCATCCTTGTTCAGGATTCTTAATCTGCCAATTACCAATCTTAGCGACAAGACTTTAATTGATCTTAATCATTTGGCGAATAAGAAAAGCTGGAGTCTGTATTATTCTCTACAGCATTACCAGGGAGAAATAAATTTGGACTTAGGCCAACAGCGTTTGATCAAATCCTTTGTTGATTTATTAAATAAGCATACGGAATTAGCTAAGCAGAAATCTGCTACCCAGGTAATTTATGCCTGGCTGGAAGAGAGTGGCTATCTGCAATTATTAACTTTAGAAGACACGCAGTACAATAAAGAGCAATTAGGTTTTTTAAACCAGTTTTTCCGCAAGATGAGGAATTGGGAAGAGGAGGCTATTGAAACTTCGGTCCGTAGTTTCTTAGCAGTGATTGATATGGAGTTAGAAGCTGGTGAACAGGGTGCTTTGGAGCAAGATACGGAAGCGGGACCTGATGCTATTAAGATCATGACTGTGCATGGCGCTAAGGGCTTGGAATTTTCTTATGTCTTTATTACCAATTTAGTGCAATTGCGTTTTCCCAGTACCGAACGCCGTGATCCCATAGAATTGCCCGAGCAGTTTATTAAAGAACAATTGCCCTCGGGTGATGCTCACTTGCAGGAAGAGCGCCGTTTGTTTTATGTGGGTTTAACTCGCGCTAAGCGGGCGGTTTATCTGACTTGGGCTAAAGATTATGGCGGCTCTCGAGATAAAAAGCCTTCCCGTTTCTTGGAAGAGGTGAACATTGCCTCTCAGGAAATTCCGGCCAAAGCCATAGCTGAACCAACGGCAGTAGAACAGAAGAAATTGCCGGCTAAGTATCCTTTGCCTAAAACTTTCTCTTTTTCCCAGCTTAAGGCTTATGAAACCTGTCCCCGCCAGTATTATTACGCTCATGTCATAAAATTACACACCAAGGGCAAGGCGCAATTCAGTTTCGGTAAAACCATGCACAGCACGCTTTATAAATTCTTCCAGGAAATAATTAATCGTCAGCAAGTGCAACAGCAGGCTTTGTTTGACCAAAATAAAGCTGATAAAAAATCTTCACCCAGCCTTAAAGAGCTGCTGCAGTTTTACCAGGAGTCCTGGATTGACGATTGGTATAATTCCGCGGAAGAAAAAGAAAGATATCGAGCAGAAGGAGAAAAGATTCTTAAGGAATATTATACTACTTACCAGCATAATTGGCCGGTGCCTTTATTCTTGGAAAAAGGTTTTAATTTGAAAATCAAGGAACATACTTTAAGAGGAGTGTTTGACCGAGTGGATGTTAATGCTGCCGGAGATTGGCAGATTATAGATTACAAAACCGGTACTGCTAAGGATGAGAAAATTGCCTGGGAAGATAAGAAACAGCTATTGATTTACCAGATTGCTGCGGAAGAAGTATTCCAGACTAAAATCAGCAATTTGACTTTTTATTACCTTAATAATAATTCTCCAGTATCTTTTGTCGGCACGCCAAAGGAAATAGATAAAACCAAAGAATGGATTCTGGAAATGATTGCTAAGATCTTATCTGGAGATTTTACTGCTACGCCAGGTCATGTCTGCGGTACTTGCGATTATAACAAAATCTGTCCGTTTGCTAAGTTAAGTGCCAATTAACATGGATCAATTCAAGGATTTAATCCAGCAGAAATTCGGCCAGCAGAAGGTTTACCAGCAGGCACAGGAAGGCTTGGTTTTAGCTGAGGCTAATAAATTACTGGCTAAGCTCTGGCCACAGTGGCAGACTGGCTTACAGGCTGTTTATCTGAAGAATAAAATAGTGACTATTGCTGTTTTATATGATGAAGCCTTGCCGGATTTGCAGCAGAGAAAAAGCCAGTTGATCCAGGAAGTAAATGATAAATTTTCAGCCCCAGTGATTATTGATTGGCAGTTTTTAACTTAATAAACTCTGTTGATTTTTTACTCATTTTTTAGTATATTTAATACTGCAATGCAGCTAAAAACTTACAATCTTTTTATGATAGCAGCCACGATTATTGCCTGGCTCAGCTTTTTTTTGGTAGTCAATAGCTTTGATCCCAATCAGGCTAGCTGGCTGGTAATGGCTTTCTTTTATTTCAGCTTTGGTTTAAGCGTCTTAGGAACCTTAAGCTTATTAGGCTATTGGCTGCGGAAGATTTTTTTGCGCAAAAAGGAATTATCTTACCATTTAGTCAGGGAGTCCTTCCGCCAGGCAATTATCTTCTCTCTGGTGCTGGTTATTGCCCTCCTGCTGCAGTCAGCTAGATTATTAACCTGGTGGAATATTGTTTTAATCATTCTGGCAGCTACTATGCTGGAGTTTATCTTTTTAACTTTCCGACAGAATAAAAATGAATTTTAATATTTTATGGAAAAGAAATTGCAAGAAATAAAGAACCGGATAGTCCGGGAAGTAAAAGCCGTGAAGAATTCGGAAAGCTTGGAAAAATTGCGCACTAAGTATTTGGGACGCAAAGGTGAATTTACAGACATCTTGAAGAGTTTGAAAGATTTAACAGAAGCAGAAAGACCGAAACTCGGTAAATTAGCTAATGACATTAAGAATGAGGTAGAGGAAGTGTTTAGCCAGACTAAAAGCATTTTTTTGCATCGGAAATCTCCAACTCTGCAGTTTGACCCAACCTTGCCCGGTAAACAGGAACCAGTTGGCCATTGGCATCCTTCTACGCAAGTACAGCGGGAAGTGGAAGAGATTTTCGCCCAATTAGGCTTCGGCGTCTATGACGGTCCGCAACTAGAATCTGATTATTACAATTTTACTGCTTTGAATATTCCACCAGATCATCCGGCGCGGGATACGCAGGATACTTTCTGGCTTAATGACGGCAATTTATTGCGTACGCAGACTTCCAATCTGCAAGTGCGGATGCTGGAAAAGTACGGTGCGCCTTTCCGGGGTATTTTTCCCGGCCGGGTTTTCCGCTATGAGGCGACTGATGCTTCCCATGAGCATACTTTTTACCAATTAGAAGGCTTGATGGTAGATAAGAATATCACTATTAGCAATTTAATTGCTACCATGAAGGTATTATTATCCGGCGTCTTTATGAGTGAAGTGGATGTGCGTCTGCGCCCCGGCTTTTTTCCTTTTGTGGAACCGGGCTTTGAATTGGATATTAAGTGCTTGGTTTGCAACGGTACTGGCTGTTCAGTCTGCAAGCAGTCTGGCTGGGTGGAATTGATGCCTTGCGGCATGGTGCATCCTAAAGTATTGGAGAATGGTGGGGTAGATCCTAAAATTTATTCCGGCTTTGCTTTTGGCTTAGGTTTAACCCGTTTGGTAATGATGAAGTATAAGATTAACGATATTAGATTATTAGCTTCCGGGGATTTAAGATTCTTAAGACAGTTCTAGAATTTTGAAATTTTTATGAAAAGGGAATTATTGGTATTGATAGATAAGAGAAATAGAAAAACTGGTGTTGGAGAGAAAATAAAAATTCATAAGGAAGGTAGTTTACATAGAGCTTTTTCCATTTTTATATTCAATAACAAAAAGGAAATTCTTTTACAACAAAGGGCAAAAAATAAATACCATTCTCCACTACTGTGGTCCAATACTGTTTGTGGTCATCCAAGGCCAGGAGAAACCTTTCTTCAGGGAGCATATAGGAGACTACGAGAAGAAATGGGCATTAATTGTAGATTAAAGAAACTTTTTTGCTTTATTTATAATGCTGGTTTTAAAAATGGTTTAATTGAAAATGAATATGATTGTGTGTTTATTGGTAAATTTAACGGCAAACCCAATCTAAATAAAGCGGAAGTAATGAAATATAAGTGGGTTCCTTTAGGATTTTTAAAAAAGGACATCATAAATAATAAATATAAATATTCAATTTGGCTTGAAAAAGCTCTAAGTAAGATTAAAGCGAGGGATATTAGTAGGATTATAAAATAATTATGCTAGGTTTATTATCACCAATTTTAATGGTAACTTATGGTCTCTTTTATGGTTTGACCATGAAAATTGCAGATTTGTTAGATGAGCACGGTTTAAAATTATTTAAAGGTAGTGCGATAATTTTTGGTTTTATTTGGGGTGTTTTTGGTAGTCTATTAGTTATTGGCAACAATGATTTAGCTAATATTATTTTGGCAATGAATTTAGCTTTTATTATTAGAAACAGATTAGACTATTTGAATCATCAGATTGCTAGCTCTATTATTATATTAACTTTTTTATTAACCGCCACTTTTTTACCCATTAAATTTTTTATATTTTATATCACTTTTTTAATATTCGGGGGATTAAGAGACTGGATTGGCGATTCAATAAAAAATAAAAACAGATTACATTTAATTTATGATCAGGTCATGTGGTATTATCCGATACCAACATTTATTTATTCATACTTATATAATGATTGGGTTGTATTTTTTGTATTTTTATCTTATACAATTGGTTATGATGGCATAAAATATTATTTTAGAAGAAAAGGATATCTTTAGTTTTTATTTAAATTTTATAATTTTTTAACTAATTTATGTATTTATCTCTAGATTGGATTAAACAGTGGGTAAAATTACCCAAAGATTTGACGCCTAAGCAACTAGCTTTGGATTTTACCATGTCCACGGTAGAAGTGGAGGAGGTAATTGACCAGTCTGCTGCTTTAACAGGTATAGTAGTAGGTAAGATTAAGGAATTAACCAAGCATCCGCAGGCAGATAGGCTGCAGGTTTGCCAAGTTGATTTGGGAGATGCCGAAGAACAGATTGTCTGCGGTGGCAGCAATTTATCTAAAGGCATGCTGGTAGCGGTAGCTAAAGTCGGTGCTAAGGTTAAATGGCATGGCCAGGGAGAATTGGTAGTCTTGGAAGAAGCTAAGATTCGTGGCGTAGTCAGTCGGGGCATGATTTGCGCTTCCGAGGAAATTGGCTTAGCTAGCCTTTTTCCGGCTAAGTCAGAAAAAGAAATTTTAGACCTCTCTGATTTCAAATTAAAAACTGGACAGCCGCTAGCTGAAGCTTTGCATTTAAACGATATTATTATTGACATAGATAATAAGTCCATTAACCATCGTCCAGATCTTTGGGGGCAATATGGCTTGGCTAGGGAATTAGCCGCTATTTACAGCACTAAGTTCAAAAGTTATGAATTAGCAGAGATTAAGCCAAAGAAAGAGGAAGTTAAATTAAAAGTTAATGTAAAAGATAAAGCCAAGTGCTTCCGTTATCTGGGAGTGGCAGTTAAGAATGTAAAGGTGTCATCTTCTCCTTGGTGGCTGAAGACTAAACTACAGGCCGTTGGTATCCGCTCTATTAACAATATTGTTGATGTGACTAACTATGTCATGTATGAATTAGGGCAGCCTTTGCATGCTTTTGATTTAAGGCAATTGGAAGGAGAGCAGATTGAAGTTAAAACCGCCCAAGCTAATGAGGAGTTTATTACTCTAGACGGCATTAAGCGTGAATTGCCAGCTGAGGCTTTAATGATTGCCGACAAAAAGAAATATATTGCCATTGCCGGTATTATGGGCGGTCAAAATAGTGAGATTGGCTTAGATACAACTGACATTGTTATTGAATCGGCTAATTTCCAGGCTAGTAATATCCGACGTACATCTACTGCTTTAGGCTTGCGTTCCGAAGCTTCTAGTCGCTTTGAGAAATCTTTAGATCCGCGTTTAGCAGAGTTGGCGATTAAGCGGGCGGTGGAGCTAATCTTGGAGTTATGCCCGGAAGCCTATGTGGCAAGCTCCTTGGTTGATGTAGATAATAACCCCTTTAACCCTATTACCTTAACTGTTCCAGAAAGCTTAATTAATGACCGTTTTGGTGCAATTATTCCTCACCAGCAGATTAAGAGTATTTTAGAGCGTTTGCAGTTTGGTGTTAAGTACAAAAGCAAGATTTTTACTATTAATGTTCCCAGCTGGCGAGCTACTAAGGATATTTCCATTCCGGAAGATATTGTGGAGGAAGTAGCTAGAATCTACGGCTATGACAATATTAAACCTACTTTGCCCAGCGTTGCTTTACAGGCGCCAGTTATGGATATTTCCTACCAGGCAGCTAAAGAAATAGTTAATTGGCTGTGCTTAGCTCAGCACTATGATGAAGTATATACTTATCCCTTTACTGACAAGGCTTGGGTTAAGAAATTAAATCTAGATTTGAAGAATCATCTTAAGGTGAAGAATGCTGTTAGTCCGGAGCAGGAATTTTTGAATGTTTCCTTATTGCCTAATCTTTTACAGAAAGCAGAGGATAATACCAGGTTCTTTTCTGATTTTAAAATCTTTGAATTGCAGAGAGTATTTGATAAATCCAATACCAGCATTTACCATACAGATAACCAGAAAGCTAATTGGCTGCCGATGCAGGATAAGTTTTTATCTGGCGTAGAGGTGAGTAAGCAGCCAGTTGCTAATGCTTGGCTGCAGGTTAAGGGATTAATTAATAGCTTATCTTTGCACTGGAGTATTGATTGGCATTTGGAGAAAATTAAACTGCCGTTTGCCGCTCAAGCCTATGAGCTTAAGTACCAGGATATGGTATTAGGCAAGTTCGGATTATTGACCAAAGAATTATTTGACAGCAATAACCAGGATTTAAGCATTGCCTGGTGGGAAATTAATTTTACCTTAGCCAGCAAGTATATTAGCAACAACAAAACTTATGAAGCTTTATCTAAGTATCCAAGCGTTAACCGTGATTTAGCAGTAGTCTTGGATCAGAAATATTTATGGGAAGATATTGCTAAAGAAGTTAAAAACGTTTCTTCCTTAATTGTCCGTTTGGAGCCGTTTGATGTTTTTGCCGGGGCTGGTATTCCGGCTGGGCAAAAGTCATTAGCTTGGCATTTAGAATTTCGTAGTCCAGAGCGCACATTATTAGCTGATGAAGTTGATGAAATAATGAAAGAAATCGTATCAGTTTTAGAGAAAAAGTTTCAGGCGCGCAGCCGTTAAAATCTTAGTTAAAATTTAATCTAATATTAGCCAAAAATCAGCCTATATTTTATTAATACTCCAGGTTGATTTTTTGTTATTTTTATGCTAATATTAGTTCATAATAATCGGTTAAAATATGGCAAAAAAGATACAAAAATCAGCTGGTAAATTGTCAGACGCTGCTAATAAGAAGAAATCAGTGCAGGCTTATGGCGCTGAACAAATTACAGTCCTAGAAGGATTGGATCCGGTTCGTAAGCGTCCGGGTATGTATATCGGTAATACGGCTTCCGCTGGTTTGCATCATTTAATCTGGGAAGTGGTGGATAATGCTATTGATGAAGCGATGGCCGGTTTTGCCAATAAGATTGAAGTTAAATTATTACCAGAAGGCAAAGTTTTTGTTTCCGACAATGGCCGCGGTATTCCGGTAGATAAGCATAAGGTGACGAAGAAGTCCGCTTTGGAAACAGTAATGACTACTTTGCATGCCGGCGGTAAGTTCGGCGATGGCGGCTACAAAGTGTCCGGTGGTTTACATGGTGTGGGCGTATCGGTAGTCAATGCCTTATCTTCCTGGATGCGTACGGAAGTCAAGCGTGAAGGCAAGATTTGGATGCAGGAATATAAGCGCGGTAAAGCTTCCGCTAATGTTAAACCAATTGGTAACACCAAAGAAACCGGCACTGCTCAGATTTTTTTGCCGGATGATACTATTTTTACCGAAACTGTTTTTGACTGGGGCACTATTATTGAGCATTTACGCCAGCAGGCTTACTTAACTAAGGGCATTAAGATTAATATCTATGATGAGCGTGAGTCTAAAGCGGTTAAGTCATACAAATATTATTTTGAAGGTGGTGTAGCTTCTTATGTTAAGCATTTAAATATTAACAATGAAGCTAAGCAGGATAAAGTTTTTTATGTCCAGAAGTCTAAAGATAATATTGAGGTAGAAATTGCTTTCCAATATACTACTGACTACCGAGAAATTGTTTATTGTTTTGCCAATAATATCCATAATGTGGAGGGTGGCAGTCATTTAGTTGGCTTCCGTACGGCTTTGACCAGGATTTTAAATAAATACGCCAGGAAGAATAATTTCTTGAAAGAGAAAGACCAGAATCTGACAGCCGAAGATGTGCGGGAAGGCTTAACGGCTATTATTAGCGTGAAGCTGCCGGAACCGCAATTTGAAGGACAGACAAAAGCTAAATTGGGAAACGCGGAAGTAAGACCTATAGTGGAATCTATTTTTGCCGATGCTTTGGAAATATTCTTGGATGAAAATCCCCGCGATGCTAAGGAAATTTTAAGCAAGTGTTTGTTGGCTGCGCAAGCGCGAGCCGCTGCCCGCAATGCCCGGGAAACTGTTTTGCGCAAGGGAGCTTTGGAAGGCTTAACCTTGCCTGGTAAATTAGCAGATTGCTCCAGCCGTAATCCCCAGGAATGCGAATTGTATATTGTGGAGGGTGATTCAGCTGGTGGTTCAGCTAAACAAGGCCGGGATCGCAGATTTCAGGCTATTCTGCCGTTGCGAGGAAAGATTCTAAACGTAGAGCGCGCTCGGTTGGATAAAATGTTTGCCAATAACGAAATTAAGTCTTTAATTATTGCTCTAGGTACTAATATTGGGGAGCAGTTTAATATTGAAGCACTGCGCTATGACCGGATTATTATTATGACCGATGCTGATGTGGATGGTGCGCATATTAGAACTTTACTGCTTACTTTCTTTTACCGCCATTTTCCGGATTTAATCCGTCAGGGACACTTGTATGTAGCACAGCCACCATTGTATCGCATGCAGAAGGGTAAAGAGATTCAGTATATTTTCAATGAGGCAGCTTTGGATAAAATTAAGAAAGACAATGGCATTGCTGATCTGGATTTGGTAATTGAAGAAAGCGTCAATGAGGAGAATTCCCAAGCGGAGGAAGAAGTGGAAGTGAAAAAGACTCCCAAGCTTAATATCCAGCGCTACAAGGGTTTGGGTGAAATGAATCCAGGGCAGTTATGGGAAACTACCATGAATCCGGAGAATAGGATTATGAAGCAGGTGACAGTTGATGAAGCAGTTAAGGCTGATGAGACTTTTGAGATTTTAATGGGATCAGAAGTCGCGCCGCGCAAAAAATTCATCCAGACTCATGCTAAGTCAGTTAAAAATTTGGATATTTAAACTGCAATGTTTTTTAAAACATTCTCTCCACAGGAGACTTTGCCACCTAAAGTGATTACTCCCCGCCAAGTGCATGGCGATAACATAGTGGAAATTATTACCGGCGAAGAAGATTTAGCCGATACTGACGGCTTATTTACCAAAGATGATAAGTTTTTATTGGGAATAAAGACTGCAGATTGCGCACCTATAATTTTTATTGGCCAGCATAAATTCGGTATTATCCATGTCGGCTGGCGAGGCTTATGCGGACAAATTTGCGAGAAGATGCAGGAGTTATTTGCTGGAGAGAATCCGCAAATATACTGCGGACCATTTTTAGCTGAATTTGAGATTAAAAAAGATTTTTGTTATGAGCAGATTGAGCAGAAATTCGGTGAGCAGTTTTTTACTTTTGACAATGGTCGTATAATTTTCCGCTTCAAAGACGCTATTGCTGCCTTACTGCCTAAAATAGTCTTTGATTCTAGAAATACTTTTGTTGATCCAAAATTAGCCAGTTGGCGCCGGGATCATATAGAGCACCGTTCCAATGTTACAGTGGTAGGTTTATTAACTAAGGATTAAAATGACAGAATTATCTTTCACTACTTTGCAAATAATGGCTTTATCCAAAGTCATTTTATTGTTAATGGTGGCAGTGGCAACAGTTTTTCTGTTTAAGTATAAAAAACCAACAGCTTTTGTCTGGCTGACCGCTGCTGGATTTATTACCTTTTATCTGGCTTTATCCTGGCCATTACAGCGCATGTGGTGGGGTAATGTCGGTGATGAATACTTCGTGCTGGCTTATTTAGCTAAGGCTATGTTTGGCAATTTTGGGCATGATTTCTATTATGACTGGCTGCCTAATTTTTATCCCCCCTTGTATTTTTGGATTACAGCTTTAGTAGCTAAACTATTTACTGATAATACCGTGGTGGCTGCTAAAATCGGGGTAGCGGGCACTTTAGGCTTATGGTTTATTGGCAGCTATTATTGGTTGAAGTTCTTTTGGCTGAAAATTTATTCCGGGAAATTAAAGAATGAAATAATTGCTTCTGGCTGGTTTTGGTGGCTATTGCCTTTGTCTTACTTGCTGCTGTTGGATTTTGATACTGTTATCTTCAAGCCCTATGAGGCGATTAGCGCTTTAGGTGTAGTTATTTTAGTCGGTATTGTTTCCCGCAGCTTTTACGCAAAGAAATTAGAAGCTAAGTGGTATGTGTTTGTAGGGTTAACCGGCGGTGTTTTATTCTTGATTTTCCATTTTTGGTGGCTGATAGTTGTTCCAGTATTATTAGTCTTAGCTTGTCTAACGCCGCTGTGGAAAGCTAATCTGCGCCGGCTGTTTCTCTTCGGTCTGGTTGTTTTTATTATCGGTAGCGTTTATCTATTACCTCTCTTCTGGTCTTATCTGCAGTATGGTTCAGAGAATTGGCAGGCTACTTTCATGATGCCTTTGGATTTTTATACTTTTGCACCTTGGGGACAGTGGTCGCTTAAGGCCTTTCTATATCTACTGGGTATTATTGGTTTGATTGTTTTCCGGAAAAAAAGCTTTGTCAAAGCTAATTTATTTATTTTAATTGGTTGTTATCTCTACCAGCTAATTAATTATTTGCTATTCTTATTCGGCGCTTCACCAATTGCCGTTTCCAAGCCTTTTTATTTCTTAGGTTCAGCGGCTATAGCTGTTGGTTTAAGTTATTTGCTAATTCATCTTTATTTGGTTTTTGTAAAAAAGCAGCAGAGGCAATTAAGGTACAGCTTGTTAATTATCTTGATGCTGGTTTTACTAGTACGCTTTCCCCATGTTTATTTCATGGACGATCCGGTAGTGTTGCGCCAGCTGGAAATAGATTTAGTAAAACCTACGGCTAGTATAGCTTTGGCTGAAAAAATTAAGACAGCAGTACCAGATTACCAGCAGCGCACTTGGTTGTCTTCCGGCAGCATGGATATTAATGCTTATCTGCCTTTGTCATATTATCTGGCGCAAAATGTCCATTTCAGCCACCATGCTTCTGTGTTCAGCCAGCGTTTTGCTGAAGTGCAGAAGTTAACGCAAGCTTTAGACTCTGCTGAGTTTATGGAGATAATCGCCAAGGGCCAGCCCAAGTCAGTTGATGGTTTGTTGTTATATAGTGCTCAGCCCGATGATGATTTTTATACTTTGTATTTCTGGATGGATAATTTCCCTAATGGTGGTAAAGACCAAGAGCTTTATCTGCCTAAAAAACTTATTTCTGATAATGATTGGCAGCTAGTTGGGCAAACAGGGCAGTGGGATATTTTTATTAAGCGATGATTTGAAATAAGCTAAAATAAGCTAAAATTTAAGGAAAATAAGCTAATTTACCGCCACTCTTGCCAAATAATTTTTTTTATGCTATAGTTTCCGTTGTTAATAACAGCCAAAGAGAGCTGTTTTAAAATACCTAGATAACAACCCTATGAATGCTTTAATAACCTACTTAAAAAATTCGCGGGAAGAATTGGCTAAAGTAACTTGGCCATCTCGCCAGACTACCATTAACCATACTTTTATGGTGATTGGCGTGTCTTTGGCAGTCGCTATTTTTTTAGGAGCCATTGATTACATTTTATCTTTAGTATTGGAAATTATCCTTTAAACCATGCCTAAGCAAGTATCACAACAAGGTCGTCGCTGGTATGTCTTACATACCTACTCAGGTTATGAGGAAAATGTTTCCCGTAATCTGCGTCAGAGAATAGAATCCATGGACATGGAGGATAAGATTTTTGATGTCTTAATTCCTACTGAAACTAAGATTAAGATCAAGGGCGGCAAGCGCAAAATGATCAAGGAAAAGATTTTTCCTGGCTATGTTTTAGTCAATATGATCGTCACTGACGCTTCCTGGTATGTGGTGCGTAATACCCCGAATGTTACCGGCTTTGTCGGTTCAGGTACTACACCAACTCCAGTTTCTGAAGATGAAATTAAATCCCTATTGAAGCGCATGGGAGAGGAAGAACCGGAATTCAAGATCGATATGCAAGTGGGTGAATTGGTTAAAATTACCGATGGTCCTTTCAAGGATTATGAAGGTAAGATTTCAGAAGTGGATGAATCCCGCGGCAAAGCCAAGGTTCTGGTTTCCATGTTTGGCCGGGAGACGCCAGTAGAATTAGACTTTTTACAGATTAAGAAAATATAAATAAGACTATGGCAAAAGAAATTAAACAGATTGTAAAGTTGCAAATTCCTGCCGGTAAAGCTAACCCAGCGCCTCCGGTTGGTACGGCCTTAGGACCGCATGGAGTTAATATCCAGGAATTCTGCACTAAGTTCAATGAAGCTTCCAAAGATAGAATGGGAGAGATTGTACCGGTGGAAATGACTATTTTTACCGATCGTACTTTTACTTTTATTCTCAAAACTGCTCCGGCTTCAGATATGATTAAGAATAAATTAAAATTGCCTAAGGGTTCCAGCAAGCCTTTAATGGAGAAAGTGGGAATTTTAACCGACAAGCAGTTAGCAGAAATTGCCCAAGCCAAGATGCCGGATTTAAATACCACTGATCTGGAAGCCGCTAAGAAGATTATTGCCGGCACTGCCAGACAAATGGGTGTCAGAATTGCAGATAAATAAACTATTTAATTAATGAGGGAGTTTGTTAAACAGACGTTAATACCTCGTAACAGAAAATATATGAGCAAAACAGGAAAACGCTTGCAAGCTGCTCAAGCTAAAGTGGAAAAAGGAAAAACTTACAGTATTACCGAAGCGGTAAAATTGGTAAAAGAAACATCCAATGTTAAGTTTGATGCTACCGTAGAAGTGCATGCCAAGCTGGGAATTGACCCTAAGAAGGGCGACCAGATTGTTCGTGGCTCTGTGGTCTTGCCTCACGGCAGTGGCAAAAGCTTGAAAGTAGCGGCTTTTGTACCAACTGACCGCATCAAAGAAGCTAAGACTGCTGGAGCGGATATAGCCGGAGATGATGAACTGATTGAAGAAATAAAAAAGACCGGTAAATGCGATTTTGATGTCGCTGTCACCGTGCCTAGCATGATGAAGAACTTAGCAGTCATTGCCCGCGTTTTAGGCCAGAAAGGCTTAATGCCTAATCCCAAGACGGATACCATCAACGAAGATCTTAATAAGATGATCGGTGAACTGAAGAAAGGAAAATTGTCTTATAAGAATGACGATACAGCCAATGTCCATGCGGTGATCGGAAAAGTATCATTTACCGAAGAGCAAATCCAAGATAATTTCAAAGCTTTTCTGGAATCATTAAAGAGAATTAAGCCAGCTTCCATTAAGGGTAGTTATATCAAATCTTTGACTGTTACCACTTCCATGGGCCCGGGCATTAGAGTAAATAGCAATTAAATTTAAAGATCCTGATTTATTTCAGGATTTTTAGTTAAATAAAATATTATGCCAACTTTAGAAACACCAACACAGAATTTAGAAACTCTCAATGAGGAAATAGGGACACTGCTAGATGAATTAGCAGCTAAAGCGAAGGTAATTACTGAAGACAGTTTTGAGGAGTTTAAGCAAGCTCAGGCTCTTTTGCAACAAGCTAAAACTCTAGGTTTGGAAGTTAAAGACTACCAGCAGAAATTTACTGAAGCAGTAGCCAGATATTATGATGAAATTATTAATAAGGTAATTGGGCAGTTGGAAGAGAAAGTTAATAATTCCCAGCCGGAAGCATATTTATTACTAACTAAAGCCGGCCATTTATTATCTGAAGCTAAAGGTTTTGGCGTAGATATGCTGGAAGAGCATGAAAAAATGCAACAGCTGGATAAGCTGACTCAGGAAAAAATAAGATTATAGTAAAAAGAAAAACACCCACTCTTAAGCAGTTGCTTAGGGTGGGTGTTTAAATTGGAGGTCCAAGTGCGGTGTTGATCGCTTCGTTGTCGGTGTGGATTTCTCCACGTGTTGGTTGATTTTTCGCCAGTTATGGCGACTTGTTTTGTACCAGAGCATAGAGCCACCGGTAGCTTCAAAGTTCCGCAAAGGAAACCAACGGCGGCGCAGACAAATAAGCAACGATCCCAAAAGGCGGATCGTATCGAGATGAGAGCGCGGACCACGGGGTCCGGATCAGACAGCGATTCAGCCGCACTTGGACTTTTCATTTGTTCAGAGAACATTAATATCTATATATTAGCATAATTTATTATTTTGTCAACAGTCTTAATTTGCCAAGATTATTGCGGTATGTTAAGTTGTTTTTAAGCTAAACAGTAAGTAAAATATATGATTTTATCTTTAGTTAATGATTTAAAACAAACAACTAATGACCTTTTATTTTTTCCCGTCAGCCAAGATAGTGAACAAATTAATAAGCTGTTAAAGCAGTTGCATGCTGACAATAAAGAAAATATCTGGCGCTTGAAAAAAGAGAATTTTTCAGGAAAAGTTGGACAGACTTTTACTGTTTTTAGTAAGCCAAGCATTGTGCTATTAGGTCTTGGAAAATTAGATAAAATAACTTCAGAGCATTGGCGGCAAACCGCCGGGCAATTAGTCCATTATTTGGAGAATTACCAGGCAGAGGAAATAGGCATTATAGCTAATTATTGGTTTAAAGGCAGTCAGAATGCTTACCAGCTTGGACAAGCTTTAGCAGTAGGATTATCTTTGGCTAATTACCAGTTTAATAAATATAAAAAACAGGAAGATAAACTGTCTGTAAACATCAGACAATTTAATGTGGCAATTAATCCAGATAAGCGCTTATCTTTTAAGAAAGGCTGGGAAGATGGTCTGCTTTTGGCTAAGGGCACTAAAGTTGCCCGTGATTTAGTCAATGAACCGGCCAGAGTGATGACGCCTGAATTTCTGGCTCAGTATGCCAAAAGCTTATCTGGGCATGGATCAGGGATTGCGGTTAAGATTTTAGAAAAAGATGATTGTCTCAAATTAGGCATGCAGGCCTTTTTAAGCGTAGCGGAAGGATCTAATAAGCCGCCAAAATTTATTCACTTGGTTTATAAGCCTAAAGCCCGAACTAAAAATAAAATAGCCTTAGTCGGCAAAGGAATTACTTTTGACAGTGGCGGTTTGAACATTAAGCATGATGATGGCATGATTAACATGAAGATTGATATGGGCGGAGCAGCAACAGTGCTGGGCTTATTTGCTATTTTACCCCAGTTAAAACCGCGGGCTGAAGTGCATGGCTTTATTGCTGCTTGTGAGAATATGCCTTCCGGATCTGCTTTAAAGCCCGGCGATGTAGTCAGTAATTTGCAAGGAAAGACTATGGAGATTGGCAATACTGATGCTGAAGGCAGAGTAACCTTAGCCGATTCATTAGCTTATGCCCAGAAAAAAGGCCTGAAAACCATTATTGATTTAGCTACTTTAACGGGAGCAGTAATGGTAGCTTTAGGTGATCGTTATGCCGGCTTATTTGCTAATAATGATGAGTTAGCTAAGAATATCTTAAATGCCGCGCAAATATCTGGAGAAAAGATTTGGCAATTGCCTTTGCCTTCAGAGTATAAGGAGTTAAATAAAAGCCAGATTGCTGATGTCCGCAATATTCCTTCTTCCAGATACGGCGGAGCAATTAGCGCTGCGCTTTTCTTGCAGGAGTTTATTAACAACGATGTTGCTTGGGCTCATTTAGATATTGCCGGCCCAGTTTATGCTGAGAAGCCTTTTAATAGCTATACGCCGGTGGGTGGGGTAGGATTCGGCGTGCGTACTTTAGCGGAATGGTTGAAAAATTTTTAGCTTTTTATAATTGTGTAATACAGCTTCCCATTTTTATTATAGTTGCTTTATATGGCAATAAGTTGTATATATATAATATGAGGACAATTAAGCAAGTAGATAAGTTTATAAAAAATCTTGAAAGTAAAGCCAAAAAAGACAAAATTCAAAGATTTTTGGTTGGTGGTGTTGTTTTTTCAATGGGGAAGATTTTAATAGTTAGAAGGTCATTTAAGGATGATTTTTTGCCAGGTTATTTTGAGATCCCTGGTGGGCGTATTGAAGAAGATGAAAATATTATCCAAGGATTAGAAAGAGAAATAGAGGAAGAGACAAATCTTAAAATAAAAGGACAGCTTAAGTATATTGGTTATTTTGATGTCGTTTCTCCTGATGGAAAAAAAGCTAGACAGTTTAATTTTTTAGTCCAGACTATTAGTAATAAAGTTAAACTTTCTGATGAACATTATTCACATCATTGGTTTGGAATAGATAATTATAAGGATATTTTTTCTTTACAAATTATTATACCTATAAAGAAATTATTAGAGAAAGTTATTAGTCAAATAGAAAAAGATCCATCAGTTGCAATATGATGGATCTTTAATATTCACTTCGGGCCTTGATGAAAAATAGCCTTGTCATAGATTTGAAGTGCGTCGTGTATAATCACCTTTAGTTTATCTAGGTTGATTTGTCTGGTATCTATACACAAATCTTCCCTAAATAAACAATATTGTAAACGAGAATCTGCAGTCAATCTAAGAGCCATGAGAGCTGAGTCACAAGGGTAATATTTACATCCAGCACAAATTGATCCATACCATGCTCCTTCGTGGTGGTCTTTTAGGATTACGGTTAGGCCTAGGGGCATGGTAAATTTTAACATTGGATTTCCGAGTCCTCCTGGTTGTAAGTACGTTTCTGCTTTGTTTGCAGACATTCTCAATCTATCTGCTATCGTGTTGAGAGGTAGGTAAATTTTGCGCAGTGAATCAATTCCTAAGAGTCGGGCGCGACTAATGAATGTCTCAGGTCCATCTTCAACATCTGCCATAAGGTCAAGGAGTTTTAATTCTTTTACTCCTATATTTTGGCAGAAATTAATCATTTCATCCACTTCATGGTCATTTATTCCAGACATAATAACCATGTTGACTTTACAGGGAATGCCAGCGTCCACGCATTTTTTTAATGCATCTAACAAAATTTCCAAGTCTTTGATTCCAGTAATTTTTTGATGCAGCTCAGGATCAAGTGTGTCGACGCTAAAGTTTAATAAATCCAAATTGGATTCAATAAACGATTGAAAATGGTTAACAATCCTTGGATGTCTAGATATCACCTCTAGACTGCAGTTCATTTGATTTTTAATCTGTTGAACAACTTTGCTCAAGTAAGGCCATAAAGCGGGATCTCCTCCAGTCAGCTTTATTTTGTTTATACCAAAATCAACGCAAATTTTTGCAATAATTAACACTGTTTTTGGATCCAATTCTAGCGCAGGGGATGTTTGTACCGCTTCTCCAGAAGGTCGGCAGAAAAAACAAGCTCTACCACATCGAGAGTTGACGGCTATTCTGAGTTGTGGTAACTTCGAAAACATTTTTAGCTCTCCCATAGATTTAATTTAAAGAACACTATTCAAGTAATCCATACTGTCATATAAATTAAAATTTGTCAAAATTTTTAGAGAAATAAAAATCCTGCTTTAAAGGCAGGATTTTTTAATTATACTTATTAGCAGCTATATCTGGACTTTCGGCAATAATTGTTTCTAGAGCTAGGGCAGCGGTATCGGCAATTTCTGGAATTTTCTTTTTTTGCTCAACTGAGAAATTCTGCAGGACAAAGTCTTCAGCTTTTCCTTGCTGGGGAGCTAAGCCTAGTCGAATACGGATAAATTCTTTAGATTTTAAATGTTCAATAATGGAATTAACGCCATTATGTCCGCCACCGGAACGATTAGCGGAAATGCGTATTTTGCCAAAAGGCAGATCCAGATCATCGTAAATAACAATGATATTTTTAGGGGTAATTTTATAAAAATGCTTCAGAGCTTGAACGGCTAATCCGGAATTATTCATAAAAGTTAAGGGTTTGGCTAAGATAATTTTCTCCGCTCCCAAGCTAAATTCCGCCACTTCACTTAGACTGACTTTATGCTTTTTCCAAGTAAGCTGTTTTTTATTGGCAATATTATCTAAAACCAGCCAGCCAAAATTATGCCTGGTCCATTGGTATTTTGCTTCTGGATTGCCTAAGCCAATTACTAATTTCATTATTTTTAATTCTTGTCTTTAAGATTTTGGGTTTTAATTATCCTGATTTTTATCGGGACACCGGTGAAATCAAATTTATAGCGCAAATTATTTTCAATAAATTTAAGATATGATTCATGCAATTCTGCCTTGAAGTCTATTTTAACGGTAAAGAGGGGAGGGTTGGTAGCTATTTGCTTTAAGCTGTAAATATAAGGATGCTTAGTACCTTTGCCGCGGGAAGGCTTATGTTTTTTAACAATGCTTTTCAGCAGTTTGTCCAAGACATTATCGCTAATAGTTTTATGCTTTTCCTGGAAGATTTTAATGACTAAGGGTAGGATTTTATGCAGGTTTATCTTGTGATTAGCAGAGGTAAATAATAATGGCGCCCAAGGCAGAAAAGGTAGGAATCCCCGGTAATAGCTGGTATATTCTTTGTCGCTTTTATGGTCTTTATTCGGGACAGCATCCCATTTATTGGCGATAATTATTACTCCAACGCCAGCGCCAATTAGCTCACTGGCTAAATGCTTGTCTTGGAAGCTCAAAGGTTGCGTAACATCGGTAATAAATAAGACAACATCAGCTCGTTTAATGCTAAAGAGGCTTTGCTCTACGCTTTGTTTTTCAAAAGGGTCAAAAGCCCGCTTGCTTTTGCGCCGAATACCAGCGGTGTCAATAAAAACTATTTTTTTCTTTTGGAAGTTAATGAGAATATCCTGTGAGTCGCGGGTAGTATGTGGTATATCGGAAACAATTAAACGCTCCTCATTAAGCAGGGCGTTGATCAGGGAAGATTTGCCGACATTAGGTTGACCAATGATGGCGATTTTAATAACCTTGTCTTCTGCGGGCTGAGTGCTTTTAGCACTAGGTTTTTTTATTTTTCTCAAAGCGCTTACTATTTGATCCAGTAAATCGCCGCTGCCTTTGCCATTACCGGCAGAAACTGGGAAAGGCTCCCCGATATTAAGTTGGTAAAATTCCGCTATCTGGTTGGTTATTTTTTCCGTATCTGCTTTATTAGCTGCTAAGACAATAGGTTTTTTATATTGTTTTAGCAGATTGGCAACTTTTTTATCTTCAACCATCAAGCCGGTTTTGCTGTCCACTACCATTAAGAATAAATCCGCTTCGTCCAGAGCATATTTTAATTGCCGATTGATTTGCTTATCCATCGGCAGTTTTTCATCGGTTAAGCCGCCGGTGTCAATTAAATTAAAATCCAGGCCATTCCAAGAACAGATAGCGTAATTTCTGTCCCTGGTAGTGCCGGCCGCTGGAGAAACAATAGCTTTGGGTTCAGAGATCAGCCGATTGAATAAAGTTGATTTACCGACATTAACTCGGCCGATAATTGCTACTTGGTAAAGTCTAGCCATAAGTATATTATAGAGGGATTTCCGGCAATGTGGAAGTAGAAGTAGTAGCGTTAAGCAGAGAAGGATCAATAGTAGTGACAATATCTATTGCTTCCTGATACTGGTCATTTCCTAAAACAATTAAGAAATCCAATTTTTCCGGCTGGCCGTTTTCATCAACAATATTCCAATTTTGCGTTACCACAGAATTGGAGAAATTCAATGGTATTTCCTTATTAGCTTTTACATTAAAAATAGCTTCTAAAGTTTTTTGGGTAGCCGGTTTATCGTCATTGTATTGGTAGATTACCGTTACTACTTTATCTTGCTGGTCGGCATTACCGAAGCGCAATACTTCATAGCCCATTAGGTTCAGGTGATTAACTGCTTGGGAAGCTAAACCCGGTATAGCGGTGCCGTTCTGGATGACAATTTTAGCTTTTTCATCGCTGACTTCCCCCAAGCTGAAAATATTTTTAACTAGCTGCTGGATTTGGTCAAAGCTGCCGGAAACTGGCTGAAGAATATAGGCGCCATCCAAAGCAATGCCGGCTTTTAAGAAGCCGCCTGCGCTGTTATCTATAGAGCGGACAGTGATCTTTTGGGTATCCAAGCCTTTAGCTAAATGAATCAATCGCACCGCTTCCCAGGGTTCCATATTAGTGGTGGTGTACTGATTAAATAAAGAAAATAGATTGGTTATTTTCTGTGGATTGATCAGAGTATTGAAAGAAGTGGCTTTGTCTTTGACTGCGGCAATAATTTTTTGCTGACGCTTGCTACGGGCAAAATCCGAGCCTTCGCCATTATTGCCGTGCCTGGAACGGGCAAAGCGCAAAGCAGTTAAGCCATCCATATGCTGTTCTCCAGCCTTAAAAGATATTTCCTGGTATTTATAATCTTCCGTGGGGAATTGGTTATCTACAAAGGCTTTTTCCACATTAACTTTAATACCGCCTATTGCATCAATGATTTTGACAAAGCCTTCAAAATCAACTGCTCCATAGTAATGGATAGGAATATCCAGCGTATCGCCGATAATGTCCTTGGTATATTCTCCAGCATCAATACCCTGATTAATACCAATGGAATATATGCTGTTTATTTTGCGGTAATCGCCAGGGGTAATAGGGACAATCATATCCCGAGGAATGGAGATCATGGCCGCTTTTTGCGTTGACGGCTGGAAACTGACTAAAACTATAGTATCGGTTAAATAAGGGCCGCTATGTCCCGGTCCACCCATGCCTAATAGCAGAAAGTTAATCCGATCTTCTTTTTCGCCTTCTAAGTATTTATCTCCCGGGGCAATGATGTTGATAATCTGGCGGAGCAAATAGCTGTTTTTAATTCCGCCTAAGAAGCTGTTATTGTCGGAAGCTAGGATTTTGGCTATTAAGCTGAATACAATGATCAGGATAATAAAAAAATAAGAGAGTTTTTTCCGTTTCCCATTTTTTGACCTTGGCCTTTGAGGTAAATTTTGATTGCTGCCGGTTTTTGAATCTGACTGATTATAATTCCTATCCATTCTTTCATCGGCAGATTCGGGTAATTCTTGCTCCAAAAAATTTATTTTTTTTCTCTGAAAATCAGTGTTAACCATCACAAAAAAGACTTAGTTTTTCCTAATTAAGTAGTTGAATTATACAAGTTTAAAGCTTGGCAGTCAATGCCGTAAAATTGCCTAAAGTAAGCAGTTGCTTTTAATTTATTGATTGTGTATAATAATTTTGTTATTTAATTTTTTCCAATAAAATTAGGCAAAAATGGATAAAAACAACGATAAATTTATCTATCAAGATAATAATAATTCAGCGCCCAGCCTGCCACCAGAAGAGTTGGAGGTAATTAAGGAAGTTGATGATCGCGATTTGGACTTTAGTCTGTCAGAGAAGGAGGAAGGCGAAAATTTTGTGATGTCAGGCGCCAAGAAATTTGGCTTATTTGTTTTTGAGATTGTGAAGATTGTGGTAATCTCTTTAGCAATTATTTTGCCGGTTAGGATGTTTTTGATTCAGCCTTTTTATGTCGAAGGTGCTTCTATGGAGCCCAATTTCTATCATAGCGAGTATCTTATTATTGATGAATTATCCTATCGTTTTACTGAACCAGAGCGGGGAGAGGTGGTGGTTTTCCGCAATCCTAAAGATACCAGCCAGTACTATATTAAGAGAATTATTGGTTTGCCGGGAGAAAAAGTTGAAGTGAAAAACGGCCGGGTATACATTGATGATGTAGAGCTTAAAGAGGACTCTTATTTGAATCATGTGGTGACGGAAGAGCCTGTTGTCTTAACTTTGCAGCCTGATGAATATTTTGTTATGGGAGATAACCGCTCAGTCAGTTATGATTCGCGCCGCTTCAAAGCTGTACCCAAAAAATATATTATTGGCAAAGTCTGGTTCCGTGGCTGGCCAATTAACCGAATTTCCACCTTTAATACTCCGGATTACCAGGGACTATAATTTATATTTACTATGAGTAATAAGAAAAAGAGCAAAAAGACCCAGGTTCAGCTGGTTAAAGGCATGAAGGATATTCTGCCCTCGGAACAGCTGTATTGGGATTTTATTTTTGACAAAGTGCGTAGCTTGGCTCGGGATAACGGCTTTGGCCGTATCGATACTCCGACTGTTGAGTTTACTCAGTTATTTAAGCGCAGCGTCGGCGAGGATACGGATATTGTCAGCAAGGAAATGTATTCTTTTGTGGATCAGGGCGGAGATAAGTTATCTTTGCGTCCGGAGAATACGGCCGGCGTGGTTCGCAGCTACATTGAGCACGGCATGTTAAATCAGCCGCAGCCGGTTAAGATGTATTATTTTGCTCCGCAATTTAGGCATGAAAAACCGCAGTCTGGACGCTATCGCCAGTTCTGGCAATTAGGCTTTGAGACTATTGGCAGCGATGACCCGGTGACTGACGCCCAGCTTATTAATATCTCTTTCCAACTCTTGAAGGAAATCGGTTTAGACGTGGAAGTGCAGATTAACAGCATTGGCGATGAGGATTCCCGTGCTCGCTATCTGAAGGTCTTAAGCAAATATTACAAGGATAATAGCAAGAATTTAACAGCTGATCATAAAAAGACTTTAGCGCGTAATCCCTTAAGATTGTTGGACTCTAAAGATAAGGTCTGTGTGGATTTAGCCAAAGATGCTCCGCAAATCTTGGATTATTTGTCAGAAGATTGCAATAAGCATTTTATGGCAGTTTTGGAATATTTGGATGAATTAGAAGTTAAATATGTTTTAAATCCCCGTATTGTCCGCGGTTTGGATTATTATGACAAAACTGCCTGGGAGATTACGGAAACTGATGAGGAAGGTAAGCTCAATGCTTTGGGTGGCGGCGGAAGATATAATGGTCTAGTTGAATTATTAGGCGGCCGACCAACACCAGCGGTAGGTTTTGCTATGGGTGTGGAAAGGATTATTAATAAAATTAAAGATGCTAAAGTAGCTTTGCCGGCAGTTTGCGGTCCTGATGTTTACATTGCCCAATTAGGAACGGAAGCGCGCAAACGCAGCTTAGAATTATTTAATGAACTAAGGTCAATTGGCCTGTCTTTATCTGAGGATGTTTCTAAAACCGGTTTAAAAGATCAGCTGGAAGCAGCAGATAAGCGGGGAGTAAAGTATGCTTTAATCTTAGGACAAAAAGAAATTTCTGACGGCACAGTATTAATTAGAGACATGGAGTCAGGTGTGCAGGAAACCGTGGATTATAAAAAGATTAAAACTGAGATTAAGAAGAGGTTAGATGCTCATGTAATGAAAGAGATGGTTTTAAGGAAAAAAAGAAATCAAAATAGCTAAAATATTTTTAAAACACCCTAAATATTATGGGGTGTTTTTTGGTATTTACTCACTTATTTACATTTATTGACTTTCCTGATAAAATCTGTCATGATATTAACAAGAATAAAGTGGAAATTTTATTCTTTATCTGGTATAATTATTTTTAAGAAAGTGAGGTGATTGCCGTGTTGGAGGTGAAGAGAAAGGATGGAGAATCTTTTGAAAGTTTGGTTCGCCGTTTCACCAAAAAGACTATTCAGAGCGGTAAAATATTACAAGCTAAAAAAGTAAGATTTTATAGCAAACCGCAAACAAAACGAGCGCAAAAAGCTAGTGCGCTACGCAAAAAAGAAATGTCTAATAAAGTAGAATATTTGCGAAAATTGGGCAAATTAGACGAATTCTTGGCCAAAAGCAAACGATTTAAGAAGAAATAATCGCCAATTTTTGGCTATTTTATTTTTTAATCATGACTTTAAACCAAACAATAGATAATGATCTTAATCAGGCTTTGAAAGAAAAGAACCAAGTAGTTTTGGGTACTTTGCGCATGCTAAAAAGTGCCATTAAGAATCAAGCAATAGCTGATCGTTTGTCGGAATTAGATGATCAGGCAGTGCAAGTGGTTATTAGGCGAGAATTAAAAAAACGCCAGGATTCTATTGAATCTTTTAAAGCTGGTAATCGTCCGGATTTAGTGGCTAAGGAAGAGGCAGAGGTGGATATTTTAGCAAAATATTTGCCAGCTATGATGACAGAAGATGAGGTTGCTAAAATAGTTGAAGAAGTAATTGCATCTGGTGCCAATAATTTCGGTCAGGCTATGAAAGAGACTATGGCTAAGACTGTTGGTCGGGCTGACGGTAAATTGGTGCAAGATTTGGTAAAACAAAAATTAAATATTAATTAATTTTTAATACAATTATCATGCTTGTCAATAAAAAAATAACTGTTTTTATATTATTATTTTTAACAGTTATTTTTTTACTGCCCGAGAATGCTTTAGCTCAGGCCAATTTTGGCGCTAATGATTTAGTAGATTCCGGTTTAGGCACAGCCAATATTAAGGATGTTATTAATAATATTCTGAATATTGCTTTTGGCTTTTTAGGGATTCTAGCTACTTTGTTGATTATGTATGGCGGCTGGTTATGGATGACTTCTCGAGGAGATTCTGACCAAATAGATAGAGCGAAAAAGACTATTACCGGCGCGGTAATTGGCTTGATAATTATTCTATCCGCTTATGCTATTGCCCGCTTTGTTATTAGCCAGATTTACGGAGCAAGTAATAACAATGGCAATAACAATGGCAATAATGGCGGTGGTTACCATGGCGGTATTGGTTTAGGAGCTGGTGTTATTGAAACCCACTATCCTGGCAGAAATGCTTCAGGCATACCGCGTAATACTAATATTTATATCACTTTTAAAGAGCCGATTCAGCAGACGGGAAACAATGGCTTGGTAACTAGCGCCGCTGGCGATTGTGATTTTGCTTTATGTGCTAGCGCTAATTTTATCGTGGAAGATGTAACAACCGGCGATATTGTTCCTACGCGCCAGATTGAAGCTACCGTTTCTGCTGACGGTAAGACTTTTGGTTTTAATCCATATGGTTCAAGTGCCAATCATTTAGGAAGATTGGACGGAGAAACCAGATACAATATTCAGTTAAGTTCAGATTTAAATAAGGCTAATGGCGATCCAGCCTTTGGCTTATCTGGTTATGATTGGAATTTTACAGTTAGCAACGAGATAGATTTGACCCCGCCCCGTATTACTTCGGTTATTCCTACTCCTAATTCCAGTAATCCTCGCAATGTAGTGGTGCAGATTAATTTTTCTGAAAGCATTAATCCGTTGTTGGCAGCAGGTAATACCGCTGACGGTTTTGTAAACATTATTACTTCGGCGCCTGGTAACTTAGCAGGCTCTTATATGATTTCTAATCAATATCAGACAGTAGAATTTATTACCGATGAATTATGCGGAGTGAATTCCTGCGGCGGAGAGGTATATTGTCTGCCAGGTAATCAGACAGTCAGCACTTTGGTTACCGACGCTATTGAAGATATGGCAGCTAATCGTTTGGACGGCGATAATGACGGTGAGGTAGGAGGCAGTTACTCTTGGGTATTTTCAACGACCAATGAGATTGACTTGATTCCTCCAGAAATAACTTCCATGCAGGATAATTCAGCTGCTCCAGTGGATCAGCCAATTACTGTAACTTTCAATAAGAGTTTATTAGGCGCTTCTATTAGTAGTGAGAATATTAATTTTACCAAAGCTGATGGCACAGATATTAATTATTGGTTGAGCCTGGATAATGATCGTTTATTTATCCATGGTTCAGATTTACAGACCCTAAGCCAATATAAACCCACTTTAACTTCCGGCATCAAAGATACCAGACAAAATTGTTGGTACCCTTGTGCTTGCGATGATCCTTCTGGCCGCAGTTGTTTATGTAATGAGGATACTAGCGCCAGTTGTGTTAGCGGCTCTCATTGTGAAACCAATTAAAATCATGATGAAAAATATTTTTAAATCTATTTTCTTCACCGCGTCCTTGTTTATTTTTTCGGGACAGCAAGCTTTAGCCCAAGCTAATTTAGGAGTTAATGATCTGGCTGGCTCTGGTTTAGGCACTAATGATGTAGTTGGTATTGTCAATAATTTAATCAATATCTTTTTGGGATTTTTAACCATTATTGCTGTTATTGTTATTATCTATGCTGGCTGGCTTTGGATGACTTCTCAGGGAGATGCGGATAAAATTCAGCGTGCCAAGCTGATGATCGTCAGTGCGGTAATTGGTTTAGTAGTTATTTTGTCTTCATACTTAATTGCCCGTTATGTCATTAGGACTTTAAGTGATGCTACCGGCGGCGGCAATAATAACGGCAATGAAGAAGAAGGCCCAGGGCCCGGTCCTTTGCCGGCTTGCGGAGAGCCACTTGATTCAACTGAAATTGCCGTGTGCCGGACTCGGCCAAACAGCGGCGTGCCCGGTCAATATATTACTATTCAAGGCTGGCATTTCGGCAGTTATAATCCCGCAGATAGCCAGGTATTTTTTGAAACTTCTAGTGGCACGCGCACTCAGGCCACGCTAGCCAGTTGCAGCGGCGTGCCAGTTTGGCGTGAATCTAACACTCCCGGTTATTTCAATATTCGGGCGGTTATTCCGGCAGTAGATCAGGGAGATTATAAGATAATTGTAAAGAATGGACCGTATGAGGATGCTTATCCTGACGGCCTGGATTATTATTCGGTAACGACAGGAGAAGCTGGTCCAGGTATTGCCTGCATTATCCCAGAAGATCCTTCACCGGGAGAAAATATTACTATTGAAGGTAATAATTTTGGCAATACTCCTAGCACTATTACTATGTCCGGCTGGGTAGCAGGTAGTGAACAGGATATTAATTTCCTTAATATTGGTAGCTGGTCCAATACTTTAATTACCGCTGCTCAGGTTCCTAATAATGCTTTAGCTTCCGATTTATTTGTATCCGTTTCAGGTATAAACAGTAATGATTATTATCTAGCAGTCAGTTGTGCTGATGATGGTCAGTGTGAATCTGGATGTTGCGCGGATAATGTCTGTCGGCCAGATAGCTGGTGTACTGGTGGTGGAGGCGGTAGTGGACCGCATATTGAATATCTTACTCCAGACACAGTAGCTGAAGGCAATTTGATTACTATTTACGGTTCTGGTTTTGGCGATAGCCAAGGTAGCGGCAATGTTTGGTTCACCGATAGCTCTGGCAGCGGCCGCGTAGCAGGCCGGAACCCCAATGTGGTTAATCCTTCCTGCAGTAATACTTGGCATGATGATTATATTGTAGTAGTAGTGCCAGCCGATGTTTTGGATAATAATGCTGATGTTTGGGTAGAGACTAACGATGGAGAAGAGAGTAACCAAAAAAATTTCCATGATAATGGCGGCAATTTACCCGGCTTATGCAGTTTAGACACTGCTTCCGGCGCTTATGGACAGGTCATTAGCCTTAGCGGTATTAATTTCAATGCCGGAGACAAAGCTTCTTATGGCGGAGTTTTAGATAGCGCTACTACTATTAATTCACCAACCGGCGCTCAGTCAACGGTGCCTAATTTAGCGGCTGGTCGCGTTGGTTTAAGCGTGCAAACTGCGGCTGGTGACAGTGGTAATGCTTTGCCTTTTAATATTGATCCTTTAGCTGGTGGTAATCCAATTATCAATGAAGTTTCTCCAGAACAAGGTCCAGTTGGGCAATATTTGACGATTATAGGAGCTAATTTCGGCAACAGTATTGGTACAGTTAAATTTATTGATTCCACTGAACATTTAGCGGATGTAGATTTTCCTAATCAGTGTTCAGATAATTACTGGCGTAATAACCAGATTATTGTCAAAGTCCCGGCCGGCTTAGAGTCAAGTAGTGAAATTCAGGTAGTGCGTAATGATTTGGCTACTAGTAATCTTTATGATTTTAATTTAACAGCTGGTAATGCCGGTCCGGGAATCTGTTTAATTGAGCCTAATAACGGTCCGGTTAATTTGACTCCGGTAAATATTTATGGAGATAATTTTGGCAGCAGTGGCCAGGTGGATTACTTTAATAATGTAGCATCTGGTATTAATACTTGGTCCGACCAACTAATTTCCACTCGAGTACCAGCTGGTGCTATTACCGGACCGGTGACGGTAACAGCTTCTGGTAGAGTAAGCAATGCGGTTAATTTCTCGGTTGGCAGCTGTAGTAATGACAGTCAATGTTCTGGCGGACAAACTTGTTGTTCGTCTGCTACCGGGAATTACTGCGCAGCTAATTGCCCTGGAGCTAATATTTGTAGCTATTCTTGGACAGTGACTACTGCTGCCCAAGCTTTTGGTATTTGGGAAAGCTATGAATGCTCCAATGATTTGCAGTCACCCAGCCCTTGGCCAGATGGTTTATGGGGCAATGATTCCCAGGAGGCGTATGTGGACAGTCAAATTATCGGATTATTTACTCGTAATGTAGTTGATGCAGATTTGTTAAGTAATGCCATTACTAAAGTTTTTAAATGCACCGGACGCGATTTGAATTGCACAACCGAAGTAGCTGGCAGTTTATCTATAGTTAACCACAATAGCCAGCGGGAAGGATTCCAATTTGATCCAGCCGCCAGTTTAGAGACAGATAGCTGGTATCAAGTGCAATTAGGGGTTTATCATGCGGCTGAAGGCGGGGATGTTTGGGATGGTACCACCTATGAATGGAATTTTAAGACCAGAGCAGAAGGTTTAATGTGCCAGGTAAGCAGCATCACAGTCAGTCCTAATGAAAACTTTAACGTTGGGCAAGAAAAGAATTTTTATGCTTCTGCTGTTGGCGACAACTGTAATGTTTGTGGCAGTAACTATACTTGGAGCCCTTGGAATGTAACTTACAATGGCGCTTATCCTAATGATAAGGTGACTATTGTTTCCCAAGATACTACTGGCAGTTCTGCTCAGGTACGCTTGCGCGGTTTAGCGGCAACAGCCAATAATACTCCTAATTATATTGAAGTCATGAGTACGTTGGGAGGCTTCAGTGACACAGTTCAATCTACTATTACTGATTCACCTTTAACAATCGTAGATTATGGTCCGAATTGCGGTAATGCCTGTCCTAATGGAGCAGTGTGGATTACTTTCAATACTCCTTTGAATCCAGCGGTAGTAAACGAAGCTTTATTTACTATTAAAAATTGTCATGAAAATCCAGACTGTACTGATTCTTCGCCCATTGCTTATGAGGTTAATTATGATGAAGAAAATTACCGAGTTTGGATTGAAAATGTTGATTTTGAACCGAGCACATGGTATTTAGCTAGCGTGGGAGCAGCGATAGAAAATGTTTCTGGATACAGTTTACAGCCTCCGGTTAATTTTGAATGGACTTTCAAGACTGGTGAAGGTGCTAATTGTTCAGTGGCTAGAGTGGAAGTTGCTCCTGGTAGTTATTTAACTAATTCCACTAATCCAATAAATTATACTGCACATCCTTATTCTGCCCGAAATGAGTGCCGAGAAAGCGGCTTACCACTTGATCCAGCGGATTATAACTGGATTTGGACTTCTAGTAATAGTAGCATCGCTACAGTTAGCGGTTCGGCAAGTTACCAGGAAACAGTTAGGCCGGCAGATGAAGTGGAAGGGACAACTGTGATTACCGCTAAAGAAAGCGCTTCCAGCGTTTCGGGAATTGGTAATCTAGAAGTAGACACCATAATTAATGACGATAGTTCAGAATTTGATTTTCCTAGAGTTTCTGCTTACTTTCCAACCCTATCTCCGGTTTGCACCAATACTGCTGTATCGGTTGACTTTACTGAAATCATGTCTAGAGAATCAGTACGAAGCTATTTTAAATTGTATTACCAAGAATTTGATGTAGCAGAAAGAACACCGGAATGTAATGATATTTGGTGTCCAATAGAATCTGATTTAAGCTTTGTAGAAAATCCTGGAGGAACCCGTTCTATTCTTAATCCCCGAGACAATCTAGATCCTAATACGAGATATTTAGCCATTGTTAATCGTCAGGTTAGTAGTGTCGCTGGTTTTAATTTAGATTCCGCGGATTATAATTATAATTTTGATAGCAGTCCTGGTAATGATTCTTTTGGTTGGGAATTTACTACTGGCGCCAATGCTTGCGATATTAATTTTGTTACTGTTGAACCAGCTTTTAATTACTATACCAGAGTTGATCAGAGTAAAGAGTTTGTAGCTTTAGCTTATGATATTGCTGGGAATTTATTAACAGCAGATAATTATTCTTGGTCAGAGAACGAAGGCTTAGTTGATTTAGTTAATCCCGTAGCTAATGCCATTAGTGCCGTAGCTAATAATCAAAATGGAGAAAGCACAGTAACAGTGGTGGCTTCTGGTCCTGGCTCAGCAATCGGTACGACGCAAGTTAGGGTATTTTTGTGTGAAAATCCTTGGCCTAACCCATACAGCCCCTTTTTAGACGAATTCCCCTTTGATTTTAGAAATGAAGTGCATGGTTTTAACTTCTCCACTTATTATTGTCAGGATTCCGGCCGGGAACAATCTACAATCCTGCCTTATTTAACCACTGAGCCTATTGATCAGCCCGGTTCGCAAGGGTTATTGCGAGAATTTATTTTCGTAGTAGATCCCCAGGAAGTAGCATTTAATTATAATAATTTAGCTAAAAAGGATAAAGAATCATGGTGGTCAAGACTGCTAAATAGATTTAAAGCATCGGCTTTGGCAGTAGCTAATCCACCGACTAATCTGGATTTAATTAGCAATGCTCCCAACGCTATTATAATTGGCTGGCAGGATAATTCTGATAATGAAGACGGCTTTAAGATCTATCGTCGCAGTGATATTACCGACTGGACCGAGATTGCCGAAATTGGCGCTAATACGGAACAATATACTGATGAAAATATTGTTTCCGGTCAAGTTTATAGTTATCGGGTGGCAGCTTTTATTGATTACCCTAGCGGACCCTTACTTTCTGCTTATACTAATAGTATTACGGTGACTGCTGGCGCTTCCAGTTTGGATTTAATTGGTGTGCAGGTCAGAGCTAATCCGGAACACTTGTCGGTAATGGATTGGTTTAATCTCTATGCTCCTAACCCCAATGAGAACGGCAGATTATTTGAAATTGACGGTTATGAAGCTTTACAGGTAGGTAATACCGTTTATATTTCAGCAGCTAATTTGTCTGGACCTAATATCTTTACTAATATTTATATCATTTCTCATAATATCGGTGCCCGCGAAGGAACTGTGGAAATATTTGATCAGCTGGTAGCTAACTTCAGTTTCAGTGCCAATATATTTAATGCTCAGGTGTGTAGTGTTAGCAGTGAAGTTAGCTGCAGCAGTGATTTTGATTGCCCATCAGGCGAGCTTTGTCAGGCTAATGGAGATAAATTACGTCGCGATACCAAACGCTTGACTGATTTAGTTTCAGTGCAAAGGCGCTTACGCAGCTATGGCCAGCTTTATAAGGCTTGCCAGAATAATACCAGCATCAGTTGCCAGACGGATATTGATTGTCCGGTGGGCGATAGTTGTATTCCTTATTACCCCTTATTGAATTCCGGTACTTACTTATCAGGAGCTAGTGTTTCGCTCTGGCCTTCTTGGCGACAAGAATTCAGTTCTCAACTATTCAATACTCCTTTACCAATAGACCCTCTTAACCGTTTTAACGGCGATTGTCCTGAAGGTTATAATCAGGCAACTTGCTGGAATGCTGAAGAAAGCCTGTTTAGCTGTCCGGCTAATTCATTTATCTACGTTTACCAAAATAGTAACGGTTATAATTATAATCTATCGGCAAATTTTGAAAGTGGTTACTTTACTGATTACAATTTAATCAGTCCTCCGCCAGTAAATTTACCGTCCAACGGCATTAGCTTCAATAATGATTATATGTGCTCTGGTAACCCCATTGGTAATAATGCTATTCCTCTTCGTGAATATTGCGGCGATGGTCAGATAAATTTACTGGAAGAATGTGATATCAACAGCTTTAGGAATTTATGTGATGCAATATTAGGTGATCAAGATTGGTGGAACGAAAGAACTGGCGGTTGCTATCCACCGGGCAGGGTAGACAGCAGCGGTAATTCTATTCAATGTACTTGGTATGAACCAGCAATTCCTTTGACTAATGCTATTTGTGGCGGTTATTGCGGAGATAGTAGTATTCAGACAAATCATGAAGCTTGTGAGGGCAATGGCGTAGTGCCAGGGTATAGTTGTGTGGATGGTTCTACCCCTGTTTGCAATGGCTGTCAGCCAATTTGCAGCGGGGATGGCAGTATTGCCATTCGCTGTGGCGATGGCTATTGGGATCAAGCGCACGGCGAAGAATGTGATGCTTCGGCAAATCCGAATGGTTTGACTGGAGTAAGTTGTACAGTGGAAACGGGAATATTAAGTTGTAATTCCTGCCATTATTCTTGCACTTTAGGAGAACCATATTTTGGTTCCTGCGGTAATAATGAGATTGAAGGCGATGAACAGTGCGAGCCAGCTCTTTATTCTTCCCCGGAACCAGCTGATTCTGATGCTACTCATCAGTATGAGTGTAGCGATCAGTGTCGAATTGCCGGTGGTTATTGTGGTGATCGAATCACCAACCGTCCTTATGAAAGTTGTGATACTAATGGTTGGATTACACCTTCACCGGCTATGTCTAGTGCTACTTATCAATATGTCTGCGACACCTGTGTTAATCGCGGTGGTTGGTGTGGTGATCGGATAGTGCATAATGGCGAGGGTGGCCGTTTGGATTGGGGAGAAGCGTGCGAAGATGGAGATAGGGTAGATAATAATGTTTGCAATAATGCCTGCCAATGGAATTGTAATGATACTAATGGTGATTCAATTCCTGATTCTGGTGCCGTGGAACATCAGTTTATTTTCAACGGTTATACTCCGGAAGTAGTTTTGCATGATGGTGAATCAGCGGTGATGAATTTGCCTGCTTGCCGTCTGCGGGGAGATGTAGAAGTAGATATTACCATTGATAATGGTGCGGGGGCATATGATACCGGTGTATTATTTGTCTCCGATGTTTCCGGTAGTATGGCCGGTGCGCCTTTAGACGCTCTTAAGACCGCTATTGCTGGTACTGGTAATGCTTTAGATACTATTTTTAGCACTAATCCAATGGTTAGGGTTGGCTTGATTTCCTATAACGATACTGCCACCGCTAATCCCGCTTCTTTTTATCCTACTGCCCTGAAGAATCTTTTAAAAAACAGAGTTAATGCTTATGTGGCTGGCGGCGGAACCAATCATGTAGCTGCTTTACAGTTAGCTGCTGAAAAATTTGCTCTTGAACCTTATGATTTTGAGCATGAAATTGTAATTTTAATGACTGATGGCGGAACCGCTTCTGCGGCTGCTATCGCTCAAGCACAAACCCTGAAAAATAATGGAATTGACATATTTACCATTACTTTAAATGATGATAATGGTTTATTAACATTTATGAATGGCATGTCGTCTAGTAATTGCACTTGTTCCGGAAGTAATTGTAACCTATCTTCTGGCTCTTGCGGTGATGGTTCTACCTATTGTGCTTCTGGTAATTTTTCCAGATTTGAAGAATGTGACGGGCAAGCAGGTTGTAATGCTCAGTGCCAGTGGAGTAATCAATTCCAGAAAAGAGCTTATCAGGCAGATAGTGCTAGTGATTTAACTTCCATGTATCAATATATTGTCCAATCATTGGCCCCGGGAGATATTACTTTGAGCTATAATTCCACTAATTTACCAATAGAAGATACTGATGGAGATAATATTATTTCTGGTTTTGTTTTACCGGCTGCCAGTTTAATGAGTCCAGCCTCTTGTTTAGAGGGGGAAGAACATAATATAAATATCACATTGGATATTACCGGCAATCCCAATGCCAGTGTTACCATCTCTAATCCAGTGTTTAATTTCTGTCCTTGGGAAAATGGTAGTTTTTACTAATTAATTTTTACCGATGTTTAAGAATATTTTAATTATTATTATTGTAATCATTGTTATTTTAGCCGGTTGGTGGTTCGGTAAGGATTATATTTTCCCCGAAAAAGTCATTCCGGTTAGTAATGAACAAATTGAAGATCAGCAGAATAATAATCAGGTTAATAGTCAACAGAGCGTTTTTACTTTCGTAAATGGTTTATCAGAAGAAGATCAAGCCAAGGTGCGCAACTCTGAAGAATTTACTCTAATGTTGAAGACACAGCAAGTTTGTAGCCGTTTGTCAGAAGAGGATAAAAATGATTGTTTAGCAGATTTGCAAATCCAGCAGTTGATGGTAGTTAATCGTTTAGATCTTTGCCCCCAGACAATAGCGGAAGATAGCTGTTATTACTATCTAGCGGTTAATAATTCTAACAGTCAAGGCTGCAATCAGATAGCTGACCAGAGTTTAAAGAGTGACTGTTTAAATTCCGTATATCAGTCGCAAGCCAGCAGTCAGAAGAATATTAACAGCTGTGCCAGTATCAGTGATGAGTCTTTAAAGGACAACTGCTATCAAAATATTTTCTACCAGCAGACTGATTTAGCTTTTTGTGACGAACAGGCAGTGGTTAATAATAATTTAAAAAATAAATGCCAAAGCTTGATTTTATTTAATCAGGCAGTGAGACAGGGAGATTCAGCTATTTGTCAGCAAATCCCCCTGGATGAATATAAACAAAGTTGTTTGGCAGAGTTATAATTAATTTTAAAAGCTATGTTTGATGATCTAAAAAAAGATCAACAATTGAATAATACAGGACAAAATTCTTTTGGCAGCGATGCTAACAATGTTGCATCAGCACCAAAGAAATCTTTAGATGATATGTTTGGAGATGTTGACCCAGTGGCAGAAGCAGCGCCCAAACCCGCAGCGCCATTAATGGATAAACCCAGTGCTGTGCAAACCGGAAAATTGCGGCCGGTCAGTGAGCAGAGCTATGGATCAATGGCAACTACGCCGGTTAATCAGTTGGCGGCTTCCCAGATGCTGATGGAAGAAGAACATGGACATGGCTCATTGCTTAAAAAATTATTAGTGGCTTTAGTTGGTTTGGTTTTAGTTGGTGTGGCAGCTACGATTACTTATTATTTGATTATTAAAGATAAGCCGGAAGATAATCAGAATAATAATACGCCGGTAGTAGAAGAACAGCCGAAGCAAAACAATAATCAAAATAATAATGTTGTTACACCACCAGAAAACAATAATCCCAGCATAGAAGACGACGATGCTGATGGCTTATCTAATGCTGATGAATTAATTTTTGGCACTAATCCCAATAAAGCAGATAGCGATGAAGATGGTTTGTATGATCGGGAAGAAATCAAGACTTATAATACTGATCCTTTAGAGGCAGATTCAGATAATGACGGTTTAAATGACTGGGAAGAAAAATTTAAATGGAATACTGATCCTTTAGATTCTGATTCCGACAATGATACTTACTTTGACGGAGTTGAGACTTCGCGAGGCTATAATCCTAATGGTCCAGGATTATTACCAGAAGCAATTAATACGCCACAACCTTAAGTTAAATAAATTATGACTGACAATATCAGAGAACAAAATAATAATGCAGAGAAGCTGGAAAAAGAATCCCAGCAAGTTTCTAATGAGATTAATACCATAGTTAATCAGGAAATCGGTAAAAATAAAGAAAAGGAAGCTATTACCATAGATGCTGACAGTATACATGTCATGCCTAAGAGATTTTTGCCGCAGTCTCCCAAGAAAAAACTGAGTAATAAGCAGAAATTCGTTTTAGCAATCATTGGCTTTGTTTTATTTCTAATTATGGTAGTAGGGGTGATGTTGTGGTTTGCTGATAGGAGCATTAAGCAGTTGCCAAGTGAGCAGAATAATAGTAATAATCAACAGAATAGTAATCAGCAAGCTCAGCAGTTGACTCACGATGAGCAGATTATTAAAGACTTGGAAGAAATTAACAGCGCTTTAAGGAGATATTATACTGAATTTAAAGTGTATCCCAGCTCTTTATCAGTTTTGTCCGATTATTTTGATAATGGCGTGCCACGGGGACCCGACGGCTTAAATTATGATTATGAATTAACTGAACTTGGTAATAATTTTATTATTTTGATTGATTTTGATGGTTCTGATCAAAAAAATCGAGTAGGCAAGTATCAATACACTAAGAATGGCTTAACTTATTATAATCCTGATCAGCCTCAAAATAACAATCAGGTAATCACTCCACCACCGCCACCACCCAGTAATAACGCTACTTCCACCCCTATTACTCCACCACCGCCACCACCGACTGTAGCCAATCTCGATGTAGATGCTGATCAATTAACTGCTGATGAGGAAAATATTTATAATACTGATCCTAATGATGAAGATTCTGATAATGATGGTTTTAAGGACGGGGTAGAAATTACTAACTTGTACAATCCTTCTTCAACTTCTGGGCAATTATTAGATTCCGGTTTAGTCTCTATTTATAATAGTGCTGGTTACAGTTATAGCGTATTTTATCCGACTTCTTGGGTAGTGGAAGCTATTGATGAAGAAGATAAACAAATAGTCTTCTTATCCGATACAGAAACTGGAGAATTTATTAGCGTTCAGATTTTTACCAATGATTTTGCTTTGACTATGTCAGATTGGCGGGATAGGGTGGGCGTAGATAGCCAGTGGGTAGGATACACCTTAGGTAAAAAACAAAAATTGACAGCTTACAAAACCACAGATGGTAATCATGTCTTATTTGTCAAAGATGGCAGCGGCAGCAGCGCTTATTTAATCTCTCACAATATTGAACAAGGAGAGCAAAAGCATTTTAATATTACTTTTGAAATGATGTTAAGCAGTTTTGAAATAACTAATGATTAGGCAGCAATTTGAACTATTAATCAATAAGCGTAGCTTATCTGCAGATTTTTCCTGGCTACCTGAATTAGCCAAAATAATTAATCGTAAATTTTCTTTGCAAAAAGAAATATCAGTAGCGTTGGCTTCAGAGGGGGAGATTAAGAAACTAAACAAGATTTACCGTCATAAGAATAAAGTTACCGATGTTCTGTCTTTTATTATATCTTCACCGCAAATTTTAGGAGAAGTGATAATTTGTCTTTCGCAAGCTAAGCGTCAGGCAAAAGCCGCCGGCCATAGCTTGCGCCGAGAATTGCAGGTCTTGACCATTCACGGCATTTTGCACTTATTGGGGTATGATCATGAGCGCAGTAAAGCAGAAGCCAAGCGGCAGGAAAAGTTGGAAAAAATAATATTAGCACAACTTAACAAATGAGGCGTTGGTATAAGAGTTTTCATCATGCAGTATTAGGCTTGAAAACGGTTTTTAAAACAGAAAAGAGTTTTAGATTCCATGTTTTAATTGCTGTTGCTGTTTTAATTGCTGCGGGGCTTTTTAAACTGGATGAGTTGCGTTTAATTATTATTTTTTTAACAATTGCTTTAGTTTTAGCCCTGGAGATAGTAAATTCAGCAGTAGAAAGACTAGTGGATATGTTGGCCCCGAAGACGCATTCCTTTGCCAAAGAAGTTAAGGATTTAATGGCAGCGGTGGTATTGGTTGCATCTATTTTCGCTCTCTTGATAGGATTGTTGATTTTTGTCATAAGATAGGTAATTTTATTTGGCAAATGATGGAATTTTAGCTATAATTAGTTTATAAAATTTATCAATTTTATTTTTTACACTTTTTTGTGATTTATGGCTAGTAATAAGGAAATAATTACTGGTTTAGACGTTGGTAGCAGCGCTATCCGCATTGTCATGGGCCAAAGATTGGCAAACGGCTCCCTGCAGATAATTGGAGCAGCGGATACTCAGGCTGAAGGCGTCAGCAAAGGCAGTATTACTTCCATTGAGGAAGCGGTTTCTTGTATTTCAGAGACTGTGGAGAAGTGTGAAAGAATGACCGGTTTTACTATTGATAAAATGATTGTAGGCATTTCCGGTACGCATATTAAGACTTTAAATAGCCGGGGAGTAGTGGCAGTTGCTAAAGCCAATGAGCAGGTGCAAGAAACTGATATTGATCGAGCTTTGGAGGCTGCCCAAGCCATTGCTACGCCGCCTAATTATGAGATTTTACACGTATTACCAACCAATTACCATTTGGATGATCAGAAAAACCTTAAGGATCCAGTAGGTATGTCCGGGGTGCGCTTGGAAGTTGAGACCCAGATTATTATGGGTTTGTCTTCCCAGATAAAAAATTTAACCAAGTGTATTTATCGTACTGGTATTGATATTGAAGATTTGGCTTTTTCCATTTTAGCTACTGCTGAAGCGGTTCTGACTAAAAAACAAAGAGATTTAGGCGTAGCGGTAGTTAATATTGGAGAAGCCACCACTTCTTTGGCGGTTTTTGAGGAAGGAGATATTTTACATACTGCTGTTTTACCAATTGGTGCTGGGCATGTTACTAATGATTTAGCTATTGGTTTACGCACTTCGGTGGAAACAGCGGAAATGGTAAAACTGGATCAAGCCCAAGCATTATCTGAGCCGATTTCTAAGCGTGATGAAGTGGATTTGAATAAATATTCCGATGAAGAGAAAAAAGGCACCTTTGTTTACAAAAAAGACATCGCTTCTATTGCCGAGGCTAGAATGGAAGAGATTTTTAGTTTAGTCAATAAAGAGTTGAAAACAATCGGCAGAGATGGTAAATTACCAGCAGGTTTGGTGCTTACCGGCGGCGGCGCTAAGCTACCCTTGGTGGTAGATTTAGCTAAAGAGGTTTTTAAACTTCCGGTTTTTCTAGGTTTACCCACAGAACGTAATTTTCCCATTGATAAGCTTAATGACCCTCAATTTACCACAGCTTTAGGGCTGGTAATTTGGGCGGAGCGCAATCTTAGTTCCCATCAGAATTTTTTATCTAACTTTTCTTCAATAAAAAACACCACCAACAAAATGGTAGGCTGGTTTAAATCTTTATTACCTTAAATAACATGTCCAAGAAAAACATTCAAGAAGTATCACCATCAGTGGAGACTTTTGCTAACATCAAAGTAGTAGGAGTCGGCGGTTCCGGCGGTTCAGCAATTAATCGAATGGTTAATTCCAATATTAGAGGAGTGGAATTTATTGCTGTTAATACCGATGCCCAGGCCTTACATCATTCTGTTTCTCCTAATAAGATTCACATTGGCCGCAATACTACTAAGGGCTTAGGAGCGGGCATGGATCCTGATTTGGGATCAAAATCAGCGGAAGAAAATGAAGCGGATATTGTTGGTACTTTGACTGGTGCCGATATGGTTTTTATTACCTGCGGCTTGGGCGGCGGTACTGGCACGGGAGCCGCGCCGATTATTGCCGATATTGCCAGAGAAGTGGGCGCTTTAACCGTAGCGGTAGTGACTAAGCCTTTTACTTTTGAAGGCGTGCAGCGACGGGAAATTGCCGAGCGCGGTTTAGATCGCTTAATAGATAAAGTAGATACCATTATTACTATACCCAATGACCGCTTGTTGCAAATTATTGATAAAAAAACATCTTTATTAGAAGCATTTTCCATTGTTGATGAAGTTTTAAAACAGGGTGTGCAGGGAATTTCCGAATTAATTACCGTGCCAGGTTTGGTGAATGTTGACTTTGCCGATGTTAAGGCAATTATGAAACAAGCGGGTTCCGCTTTGATGGGTATTGGTAAAGCCACTGGTGAAAACAGAGCGCAGGAGGCTGCTAAAGCCGCAATTGACAGCCCCTTATTAGAGTTATCAATTAATGGTGCAACTGGAGTTTTGTTCACCATTGCCGGCAGTTCTGATTTGTCCATGTTTGAAGTTAATGAAGCAGCAGAGGTAATTACTGCTGCTTGTGATCCAGAGGCTAAAGTTATTTTTGGCGCCGTGATTGACGAAAGTTTAGGCGACGAAGTAAAGGTGACGGTTATTGCTACTGGTTTCCGTGAACATAATGAACGTCAGCCAGAAAGAGCGCCAGTACAACCAAATATTTCTTACCAGGAAACTTTTGCTAAAAAAGCAGAAGAGCGCACTATTAAAAAGGCTTTTAATAAGGAGAGGGAAGAAGTAGAAGAGGTGGAAGAATTACCAAAAACCAAGGAAGAAGAAGAATTAGATATTCCTGCTTTCTTGCGTAAAAAGCTAAAGAATCATTAAATGTATTGCCCATTTTGCAACAATAAGGAAACTAAAGTGATTGACTCTCGTCTTAGCGGCGAGGGTTTTAGCATTAGGCGCCGTCGGGAATGTCTGAAATGCGAACAGAGGTTTTCTACTTTGGAAGAAGTAGAAATTCTTGATTTGATAGTCATTAAACGAGATGGCCGTCGAGAAAATTACAGCCGGGAAAAGCTGATGCGTGGTTTGCGCACTGCTTTGGAAAAAAGACCTTATTTGGAGGAAAATTTTCAGCGTCTATTGAGGGAGATTGAAAGGGATATCCAAAAAAAAGCCAATCAGGAAATTACTTCCAAAGATTTAGGTGATATTGTCATGAAAAGATTAAAGAGTTTTGATCAGGTTGCTTATATTCGTTATGCTTCAGTCTATAGATCTTTTAAGGATGTTAATACTTTTCAGGCGGAGGTTAACCGCTTGATTAGGCAAAAGAATAAGTAATTTTTATTAATCTTATGACTCCGGAAGAACTGGAAAAAATAGTTAAAGCGAATCAATTATCTTTAGCTAGAATTGAAGAGCAATTGGATAAAATTACCCGTAAGCTTTTATGGAATAGAGTAGCGGGAATTTTAAAAATTATTTTAATTTTAGCACCTATTATCTTAGCTTATCTTTATCTGACTCCTTTATTGAGAAATACTTTAGGAGGATCCTGGGATACTTTATTTTCCGGTTTAAAAATTTATTCTACGAATCTAGATGATCTAGTAGCAGAACCTAGCAGCAGCACATCGCAAGATGCGGAAAAAACCAAAATTGATGCGGCTAATAGCCTGTTAAAAAACATTTGTGACCCAAACTTACGGGAAGTTTATGTAAGAAATTTATGTAAGTGAGCGTATAATAGTTAATAATGATATGAAGAAGACATTAGCTATTATTTTAGTGAGCACTTTTTTAGGCGGTTTATTCGGCTCTTATTTAACCATAAATTTTTTAGATAAATTACCCTGGTCTCAAGGTAATAATTTGCAAAGCATTATTAAAGAGGAAGTTGTGCAGCTCACAGAAGAGTCGGCCGTTATTGAAGTAGTTAAAAAAGCTAGTCCTTCAGTGGTTTCTATTGTGATTAAGAAAAATGTTGCCAATAATTACAATTATCTTAGTCCTTTTGATTGGTTTTTTGGTACTCCTCAGGGTGTTCCGGAACAAAATGATGAGCCAGATTACCAAAAAGTTGGTGGTGGCTCTGGCTTTATTATTTCTGCTGACGGACTTATTTTAACAAATAAACACGTAATTAATGATGATTCGGCTCAATATTCGGTTGTTTTAAACGACGGCAAAGAGTATGATGCTGAGGTCATTGGCACGGACATATTTAATGATATTGGAGTTTTGAAGATTGAAGCTAAGGATTTGCCGGTCATAGAATTAGGCGACTCTGATAATTTAGTGATTGGCCAGCAGGTTGTAGCCATCGGCAATGCTTTAGCTGAATTTAGCAATACCGTTACTTCTGGCGTAGTTTCCGGCATTGGGCGCAGTATTGTAGCCAGCAGTAATTTTGGCCAAGCGGAAAAATTAGAAGACGTGATTCAAACTGATGCAGCGATTAACCCCGGTAATTCTGGCGGGCCTTTATTGAATTTATCCGGTCAGGTGATTGGTATCAACACCGCTATTTCCCAGCAAGGGCAGTTGATTGGTTTTGCTATTCCTATTAATTCAGCCAAGCAGATTATTGATAGCGTCAAGGCTACCGGTGAAATTGTCAGACCATATTTAGGCGTTCGTTATTTAATGCTTAGTCAAGCGATTGCTGAACAGAATAATTTAGAAATTTCCGAAGGAGCTTTAATAGTCCGTGGCGAGGATCGTACTCAATTGGCAGTTATACCTGGTTCACCAGCAGATAAAGCCGGTTTGCAGGAGAATGACATCATTTTGGAAATTAATGGTGAGAAATTAACCGTAGACAATCATTTAGCTGAAGTTGTTAGCAGGTTCAAGCCGAATGAAACGATTAAGTTAAAAGTTTGGTCAAAGGGGGAAGAGAAGGAAATTTCTTTAACTTTGGCTAAATACGAGAATGTAAATAATTAAAATTATTATTGGTGGATAATCTTAAAAAACAGCTGGATGATTTTATAGAAAAAGTGGCGATAGCCATACAAGCTTTGCGTTTAAAAGAAAAAGAAGATAAATTGGAATTTTTAAAACAACAAATGTCTGCTGTGGATTTTTGGCAAGATCAACAGCAAGCTAAAATGCTAACTACGGAATACCATAATTTAGAGACAGTGGTTAGTAATTGGCGTCAGTTGGAAAAAAATTTAACTGACTTAGCATCATTACTTCAAGAAAAACAGGCCGAAGAATTAGTTGATGAATTGGAACAAAACTTATTGGAATTGCAGAAGATTTACGATGAATTGAAAGGCCAGCTTTATTTGCAGGGTAAGTATGACAACTTATCTGCTATTATTACCATTAATGCCGGTGCCGGCGGAGATGACGCTCAAGATTGGGCGCAGATGCTGGAGAGAATGTATCTGCGTTTTGCGGAAAAGCAGAACTGGCCAGTAACTTATCTATCTCGTTCATCAGGAGCAGAAGCGGGTATTAAATCTGCCACTTTTAAAGTTAATGGATTGGATGCTTTTGGCTATTTACAGGCAGAAGCGGGAGTTCATCGCTTGGTTAGACTATCTCCGTATGATGCAGATCACGCTCGCCATACTTCTTTTGCTATGGTGGAAGTTTTACCGGCTTTGCCGGAGGCCGAAGTTAAAATTGATCCGACAGAATTAAAAATTGAAACTTATCGTTCTTCTGGTCATGGCGGGCAATCGGTTAATACTACAGATTCTGCGGTTAGAATCACTCATTTACCGACTGGTTTATCAGCGAGCTGCCAAAATGAGCGCTCACAACAGCAGAATAAAAGTCAGGCTTTAAGCTATCTTTACAGCAAGTTGCAGAAATACCAGGAAAGTAATAGAGAGGAGGAGCGCCGGGCGCTTAAGGGTGAATATACTGAAGCTGCTTGGGGTAATCAGATAAGATCTTATGTTCTGCACCCCTATAAAATGGTTAAAGATCATCGTACTAATTACCAAGTTAGTGACCCGGATAAGGTTTTAGACGGGGATATTATGGAATTTATTAAGGCTCGTTGGCAGCAGCAGGTAACCCAATAAACCTATTTAGATGTTTTTTCATTTTTATGCTATAATATAGCTATGTTTGAGCATCTGAGTCCAAAAGTGAGACAGAGCAGCGGACAAAAAAGAGTTAAATTAAAAGTATACTCTTGGTTTTTACTGTCTGCTTTGTTTATTTTTGCTTCGGCCTGGGGATTAACCAGAGGCACGGGATCTAATGCCCAAAATAATCCGCAAATTACCGCGGCGGTTTATACTACGGATAAATACTCTGATAATCAGGTGGTTTTAGACACTCCTAAGCTAACGGTTTTTGATTTTGTCATTAAAACTAATTCTTCCCAAATCTTTTTGAATCAGCTTAATATTCAAGTTAGCGGAGTTTATAATGAAGAATGGCTGGCAGATTTGTTGCTTTATAATCAAGGTACGCAATTGGGGCAGATTACCAACTTAGGAGACGGTCAGTTGCATTTTGACATTGGCCATTATCAGCTGCAGAATGGGGAGAACTATTTTCAATTACGCTTAAATCATTCTGATAATTTATCTTTAGCTGATGCTGCTACTTTTACAATTAACAGCGCTCAGGATATTATTTTGTTTTATTTAGATCATCCTTTTACTCCTGAAGGGGTTTTCCCTATTTCTAGCCGCAAATTTTCTGTGATAGAACAAGGCCAATTATTAGCTTACAACAACTTAGTTCGCACGAATTTTTCTGTTCCAATAGAGAAAAATGAATTATTAGCTGATTTTTCTTTTTCCAGCCAGAAGGAAACAGTCACCTTGAAGCAAGTGGTTATTAATGTAGAAAGTAATAATCCTTTATTGTCCGAAGAATTTTATTTGTCTTACCAAGGAGGAATAATAGCCAAGGCAGTGAGTGAGGATAACCAGTTGTCTTTTAGTTTTACTGAGCCGATAATTGTCAGGACTGATCAGGATTTGAATTTATCTCTCTGGTCAAATTTAACTTCTGAAGGGGAATACTCATTTAAATTAGCTGAAGTTTTAGGCCAAGGATTTATTTCCGGCAAGGCAATAAGCTTAAATAATGAGTTGCTATTAAGTAAAGTAAAATCACTGGCTAATATGCCATACTTTACCGCTGATAAGCAAAGTAAATTATTATCTGACGGCTGGAACAGTTTGTATCAGCTGAAAGTTATTAATCCTGCTTCCCAAGCTTTAGTTATTGATAAATTAACCTGGCAATTGGATAATTTCGGTGTGCAGATAACAGCTTTGGAATTATGGGTGGATAATGAACCTTACCAAGTCAATTTAACCCTTAATAATAATATAGTAACTGCTGATTTTACTGATCAGCCATTAAAGGTGGATTCAGCTAAAGAAGTATTGCTAATGGTTAAAGTCCAAAATTTAGCCGACAAGACCAGACTGCAGGCTAATCTGCTTAATGATAGTGTTCCCGACAAGGAACAGGGTGCTAATTTATTGTGGTCAATTGTTGACGAGCAATTTAACGGCTATTTATTGCCTAATTTTCCCTTAGCTCCCGCAATTTTGAGCAACTAGTTGACGGCCGTAAGAATTTATTTTAAACTGCCAACAATAAAGCGATTTGATGGGCAAAGCCAGATTCTTTCTGACAGGCAGTCTTCTTTTTTTATTGGTTAACTTCTATTTGAATTTTAACCAAGGTTTATTATCTTTACTGGATAATTATCTCTTAGAGGCTTGGTTGGTATTTGTTAGTTTATTATTTTTGACTTTTGTCGGTAAATATTTTTGGTGGCCGTTAATAGTCTTGGCGGCTATTTTACGTTTTTATTATTTTATCCAGCCGGAAGTCTTAACTCAAAATAATTTTGTTTATGATCGTCAGTATTCTTTCATTGCGGAAATTATTGATTGGGATAAGAAGCTGAATGGCTGGCAATTGGTAGTTTTGCCCAAGGATTTAAATGATTTTTATGGAAAAGTCCTAGTTAATGTTGAGCTTTATCCGGAATATGAACCGCAGCAGATTATTAGGATTAACTGCCGTCTGCGTCAGCCAGAACCGATTGCTAGCGATAATGGCCGTTTATTTTTCTATGATAAATATTTAGCCAAAGATGGAATTTTTGCTACTTGTTATTGGCCGCAAGTAGAGAGTATAGGCAAGAATAATAATTTTTTAAGCCGATTGTGGTCAACTCAGGAATTTTTTCTTAATAATCTGAATAAAAATTTAGTAGAACCGGCTGGCAGTTTGGCTAAAGCGATGTTTTTTGACCAGCGGCGGGAAATGTCCAAAAGATTGCAGGTTGTATTTTCCCAGACCGGCTTAAGCCATGTAGTGGCTATTTCCGGGTCCCACATTGTAATTATTGTCTGGCTGTTGGAAATTTTCTTATTAACATTTTTTTACCGCCAGCAGGTAGTTTGGTTGATTGCCTCCATTATTATTATTTATTTATGGTTAATTGGTTTCCCTAGCGCGGCAGTCAGATCAGCTATTATGGTCGGCCTAATGATGCTTGGTCCTTATTTAGGAAGGCAGAGCGCTTCAATTTACGGTTTGCTGCTTACGGCAGATATATTGGTTTGGTGGCATCCTTACGCTTTGATTTATGATATTGGTTTTCAGTTGTCATTTTTGGCTGTGGCTGGCTTGATTTTTTACAGCCGCTGGTGGGGAGACAAATTAAAATTTATTACTGAGCGCTGGAAATTACGCGAAATGGTTAGTGTTACTTTAGCCGCTCAGATGTTCGTCTGGCCTTTGATTGTCTACTACTTTGGCATTTTTTCTGTGGTGTCGGTTTTGGCTAATATTTTTATCTTGCCGCTCTTGCCAATGATTCTGCTCTTAGGCTTAAGCCTAGCCTTGTTGGGATCCTGGTGGTGGCTAGCGCCAGTTTTTAGCTGGCCTTTGTTCTTATTGCTGGAATTAATGATTTGGCTGTCAGAAAAATTTTCTCAAATTCCCTATGCTTATTTTTATTGGTCGGATTTTTCTTTAGGGCAGCTAGTGGTGATTGCTATTTTTATTATTATTTTTACTGCGATTATTAAACCCCATGAAGTCAGGTAAATTAAAATTTTTCTTATTGTTCTCTTTAGCGATTATCTATCTTTTATTTGATATTTATTTTCCCCAAGCTAATTTGCAGGTAGATTTCCTAGCTATTGGTCAGGGTAATGCAGTATTAATGCAGACGCCAAGTGGACAAACCATCTTATTTGACGGCGGACCAGATAATACACTGTTAACGGAGTTAGGCGAGGTACTCCCTTGGTGGAAGCGCCGGATAGATTATGTGCTGATTAGTCATTACCATGCCGATCATTTTGCTGGTTTGCTGGAATTAGCCGAGCATTACCGTTTAGGAGAAGTAATTGTAACTGGCCATCAGCCAAGTAATGATCTGTTGTTTCAGCTTTGGCAGAACAAGATAGCAGAATATAATATTAAAGTGACAGTTGCTTATCCCGGTGAAAAATGGGAGTTAGGTAATAATTTAAGCTGGCAGGTTTTATCTGCAGATGCCGGCCAGCAGGATTACAATGATAATTCTTTGGTAGTTAGGGTTTCTTATGGACAGATGGATTGGCTATTTCCCGGAGATCTAACTGCTCTTAAGGAAAAAGAAGTGTTGGCTAGCGGTTTCACTTTAGATTCGGAGGTGCTTAATGTTGGTCATCATGGCAGTAAATATTCTTCCTCTCCAGATTGGCTACAAGCCATTAGTCCGGAACTTTGCCTGATTCAATCTGAAGAGGGTAATTCTTTCGGTCATCCGCATCAGGAGCTGTTACAGAGGCTAGAAGAGGTTAATTGCCGGGTGGAAAGAAATGACCAACAGGGGAGAATTACCGTATTTTCCGATGGCCAGGACTGGTGGATAAAGGCCAGGTAAAATACTTGCTTTCTGCTTAATTTTGCCCTATAATTAATACACTTAAGCAATAAAGATATTGAATATTATGAGCGACCAAAAAGTTAAAATTTTATTGATTGAAGATGAAGAAATGCTGGCCAATATGTATGAGGTTAAGTTCAAGAATGAAGGTTTTGAGCTGACCAAAGCTTTAGATGGTGCTTCCGGTTTGGAGCAGGCCAAAAAAATTAAGCCGGACTTTGTTTTGCTGGATGTTATTATGCCTAAAATGGATGGATTTTCCGTTTTGAAGTCTTTAAGGGAAGATCCTACTACTAAGGATCTGCCGGTAATGCTGCTTACTAATTTAGGTCAGGATGAAGATGTGAAGAAAGGTAAAGAATTAGGAGTAGTTGGTTATTTGGTTAAGGCTAATGTAACTCCATCAGAGGTGGTAGAAACCGTTAAGAAAGAATTAGCTAAATTAAATAAATAATTTAATATTATTAAGCTAGCTTTACGGCTAGCTTTAGCGTAAGCAATTATGAACGAGAATTTAGAGAGAAGTTTAATTTTACTCAAGCCAGATGCTATTGACCGAGGATTAATCGGGGAGATTTTAAACAGATTTGAAAGAACTGGTTTAAAAGTTGTCGGCTTGAAAATGGTTTGGTCGGATAAGGATACGGCCTTAAAGCATTATACTGAAGATATTGCCCAGAGAAGGGGACAGCGCGTCAGAGATATTTTAATAGAAATGATCACTCAAGGCCCGATTGTGGCTATTGTCCTGGAGGGTATTGAGGTAGTAGAGGTTTGCCGTAAGTTAGTGGGGGAGACTGAACCCAAGTCTGCTGCTCCTGGTACCATAAGGGGAGATTATGCCCACTTGTCTTTTAAGTATGCAGACAAAAAGGATGTGGCAGTATTTAATTTAATTCATGCTTCAGCCAATCCCACAGAAGCTAAGGCGGAAATTGCTGTCTGGTTCCAGGATTTTGAGCTTCAGAACCATAAACCTAGTTATACCAAACATACCTTATTGGAAGATTAAATAATAAAACTCCCTAAAATTTAGGGAGTTTTTGCTAATCTTAGTCTATTTGATTTTGGACTTTATCAGTGATAAAATTAAAGGGTTCAAGGAGTAAATATTTGCAATTCTACAATTGCGCTAACAGGGATCTCAATATTTACCAAAATCGTGGTTTTGGTGTGCGAGAACCCACCTGACTTTCAGGGGTTAGCAAATAATTTACTGGCTTGAACATCTAAGAAACCATAAGATAATTATGGGGAACAAGAAGTAAAAGCCTGCTCTTTGGCAACTAGCCAATCAGCGGGCTTTTTGATATGATAAAAATATAAAAATTAAATAAAAAATATGCAACTTATTATTCGTTGGTTAATTAATGCTTTAATTTTATTATTAGCAGCTTATTTAATCCCGCAAATAACAGTAGAGAGCTTTTATGCCGCTTTGATGACGGCTCTGGTTTTGGGCATTGTCAATGCTTTAATCAGGCCGATTATTATTATCCTGACTTTGCCAATTAATATCTTAACACTGGGATTATTTACTTTAGTCATTAATGGTTTGCTAATAATGTTTGTCGCTAGCTTTGTTAAAGGTTTTGCGGTAGCTGGATTTTGGCCGGCTGTCTTATTGTCCTTAATCCTATGGTTAGGCTCCTGGCTGACTAATGCTTTGTTGTCAGACAAATAAAAAATCCCCGCTTGAAATTTAATCCGGCGGGAATTTTTAATAGTAGTTATTTGACGTTAGAATTTTTGAATGCTTTAAGGCAGGACGTGCAGATAGTGATTCTGCGTCCGTCAACCTTTTTGCTTTGCAGGTTGATGTGCATGCGGCGCTTACTGGCAATATTAGAGTGGGAGCGGCTGTTGCCGACCACGGCCTTGCGCTGACAGATTGAACATACTTTGGCCATATCCTTGATTTTTTAACTTAATTTTTCTATACTTAGCAGACTAATGAAAATAGTGTTTATGAGTTTAGCATAGATAATTAATTTTGTAAAGACTGATGTTATTTGAGTTATTATTTAAAAACCAAGAGCTGTTTTTGACCATTATTTTATCCATTATTTACGCTTTGACCATTCATGAGTTTGCCCATGCCTGGGCCGCAACCGCTTTAGGCGACCAAACAGCAAAATATGCCGGTCGCTTATCTCTTAATCCTTTGCGCCATTTGGATTTTTTTGGAACCCTGATGCTGGTTTTTGCTGGATTTGGCTGGGGCAAGCCAGTTCCGGTTAATGTTTATAATTTACGCTGGAGCCGGTGGGGGGAGGCGGTTGTTTCACTCGCTGGGCCAGTTAGTAATTTTTTAAGCGTTATTTTTTTTATTATTCTATTCTCTTGGATCGGGCCCTTACTGCCGCCTAATAATTTATTATTCATTTTCCTTTCCAGTTTGATTATTGTTAATGCTATTTTGGGAATTTTTAACCTCATACCGATTCCGCCGCTGGATGGCTCTAAGATCTTATTTGCTTTCTTGCCGGATAGATTTAATCATCTCAAGCAGCAATTGTCTGTTAATGGTATCTGGATCCTCCTGGCATTATTAATCTTGGACGATTTGACTCGTATTAATATTTTCGGACGGATAATAGATGGTTTTCTCAATATCATCTATTACTTCCTTTAATTAATAATTATAATAAGCCGGTTGCTTGACAAACCGGCTTTTTTATATTATGGTGAGAATATAAAGCGTTCTTTGCACGTAATTCACCTGAAAGCGCTGCTGCTTACATGCTAAGTGTAAGGTCAGGATTAGTCCCCTGGCCAAAGCAATTACCATGTCTATGCGTGGAGCACTTTCCTTGGCGCTTGCCTTGGTAGTACTAAAAATCTTTTTTCCAGAGGTTTCCGAACTTCTGTTGAAAATTATTATTAGTGCCCTAGGCATTCTCCTAGAAGCTATTGATCAAATACAGCTAACCTCAGGTTAGCACCACCATATTTAGACTTCTGCTCCGGCAGAAGTCTTTTCTTGACAAAAACAATATTTATCTGTATTTTAGTATAGATATATGAGTTCCAATTAAATTTGACTATAGTCAGCAATCCGTCGCTTACAGTTTGGGTATGGCCAAAAGTTCAGTCTATACTGGTCAAAATTTAGATCTGACTTACCTCCTCACTGTCCTCGGCGCGCCCGCCTTGATGTAGATTGCCTGCTGGCAATTCTGATTTGAACGCTGACTTAGTCATTAGCCCCTCTTGTGTTATGGCAGGAGGGGTGTTTTTTATCTCTTGACAAAGTTTTTATTTTTTGTATAATACTATGGTTACCTCATGGTACGTCCTCTAAAATATTTGATTTGAAGTCAGCTCAATTCTTCAAAATTCTTGCCACATCAGGCTCACAGCTGTCCGCGCGTTGGTCCACCTCCTTATGAGGATATTGCACCACAAGCCGGAATTACAGACCTGAAACGTGCTCATGATGTGATTGTGAGGTTTTGAGCAATTGCTTGTTCGGTAATGACAGGAATTCTGTCGTCTTGCACTGGCAACGGTAGTAAGCCTACAAACAAACTGTCATTGATTAGAACCCGTCTCCGCTGAAAGGAGGGAGACAAAACGATTGTATTTCAATCTAGGATTAGCCAGCTAATATGAGTCATTTGGAGTATTCCGAAGTGGCCGCACACTATAGGCTGAGCATTTTGGGCATTTTACATGGCGCCCTATTTTCCTGATTGAAGTAGTTGAGCTGACTCATTTTTTTGAAAGTCTGCCGGCATTTTCTCCGGTGTTGGTGATGTTGCCAAGCAGACTTGCCAAAACCCGATAGCGTTTACGCCATCGGGTTTTCTTTTTGACAATATTTTTTAATTAAATTAAGCTTAATTTCAGTCCATAGTTCTTATTATTTTTGCAAGGAGACAGTTATGCGTAGCTGGTTTTTGGCTTTGATCATGTTGGTTGTTGCTCTTCCATGTTTCGCTCAGATTAATGTGGATTTCAACATTGGTAGCCAGTTTTCTTGGGTAGAGCAAGGTACGGAAGTATCAATTACTGTCCGTTCTGCCTATTGGCGGCCATATCTGGATTCGGTGGAAGTAATTTTGGATCCTGATCCTGATCCTGTGTTTGCAGACTTAGCTCCCAGTTTAGGGTATTTGGATCCTGATCAATATCCGGTGATACAGATCAATTGTGCATCTGGCCCCAGTGATTTTGGCTACGAAATGAATGTGATGATCAATGAAGATCTTGGCTTGGCTGGGCATGCTCCTGATTCCGCTCTGGTTATAGCTACCGTTGACTTTGTTGTACCCTATAGCCTGCAGCCAGAAACTGAATTCATTTTAGGCATTGTATTTTTTGGCTGGTCAAATAGTCCACCGGTCAATTGCTACCCAAGTGTTTGTTTTGATGTCGGGTGCACAGTGGTAACTCCTAGTTACCAAGCTATGCTCAGATAGAGCTCCTTTTTACCGCTTGCCCGCTTAAACCTATGGTTTAGGCGGGCTTTTTGCTTGACAAACTTAGATACAGTAATATAATTAATATAATTATTGTTCAATTATTTACGCCGTCTGCCTGCATAGGGCGACTATACTTGTTGGAAAACAGCCACCCCAAACCTCGGAGGAATCCTCTATGATTGTGACGTCCAAGACGAACAAGAACACGACGGCCAAGAAGAAGAACGGCAATTTCGGCGCCAGCGCGGCCATCACCTAGTCGGCGCGCCAGCCGGCAAAAGTGGTACGTCAGCGTACCAAACCTTAACCAAGCCCCCTGAAGCTTCACCTTTTGGGGGCTTCATTTTGCTCTAAGTATTGACTTACTAAATTTAATATGCTACTTTATGGTAGCAATTTAAGGCAAAATTTGCTTTTTTATTTAATTTAAAAATTTACTAATCGGCACATCAATATGCCAACAGTCAATCAATTATTAAAAAAACCAAGAAAAACCGTTAAGGTTAAGACTAAAACCCCAGCTTTACGTGTGGTTTTAAACAGCTTGAGACGTCGTCGTCATGAGTTGCCTAAAGGCGCTCCGTTTAAGCGTGGTGTTTGCGTCAAGGTTACTACTGTCACTCCTAAGAAGCCTAACTCCGCTTTGCGTAAAATCGCCCGTGTCCGTTTGTCCAATGGCATGGAAGTTACTGCTTACATTCCCGGCGAAGGCCACAATCTGCAGGAACACAGCATTGTGCTTATCCGTGGCGGTCGTGTTAAAGACTTGCCTGGCGTGCGTTACCATGTAGTCAGAGGAGTATATGACACTCAAGGAGTACAAAACCGCAAACAGGGACGCTCCTTGTATGGTGCTAAAAAAGACAAGAAATAATTTTAAGCTATGAGAGGAAAACAAGCTCCGAAAAGAGTAATTAAAGCTGATCCAAAGTTCAATCGTTTGGATATTGCCAAATTTATTAACAAGATCATGAAAGGCGGCAAGAAGACTACTGCTCAAAAAGTAGTTTATGGCGCTTTTGCTTATATCTCCAATAAAACCAAGCAGGATCCGCTGGAAATTTATGATGGTGCTATCCGCAATGTTTCTCCAACTTTGGAAGTAAAGGGTAAGAGAATTGGCGGTGCTAATTACCAGGTGCCGATTGTGGTCAGTGGTGAGCGCCGCTTGATTTTAGCTCATCGCTGGTTAATTGAAGCCGCACAGAATCGCAAGGGAGCAGCTATGGCTACCCGTTTGGGAGAAGAGCTGATGGCGGCTGCAAAAGGCGAAGGCAATGCCATGAAGAAACGGGAAGATGTGCAGAAGATGGCAGAAGCCAATAAAGCCTTTGCTCACTTCGCTTAATTAAAAATGTTTAATTATTATAAAATGCAGGGCTTTATTATCTAGTCTGCATTTTATTGTTTTAAAAGTTAATATTATATAATTTTATGCCGCGTAAGCATCCTTTAGAGAAAGTAAGAAACATTGGCATTATTGCCCATATTGATGCCGGTAAGACTACCGTTACCGAGCGTATTTTGTTCTATACCGGTAAAAAGCACAAAATTGGCGAAGTCCATGAAGGACAGGCTGAAATGGACTGGATGGAACAGGAAAAAGAGCGCGGTATTACTATTACTTCCGCCGCTACTACTTGTTTCTGGCCTATTGCTGACTGGTTAGGCGGCGGCGAGGCTAATATTAATATTATTGACACTCCCGGCCACGTTGACTTTACCGTGGAAGTAGAGCGCTCTTTGCGTGTCTTGGATGGCGGCGTTATTGTCTTTGATGGAGTAGCCGGCGTAGAGCCGCAGTCAGAAACTGTCTGGAGACAGGCAGATAAATACCATGTGCCTCGTTTGGCTTTCATCAACAAAATGGACCGCATGGGTGCTGACTTTTACTTTGACCTTAAGACTATCCATGAGCGCTTAACTAAAAACGCTTATCCGGTACAGCTGCCCATTGGTGCTGCCGAAACCTTTGAAGGAATTATTAACTTATTTGAACGGGAAGCTTGGTATTATCTGGATGCAGAAGGCAAGCAGTATGAAAAGCGGGAAATTCCTGCTGATATGAAAGATAAGGTAGAGGAATATCGCGCCAGATTAGTGGAAGCGATTGCGGAAAATGACGAAGCCTTGATGGATAAATATCTAAACGGCCAGGAGATTGAAATGAATGAATTAAAGAAGGGTTTGCGTCAGGCCGTAGTGAATAACAAATTGGTGCCGGTTTTTTGCGGTTCCGCTTTGAAGAATAAAGGCGTGCAGTTTTTGTTGGACGCTATTACTTCCTATTTACCGTCACCATTAGATGTGCCGTCTATGAAAGGCCATGATCCGCGTGATGAGGAAAAAATTATTGAAGTCCATGCCAGCGATGATGAACCGTTTGTCGGCTTAGCTTTTAAAGTCGCTACCGATCCTTATGTTGGTAAATTGACTTTTGTCCGCGTTTATTCCGGTCATTTGGAAGCTGGTTCTTATGTCTATAATGTCAATTCAGAAAATAAAGAGAGAATTGGCAGAATTGTTAGAATGCATGCTAATTCTAGAGAAGAGGTGACGGAAGTCTATGCTGGAGATATCATTGCTGTGGTTGGCTTAAAGGCGACTACTACCGGACATACTTTAGCCGCAGAAAACCATAAAGTTATCTTGGAAAGCATGGACTTTCCTGATCCGGTTATCCATGTGGCAGTGGAGCCTAAGACTAAGGCTGACCAGGAAAAGATGGGCATGGCTTTAGCTAAGCTTACCGAAGAAGATCCTACCTTTACTGTCAGAACCGATGAAGAAACCAACCAAACAATTATTGGCGGTATGGGAGAATTGCACTTGGAAATCATTGTGGATCGTATGAAGAGAGAGTTTTCTGTAGAAGCCAATGTTGGTGCTCCCCAGGTGGCTTACAAGGAAACCATTACTGCTGGTGCTGAAGGTGAAGGTAAATACATCAAGCAATCTGGCGGCCGCGGTCAATATGGACATTGCTGGTTGCGCTTGGCTCCTAAGGAAAGAGGAACTGGCTTTGAATTCGTGGATGAAATTAAGGGTGGTGCTATTCCTAAGGAATATGTGCCGGCTATTGAAAAAGGTATTAAAGAAACCATGGATAATGGTATTTTAGCTGGTTTCAAGATTGAAGATATTGAAGCTACTGTCTATGATGGTACTTACCATGATGTTGACTCTTCCGAAGCAGCCTTCAAGATGGCTGGTTCTATGGCCTTTAAAGAAGCTTTCAATAAAGCTAAACCGGTTATTTTAGAGCCGATCATGAAAGTGGAAGTAGTGACTCCAGAACAGTATATGGGTGATGTAATTGGCGACCTGAATTCTAAGAGAGGACAGATTAATGAAATGACCGATAGAGCTGGTGCTAAAGTTATTCATGCTGATGTGCCTTTGTCTGAAATGTTTGGTTATGCTACTGGTTTGCGCAGTATGACTCAGGGCAGAGCCAGCTACAGCATGGAGTTTAACCGTTACCAGGAAGCTCCTAAGAATATTGCTGAAGGTATAATTAAGAAGAAATAGTTAATTAAAGCCGCTCCTTTGTTGGGAGCGGTTTTTTATTTGACAAAAACCCATATTTTCCATAAGATACCGGTGCATAAAGCTATATTTTATGGCCAAATTTAAAGATATAGATAAAGTTTTGGAGCTAGTTGCCAAAACCGGGGATAAGGTAATTATTATGTCGGAAACTCAGGAACCAATGGTAATTATGGGTTTTCGGGATTATGATCACTTATTAATCTCCGCCGCTGGCGTCAATCATCTGACCGAAGCTCAGTTGATGGACAAAATTAACCGAGATATTGCTATCTGGAAGGCAGCTCAGCCTGATGCCAATTATAACTTAGATGAATTCCGAGTAGATGAATTGGCTAAAAAGTGGGTAGATTCGCCCAAAACAGAGCCAAAAGTTGAGGAAAATACTACTGATTTACCAGCAGAAGAGGAAGATAAGTACTATATTGAGCCAGTAGATTAAAGTGGCTTAAAAAGTAATATTTTGGCTAAAATTAGCATAAAATTGCCAAAGCAAGGCAAGGGTCTTTAATGGTCTTGCCAAAAATAAATTTGTTTGCTATAATCTTTGTGTTTTATAAAAACAATTAATTAACCAAATAATTTAATTTAAAAGATAGCTGGGTAACAAAAATCCTTTGCTTTTAAAGGGTTGCTATCACGAGGAGAAAATATAAAAATGGCAGAAGCATTCAATCGATCAAAACCACACGTAAACATTGGTACGATCGGACACGTCGATCACGGTAAAACTACCTTGACCGCTGCTATCCTTAAGGTTTTAAGGGCTCATGGTGGCGTTGCTCAGGATAAAAATGTTGACCAGATTGATGGAGCTCCTGAAGAAAGAGAGCGCGGTATTACTATCGCGACTGCTCATGTGGAGTATGAAACAGAAAAGCGTCACTATGCTCACGTTGACTGTCCCGGTCACGCTGACTATGTGAAGAACATGATTACCGGTGCTGCTCAGATGGACGGTGCGATTTTGGTCGTGTCTGCTGCTGACGGTCCGATGCCACAGACTCGCGAGCACATTTTATTAGCTCGTCAGGTCGGTGTGCCTTATATCGTTGTTTTCTTAAATAAAGTTGATCAGGTAGATGATCCGGAATTAGTTGATTTAGTTGAGGAAGAAATTCGCGACTTATTGAAGAAATATGAATTCCCTGGTGATCAGACCCCGATTATCCGCGGTTCTGCCTTAAAAGCCTTGGAAGATCCTTCTGGTGAAGCTTCCAAAGCAGTGATGGAATTATTGGCTAAGGTTGATGAATACATCCCAGAGCCAGTTCGCGATATTGACCATCCATTCTTGATGCCAATTGAAGATATCTTCTCCATTGAAGGTCGTGGTACTGTTATTACCGGACGTATTGAGCGCGGTATCGTTAAATTGAATGAAGAAGTGGAATTAGTCGGTTTGAAGCCAACTGCTAAAACTACCATTACTGGTATTGAAATGTTTAACAAGCAGTTAGACGAAGGCCGGGCTGGCGATAACGCTGGTTTACTGTTGCGTGGTACCAAGAAAGAAGAAGTAGAGCGCGGTCAGGTAGTTGCCAAGCCAGGCACTATTACTCCTCACACTGAGTTTGAAGCGGAAGTTTACGTTTTAAGCAAGGATGAAGGCGGACGCCATACTCCATTCTTCAAGGGTTACAAGCCCCAGTTCTATATCCGGACTACTGATGTGACCGGTGAAGTTACTTTGCCGGAAGGCACTGAAATGGTTATGCCGGGAGATACCACCAGATTGGTAATTAAATTAATTGCTCCAGTTGCTTTGGAAGAGAAGTCTCGCTTTGCTATTCGCGAAGGTGGACGCACTGTCGCTTCTGGCGTAGTTACCAAAATTCTTAAATAAATTATTTAGCTCCACTCTGACTTCAATCAGGGTGGAGCTGAATATTGAAATTAATTAGTAATTTAACATAGTACCTTATCCATGAAGGCCAAAGAAGAAACTCAGTCAAGAATTCGTATTAAGATCCGAGCCTATGACCACAAGATCATTGATCAGTCTACCAAGACGATCATTGAGACGGTTGAACGCAGCGGCGCCAAAGTAGTCGGTCCGATTCCTTTGCCCACCGAAAAGAAGAAATTCACGGTTTTACGCTCAACTTTTGTTCATAAAAATTCCCGGGATCAGTATGAAATGAGAACCCACAAGCGAATGTTGGACATTATTAATCCAACTCCGCAAACCGTGGATTCTTTGATGAATTTAAGTTTGCCAGCCGGCGTGGATATTGAAATTAAAATGTAAATTAGAGGTTGATCGATTCGCATAACCCCCAGGGAAGTGTGTGGAAAGATTAATGCTTTATTAAGGATAAATCAGCAAGATAATTTTTTTCAAAATTAAGATCAAATTTCTAAAGATCGTGATTTTGTCCTTAAAAAGTATTTTTGAGTATAGAATCACGATTTTTATTTAACTTAAGACCATGGCCAAGTTTATTTTAGGAAAAAAGATAGAAATGACCCAGAAGTTCTTGGAAGACGGAACAGTGGTGCCAGTAACGGTGGTTAAAGCCGGTCCCTGCACTATTACACAGGTCAAAAAAGACAGTCCTGACGGTTATACCGCCTTGCAGGTTGGTTTTGCTAAAACCAAGAAATTAACCAAGAGTTTAGCCGGCCATTTGCAGGGTTTGGACAATTTCCGCTATTTGCAGGAATTTAGAATGGATAAAGTGGACGGTTTTAAACGAGGTAAGGTTTTTGATGTCACCAGTTTTACCCCTGGAGATATGCTGTCGGTAACCGCTACTTCCAAAGGTAAGGGTTTTCAGGGTGTAGTTAGACGCCATGGTTTTGCCGGTTCACCAGCTACCCATGGTCATAAAGATCAGTTGCGTATGCCTGGTTCTATTGGTTCTACTGGACCACAGCGCGTATTTAAAGGTACTCGCATGGGTGGCCATATGGGAGATGAAACTGTAACAGTTCATAATTTAGAGTTAATTGAAGTTGATGCTGCTAATAATTTGTTGTACATCAAAGGAGCAGTGCCAGGAGCTAGAAATACTTTGGTCACGGTTGCCGCTGACGGTGAATTGAAATTATTAGAAGCTAAGGCTGAAGCCAAGCCAATAGAAACTAAGATCGAAGATGCTCCAGAAGCTGAAGCTAAGGCAGAGGATCAAGTTAAACAAGAGTAATTATGTCAGACAGAAAAGTAAAATTATATAGTTTTGACGGCAAGGAAATCGGCGAAGAAAAATTAGACGCTGATTTGTTTGGCGTTAAAGTTGATCCCCGTGTTATTTACGAAGTAGCCATTGCTCAGCGCCATAATTCTCGTGAAGTATTAGCGCATGCCAAGGGCCGCAGTGAAGTGCGCGGTGGTGGCCGCAAGCCTTGGAAACAAAAAGGCACTGGCCAGGCTCGCCATGGCTCTATCCGTTCTCCATTGTGGGTCGGTGGTGGTATTACTTTTGGTCCGACTCGCGAAAGGAATTTTTCCGTCAAGGTCAATAAGAAATTGAAAGTTAAAGCTTTGACTATGGTCTTGAGCGATCGGGTAGCGGAAAATAAATTGGTCTTAGTTGATGGATATAATCTGCCGGAAGCTAAAACCAAAGCTTTGAACAAGTTTTTGAGCAAATTGCCAGGTTATGGCAAGAAGATGATGATTGTCACCAAGAGCGCCAAAGATAGCCTGGTATTGGCTAGCCGTAATTTGCCGAAAGTGGCTACTATTAACTACGCTAGTTTGAATGTTTTGGATTTATTGAAATACGAATATTTGCTGTTAAACAAAGAGTTAATTGAAAAGATCAAGCAACATTATTTATAAAATTATGAAATTATTTGGTCGAAAAACTAAAGAAGGTAAGGATGCTAAAACAGTAGCTCCAGTTAAAGCTGTTAGTAAATCAGCAGAAACCAAACCGGTTGTTGTTAATTTATCTATGGGCAGCCATCGCATTTTAATTAAGCCCTTAGTGTCAGAAAAGGCTACCATGGCTAATGCTTTGAATAAGTATGTTTTTGTCGTCAGCCGTTCTGCTAATAAGGTGGAAATTAAAAAAGCGGTTAAAGAGATTTATGGTGTCATGCCTCAGGCAGTTAATATCATTAATAAAATGGGCAAGTACACTTTTTTGCGCGGCCGTTTAGGCAAAACCAAAGATTTTAAAAAAGCTATTGTTACTTTGAAAAAAGGCGATAGCATTAAGATTTACGAAGGTATTTAAACCACTATGGCTATTAAACTTTACAAACCAACTACTCCTTCCCGACGCCGCACCAGCGTTTTGGTTAATCGGAATTTGAGTAAGCAAAGACCTCATAAATCTTTGTTAGTGATCAAAAAGAAGAATGCTGGCAGAAACAATCAGGGTAAGATTACTGTTCGCCATCAAGGCGGCGGTGTTAAACGATATATCCGTTTGGTAGATTTTATCCGCAATAAATTTGACGTGCCAGCCAAGGTAGAGAGATTAGAATATGATCCGAATCGTAATTCCAATGTCGCTTTATTGCTTTACGCTGATGGCGAAAGACGCTATATTGTGGCGCCGGAAGAATTAAAGGTTGGTGATCAGGTTTTATCTTCAACCAAGAAAGTTCCAGTTAAGCCAGGTAATCATACTTCTTTAAAGAATATTCCGGTTAGTACCATGGTGTATAATGTGGAATTGCAGCCTGGCAAGGGCGGCCAATTGGCTCGCGCTGCCGGCAACGGCATTATCTTGATGGGCTTAGATAACGGCATGGCACAGTTAAAGATGCCTAGCGGTGAAGTTCGCTTGGTGGCTGAAAATTGCATGGCTACTATTGGCATGCCTAGTAATGCTGAATACCGCAATATCCGTTGGGGAAGCGCTGGACGTATGCGCCATCGTGGTATTAGACCGACAGTTAGAGGTAAGGTAATGAATCCAGTGGATCACCCGCATGGCGGTGGTGAAGGTTCAAATCCAATCGGTTTGAAGCATCCCAAGACTTATACTGGTAAACGCGCTTACGGTGTTAAAACTCGTAAAGGCAATAAGCCGTCAGATAAGTTTATTATTAAGCGTCGTAAGATTAGAAGCTAAAATATATGTCAAGAAGTTTAAAAAAAGGTCCTTATACCGATCCTAAATTATTGAAGAAGGTAATGAATCTGAAGCCGGAAGATCGCCGGGTAATTAAAACCTGGTCACGCTCTTCAGTGATTACCCCGGCTATGGTTGGCTATACTTTTGGCGTGCATAACGGCAAGGCCCATACTCCGGTTTATGTGGTGGAAAACATGGTTGGCCATCGTTTAGGAGAATTTGCACCAACCCGTAAATTCGTTGCCCATGGCGGTAAGATGGCCAAGGGTCAGAAGGAAGAAGGAAAATAAACAAGAAGAGTAAGTAAATTATATGATTGAAACTAGAGCAAAATTAACCAATGTCAAAGTTTCGCCTAAGAAAGCGAGATTAATTGCTGATGCTGTGCGCGGCCTAACGGTGGCGGAGGCTTTGGTTCGTTTGCCAGTGATGTATAAAACCACTGCTCCGCTTATGCTGAAGCTAATCAAGTCAGCGGCCGCTAATGCTTATGATCAGTATGAAGTAGCGATTGATGATTTGGTTATTAAAAGCGTTATTGTCAACAAAGGCTTGGATTTGAAGCGCTGGCAGCCAGCTGCCTTTGGTCGCGCTCATCCTTTCAAGCGCCATTTTTCCCATATTGAAGTAGTTTTAGCAGCTAAAGAAGGCGTTAAAGCCGTTAAAAAGGAGAAAATCAAGGAAGTGGAAACTGTAAAATTGAGTGAAGTAGCTGATGCTGCCAAAAAAGACAAAACTGACAAGAAATCAGACAAAAAAGCTGACAGTAAAGCTTCTTTGAAATCTACCGCCAACAGACAGGCAACACGCATAGATAAACATACGACTAATAAATAAATTATGGGACGAAAGATCAATCCAAAATTATTCAGATTAGGCTTGAGCGAAAGCTGGAATTCCCGCTGGTATGCCAGCAAGGATTATGTTGATTTTCTGCGATCAGATGTTACTATCCGGAATTTCTTGAAGAAGAAATTAAAAGAAGCCAGCTTGGAAAGCATTAATATTGAGCGTAATCGCGGAGAAATTGTCATTAATATTACCGCTGCCAAACCGGGTATTATCATCGGCCGCGGCGGCGCTGGTATTGAAGATTTAAAGAAAGAGATTATCCGTAAATTCTTAGGCACTGGCACCAAAATCCAGGTCAATGTAACGGAAGTTGCCAAGCCTAATTTATCTGCTCCGGTTATTGTTCAGGCGATTATTGAAGATATTGAGAAGCGTATTCCTTTCCGCCGGGTTATGAAACAGAATATTGAAAAAGTAATGAAAGCAGGCGCTCAGGGTGTAAAGATAATTATTGGTGGACGCTTAAATGGCGTAGACATTGCCCGCACTGAGAAATTAGTCAAAGGTAAAATTCCCGTTGGTACTCTGCGTTCGGATATCAGCTACAGCCGGGGAGCTGCTCATACCACTTATGGCGTGATCGGCATCAAGGTCTGGATTTACAAAGGAGAGTATTTCGGCAATGTTAATAAGAAAAAGACTGAAAAGAAAGCCGAAGTGAAATCAGTTAAATTATTCGGCAAAGAAAGACCGACTATTCAAAAAATTGAAAAGAGTAAATAAATAATATGTTATCACCAAAAAAAGTAAAACATAAAAAGTGGCAGCGCGGCGATAAGATCAGAGGCAAAGCCACCAGAATGACCAAGCTAAGCTTTGGTGATTATGGTTTGAAGAGTTTGCAGGCTGGTTGGATTAGTTCCCGTCAGATTGAAGCTGCTCGCCGAGCGATTACCGGTCATGTCCAGCGTGGTGCCCAGGTCTTTATCCGCATTTTCCCTGACAAGCCAATTACCGCTAAAGGCAGTGAAATGCCAATGGGTAAAGGTAAGGGTGCGGTAGATCATTATGTGGCAGTAGTTAAACCGGGCACGATTATGTTTGAAATTAATGGTGCTGATGAAGCGACAGCTAAGCGCTCTTTGCAGTTAGCTGCTTACAAATTATCAGTTAAAAGCAAGATTGTTAGTAAAGAGTTAGTATAAAATTATGAAAGCTAGTGAATTAAGAAATATGGCAGCAGAAGATCTGCGGAAGAAGTTAGCTGAATTACGCAAGAAAGTTCAGGAGTTTAATTTTAGCATTGCCAACAATCAATTAGCTAAGGTACGGGAAGTGCGTCAGGCCAAGAAAGATATTGCCCGTATTTTAACCATTTTAAATTCAGGTAAAGATCAGAATAAATAATTTTTATGAATCAGACAGCAATTAAAAGAAAATTAGAAGGTGAAGTCGTCAGTGATAAAATGGATAAGACGGTGGTGGTTAAAGTTACCACGATCAAGACTCACCCTAAGTATAAAAAACAGTACAAAGTCAGCAAGAAGTACAAGGCTCATGATGAAAAGAATGAGTATAAAGCTGGAGATAAAGTAGTAATTGCCGCTTCCCGCCCGATTTCCAAAGACAAACGCTGGTATGTAGTTAAGAAAGTAGCGGTTATTACCCAGTAATTCATTAGCAGAATAATCAAATCAATATGATCCAAGATCGTTCCATGTTACAAGTAGCCGACAACTCTGGTGCCAAGCTAGTGCAGTGCATCAAGGTTTTAGGTGGTCATAAAAAGCGCTATGCTCGCATTGGCGATGTGATTACCGTGGCCGTCAAAGTTGCTCAGCCGCATGCTACCGTTAAGAAAGGACAGGTTGAACAGGCAGTGATTGTCAGACAGCGCAAGGAAATCAGGAGAGATAACGGCATTTATGTTCGTTTTGACGATAATGCTGTGGTAATTATTGATACCAAGAACAAAGAGCCTAAAGGCACTCGTATCTTTGGCCCAGTGGCCAGGGAGTTAAGAGCTAAAGGCTTCAATAAGATTATTTCATTAGCTCCGGAAGTATTATAAATATTATGAAAATCAGAATCAACGACAAAGTGCAAATAATGAAAGGCAAAGATCAGGGCAAGTCAGGCAAGGTGATCCAGGTTTTTGCTGGCATGAATAAAATCGTAGTAGAAGGCGTTAATACCATGTATAAGCATATCCGTTCCAATAAGCGGGGAGAGAAGGGACAGCGCGTGGAATTTAATGGGCCGATTGCCATTAGCAATGTCGCTTTGATTTGCCCTAAATGTGGCAGAGCATCACGTTTAGGATATAAATTATTGGAAGAAGGAAAACAAAAAGCTAGAATGTGTAAAAAATGTAAAGAGGTAATTGATTAATTTTACCAAAAAATATGAAAGGTTTAGGAGAAAAATATCAAAAAGAGCTGAGAGCTAAGATCCAAAAAGAGTTGGGCTTGGATAATGTTATGTCAGTGCCCAAAGTACAAAAGGTGGTATTGAATGTTGGTTTAGGCAAAGCTCGTCAGAATAAGGAATGGATTGAAATTGTGCGTTCAATCTTGGAAAGAATTACCGGACAGAAGCCGGTGATGACCAAGGCGCGTAAATCTATTTCCAACTTCAAAATCCGCGAAGGCATGATTGTCGGCTCCAAAGTAACTTTACGCGGACAGAGGATGTATGATTTTTTGGAAAAATTAGTCAATATTACTTTTCCCCGTTTCCGGGATTTTCACGGCTTGGATCCGAAAAAAGGTTTTGATAAGCGCGGTGGTTATATCCTAGGCATTAAAGAGCATATTGTTTTTCCGGAAATCGGCATGGAAGATGTAGATAAAATCCATGGTTTGGAAATCTGTGTTACCACTTCTGCTGCTAATGATGAACAAGCGAGAGTTTTGTTGACCACTTTGGGTTTTCCTTTTAAAAAAAGTAAGAAATAAATAATTATGGCTACTGAAGCACAAATTGCAAAAAGTAATAAATCACTGATTCGTCCCAAGTATTCCACCAGAGTAGTCAGACGCTGTTGGCGTTGCGGCAAGAAAAGAGCGTATATGCGCCAATTCGGCATTTGCCGCATCTGTTTCCGTGAATTAGCCTCCAAAGGTGAATTGCCGGGAGTTAAGAAATCAAGTTGGTAAATTTAACTATCTAAAATAATACCTAGTAAAATATTATGACAGATCCTATCGCAGACATGTTAACAAGAATCAGAAATGCCGTCGCCGTAAAGAAGGCGGAGGTATTACTGCCTTTTTCCAAGGTTAAGTTTAATATTGCCAAAGTTTTGGAAAAGGAAAATTATGTCAGCCGGGTAGAAAAAACCAATCAAGGTAAGCTGCCAGTAATTAAGATTGTTTTAAAATATGAAGACGGTCGTCCGGCGATTACTCACTTGAAGAGGATTTCTAAACCAGGTCAGAAGATTTATGTAAATAATCAGGAGATTAAGAAAGTTTTGAACGGTTATGGTTTGTCTATTATTTCTACTTCCCGCGGCCTATTAACTGACCAAGAAGCTCGCCAGCAGAAATTAGGCGGGGAATTAATGTGTGAAATTTGGTAAATATATGTCTAGAGTTGGTAAAAAACCTATTATTATACCCACCGGAGTAGAAGTTAAAATTGCTTCCGCTAATGGCCATTTTTCGGTGTCGGTTAAAGGGCCTAAAGGTAATTTGCAAGTTGATCTTCCCCGGGAAGTTTCGGTTGCAGAACAAGACAAGCAATTGGTTTTTTCAGTTAAGAACCAAGAGAATAAGGATGAAAAAGCCTTGTGGGGTTTGGCTAGAAATTTAGTCAATAATGCTGTTTTAGGTGTCACTGGCGGTTATGTTAAGAATTTAGAGATTAATGGCGTTGGTTTTAAAGCAGCGGTGCAGGGCAAGAATCTAGTATTAAATGTCGGCTTTTCCCATCCGGTTAATTTCCCTATTCCTGAAGGCATTAATATTACGGTAGAGAAAAACCAGATTTCAATTAGTGGTATTGATAAACAATTAGTAGGACAGACTGCGGCGGAAATCAGGCATATTAAAAAACCGGAGCCATATAAAGGCAAGGGCATTAAATATGCTGATGAAGTTATTAGACGCAAGGCCGGCAAGGTGGTCAAAGCTTAATTTAAAACATATGAAAGATTTTAATAAAATTAAAAAAGCCAAAGCAGTTCGCCGCCAACGCCGGACTAGAGCCAAGATTACTGGCACGGCCAATAAGCCGCGCTTGTCAGTATTCAAGAGCTTGCGCCATATTTATGTCCAGGCCATTGATGATGTTAACGGTAAGACTTTAGCGGCAGCTTCAGATAAGGAAATAAAAGCTAAAGCCAAGCCTTTAGCTTTGGCTTCCCAGGTCGGCGAATTATTAGGCGCTAAGCTTAAAGAGAAGAAGATTAGCTTTGGCATTTTTGACAAGGGCGCTTATAAATACCACGGCCGGGTGAAAGCTTTAGCCGATGGCATTAGAAAAAGCGGAATAAATTTTTAAATCAAAGTCATGGATAAAGTGAAAGAATTTAAAAAACCAATGGCCGGTCCAGAAGGTAATCAGGACCGCAAGCCAAGGCCAAAAGGCCGTGGCCGCAGGCCGCAGGGCAGTAAGCCGGAGATTGCTGAAGATTTTCAGCAGCGCTTGGTTGATTTAGCCAGAGTGACTCGTGTGATGGCCGGCGGTAAGCGCATGAAATTCCGCGCCTGCTTGGTAATTGGTGACGGCAAGGGAAGAGTAGGGGCAGCGGTTGCTAAAGGTGCTGATGTTTCTGATGCTATTGCCAAGGCAGTGATTAAAGCTAAAAAGCACATGATTAAAGTGCCGATTATTGACGGCACCATTCCCCATGATATTTATATCAAATTTAAAGCGGCTAAGTTGTTAATTAAACCCGCCCGCAAGGGTAGCGGTATTAAAGCTGGTGGCGTCGTCAGAATTATTCTGGATTTGGCCGGCGTTAAAGACGCAGTAGGCAAGATTTTAGGTGGCAGCAACAAGTTAAACAATGTAGAAGCTACTCTGGAAGCCTTGCGGTCTTTCAAGACTTCCGCTATTAGAAAACTAGAGAAAAAATCTGCTGAACAGGTTGATAAAATTCAGCCGGTTGCTAAAGAAGAGAGAAAGTCATAAAATAAACTTATGTTAACTTTACACAGTTTAAAACCAGCTAAAGGAGCTACTAAAACTAGCAAGCGTCGCGGTCGCGGTAATTCTTCTGGTCGCGGTAATTATTCTACTCGTGGCTTGAAAGGACAGCGCGCTCGCTCTGGCGGCCGTTCTGGCCTACAATCCCGCAGTATTAAGGGATATTTATTGCGTATTCCTAAGAATAGGGGATTCCAGTCAATTAAACAGGGATTGGTAACTATTAATCTGCAGGATTTAGAGAATAATTTTACCAATGGTGCCAAAGTAAATGCCAGAGAGTTATTGAAGAAAAAATTGATCCGCACCACTATGTCTGGTTTGAAAATATTATCTGCCGGCAAATTAACTAAAAAATTAATTGTAGAGGCTGATGCTTTTTCCAAGCTGGCCATGGAGCAGATTAAACAGGCCGGCGGCCAAGCTATCTTAATTACTCGCAAAAAAGTAGAGAAAGCTACTGCTAAAAAATAACTATGCTTAAAAAATTACAACAAATTTGGAAAGCTAAAGATATTCGTAATAACATTTTTTATGTTTTAGCTTTGCTGGTTGTATTCAGAATTGCCGCTCATATTCCCATTCCGGGAGTTGATCCTAGCGGGTTGAAGGAGATTTTTGCTAATAATCAAGTCTTGGGCTTTATTGATTTATTTGCCGGCGGCGGTTTTAGCAATTTTTCCATTGTGATGTTAGGCGTTGGTCCCTATATTACCGCTTCTATTATTTTCCAATTATTGCAGATGATTGTTCCTTCCCTGGAGGCAATGTCTAAAGAAGGAGAGCAGGGACAGCAGCGGATTAACCAATATACCAGACGCTTAACCGTTCCCTTAGCGGCTCTGCAAGGCTGGGGCTTTATTAATTTATTAAACCAGCAAACCGGTGGTCAGTTATTAGGTAATATTTCCACTTTTCAGTTTATTACCTCAGTTTTGGTGGTAACCGCCGGATCTATTTTCTTAATGTGGCTGGGCGAATTAATTACCGAAAAGAAGATCGGTAATGGCATTTCCCTTTTGATTTTCGCCGGTATTGTGGCGCAATTACCACAGACTTTCGGTAATACCTTATTTGCTTTTGACAGCTCCCAAGTTTTGAATTTGATTATCTTTATCTTGATTGCCTTATTGACCATTGCGGTAATTGTTATTATTACCGAAGGACAGAGAAATATTCCGGTCTCTTATGCTCGCCATATTGTCGGGCAGCGCAGCATGGGTGGCGTGCGCACTCACTTGCCGTTAAGAGTTAATCAAGCGGGAGTTATTCCAATTATCTTTGCTATTTCCGTGGTATTGTTTCCGCCGATGATTGCTCAGTTTTTCCTGCATTCCGATATTGCTTGGGTGGCTAGCGGCTCCCAATCTGTTATTGATTTGTTTAATAATCGGGTTTTCTACGGAGTATTTTACTTTTTAGCCGTAGTGATCTTTACTTATTTCTATACTTCAATTATTTTCAAGCCCATTCAGATCTCCGAGAATCTGCAGAAGCAGGGCGGCTTCATTCCCGGCATTCGTCCCGGCAGACATACTGCCGAATATTTGAATGCAGTGATGATGAGGATTATCTTAGCGGGAGCTCTGTTTTTGGGATTAGTAGCCGTTTTACCCTTAATTGTTTCGCCGATTACCGGAATAACCACCATGTCTTTGGGAGGTACTAGTATTCTAATTACCGTGGCTGTAGTTATTGAGACCGTGAAGCAAATTGACGCGCAATTGGTTATGCGCGATTATGAAGGGTTTTAAGCAGTATTTTCTGAAGCCCCTTAAATAGGGGCTTTTAATATTGTCTGGATAAAATTGAGAAAAACCAACTATTTTGCTATAATTTTTATATTAGTTATTAATTAAAATGCTGAAGAAAATAAAAAGCAGGATTATTCTTATCGGGCCGCAAGGTTCTGGTAAAAGCACACAAAGCCAGGTTATTGCCAATGTCCTGGATATTGTGATTATCGCCACGGGAGATATTTTACGGGAAGAGATCAAGCAAGGAACGGAATTAGGTGAGAAGCTTAAGCAGTATGTTAATAATGGTTTGTTAGCTCCAGATGAGCTCATCATTGACCTAATGATCAGTCATTTGCCAAAAGACAGCGATGGTTTTTTATTAGACGGTTTTCCCCGCGATTTGCATCAAGCTAAGATTTTTCACGCTAAGCAACCGATAGATCACGTCTTTAACATTGAGATTTCAGACAAAGTGGCGGTAGATAGAATTATTGGCCGGCGGATGTGCCCCAATGGCCATCTTTGGCACATTCAATACCGTCCAACAAAGCAAGAAGGTATTTGTGATATTTGCGGAGAGAAATTAAGGCAGCGGCAGGATGATCAGGAAGAGATCGTTCGTAAGAGATTAAGTATTTATCGCCAGGAAACTAGTAAATTACTGGATTATTACAAAGAAATGGGAAAATTAGTGGTATTTAACGGCGAACAGGCAATTGAGCAGGTAAGTAAAGATATTTTTGATTTTCTAAATAAAAATGCTAGATAAAAAAACAACTGAGGAAATAGAAATTCTACGGGAAGGAGGAAGAATCCTGGGCCAGATTTTGCAGCAATTAGCTAGTGAAGTGAAGCCGGGCATGACCGGTTGGCAGCTGGATGAATTAGCGGAGAAATTGATTCTTCAGGCAGGGGGTGAACCGGCTTTTTTGCATTTTCACGGTTTTCCTAACAGTTTATGCGTGTCAATAAATGAAACGGTAGTTCATGGCATTCCTACTAAAAAGCCTTTTGAAGAAGGGGATATTGTCGGCCTAGATTTAGGTTTGAAGTATAAAGGGTTATTTACTGACGCTGCTTTAACCGTGCCAGTAGGTAAAATTGATGCTGAAACAGAGAAATTTATTAACATCACCAAAGAATCATTAGAAATAGCAATTAGCCAGGTTAGTCCCGATGGCTATATTGGAGATATTGGTCGGGCGATTGAAAAATTTGTTAAGCCCCATGGTTATGGCATAGTAAAGGATTTGTCTGGACACGGAGTCGGCAGGCAGGTTCATGAAGACCCTTATATTCCCAATTTTGACGTGGGAAGAAAATTGCAGAAAATGTTTCCTGGTTTAGTCTTAGCTATTGAACCAATGCTGGTTATGGGTGGTAATGATGAAATTAAGATCAGCCACAATGGCTGGGATGCTCAAGCTAAAGATGGCAGTTTGACCGCTCATTTTGAGCATACCATTGCTGTGACTGAAGATGGTTATTTAATCTTAACTGATCCAGCCCAATGAAAATCTTAGGCATTGATTATGGTGATAAAAGAATCGGCTTAGCTTTAGCAGAAAGCAATAGTATTGCTGTGCCTTATATGGTTTTGGAGAATAATCATCGCTTAATTGATCAATTGAAAGACGTAGTAGCTAAAGAGAATATTGATTTAATTGTTGTTGGCTTGCCTTATAGCTTATCTGGAAAAATTAATGAAAGATTAACGCTAACTAAAGAATTTATAGCTAAAATTAGCCAAAATATAGCTATACCAGTAGAGACGGTTAATGAGCAGTTTACTTCCAAGATTTACACTAAGCTGGGAGTAAAAAAAGATTTAGACAAGCATGCCGCTACCGCTATTTTAGAAACTTGGCTGCAGAAAAAACATGATTGATTACCAATTAAAATTTATTTTAGTTTTTTTTAGCAGTTTGGCGATAGCGATAATCCTAACTAAGATTTTTATTGGCTTAGCCAAACGCTGGCAGATTGTTGATAAGCCCGGCTTGGACAGAAAAATTCATAGCCAGCCTATACCATTATTGGGCGGCTGGCCGATTTTTTTAACGGTATTGATTATGACTGGCTTGTTGTTTTTTAAGGGACAGTTATTAGATCCGCGTATTTCCAGTACGGCGGTGTTATTTTTTTTATTAGCCGGTTTAGTTTTAGTGATTAACGGGTATTTTGATGATAAGTTCTCCTGGCCAGCTAAGTATAGTATCTGGGGTCCAATTATTGCTACTATCTTAGTTTTAGCTTCTGGTCTAAGAATTACCTATGTAACTGCTTGGGATGGCGGGGTTTTTTATTTGGATAATTTATTAGCTGGGGATTTTATTATTCTCATTTTAACCGCTTTATGGCTGTTAGGAATGACTTATACTACCAAATTGCTGGACGGATTAGACGGTTTGACCTCGAGCATTGGCTTAGTGGCTAGCTTTATTATTTTTATTGTAAGCTTGTCTTGGGATGTAGTTGGTTCCACCACTTCTCTATTGGCGATTATTTTGGCCGGCAGTTTGGCGGGATTCTTGCTATGGAATTGGCAGCCAGCTAAGATTTTTTTAGGCGAAGGCGGCAGTACTTTTATTGGTTTTTCTTTGGGTGTTTTAGCTATTATTTCCGGCAGTAAGATTGCCACCGCTTTACTGGTGATGGGCTTGCCGGTACTGGATGTGGTTTTAGTAATTATTAACCGCTGGCGCCGCCGCCAGCCGATTTGGCACGGTGATCAGGAGCATTTGCATTTCCGTCTATTGCACTTAGGTTTAACCCAGTGGCAAGTAGTGCTCTTTTTGTCTTTAGTAAGCCTGTTATTCGGTTCAGTTTCTCTGTTTTTTACCACTAAGGCTAAATTAGCCGCTTTATCTTTGTTATTATTACTGATGCTGGCTTTAAGCTTATGGCTTAATTGGCGTTTGCGGAAGCCTTCCAAATCAGCATGAAAAAAATCTTTGGCATTTTAATATTATTAGCCGTTATTCTGTCTTATTTTTTATTGAGCAATACAACAGAAAGCGGAGTAAGTATAAATGGAAAGGTTTTTGAGGTAAGCTTGGCTGTTTCCCAAGCAGAGCAGATTAAAGGATTGTCAGGAAGGGAAAGTTTATCTTTTGATGAAGGTATGCTGTTTGTTTATCCAGACAGAGCAGAGCGCCAGTTTTGGATGAAGGATATGAATTTTAATATTGATATTATCTGGATTGAGGGAGAGACAGTAGTTGGCTGGGTAAAGGATGTGCCAAAACCGCTGCCTAACACTCCAGAGTCAGAAATTCCAAAGGTTAATTCCAGAGCTAAGGTTGATAAAGTGCTGGAATTGGCCGCCGGCGCTATAGATAGTCTTAATTTACAGGTGGGCGATAAGGTAAAATTTGAGAATATTAAATACTAGAATTATTATTTTGATAGTGCTAAGATATAGTCAATTATGAGGAATTTATTGCCATTTATAGTGCCTTTTTTGCTGGCCGTTGGCTGGTGGCAGATATTGGATAATCCCGATCTTGTTTTTTGGGTCAGCGTTTTGTCAGTGGCTTTAATTTGGCTGACCGGCCGCAGTTTAGCTCGCCGTCATTTTTGGCAGTATCTTCGCTTATGGATTAATTTATCTTTAGTATATTTAGCTCAAGGTGCTTTCTTGATTTTATTGCTTTCTAATTCCGCTAAATATTGGTTATTGGTTTTGTGGGTGGTTATTTGGCTAGCGGTTTTTTGGCTATTAAAGAATTATTTCCAAAAGTTAAAGAATATCACTGATACTGACTATTTGTCATTTAATCGTTTTTTGTATTATTTAGCTTTCTGGTTGTTAACCACCAGCATATTTTATTGGATTATTTTTATCCAGTTCTCCTTATGGTATGGCTTAGGCTTGGTTTTAGTTGCTGGTTATTTGTGGACCAGGGAATTATTATTGCTAGCAGAAGAGGAAGTTAGCCCTTATTTTATCTGGCTGCTGCTATTATTAACTGCTCAAGTATTTTTGGCTGCCTATCTTTTGCCGTTAAGCTTTTTATTGGGAGGCACTATTGTATCTTTGTGGTATTATTTTATTGTAGATTTTGTTATTAACCGTGAAAGAAAATTTAAGAAATACTTATTTTTTTTCCTGGGAGGATTAGTAATAATTCTCATCAGCTCATTTATTAATTATTAGAAAATTTATGGAAGAAAGACAGAAGCATTTTGAGCGGCCAACCACTGAAAGACCGCAGTCATTGCTAAATTTGACCCTGCTAGCGGCTTTATTTGGCCTCTTAAGCGGTTTTATCGGTTATGTTATAGCCCATAAGGCAAATGTAGTCGGTATTGATAGCCCGGACAACAGAGGAGGCTTAAATATTAATATTGAACAGCCCATAGTTAACATTGCTCGTAAATACCAGCAGAGCATTGCGGGAGTGTATGCCCATAAGGCAGCAGGTTCTGCAAATATTCCGGTTTTATATGATCAGGATGATTATTTAGGTTCAGCAGTAGCAGTAACCAGCGATGGCTGGATGATGTCTACTGATCAGGTGATTAAGGATAATAAAGCGGATATTGTTTTTGGCGGCAAAGTTTATGCTATACAGGAAATTAAGCAGGATGCTTTCACTGGTTTGGTATTCTTTAAAATAGAGGCAAATAATATTCAGCCGGTGGATTTCCAACTGACCGATGATTTATCCGTTGGGGAAAGGTTGTTTGCTAATTTGGATTTTGCTAACAGTTTGGATCATCTCTACCAATCCGTTTATATGGCGCATGATCATTATGTGGTTAATAAATTCTTGTCCAGTGATCAGGCGGACTATTTTATTAAAGTGAGCAGCCCAGTAGGGGAGGTTAATTTCTTAGGATCGGCTTTCTTCAATACCAATGGTGATGTAATTGGTGTTTATTACCGACTTAATGATGAGCAAACTTTAGTGCCCGCTGAATATATCCGACAGGCAGTAAAGCATCTATTAGATGGCACAGAGCGGGTTTTATTAGGTGTGCATTATATTGATGCGGAAAATAATCCAGAGTTAGGATTAAGGGGCAATCAATTATATAATCCGACTGTCAGAGCGGTTGATCAGAATTCTATTGCCGCTAAAGCTGGCTTATTGGTTAATGACCAGATTATTGCTGTTAATAATGATAGAGTATCTGCTAAAAGGACTTTAACTTCGCTTCTACAGGATTATCGGGTGGGTGATAAAGTAATTTTCAAAGTGATTCGCGGCGGATCTGAATTGGATATTGAAGTCCAGCTATAGATAAATTAATTTAATAAACCCCATACTTGATATGGGGTTTATTTTATTCTGGTTCAACTAATTTAAAACTGGGACTGTATTTTTTATTGCTTATTTTCCATTTATCTACATATTGGCCTAGCCCTTGTTTGTGGAATTGATTACGGCGTCTGGTGGATAATTGCGACCATTCCACCAAGGATGAGAAATTTATTTTATATCTTCCTTTTACAACAACATAACGAACCTCTTCTTTGCGAATAGCTTCCCTAATAGCCTTTTGGGAAACGCCGAATAACTTAGCTGCTTCAGAAACGGAAACTCTAATTATATTTTCCATAATCATTAAAATATCAATTTAAGTATAGAATATTCTACACCTTAAGGCAAATATGTGGATAAATATGGTTGTGTATAAAGTCAATGTATGGCTATTTATAAGATATTGGATTGATCTAAGTGTATAGAACAATAGTTGTTGATAAATTAATCCTGTTTTTTAGAAAAAATTGTGCTATAATCTTTACATTAAATAAAGGTTATTATTATTTACAAATCAGGCATAATATTATATAATATTAGTCATTAAGCTGATTATTTAATAACAACCTTTAATTTATATAGTTTTTTTGGCTAATTTTAGCCAATTAATTTTTTTATAAAACTGTAACATTTTTGACGTTTATTCGTCTTTAACTATGCAAAGCATTAAAAGCAATTTGAAAGAAAAAATCTCATTTTTACGCTTGAAATCAGGAGATGTGGAGGCTTTTGGCTTTTTTTATGACAAATACGTTAAGCAGATTTATCGGTTTATACTGATTAAAGTATCCAATAAAGAAGTAGCCGAAGACTTAACGCAAGAAGTTTTTTTAAAAACTTGGCAGCATTTAGTGGATCAGAAATCCCTAAGCAATTTCCGCGCTTTCATTTTCCGCATTGCTCATAATATCGTAGTGGACCATTACCGGAAATTGAACATCCAGTCTTTGCCGCTTGATTCCGCTGATGAAGTGGAAGAAGAAGTGGTCTTTGTCGACAAGATAGAATTAGCGCTGGATACCGAAGGATTAATTAAGTATCTGCGCCAGCTTAAGCCGGAATACCAGGAAGCCTTAGTCTTGCGTTATGTAGAAGAGCTCAGTTTGGATGAAATTGCCGAAGTGCTGCAGAAGGATAAGAATAATGTTCGGGTAATTCTGCACCGGGCCATCAATAAATTAAAAACGATTATCAATAATAAAGTTAAATAATCTTATGAGTTTAGAAAGAAAATTTTCCCAACTGAAGAATGCTCCCGAGTTTTCTTTGGATAATAATTGGGAAAAGACTACTAAACACAACTTGCTTTCAGAGCTCCATGCGCAAAATCGTCTGATGAAGATCCAGAAATTAACTACTGGTGAGAAAATGGATTTGCTGGTGATGAGTTTTATGCGTCGGCTGGTGCCCTCAACCGCTAAGATAGTGGCGGCTTTTTTGATCGTTATGATGGGAGCTGGTACTAGTTTGGCGGCGCAAGCGGCTGTGCCTGGTGAACCGCTTTGGCCGGTAAAGCGGTCTATTGAAAAAGCGGAAATCACCCTGGCTATGAATCCGGTCAAGGAAGCGGAGATCCACATCAAGCATATTAATAATAGATTGAGCGAGATAGATAAAATTGTCGGCAGTGCTAAAAATGAAGTTTCACCGGATAAAGTTGCTAAAAAAGAAAAGGCCATTAAGCAGGTAGTCAGGCATTTGGAAAAAGATGTGGCAGCCGTTGACAGCACTTTAAAGATTGTTAAAGAAGAAAAAAAGCCAATGGAGACTGTGAATCTGGTAAAGAAAGTGAAAGATGTGGCCAAAGAAACTAAGCAGAAAGCTAATTCTTTAGCTAATGAAGTACCGAAAGAAAAGAGCGAAGTGATTGGCGAAGCATTGACTAGCGTAGCGGCGATAAACAATGCGGTGACGGAAACAGTGGTAAATATCGCTGTAGAGCTTCATCAGGAAGCAGTAGCACAAGAAGCGCAGGCTGAGACTACCGCAGAAAATTCGCCAGCACCAGTTGATGAAGCAACTAAGACAGAATTAGAAGCAGTTAAAACTGCCGCGGTAGAAATTCTAAATGATGAAATTAACCAAATTTCCTCGGAAATCCAGGAATCCAAAGATAAAGTAGTGACTAGTGAGACTGTTGATGCAGCGCCTAGCGAGCAGACTAAGCAGGAAATTTCTGAAGTAAAAGGAAAGACTGAACAGGCGGAAAGCGTTTTAGGCGAAGCCAAAGCCTTATTGGATGGCGGATCAATCAAAGACGCGGCCGATAAAGTCTTGGTCAGCAAAGAAATCAACAAACAAGCGGAAGCCGGCTTGCAGCAGTTAACCAAGCCTATTAACACCATTCCAGTCAATAATACTTCTACAGATCCGGTTATTCCTACTGAAAACAACACCACCACGATTGAATCAGCCGCCTTACCGAATACGGAAATTGATTTAATTGAAGGCAAGGAAGTAGAAGAGGTTAAATAATTTTAAATATAAGTTTTGAAAATTTATATTACCATCCTAATTTAGCGCGAAAGATAGGTTGTGGGTACATAGCTTTTCTCCTTGAGGAAAGCTATAATCCCTAACTTATCGCTATAATCGCGCGCGATTAGGGATGGTATGTTCCTAGAAAATTAAATTGTGTTTTTTGAGCCTAAAGAACTCAAAACTTATTTGTGGCCTATAAGTCCAATGTCCAGAAAGGTCGACGCCGTTAAGGGGTTGGGAATTGGAGATTATAGTTTAGTCCGTTATTCTTGCAAAAGAATAAGGATGCTCGCAGATAGGACCGCACATTTATGTTCTAGCGTAACATCTTATAATTAATAAAAACGAATACATGAATTTAGTAAAGAAGTTTTTTGTCTTTGCTTTAATGCTGACCACTGTAACCACATTGTCAGTTACCCCAGCTTTTAAGGTAGAAGCTGCTGGTAGCTATGGCACTGGCTCACTCTTGGCCTTACAAGGTGCGTCCGATGCCGCAGTGTACTACATTGGTTCAGATGGAAAGAAATATGTCTTTCCAGATGCGAAAACATATTTCACCTGGTACGAAAACTTTGACAATGTTGTCCGAGTCCCAGTATCAGAATTAGATATGTACCCAGATGGCGGAGCGGTTACCTACCGTGCCGGTACCAAATTGGTAAAGCATATCAATACTGCTAAAGTGTATGCCGTTGAACCAGGCGGAGTCGTCCGCTGGATCACCGACGAAGCTACTGCTATCTCCTTGTTTGGAGCTAACTGGGCTTCTCGCGTCCAGGACGTTATCCCAGGTTACTTCTCATCCAGCTATACAGTTGGTGATGATATGGGCAACACTTTACCAACCGGTTCTTTAGTCATGGAACCAGGTGGCAGCACTTACTACTACATTGAAAATGGCACCAAGAGACCATTTGCTTCCGCTGATGCGTTTGAAGCTAACGGTTTTGACTATGACAATGTATTGACTATGAGTTTATCAGGTTACACCGAAGGTGATTCTATCACCGGTGAGGAAGCTGAATTGTCAGGCTTTATGCCAGGCGAAGGCGGCCAGACTCCAGTCGGTGGTGACTTGAATGTTTCTTTGGCCTCAGACACTCCAGCTGTTGGTGTAGCTGTTACTGGAGCCGCTCGCTTACCTTTTACCAAGGTTAGATTGCAGACTGGTGCTTTGGGTGTGACCATTGATTCTATTGTTGTTGAGCGTGGCGGATTAGGTCAGGATGGCGCTTTTACTAGCGTTGATATCTTAGATTCTAATATGTTGCCTTTTGACAACAACTCTAAGAGTTTTAATTCTACTCATCAGGCTACCTTCACCAAGGATATTACTATCCCTGCTAACACCACTATGTATATTTACTTAGCTGGTAATATGGGAACTATTGGTAACACCTATGCCGGTGAATATCCAACTTTGGGTATTTCCAGCATTACTTTAGCTGGCGGTGGTTCAGTGATTGGTTCTTTGCCAATTTTCGGTAACTACATGACTACCAATGGCACTTTAGCTATTGGTTCAGCAACAGTTTCCCGTGGTTCTTACACCAACTCTACTTCTTCAACTTTGGAAGTCGGTCGCACTGATTACAGCTTCTTCTCCTTCCAGGTAGAAAATACCGGAAATGAAGACTTATCTTTGCGCCAACTGAGCGTGTACCAACAAGGTACCGCTGATCCAGACACTGATTTATCTGATTTTGAGTTGTTTAGAGACGGTACTAAGTTAGCTGATGGTATGGTTAATGGTGATTACATTAATTTTGTATTAACTTCACCATTGCTTATTCCTGAAGATCAGATTTACCAATTCCAGGTAAAAGCTGATATTGTTGACGGTTCTGCTAGAACAATAGATTTAGGTGTTTACCGTGCCACTGACCTATTATTTATGGGTCAGACCTATGGTTACAATGTAACTCCTACCTATTCTGGAACTGGTTATTCAACAAACTCACCAGTTTTAAGTGATAATGAATTCACTATTTCTACTGGTACTTTGACTGTTGAACGGAGCACCACTGTTGGTTCTGAAAATATTTCCATTGGAAATAATCAGGTCTTAGGTGCTTTCAAATTCACTGTTAAAGGTGAGCCAATTAGTATTACCGATTTAACTTTGGCCATTGCGTCTACTACAGGTGCAACCACACAGAAGGTGGGCGCTTTGGAGGCAGTAAAATTAGTAAATGCTACTTCAAATACAACCTTGGCTGGCCCAACAGATCATCTTGATGGTTCTACTAACATTGTCTTCTCTGACACCTTTACTTTGCCAGTAGGAGATACAGTAGTGAAAGTGGTTGGTAATTTACGTGTCAACAAGGGTTGGGATACTGATGATACAATTTATGCCAGTATTGCTGCTCCAGAAACAGATATTACTGCCGAAGGAGAAGTTACTGGTAATAATTTAACTGCGGCTGAAATTACTCCAACCGCAGCTGTTTCTACCAATACCCAAACTGTTAAAGGAGCTTACTTAGCTGTTACCCGCAACACTTTACCAGCTTCTGGTACAGTAATTGCCGGTCAGCAGGATGTAGAATTAGGTTCTTGGACCTTTAACGCCACTAACTCTGGTGAAGATGTTCGCGTAACCACTATTGCTTTTGCAGCCTCTTCCTCAGCAGCTACCAATTTAACTGTGTTTGACGGTACTACCGCCTTAACGCCAGTTAATGATGCTCCAGATTCAACAGTTGACGGTGCAACCACTACATTTAATTTTGATTCACCAATCATTATTACCAAGGGTACTTCCAAGACTATTAAATTAGTTGGTGACATTAACACTAATGCCACCGCTGATCAGTCCTCACAGTTTGGTATTACTGATGCTTCTACTTACGACAATCCATCGGTACAGGCTTATGGTGTTTCCACCAATGCCCGCGCCTACACAGCAATTACTGCTGATAACGGCGCTATCTTTACCTACTCTGGTACTGGTACTGTAACTGTCAGCAACAACAATAATCCAAACAATGGATTTGTTCGCGCTGGTTCAACCGGTAATATCTTCGGTTATATCAAGATTGATGCTTTGAATGAAGATTTAGATCTTGATGAATTACATGTCTTTGTAGCGGATGGCGGTGTTACTGGTACTGCTACTGGTAACTATCAAGATGTTGCTATGTTATACATCTACGATGGTTCAACCTTATTAGGCAGCGCTTCCAGTCCAACTGACCAATCTACTGGTATGTATGATTTCGACTTCCCGAATGGTACTTTGACTGTCGCCAAAGATAGTTACAAGACTTTGACTGTCAAGGCTGACATGGCTACTATCAGCCAAACTGTTGATAATGCCCCTGGTACTCCGGGAGTTGACATCAAGTTCGGCTTAGGCGGAACTGATGGCTTCAAGTTCACTGGTAACGCTTCTAACAGCACTATTACCTCTGAAACTTACAATGGTTCTACCACTTCTGCTATGGTCTTGCACAAAGCTATCCCAACCGTAACCTTCTCAACTACTTCTAATCGTTTGGGTGCCGCTTCTGCTTTGACTAACGGCGCGGTGGATCTGTATGCCTTCAATGTTGCTGCCGACAATGGTGGTAACGAAGTGTTGCTCTATCGAGCCACCTTTGAAGTTGCTACTTCTGGTGCCGGTGCTTGGGGTCTAACTAACTGTATTTTGAAAGACGGTTCTGGCAACACTGTTGGTGCTGCCACTACCCCAACTGGCGCGGATGCAACTGCTATGAACTTGTTGACTTATACTTTCAATAATCCAAATATTTCTGCCGGTGATGCACAAGAAGCCTTGACTATTGCTACTGGAAGTTCAGCTACTTATACCTTGAATTGTCAGGTATCTGGCGCTGATTCTGGAGACGTTGTCAGTGTTGCCTTAGTTGGTGATGCTGCTTCATCCACCCCAGCTGCCAGTCATGGTACTCCAGCTGCCGCTGGTCAGAATACCGCCGCTGCTTGGTCTGCTTATGACAAGGGTAACTTTGTCTGGTCAGACAACTTCAAGAATCGTGGTTTAGCTACCGACGGTGCTAATGCTACCGCTTACGGTCAATGGTATAATGGTTACTTAGTGCCAGGTATTGGTACTGTAGGAACCACTTCTGCCTACACTGTTGGTTGGTCAAGCTAAAATTTACTTTCAGTAAATTAAGCTTTCAAGCTAACAAGTCAGCCCCCGCAATAATTTTGCGGGGGCTGCTTGTCAAAAGGGGATAAATATAATAGAATTAGCAGGTATTTATTATTTTAAATTATGAAAAAAGAAGGCAAAAAATATACAATTATTATCCTTATTGTGGTGGTTATTGGCATAGTGGCTATTGTTATTTTTAATAGTCTTGACAATAAAGATAATAAGCCAAAGGTAGTTGATATCAGCCATGTTTATGTGGCCGCGGATTTTCCCAACAGTACTTTGGATGAGAAGAATTTAAATGTTTTTTTAGAAAAATTGAACCGCAATTATGATTTTCTGCGCCAGGACTCCGGCTTTGATCCTTATGACCTGTGGGTAGATATTGGCAATACCAAGTTAGGACTTAATGATTATAATGGAGCTATTGAAGCCTGGGAGCAGGCGATTAGCTTAAACGAGCTTAATCCCTTGGCTTATGCTAATTTAGCCAATCTCTACAAGGATTTTGTTAAGGATTACGCTCAGGCGGAAAAATATTATGATTTGGCGATTAGCAAGGATAATATTGGTTATTTTCCGGACTACCAGTCTTTTGCTGAATTGCACATTCATTATTTGCCGGAAAACAGCGGTAAGGTAGAAGCGATTATGCTTTCCGGCGCGGAAGTGGCCCAAGGTAATAATAAAATTCCTTTTTATTACTACCTTTATGATTATTTTAAAGAAAAAGACAAGTCTAAAGTGGACTACTACCGTCAGCAGATATTAACGGTTGACCCCAATTTTGACTGGTCTCAATATGAATAGATAACAACATGCTAGTGAATAAAAAAATATTAAGTCGTTTTATTTGGGTATTGTTGGGGTTAATAATGTTAACTCCACTGTATGTTAATAGCGACTGGTTTTTCCCTTATATTTTTTCTAAGACTTTAGCCTTTAGAATTCTGGTTGAAGTCTTATTTTTAGTCTGGCTAGCCTGGCTTTATACTGCTAGAGAAAAAATAAAAATAGACTGGTTGACTATTATCTTTACTGTCTTCATGTTAACCATGTTTATTTCTTCGCTATTCGGCCCTTATTTTTATTTCAGTTTTTGGAGCAATATTGAGCGCAGCGAAGGTTTGTTACTCTGGTTGCACTTATTTGCTTTATTCTTAGTCCTGCGCAATTTTATTGTCGGCCGTAATCAGTGGAAAATTTTGATAAACATATTCTTTGCTTCCGCCCAGATTGTCGCCTTAATCGGATTATTGCAGTATTTTAACGTGGATTTTATTAATCATGGAGCTGCTAGTGATGAACGAGTTTCTTCCACTATTGGTAATGCCGCTTATTTAGCTGGATATTTATTATTTGCCGCTTACTTTGGCTTGTATTTATTATTTAAGCACCGCCAGAACATTTATCTGAAGGCTTATTATCTTGCTTTTGTCTTGATGGATCTTTTTGTAATGGCGCAGACCGGTACTAGAGGAGCTTTTTTGGCCTTAATTATTACCGCTTTTTTATTCTTAGTTTACAATGTTATCCAGTTAAAAAATAGAAAGTTTAAATACTCCTTACTATTAGTCGGAGTTTTAATTGCTTTAAGTATTGTTTTAGTTTATTTAAATAAAGATAGTAATTTTGTAAAAAACAGTCTGCCTCTGCAGCGCTTAGCTAACATTTCTTTTAGTGAGAGGACCGCTCAAACTCGCTTAATGGCCTGGAATGCGGCCTGGCAGGGCTTTTTAGATAGGCCACTGTTAGGCTGGGGCAATGAGAATTATTATATTGTATTCAATAGGTATTTTGATCCGGAGATTTATTCCCATGCTGGGTCTCGCGTTTGGTTTGATCGGGCGCATAATATTTTCTTGGATCATTTGGTGAACGGAGGAATAATTGGTTTTATTGCTTATTTATTTTTCCTTTTCGGTCCGATCTGGATTTTATTTAAAAGGGGAGTCTGGTCTAATTCTTTATGGTCTAAATTTAGGAAAAAATTGCCAATAGGAGCTCCGGTTAAAATGAATTTTGGTAATCAGATGCTGTTGTTGTCTACGCTTGCTTTCGTGATTCAAGGATTATTAGTATTTGAAGCTCTGGTTACTTATCTTCCCTTACTGATAATCTGGGCTATGATTGGCGAGAAGTATTTTAAGACCAAGTGGGAAATAGGTAGTCGTAATATATTCTTATGGACTACAGTTGTTTATTTACTGGCCCTTTTTCCTATTATGTATTATGTAAATTACCGCGAAGCCAAGGCTAGTGGTGCGGTCATTGAAGCTTTGCGTTTAGAAAACGCTGATTATGCCGCTTCCAAGGAAATTACCAGTAATAATTATATTAAAGCTATTGAGACCTACTACCAAGCTATTAATTACAACAGTTCAGGGACCAATGAATATCGCCGTAGATTAGCAGAGTATGTTGATGGACTAGTGGTTGGCCGGAATATTACTCCTTATGAGGCTTTGAAATACGTAGAGGAATTAGATAAGGAATTATATAAGCGTTTGGAGGAAAATCCTTATGATGCCGCTAATTTAATACTGCTAATGCGCCATTATAATTATACTTATATTTTAAATTATAACCGCTTGTATGAAGTCGCTAAAATTGGAGAATTATTAAAAGCCTTAAGTCCAACTAGACCCCAGCTTTATCATGAATTAGGCTATGCCGATCTTTATTTATACCAGCATTTTAGGGACGCCGGCGATACAGTGCAAGCAGAAAAATACCAGAAATCATTGTTAGATAATTTCCAATACGCTATTGATTTGAACAATGACGTAGTGGAATCTTATGTTAATATGATTATGTCTTTAATTGCTTCTGATCAGCCGGATAAGGTACAAGGTTATTTAGATATTATGGATCAGATGCAGCTCAATTATTACCGGGAAGATTATCTGAACCGTATGGTTAATTCCGCTATTAATGCCAAGGATTATTTTTGGATGGAGAAACTGTTGAATGTTCTTATTGAAAAATACCCAGAGAACCCTAACTATTTAATCCGTTTAGCTGTTGCTTATGCTTCCCAGGATAAGGATGATTTAGCCATTTCCACAGCAGAGAGAGTAAAAAGTTTTGGCGCCCAGTATAATTCTCAAGTAGATGAATTTGTCAGGCAAGTTCGAGCAGGAACTTTCCAGATTGAATAATTAATTATTAGTAATGAAATTAGCCATTGGTTTGTCAAAAATTAAGTGGCCGCAAATCGCTATAGTAGCTATATTATTATTAGCTACTATTTTGCGTTTTTACGCGCTGGATCGGGCTGATGTCTTGACTGACGAAGCTTCAGTCAGCTTCCGCTCCATTGGCTATTTTGACTGGCTGGCTACTCCTTACCAAACTACGCCCTTAGAGTGGCTGTCTAGCCGTCCCACTTGGACTTATTTATCTTTTCATGATCATCCTCCTTTCAGCTTTTTGCTGCAATTCTTGCAATTTAAAATTACTGGCGTTTCCATTTTAACTATGCGGTTCTGGCCGGCTCTCTATGGCGTATTAAGCGTTTGGCTGGTTTATTTAATTGGCCGCCGTTTATTCTCCAACAGCCTTGGTCTATTAGCAGCTGGGTTATTAGCTGTTAACAATCTGCATATCTGGATCTCTCGTTTAGCTTTGCAGGAGTCATTGGTTGTCTTATTGATTTTAACCAGCTTTTACTGGTGGCTGAAATTTTTGGAAAATAGGAAGTATTTTTATTGGTTGGGGTTATTCATAGGTTTAAGCTTATTGGCCAAATTAACAGCCATTATTTTACTGCCGATAATCTTTGGCTATCTTATTTTCTGGCGGAAAGATATTCTACGCTGGCGGGAATTTTACTGGGCAGTAATTATTGCACTGGCCGTCTGGTCGCCTTATTGGGTTTATAATATTATTTTGTATCAGAATTTCGGCCATTTTGATTTCCAATTATCCTGGCTTTTAGGACAGCCGGTAGAAGCTTGGCAACAGCGCCCCGGGCGTACGGAAGTGCCTAATAAGTCATCAGCTTTGTTTTTTATCTTTGGCGGCCTTAAGTATAGCTTGTCTCCAATATTCTTTTGGCTGGTTAATTTGAGCTTAGTGGCAGGGATAATTAAGTTATTTAAGGATAAATTCAGCGATAAGAATTTTTCTTATTTACTATGGATAATTTTATCTCATCTTATCCTTTTGATTTTTATCGGCAGCAGCGCCAGATTTCTTGCTCTGCTCACCCCTTGGCTGTGCTTATTGTTAGCCTATGCTTTATTAATTTGGCATCGTTATTTTTCCCAGGTCTTCATGATTATTATTTTATGCTTGATATTTGTGGTCGAAGTTTTTTATAGCTATAATACCAATATTAATTATGTTTTTTGGGGCAAGAAGAATATTACTTATTCGCCGTTGAAGAGCCAGGCTTATCCTTATGGCTATAACCAGCTAGAAAATTATTTTGATAATCTGTTATCCAACCAGAAACCAGCTGTGCTGTTATCTGTAGTGAATCCAAACATTAATAATTTTATTAAAGAGCAAGTTGCTAAAAATACCGGACAGCCGCAAGCTAAGATGGTCATTTATGACCAGCGCTTGCAAGGGGAGAGCTTACTGTGGTTTTTTACCAGAAGATTTTTTTACCAAGGCTGGCCTATGCTGCCCTATGATACTTACCAGCAGGCCCTATCTTTGCAAGGCGAGGATTTATTTCGCCAGTTGGGAATCAAAGACTTTTACTATGTGATGCCCACTGATGTGCTGCCGCTGGATTTAACTAATGAGGCGGCTAATAATGAGCTTGTTAATTTTGTTTCTCGTTTACAAGAACAGGGGATACAGCCGCAAAAAATATTTAATCATCAGGGGAAATTAATATTTGAAGTTTACCATTTTAATTAAAATCTTATGGAATTCATGCAAAAATTTTGGCGCAAATTAAATCAGCGGGAATTGATTTTATTAGGGATTATTTTATTATTCGGCGCTTGGTTAAGATTAGTCAATCTGGACCGTGCTGACATGCTGTCTGATCCGGCAATTAACGCTTTTCGCGCTATTGGCTTGACTGACTTCCTAACTTCTCCGACGCAAACCACGCCTATGCAGTGGTTTGATACTAAGCAATGGTGGCAGAATTTATCTTTTCATGACCACCCAATCCTGACTTTTTTAACCGAGCACATTTTCTTTAAAGCTTTTGGCGTTTCCGTCACCGTCGCGCGTCTGCCCTTTGCGCTATTAGGAGCTTTAAGCATTTGGCTTATTTATTTATTAGCCAGTAGAGTTTTTAACAAGCAGATTGGTTTATTGTCTGCCGGATTATTGGCAGTAGTCAATTTCCATGTTTGGCTTTCCCGTTCCGGTTATTTGGAGTCATTTGTCATTGTTTTTATCCTGTTGTCATTATTTTTTGCTTACCAAGCCAGGAAAGAAAGAAAACATCTGTATTGGGCTGCATTATTTTTAGGCTTGGGATTATTGTCTAAATACACAATAATGTTTATCATTCCGTCTTTAATTATTTGGTGGCTTATTTATGACCGTAAGATTTTTGTTAATAAGCATTTTTATTTATCCATAGCTTTATTATTGTTAGTTATTAGCCCGATCATTATCTACAATCTTAATATGTTTTGGACCAGGGGGCATTTTGATGCTGCTTTATCCAGTATGGTCGGACAAACCCCTGATGATTTTAAATTACTACAAAGGTCATTAGCTTCAGATTATCTAGGCAATATCTTGCTGCAGCTTAAAGAATTATCTCGAATTTTTAGTCCTGCTTCTATTATTGCCTTCATTCTAGGTTTAGCATATTTTTTACTGCGCTGGTGGAAAACTAGCGATACCAAGCGCTTTGCTATTATACTCATACCATTAGCTTTCCTTTTCCTGCAAAATATATTTTTAGGCAATATCTGGTTTTTTAGCTTATACATTCCATTCTTGGTGATCATCTTATCTTACGGAATATACAAGCTAGCCATTTTTGTTAATAGGAAATTCAAGAAGTTTAGTGGTATTTTAATTATCCTCTTATTTGTTTTCTTTGTTTATGAAGCATTTTACAGTATTAATACCAATGTATTGTATCGGACAGTGGGTAGCAGCCCCTGGCTTTATTCTGAACACCGGCAAGAAAATTTCGGGTATAATCGTCTAGATAAGTATTTAAATAATGTTTTAGCAGATTACCATGGTAGCCTATTCTTAGATTACTACAAGGATTATCCCCAGGTTTCTAGTTATTATGCAAGATTACAAGAGCAGCCATTGAATTATTTGCCTAGGGGAGAAAAGCAGACTGACGTGGTATATATTTATGATCCGCGGGTAGATTGGTTTGCTCAGATGTGGATTTTTGAGCGCAGAAAAATTTATCAGCAATTTACTATGCTGACCGTTGACCAATTCGCTTTCCTTTTAGGTAATAACGGATTTAAGCCTTTTGAGGAAAGCGGCTTGACCAAGTATTATTTTATTAACACTACGGATAAGGTTACCAGAGATAGTAAATTGACAACCGCTCAGGGAGATATATTAGCTAATTATTTAGCAGAGAAAAATATACAACCGATTGATGAGATATATAATAACCGCAATGAAATTGCTTTTGTGATTTATGAGATACCGCCAGAAGTGCTGTTGAAGTAAAATAAAAACGCCTGGACTATTATTCCAGGCGTTTTGTTTAGAAGTTTATATTTTAGCAAACGGCTCCATAGACATGATTATTTGACTTTCTTGGTGGCTGATTAGTTTTCTATTTTCAACAGTTTCTACCAGTTTGAGTAATTTATTATCCTCTTTGCGGATCATGACGATGAGATCACCGCGTAGATCCATTAGCTTTTCATCTAAGTAATCCTTGGTGACTATTTTATTTTGGATGATGCTTTCAACATTAGTTAATCTTTGATCTAAACCATCGAATCTGTTCTCCAGGCCATCGAACCTGTTTTCTAAACCATCGAATCTGTTTTCCAGTGTATTAAACCTATTTTCCATATGTTCCGCAAAAGTATTAACTGCTGACAATACAGTATCAATAGATTGTTGTAAATCCTCCTTAGTTAAATAATCGTTTTTCTTCATATTTTCTTCTTAATTTATTAGATTTTAATTATATTCCAGCTTATTTTATTAGTCAAATTAAAATAGTTTACAGTATAATTTTTCCGTTTCTGCTAGAGTTTTATTTAAAGAAAATCTGGTGCGGATATTGTGTTCGTTGTTTTCAATAAGTTTTTTACTTAAAATCTGGTTATTAGCAAGAGTTTCCATAGCCTTCAGCAAGGAAAGAGGATTAGCGGGAGTGGTTAATAATCCAGTTTCATTATCGGTTAAGATTTCCGGAATGCCGCCAACGCGGGAAGCAATGGTGGGAATTCCTGCTAGTCCTGCTTCCAGAATAGTATAGGGCAACCCTTCTTTGACGGAGGGGAGGATAAAGTAGTCAAAAGCTTTTAAAAATTTCCAGTCATTATTTTTAGCTGGTACTATTTTAATATACTCCTGCAGATTATTGCGTTCTATTTTCCCTTTAATATTATTTTCTTCCGGACCTTCGCCAATAAAAATCCAACGATGATTTTGTAATAATGGTGACTTTTGCTCAACTAAGCTTTTTATTGCTTCAATTAAATAGGGATAGCCTTTAGTCTCATAGAAACTGGCGATGGTGCCAAAGTATTTTTTATCTTCAGACAAGCCAAGCTCTTGTTTGGCTTCGGCTTTGGACAAGAAATCGTATTCAGAAAAATCCAGTCCATTATGAATAGTGATCATTTTCCTGGCTGGGCAGATCTTATTATCTAAAGCGCTTTGCTTGTCAAAGTCAGAAACAGTAATAATAGCAGTCTGCAGCCCAGTAGAGAATTTCTCTGACATTTTATAGATCAACTTCTGCAGTTTATTTAGCGGCTCATTAAAGACAAAGCCGTGCGCAGTATAGACTATTCTGGTTCTGACATTGAGAGGATTCATATTGTATCCTTGGGCGGCTAAAGTGCCTAATAGGCCGACCTTAGAGCTGTTAAGATGAATTAAATTATATTGCCCTTGCTTAATAATCTTACTTAAGTCTCTAATAGCGGACAGCTCTTTGGCTGGTTCAATGTTGCGCATTAAGTTTTTAACAGGAATAGTTTTAATGCCTAATTTATCTGCTTGGTCAAGAAAAGTCTGATCAAGATTGGCAATTTCCCCATAAGCAATTTCTACTTGATTATCTTTGGCAAAATATTTAGCCAATTGCCAGACATACTTTTGCGCGCCACCCCATTTAGTTTGAGTGACTATGTAGAGAATTTTTTTACCTGATAGTTTATTTTCTGGCATATTTTGGCTAAAATTAGCTATATTTTAGATTGACTTTTTACTTGATTATTGGTATAATTTTATAGAATTTAAGAAGATAAATCAAGAGCAGCGGAAGCATGAAAATATTAATTGCTACAGGAATATTTAAACCGGAAATCGGCGGGCCGGCTACTTATGTGGATAAGATAGCTAAGGAATTTTTGCGCTTAGGACATCAAGTGTCGGTTTTAACCTACAGTGATCAATATTTTCCAGAATTAGATAAACAATTGGATTATCCTGTTAAAAGAGTGATTAGAACTAATAAGCTGCAGAATTATTGGCGGTATTACCAGGCAGTCAAAGAAATTAGCCAGCAGAACAATTTTGATTTGCTTTATTGTTTTGATCATTTCAGCGCCGGTTTACCTGTTGCTATGGCTAATTTAAAATTACACCGGCCTTTATTTATCCGCGTCGGCGGAGATTTTATCTGGGAAAGATATTTAGAGCAGTCTGGAAATTTAGTCACTTTGCGTCAATTCTATTTGCAGAAACTCCATTTAAAAACAGAAGCTTGGCGCTTTAAAATTATTAAGTGGGTTTTTAGTAAGGCCACCAAAATAATTTTTACTACGGAATTTCAAGCCAATATCTTTATTAAGAATTATAAATTAAAGTCAGATAAGCTGGCAATAATTAAAAATCCAGTGGAGAATAATTTAGTAATTAATGAAGATCATCAAAGGAGTAAGGAAATAGTTTTTATTGGCAGGTTGATTAATAACAGTAATTTAAAAAATTTAATTACAGCTTTTGACAAGATTAAAGATAAAAGTTTTTCTTTACATATAATCGGTGAAGGTCCATTGTGGAATAAGCTGCAGAATTTGATATTAAAATATGAAAATGTTTATTTAGAGCATAAGGTATTAGATCAGGAATTATTAGAGAGATTGCAACGGGCTTACCTGGTTGTTTTTCCCCAATTGACGAATATTAGCCCTAACACCATGCTAGAATGTTTAAAGTTACAGACCCCTTTTATTAGCACTCAGGAAATAGGCTTTAACTGGTTAAAAGATAGCATTATTACTTTTAATCCACTGGATATTGATGACATGTCAAATAAGATTAGTTATTTGACTGATACTAACCATTATACTGAATATTGTAAAAAATTGTCGCAAATTGAATATTCTTATGACTACCAGCAAGCAGCGGACGATACGCTGAAGTTATTTAAAGAGCGGTCACCAAAATAATCAATATGAATATAGTTAATATTGGCATAGATAAAAGTTTGGTCGGCGGCCGACAATTAGGTGATGCGGTGGCCAGGCATAAAAAGTATGGTGAATATACCGATCATCTGGATATTATCGTTTATACCGATCAGGAAGATAAGCTGGAAAAATATTATATTTCAGATAAGGTTTTAGGCCATCCTACCAATTCCCGGTCAAAATTGAATTTCTTTTTTGATACCCAAGAGATTTTTAAGAAGATAAATGAACAGCATCCGGTAGATATTATTGTCTGCCAAGATCCATTTATTTGCGGTTTAATCGGCATTTGGCTGAAAAAGAAATTTCCCGTCAAAGTGCAAATAAATTTCCACGGCGATTTCTGGCAGAATACCAATTGGCTCAAAGAGCGCTGGTTAAATTTTATCTTTCTATTAGTTTCCAAATACACAGTATTTAAAGCTGACGCCATTAGGGTGATGAGCGAAGGGCAGAAAGAAAAATTAATTAAAGCCGGCATTAAAGCCAATAAGATTAGAGTAATTTCTACGCCGGTTAATATCGACAATTTCCTTGCTAAACAACCTTTACCAGCAGAATTAAAGACAGAAAAAAAGGTAATATTAATGGTAGGAAGAAAAGATAAGGTTAAAGATTTTTCAACCCTATTTAAAGCTATTTGTTTGGTCTATGAAAAGTTTGTTAATCTAGAATTTTGGTTAGTAGGCAATTACACAGAAGAGGAAAAATCAAAATTGCCACTCCCACCAAAATTAACTGTTAAGCTTTTTGGCAGAACAGATATTAATGACTTGCCAAAGTATTACCAAGCAGCTGATTTAACAGTCTTATCGTCCACTTCAGAAAGTTTCGGCAAAGTTTTGGTAGAAGCTAATGCTGCCGGGAAACCGGTTATTGCTACTACTACCACCGGCGCTAAAGAAATAATTCAGGATGGGCACAATGGATACTTGGTGCCCATTAAGGATTACCAGGCTTTGGCAGATAAGGTTCTTTATTTATTAAACAATCCAGATCAGGCTAAAAAGATGGGCGAGAATGGCTTAACTTTAGTTAAGGAAAGGTTTTCGGATAATACGGATAAAATAATTAATTTCTGGCAGGATATTATTAATAATAAGTTGTGAAATACTTAGTAGTAGTTCCCACATATAATGAAGCGGAAAATATCGTTAAACTAATTGACGAGATTTTTGCTTTAGCAATTGAGCAGTTATCTATTTTAGTGGTGGATGATAATTCTCCTGACCATACTGCTGAATTAGTTGAGGAATTAAAAAATAAATATCCAGATAAATTATTTTTAGCCAAACGCTCTGGGAAGCTGGGTTTGGGTTCAGCTTACCAGTTCGGCTTTGCCTGGGCATTGGATCATGGTTATAACTTTGCTTTTTCCATGGATGCAGATTTTTCTCATAATCCCCAGGATTTGGTAAAATTAATGGAGGTTAGTAAGGATTATGATATTGTCTTAGCTTCGCGCAAAATTCCTGGTGGCAAAATTATTGGTTGGAATTGGCGCCGTTATTTAGCCAGTCATGGTGCGATGGCTTTATCCCGCTTGATTCTTTGGCTTAAAACCCACGATGTAACCGCTGGCTTTAAATGCTATAGCCGCAGATATTTGGAATTTTTGTTGAGTAAGAACATTAAGAGTAATGGCTATGCTTTCCAGATTGAGACTATATATCTGGCAGAAAAAAATAAATTTACTGTCAAAGAAATTCCTACTACTTTTGTGGATCGCAAGTTTGGACAATCTAAATTATCTAGTAAGGACATTATTGAATTCTTTATTAATGTTATTAAATTAAGGTTTTAGGGATGAAGCTGTTGATGATCACTAGAAAAGTTGACAGAGCAGACGGTTTAGCCGGCTTCACTTATAATTGGATAAAAAAGCTGTCTCAGCATTTGGATCAACTATATGTTATCTGCTTAGAGAAGGGTGATGCTGATAACCTACCTCCTAATGTAGAAATATTTTCCTTAGGCAAGGAAAAAGGAAAGAACAAAATTAGAGAATTTATTAATTTTCATAAATTTGCTGCTAAATTAGTTCCTAAAGTTGACGGCATTTTTGCCCATCAAAATCCGGAGTATGGTATTTTAATATCTCCCTGGGCCAAGATTCACCGCAAAAAACTGATTGCCTGGTATGTGCATAAGCAAGTCGGTTTTAAATTAAAACTTCTTAATATTTTGGTAGATAAAATAATTTCTATTAATAAACAGAGTTTGCGTTTAGCAAGCAAGAAAGTAGTTTGGTTACATCACGGTATTGATACTGATATTTTTTCTTTTCAAAATAGAACCCACCATGAAGAAACACGCTTATTAACTGTAGGTAGAATTTCACCAACTAAAAGGATTGATCTAATGATTGATTTATTGAGCATTTTAAAGAAAAAATTGACTGGAAGAATAATTTTTAAAATAGCTGGTGAGCCAACATTATTAATTGATCATGATTATTTATCAAGTTTAAAGAATAAGGTAAAAGAACTTAATTTAGAAGAAAATGTTATTTTTTTAGGGTCGGTAGCCAATGATCAAGTGCCTGTTGTATATCAATGGGCTGATATTTTTTTTAATTTTAGTAAAACAGGCAGCGTAGATAAAAATGTGCTGGAAGCAGCTAGTTGTGGTAATTTGATTTTAACCAATAATCCGGCTTTTGATTTTTTACCTGGAATTTGCCGAGCGGAAAATGATAATATTGAACAGTTGCTTGCTAAACTTGAAAAACTAATTAATTTACCAGATAGCGAGCGCGAAGCTTTATCCCGACAGTTAAGATTAATTGTTGTTAGAGAACATAATTTAGATAACTTAGTAGAAAAAATTATTGATCAATTTTATGGATAAACAGGTTAATAAAAGTCATTATAATTTCGGTAAATATTGTTTTTATGAGCGTTGGGCCAGTTATTGGTATCAGTTGGGTGAGATTTTTAAATTACAGCCGCAGTCAATTTTGGAAGTGGGAGTGGGCGACAAAGTCATCAAAAATTATCTGCAAACCAATACTAATATATCTTATCAAAGTGTTGATATTGCTGAGGATTTACAGCCGGACATTATCAGCAATGTTAATGATTTGAAAATTTCCGATAACAGCTTTGATGTGGTTTGCGCTTTTGAAGTTTTGGAACATTTGCCATTTGAGCAATTTGCCAGGTCTTTAAAGGAAATGAGGCGAGTAGCTAAAAAAAATATATTAATTAGCTTACCTCACTGGGGACGACATTTTTCCTTGACTATGTGGCTGCCTGGATTGAAAAAAATTACCTGGCAGAAAAAACTCTCCTTATTGCCAGTTGAACATAAGTTTAACGGCCAGCATTATTGGGAGATTGGTAAACAGGGATATGAATTAAAAAAAATCAGGCAGATAATAAAAGATTGTAATTTAAAGATAGTTAGGGATTATATTGCCCATGAATCGCCTTATCATCATTTCTTTGTTTTGGAAAAGTAGGCTATGTGTGGAATTAACGGATTTAATTTTAAAAACGAGCAGCTGATTCAGGCTATGAATCAAGCAATTCAACACCGCGGCCCGGATGATCAGGGAGTTTATGCTGATGATAATTTTACTTTTGGACATTTGCGTTTGAGTATTATTGATTTATCCGCTGCTGGCCATCAACCGATGTTTAGCGCTGACGGAAACTTGGTGATTATTTATAACGGTGAGCTGTACAATTTTTTGGAAATTAAAAAGGATCTACTTCTCAAGGGATATAATTTTCGCTCCAAATCCGATACTGAGGTCATTCTTTGCGCTTATCAGGAATACGGAGAAAATTGTTTGCAAAAGTTCAACGGCATTTTTTCTTTTGCCATCTGGAATAAAAAAACTAAAGAACTATTTGCCGCTCGTGATCATTTGGGAATCAAACCGTTTTTTTATTATTATCACCAAAATAAATTTATTTTTTCTTCAGAAATAAAAGGAATTTTAGCCCACCCCATTGATCGATCAATGAATTTTGACGCTTTGAATCTGTATTTTAGATTTTTGTATATTCCCGGTTTACAAACTCCTTTCCAGTATATAAAAAAATTACCACCGGCTTCTTATTTGAGATTTAAGGATAACAAACTGGAAATAAAAAAATACTGGCAGGCGGAAGTAAAACCGGAAATTTTTTCTTTTGTCGAGGCCAAAGAGCAATTGAGAAAAACGTTTGATCAGTCGGTCAAGCGCCAGCTAATTTCCGATCGTCCACTAGGGTTGTTTTTGAGCGGCGGAATTGATTCTACAGCAGTGCTGGGAGCGATGTCGCAAGCGGCGGCAGGGCGGATAAAAACTTTTTCCGTCGGTTTTGACGTGGACGTGCAACAGGACAAGTTTAACCTGGATAGCATTTTGGCCAAAAAAACTAGCCAACACTATCATACCGAGCATCATGAGTTGATTCTTAAGCCTAGAGATATTCTAGATAATTTGGAAATGGTTGTTTACCATATGGACGATTTGGTATCAAACCATATTCAAACGGCAATGTATTTGCTGTCCAAAATGACCAAACAAACTGTTGATGTGGTATTGTCCGGCGATGGCGGTGATGAAATTTTTGGCGGTTATGATCGATACTATTATTATAATATTATTGAAAAATGGCAGAAATTTCCGAAAATTTTAAGAAAAAATTTTATCAGCCAAGGTTTATTTCAAATTCTTGGTAAACAGGATTGGTATCAAAAATTAAATGCCGATGATGTCCTTGGTGTTTACTGGCAATTCAGAGCTCAACCGAAAGAGGAATTAGCTAGATTTTTGAAACCGGAATTTAATCGTCAAATATCAGCCGAGAGAATAGTCAACGATAGTTTTTTTACCGGCGATCATAAAAATTTAACGGACTATTTGATGCAAGTGGACCGAGACAATTGGCTGATTGACGAAGCATTGGCTAAAGCTGATCGAATGACCATGGCGCATGCATTAGAGCAGCGTGTGCCTATTTTGGATAGAGAGTTAGTTGAATTGGCAGCTAAGATACCAAATAAGTTTAAGATTCACAGTTCCAGCCAGGGAAAATACGTTTTTAAAGAAGCGGTAAAGAACTACTTGCCAGAGTATATTTATCACAAGCCGAAAACCGGTTGGTTTTCACCGGCATCCAAGTGGCTCAGGACCGATTTAAAAGATATGGCTTATCAAGTCCTATCGCCGGATTATAATCAAGACACAGATAAATTTTTTGACTTCAAGGAAATTAGAAAAATTTTAGACAGTCATATCAGCCAAGAGTATTATGCCTTGAACACTGTTTGGTCGTTGATTATTTTCCAAATCTGGTATAAAATGCAGAAACAATAAATTCATGGAATTACGTAGTATTAGCAACAATCTGGGGTTATGGAAAGATATCTGGCGGGAGTCAATTAAAGGTAAGACTGTTGACCGAATTTTACTTAACCACGGTTTGCGCCAAATTAAATTAAGCGGGGAAGTTTTAGATTTGGGCTCGGGCGGCAAAGCGGGCAGTTACCATCGGTTTATAGATTATCAGAAACCTTATCATGTTTATTGTACCGATTTATATCGTCGTCCGGACAGTCAAGATATAATTGAGTTGGATTTGGAAAAGAAATTTGATTTACCGGAGGCGCAATATGACGCTGTGACTTGTTTCAATGTTTTGGAGCATATTTATGATCACCATAATTTAATTGCTGAATCAACTAGAGTTTTAAAGCCCGGTGGTAAATTTATCGGCAGTGTTCCGTTTTTGGTTGGTTATCATGCTGATCCCAATGATTATTGGCGCTATACTCATCAGAGTTTGGAACGCTTGTTTAACCAGCACGGATTACAAGTGGAGAAAATGTTTGTTTTGGCTTTTGGTCCGCTGACGGCAGCTTGGATTCAATGGGAGTTTGTTTGGCCTGGATTTTTGAAGCCGATTTTTTTGTTTTTTATCATCAATATAGATATCTGGCTTATAAAGTGGAAAAAATTTTTGCAGCATAAATTTGTTTTGGGGTATTTATTTGTAGCTAGGAAATAATGTATGAAAGTTTTTTATGTTATTTATGAAGATTTTGGAGACAGCCGTGCTAGTAATTGGCAGATAGTGAATACGGCTAATCATTTAGAGCGGGAGGGCTTAAGTGTAGAATTGATCTTTCCTTATGAATTTTCTACTGACAAGTATCAGATAAAAAATAAAACATTTTTTTTATTTAATAAGCCAATAAACATTTTCAGTAAATTTAATTTATTAAAATTTAATTTTAAACTTTTTTTATTTTTAAAAAGTAAAACCCAAGAAGGTGATATTATTTATTTTCGGCATTTATTATTACTCCCCGGCATTTTTTTAATCAGCCGATTATTGCCGAAAATAAAAGTTGTTTACGAAGTTCATCGTGAAGTTAATAGTGCCATAGGAAGATTTTTTGAAAAGAAATTAGTATTAAAAAATACTAAAGTTATTACAATTTCAGAAAAACTAAAGAAAATTTATCAGCGCAGTTATTCATTATCCCCAAAACAGATAGAAGTGATTCATGATGCTGTTGATTTTCAAAAATTCAGCGTAAACTTAACTAAAGAAGAGGCAAAAAAGCAGTTAAATATAAATTTTGATCGCCCGGTTGTTATGTATTTGGGCACATTATGGTCAGTTAAAGGAGTAGAGTTACTGTTTAATGCTGCCGTAAAGATGCCTGAATATAACTTTTATTTTATTGGTAAAATTCATCCAGAATTTCATGAGATAGTCAAAAAGTATCAAGGTATTCCGAATATTTTTATTCTGCCAGCGGTAGTCCAGACAGAGGTTGCAGTTTATCAACGGGCCGCTGATCTATTAGTTATTCCGCATTTGGATAATAACTTATCGCAGTCACCATTAAAATTATTTGAATATTTAGCTTCCGGTACTCCTATTTTAGCCGCTAAACTAGAAAATTTAGAGGAAGTATTGCCGCTGGAAAATTTGTATTTTTCTCCAGGATCAATTGAAGACTTAATTGATAAAATAAAAATATTTTTTGCTGAATCTGTGAAATATCAACAACAGGCCAAAAACAACCCGATGATTGCTCAAAAATACTCCTGGCAGAATCGAGCGCAATTAATAAAAGAATTTATTTTTAGATAATATGGATTTTATTTGTCCCAAAGATAGTAATATTTTAAGTCGCGAAACATCAGGCTTCCTTTGTGCTAAATGTTCGTCATTCTACCCATTGATTGATGGAGTTCCCAATTTTGTCAAAAAAGATTTTTATTGGGGAGAGATACCCCAGGCTGGTATGGAATCTTTATTAGCAATAATCAAACAAGATGGCTACCAAGCAGGCTTAGATTATTTAGATAAGAATTTTCCCGGCCGGTCAAAGTTTGTTTTTGATGTCACGCGCTCTGATTGGCGTTGGCCAATTGATATACAACCCGGAATGAAAATATTGGATCTTGGTTGTGGTTGGGGGACACATACATTTCCTTTAGCTAATTTAGATACAGAAGTATACGCCGTAGATTTAACTAAACAACGGGTTGATTTTGTGGAAGCCAGGAAAAGATTTGAAAATAGAAATAACATTTTCCCCTTGGTGGCCAATGTTATGGAATTGCCTTTTTCGGGGGAAAGTTTTGATTTGATTGTAAGTAATGGCGTATTGGAATGGGTTGGTTTGCAAACCGAATTCGGTGGACCAGTAGAGGTACAAATCAAGTTCTTGCAAAAAATGAGAAATTTATTAAAACCAGGTGGAGTTTTGTATATAGGTATTGAAAATCGTTACGCTCAAGCATATTTTTACAAAGGCATTGACCATTCAGGAATTAAATATACTAGTTTATTACCTCGTTTTTTGGCCAATTTGTATACTAAATGGAAAATAAAAAAACCATATATTACTTATACTTATTCCCATACTGGATTTATAAACTTATTTAAAAAAAGCGGATTTACTAAAGTAGAAACCTATCTGCCATTTCCTGGGTACAATAATCCCATTTCTTTAGTTCCTTATGACGATTTTAATTCTTTTAAATTTTTTCTAAAAACCCGGGGGAGAATTGCCAAGATCAAACCCGAGTGGCTCAAGAATTTACTGCTTAATAAATTTTTTGTTAAGTTGTATCGTTTTTTTATTTACAGTTTTGCTTTTTATTTAAAGAAATAGAATGATAAATTTTCTTAAAAAATATATAGCCAAAAATTATTTAGATATTCAGGCTGAATCCGATCAATTAAGTATCATTAAAACTCAAAACGGACTAGGACAATGGGATCGCAAGATAGTTTTTTATGTTATGAAAAAAAATTTAAATCACCCGTCTTTAGTGGTCTATTCAGCCAGGAGTCAGTCGGCTAACGAGGTTTTGATAAACTCCATATCGTCATTAGAACTTAACCAACAATTTGGGCCAAAATTATTATTTAAAGATTATTATCAAGATATTATATTTTGGGGTGTTGAATTTTTAAATGGTCGAAAACTTAATTTAGAAAATAAAGTAGATATGAACCTGTCTTGGGAATACTTAATGCAAACTTTTAGCCAGACAGATCTGCTGCAAAAAACACTGGAAGATTTTTATCAAGAGCTCAAGAAAAAGTTTTTACAATTGGGTTTAAATATTAATTCTTTCCTTTCACCTTTACCGGATAATGTTGGCTCATTGTCATTACCAATTATTCCTCAACATGGAGATTTTCAGGATAATAACCTTTTTATCGTTGATAAAAGACTAAAAATAATAGATTGGGATGATTATGGACAGATCAACTTTCCCTTGTTTGATTTTTTAACCTTAGCTTTGAAGTACCAGAGAAAAATTGGTAAGGATAAATATATAGATGAACAGTTTAAGAAATTTTATGAATTAGCTGGCGTATCGGGCATTGACCAAAAAATTATATTAAAGTTATACTATCTTTATGACTTTTTGCGAAAGGATAGGTTACGTTTTCCTGTTGAGAAAAAGCAATACTTAGAAATTTTAATAAATAAATTGAAAGAAATTAATTAACATGAATAATAAATTTTGGAATGACTATACAGAGTTTAAGGGTGCTACTTCTTTTCCCATGGAAATTTTACAGAGTTATGCTGAGGGGAAAATCTTAGATTTGGGTTGTGGCGACGGTACACATGTTGGTTTGTTAATTAGAATGGCCGGTAAGCCAGTAGAAATGTATGGGATTGATCCTTCGGATAATATTATTGCAGTTGCGCAAAAAAGATTCCCCGAGGCTAAATTTCAAGCTGGTAGCGCTTATCAATTACCTTATGCCGAAAATTTTTTTGATTTGGTTTATGCCATTGATGTTATTGAACATCTGCATGAGCCAAAGAAAATGTTAGCTGAAGTCAGGAGGGTTCTAAAGCCGGATGGAATAATGATAATACAGACTCCCAATTATCCAATTAAGCGTTTTTATGATTATTATAATTATTTCACCAAAAGAAATTGGCGCACTAGTCCGGCTGATGACCGTACGCATTTCTATAAATTTAACGCATGGCATCTAAAAAAAATGTGTTCAGAATTTTTTACCGTAGTAGATTTTATGACCAGAAACATTTTAGGGGAAAATAGAGTAAAATTTTTAAAGAAAATAAAAAAAAATATTTTTGGTATTTTTTTAGGACAAAAAACTATTATTATTTTAAAAAAATAAAATATGGTTAAAATTTTGAAAAATATTATAGATAAATTTAAAAATTACGGCTCGGGATTATATAAATATAATGATTATGAAGAATATAGAAAAGTTCAGATTGAGGGTAATCTAAAAAAATTGCATAAAGTTTGGGTTGATGAAGGTGATATGAAATTTTTAGCTGAGTATATCAAGAGAAATATCAGCGACCCTGTTTTTGGAATTTGTCACGGCACTAGACAAGGTAAGGAGCAGGAGTGGTTGAGAAAATATTTAGGCATTGAGGTCATTGGAACAGAAATTTCTCCAACTGCCAGACAATTTCCGCATACGATTGAATGGGATTTTCATAATGTGAAAAGTGAATGGCTTAATAATGTAGACTTTATTTATAGTAATTCTTTCGACCACTCTTATAAACCGCAGCAATGTCTAGACGCATGGATGAGTTGCATTAAGCCAAACGGTTTTTGTATTTTAGAATGGACCGAATCACATTTAAAATATAGCAGACTAGATCCCTTTGGCGGTAGTTTTGAAGATTATAAACAACTGATTGAGGGGAAGTATGAATTAGTAGAGGTTTTAATTAATCCTGAAGGAGAAAAAAATAAAAAGTTTTTTGTTATCAAACATAAAAACTCACAAATGAATTAATTTTTATTGTTTTGCTTTTTTTAACATGAACAACAGTAAAATTAGGTCAAAAAATCTAATAATTACCCGCGAAAGGACAGCTCCCAATAAACCATAATAATAAATTAGTGTAAAAGTGATAAGAATTTGTGTGGTATCAGCAGTTAGTTTAAAAAAATAAATTTCTCTAATCATTTTTTGAGCTTCAAATGCAGCAGTTATTGTGAGTAGGGGTAGGGTGGCGAAAGAAATAGCAAAAATCTGCGAATAGAAAACGGAATCTAAGTATTCTGGAAAAAGTAGACGGAAAATGTAAGGAGATAAATATATATATATCACACTGATTAATCCCATTATTCCGCATAGTTTTAATACTTTGGCAATCAAAGTATTTTTTATTTCCGCTAGCTTTTTAGTAGCGAATTTTGGTATTGCTAAAGTTATAAGTGGTTTAAACAGTGATTTCATCTGTTCTAATGGAGCAATTGCGAAAGCGTATATAGCCAATTCAACAGTCCCTAGATAATGGAAAATTAAAACTTTATCAATTTGCATCGCTAAGGTTCCTAGAACATTAACTAAACTTAAATGTTTACCATATTTAACTGTCTCTTGGTCAACTTGTTTGTTTGGGCTATGTTTTTTTAGAATTATTAATAAATATATAGCTCGTACGATAATTAAAGGTAAGAAAGTAGCGCAGAGGATTAGGAATAAATTATCAGTTAGGTAAATAGTAGTAATTATTACTAGGGTGTTTACTAGGCTGGAAATAATAGTAAATTTTGTGAGAATAGTAAATTTTTTCTGTCCGTTGAAATAAGCTTGATAGAGTAATAAACTTTCAAAAAGTGGAGTAATAAAAATTACTAAAGCAAAACTGGCCGCTAAACTATAATCTTGGTTTAGAAAATAATAAATTGTAAAAAATAATGAAGCAATTGAACCAAGTAGTCCCCATTTGATTTTTGTTTTTAAAGCCGGCAAAAAAGAGCCCTCATTACCACGGGCAACAGCTCTAGTTATAGAAGAGTCCATGCCGGACAAGGTGGCGAGGGAAAAAATTGTTAAAATTGACAATATATATTTATATTGTCCGTAGATATCTTTCGGTAGAAGATTAGCAAAAGCAATAGCTAATGTTAAAGTAGAAAGACTAGTAAAAATTTGTCCACTGGTAAGCCAAAATCCGCCTTTAGCTAAGTAAACCATGTCGGTTTTTGTATACTTCTCACTACGGCGGAGTAGTTTATAAACTAAATTTCTTATTTTTTCAATCATTAGCGGCCAAAAGTTGCGTTAAAAACCGTATTTAAAGTTTTGAGAATAATAGAAATATCCATAGCAATACTTTGATTCTTGATGTAAAACAAATCATATTGCAGCTTTTCTTTAGCATCAGCCACAGAAGCGCCGTAAGGGAAATTAATCTGTGCCCAGCCAGTCAGTCCCGGTTTTACTAAGTGTCGCTCATTATAGAAGGGGATAGCTTTTTTTAATTCTTCTACGAATTCCGGACGTTCCGGCCGCGGACCAACAAAGCTCATATCGCCAATTAAAATATTCCAGAATTGCGGAATTTCATCTAATCTAGTTTTGCGCATGAATTTACCAACTCTAGTTACCCTAGCATCATTAACTTGCGCCCACTGTGCACCTTTACTTTCTGCATTATTAACCATAGAACGGAATTTTAAAGCCATGAATTTTTTTCCGCTTAAACCTACGCGCTCTTGTTTATAGATAAGCGGACCTTTGGATTCAAGTTTAATAGCCAGAATAATAAAAGGGAGGATAATTAAAGCAATTAATCCGAAAATAATAGATAATAACAAATCAATAATTCTTTTCAGAAACAAATACCAGGCATTGTTTTTCTGGCTTAGATTTTCTAAAAACCAATTTCTTTCCAGAGAAGTGACGGGAATCTTACCAGTGATCTTTTCATAGAAATCAGTCAGATTGAAGTAGTTTATTTTCAGATCAATGCTTTCAAATAAATAGCGGGCTACTTCCGGGCTATATTTAGGATTATTATTTACCACCACTGTATTGATATTGTTTTTCTGCAGTGAGTTTTTTATATCCGCTAAGTCTTTGGTAACCGGAACAATGAGAAATTTTTCCGGAATAGCAGCAGCATCAGGATTAATGATCAGTTTTAATTTATAGCCTAATTGTGGTTTAGTAATAATTTCTTCAGCTAATAACAGTGATTCCTCATTAATGCCAATAATTGCCAGATTATTTGTTAATTTGGAGCTGGATAACAAAGTGAAAAAGACTTTTCGCCAAACCAAGAAGAAGAAAGTAAAGAATAGTAAGACAATGATTAATACAAATTGCGGTCGCAAAGTGGTAAATCTGCCTAAAATTAAGTAAAAGAAGCCAAAGGCCAATACAGCGTTAATTAGGAGGTTTTGAATCAGTTGGCCATAGAAGCGATAATCATTGCGAAACTTCCTCATTTCGTAAAGACCGTTGATATAGAAAACAATGATCCAAACCGCAAAAATAAAGGTAAAAACCTTAAAATGGCGCCACCATAGTTCTTGATTAACAGCGCCATAGCGCAGTGAAAGAGTAATAGCCAAACTGGCGTAAAGTAAGCAAATGTCGGTAATTAGCAGGATTATTTTTTTCATAGTTGCTTTTTGAAATTTATTATATTATAATAAAAATAATCAATTTTGTCAAAAAGTATTAATTTTAATATCTTACTGTGCTTAAAAGAATTTTACAATACATAGTAATCTTAATCTTGCTAACCCCCTTGGTTCTGCATCTAGGCTTTTACCAGCCGTATATTACCGGAAAATATTTTTACTTAGCTATATTGTTATTAATATCTCTACCCTTGGTAGTTTATTTTTTTTGTCAGAAAAAAGAGCTTTGGCGTTCAGGCATTTTCCGCATCACTTTTATTTTCTTTCTAATTATTTGCTTAATAAATATTTTCAGCCTTGATCCTTGGCGCAGCTGGTGGGGAGATTGGCAGCGCATGGAAGGTTTGCTTTATTTTATCCTTTGGCCGATTTTCTTAGCAGGCTTATTACTAGTTTTTGACCAACAGAAGAATTGGTGGGAATTATTGCGTATTAATGCTTTAGTAGTAATAGTTATTTGTTTAATTGCTTATGGACAATGGCTTAATTGGCCAGGCCTGGAAGATGTGCAAGCGGAAAGAGTTTATGCTTTAATTGGTAATGCTAATTTTTTAGCTCATTACTTATTGCTTAATTTTTGGCTGGCTGTCGCTGCTTATTACTATGATCACCGCTATCGTTACGGTTATTTAATCCTGTCTTTAATAATTTTGCCAGTTATTTACCAAACAGGTTCTCGAGCGGCTTTCTTGGTTTTAGTAGTTACTATTTTAGCTTGGTCAGTATATTTGATTAAAATATACTGGTTAAAGCAGAGGAGTAAAGCGATTATCTCTATTATCTGCCTATTGTTATTTTTATCTGTCGGCTTTTATTTTACTAATGAGCGCTTTAAGAGATTCTCCTGGTCAGATGCCACTTGGGAAGCCAGATTAGTAGCTTGGCAGGCCGGTTGGGAGGGGTTTAAGGAAAAGCCATTGCTTGGCTGGGGCAGGAATAATTTCCACATTCCCTTTAACAAATATGCAGATTTTAAGATTTATCGGGATAGTAACAGCCCGCTCTGGTTTGATAAAGCGCATAATCAGGTGGTGGATTATTCGGTAGAGAATGGAATTTTCGGCATTTTAGCTTATTTATTATTTTTAATTTGGCCATTTTTGTATTGGCGGAAAATAAGAGAAAAATATTCGCCACAACTAAGTTTGGCTTTATTCTTAGGTTTGATTGCCAATTTTATTTTCCTCTTGGCTAATTTTGACACCTTAGTATCCTGGCTTATTTATTTTATTTATTTAGGATTTATTCACTGGCTAGCTCAACCACTATTAAAAGAGAATAAGCTTAAATTAATAGCCATGCCATTGGCAATATCCGTAGTTATTAGTGTTGTAGGGTTGTTTTATTTGGTTTACCAGCCGGCTTTGGCTAATTGGCAGCTGAAGAGGATCTATTTAGCTCCACAGCAACAAGCTGGCTGGCAGGAAGTTGAGCAGGCTATGGCTGTAGTTAAGAAGCAGGCCCCGCAGTACCAGGCAGATTTAGTATTAACTTTAGGCACGACTATTGAGCAGATAGATTGGCCGATTAGGCAGCGGTTGGACGCTTTGGCAGTTTTAGCTAAAGAAACTAAAACAGCTGTAAATTACCATCTATTGGATGCCAAACTGCATTATTTATTTGCTAATACTAATTTAAGAATCGGGCAATTAGCCGCTTCCAAAGATAATTTACTAATCGCCAAAGATTATTATGAGCAGGTGCTGCCTTATTTAACTCCCTTAAATCGTCCAGACTTTGTCTATAATCTAGCGCAAACTTACTATGAATTGTCTTTTTTTGATGATACTCAGAAAGAGGAATTATTAAACAATGCTCGAACTATGCTGGAGGCTAACGCTGCCCGTTTTCCAGACAATCAGGACGCCCAAGAGAAGCTGAAGATTTTTTTAGATCATCAGTAGTTGCCACCTCTTTGTTTTAATCTGCAAATATGTTATAATTTAATGGTAAATTATAACATATTTTTTTAAAATAAAAATAAAAATCCTGAACCGTTTGGTTCAGTGGTGATTATGAAAATTGCCGAAACCAAAATTTATCTCAAATTCATTGTCTGGTTTGTTTTAGTGTCGGTTTTGCCTTTATTCCTGCTCTTTGCTTTAATTTTCCAATTTGATTTACAAAGAACAGCCAGTATCTTTGCCAGCGCTGGTGCCGATGTAGTCATTTTTGGTTTTTTGGTAACTCTAGCTTTAATTCTAATCCTAGCTATGGTGGCGGCTAAACTAATGGCCAAGTCAATTAATAATCCGGTTCAGATTTCCGTCAATAATTTAATAAAAGTAGTTAATAGCTTAAGCAAATCAATTTCCAATTTAGCGGAAATAAGCAAAAATAACCGCCAGGCAATAAAGACTTTGACCGTTTCTACCAATAGCCAATTGCAGAATTTAAAATCCAACCATAAGCTAATTACCAAAATTGCCGGTTTGCTGTCAGAAACCACCGATCGGGTTAATTTGGCTAGCAAAAGCACGGCTAATATTGATGCCTTAGCCGATGAAGGGGAAACCAAGGCCAAGGTCGGCCTTAACAGCTTGGTGGCTATTAAGCTGCTGTCAACGGAAAACCAGAAACTTAATCAGGCGCTTAATGATTATGCCCAGCAAGTGGCTGTTATTGCCGGCCGCGTAAGCTCTTTAGCTGATCTAGCTAAGTATTTAAGCGTTAATGCTACGATTGAAGCTAATAAAAGCAATATTAGCGAGGAGTTTAGCGCTTTAGTCAGTCAGATTAGGGAATTGAATGTTATTAGTCAGCAGGCAGCGGACAGCATTAGCCAGTTGACTCAAGATATGCAGAGGCAGTTTGAACAAACCAAACAGTCTTCCCGCCATGAATTAAAAGAAACTGATAAGAGCATTAATGTTATTGATCAGGCAATTCAATTATTAACTAATATCACCAAACAAAGCCGGCAGATTTCTAAGAATATTAAGATTATTAGCGCTGAGACTAATGAAACCAACCAGTCAGCGCAAGCAATCTCTCAAGCTATTGTTGATCTTAACAAAGAAGCTCAAGGGATAGTTAAATCAACAGATAGTATTAATCAGATGGTGGTTAAGCAGAATAATATCTCCCAGTCTTTGAATCGGGCATTTAATACTTTGCGCCAAGTAGTGACGGAATTGGATAAAATAGTTGGTAAAATATTCTAATATGCCAAAACCAGGAAAATTCATTTTAGTAACATTAGGCAAACAGACTTGGGCATTACCATTAGTAGATAGTAGTGATTTTTTTCAATTAAAAAATCTTACCCCCTTGCCTTATGTTGGTGATAAAGTTCTAGGCTTAACTTACCATAATGGCCACCTAATTACATTATTAAATAGTTACAAAATTTTAGGAGTTAAGACCACCTTGCCATCTGATCATTGTTTGCGAATAGATTGGCAGGGAGAGCATTATGGATTGGTTATAGATAAAGTGGGTGAAGTAATATTACCGGATAAAGTTAGCCAAGATTATATCGTCGTGGATAAAAATAAAATACCGCTATTAGCGATGGAAAAATTAATCAAAGAATTGTTTTAAGATGGCCAGGCAGAAATACCAAGAGTTTTATTTAGATACTGCCAAAGAACAGGTTAAAGAACTGTCCAACTTATTGTCGGCTTGGGAAAAGAAACCGACTGATCGTTATTTAATTGAAGAAATTTTAAGATTAACTCATTCTATGAAGGGTGCCGCGGCTACTATGGATTATCCGCAGACGGCTAATTTATTACATGAAGTGGAGGATGTTTTTTATGCAATATTGCAGAAGAACTTGGCGGTTTGCGACCAGATTTTTACCGGCTTATTTAAAGTAATTGATTTATTAAGAGATAATCTTCAAAGCATTTCTGAAGTTAATAAAGAAAAGATAAGCAAGAAGCAAATTGATGATTTAAGCAAATTAATTAATGCTTGTGGTGGAAAGAAATTCAGCAAGTTTGTAGAGAAAGATGTTTCTTTGCGCAATGTTAATCATTCGCAGATTACTTATTTTACACCCTTGGAAGTAGTGGTGCCTACGGCTAAGCTGGATAAAATTCAAAACAGTATTGATTCCCTGGTTGTCAGCCAAATGCGCCTGAAACAGAATAAAAATCAGAATGAGCCGGGCCGCTTGATGGCGATTTGCACGGAATCTGAGAAGATTATCAATGATTTGCGCCGGGAGATAGCAGAACTGCGCTTATTGTCTTTGCAGCAGATTTTTACGCCCTTGCCTCATTTGGTGCGGGAATTAGCTAAGGCAGAGAAGAAGAAAGTAGATTTGATTATTGAAGATAATAACCTCTCCCTGGATAAAGCGATTGTTGATGATTTGATGGATATTATTATCCAGCTGCTGCGCAATGCTGTCGTTCATGGCATTGGCAGCAAGCAGAATAATGGCCAGATTATTGTGCGGTCGGAGATTGTCGGTGACCAGATAAAAATCACGGTGGCAGATAACGGCCAGGGCATTGATTGGCAGAAAGTCTTGGATTTAGCTTTGCGTAAAAAAATAATCACCCCTGCTCAAAGCAAGTCACTAACCGTTAAAGAGATTAAAGATTTGGTTTTTAATTCGGGATTGTCCAGTAAGTCATCAGTCAGTATTCGCAGCGGGCGAGGCTTAGGATTAAACTTAGTTAAACAGCGCGTTGATGATCTAAAGGGAAAGATTATTTTAGACAGCGGTAAAAACAAAGGAACTATTTTTACTATTTATCTGCCTTTGCCGGCTTCAGTTTATCGCAGCTTAGTATTTAGACTTAATCAATTCTGGCTAGCCTTGCCTTTGACTTACGTAGATAAATTGATTCGCTTGCCGCAAGTGGAATCATTTGGCAAGCAGAAAACTTACCAGTATCAGAAGAACAATTATCCCTTATTATCCTTAGCTAAAAGCTTAGGCATACCGCCTTGGCTATTATCTACTACCTTACTGGCTACTTTGCGTTATGGCCAGCAAAAAAAACTTTTGCCATTGCCGTCCAATGTCCGCGAGGAAGAAATTGTTATTAAACGCTTGCCCAAGGTTCTGCAGAATAATCCAATTATTAACGGAGTAGGATTAGCCGCTGACGGTCAGCCCGTACTGATTTTAGACATTCATAACTTAATGAGTTAAATTATGCCAGATAAAAAAGGAAAAATATTGTTTGTTGATGATGATAATTTTTTGCGCAAGGTTTATGACGCGGAATTGACGGAAAATGGCTATGAAGTAATTTTAGCCGTTGACGGCGAAGAAGGCTTGGCAAAAGCTAAGGCGGAAGATCCGGATTTAATCATTCTGGACATGATTATGCCCCGTAAGAACGGTTTTGAGGTATTAACTGCTTTACAGGCGGATCCGCAGTTAATGGCTATCCCGGTTATTATCTTATCTAATTTGGGCCAGGAAGGCGATGTGAAAAAAGGATTGGACTTAGGAGCAGTGGACTATTTAGTTAAAGACAATACCACCTTAAGCATGATTATTAAAAAAATGGAGCAGTTCATGCATTCCCGTTCCCAGAGCAAAACCAGCCGGCAGCATACCTTGGCTTCAGTGGATACCAAGCCCAAAGCTCCGGTTGAACCAAAGCCATTGACTACTTGTCCCAAATGCCAAGCAGACTTAAAGCAGAATTATAAATTCTGTCCAAGCTGCGGTTATCAATTAAATTAGCATATGGAAATAATTTCTGATCGCAAAATTCATAATTTAATCAGCAAAGTCGGCTTAGTTCCCACGGAAGTTTTGGATGCCAGTTTGCAAAAAGCTCAGGAGGAAAATGAAGATTTTGTAACTTTTTTAATTAAGCAGAATTTAGTCAAGCCCGAGCAAGTTGGCCAATTAATTGCCAACAGTCTGCATGTTAAATATGTCAATTTAGCCAAGGAGAATATTAAGACTGATAATTTAATTATCTTGCCGGAAATTGTTGCCCGCAAGCAGAATATGATTGTGTTTGGCCGGGATAAGGATACCTTACGGGTAGCCATGAATAATCCGTTCAATTACGACATGGTTAAAATGCTGGAGAAGAAGGTTGGCGAGAAGGTTGATGTTTATTATGCCACTTTGTTTGATATCAAAAGCGCTTTTGGGCTTTATCGGGAGGTGGTGCAGAAAGAATACGCCGCTTCTATCCAAAAGCATGCGGTGCAAGCGCAGGGCAGTCAGGCGGAGGATGTTTCCGTAGTTAAGCTGGTTGATGACTTGTTCAGCTATGCCTATACCAATCATGCTTCGGATATTCATATTGAGCCGGGAGATAAGGAAATTAAAGTGCGTTTCCGGATTGACGGTATTCTGCATGACGTTCTGTCTCTGCCTAAGAATATTCTAGAGCTAGTGGTTACCCGTATTAAGATTCTGGCTAAATTAAGAACAGATGAAACGCGCAGCGCTCAAGACGGCAAGATAGTCTCTCACTTGGAAGGTGAAAAAATGGATATCCGTGTTTCTATTGTGCCGATTATCCGCGGAGAAAAAGTGGTTATGCGACTATTATCTTCCAAAGGACGCCAGCTGGATTTGACTGATTTGGGTTTAGCTGGCCGCGATATGGATAAAGTAAATTTAGCTATTAAAAAGCCATTTGGCATGATGCTAGTTACCGGTCCGACTGGTTCCGGTAAAACCACCACGCTTTATGCCTTCATTAAGATTTTAAACAGCCGGGAAGTTAATATCTGCACTATTGAAGATCCGGTGGAATATGATTTGGAAAATGTTAATCAGATTCAGGTTAATCCGCAGACTAATTTGACTTTTGCCGACGGTCTTAAATCTTTATTGCGCCAAGATCCGGATATTATCATGGTGGGTGAAATCCGCGACCGGGAAACCGCCGGTATTGCCGTTAATGCCGCGATGACCGGCCACTTGGTACTATCTACCTTACATACTAATGATGCGGCCACTGCCTTGCCGCGTTTGTTGGATATGAAAGTAGAGCCCTTCTTAATCGCTTCCACAGTCAATATGGTGATGGGCCAGCGTTTAGTGCGCCGTATCTGCCTAAGATGCATTGTCAGTTATACCCTGACGCCGGAAGAATTGGAAAATATTAAAAAGATGGTGGATATTAAAAAGTTTTTAGATATTGATAAACTAAAGGATGTCAGACTTTACCACGGCAAGGGCTGCGATAAATGTAATCACACTGGATATTCCGGCCGAGTTGGCTTGTTTGAAATTTTAACCATTAATGAAAAGATAAAAGAATTAATCATGGAAAGAAAAGATGCCGATATAATTAAGCAGCAGGCAATTGCTGACGGCATGACTACCATGTTGGAAGACGGTTTTAATAAGATAGTTTCCGGACAGACTACTATTGATGAAGTGCTGCGGGTAACCCGGCAATAAAAATATATGTTATTTAGTTATCAAATAGCCGATCAAAAAGGCAATATTAAAAAAGGCCAATTGGAAGCCGCTGACATCAAGGAAGCCAAGGCTAAGTTACTAACTCAGCCGGGAACATTATTGTCTTTGCGGGAGGATAAGGGTTTAGCTAAAAAAACCGGTTCCAAATTTGTTTTTGGCAAAGTCAGTTTAGCTGATCGCATGATGTTTGCTAAGCATTTGACGGTGATGATTAGATCTGGCATGCCGCTGGATGAGGCCTTAGACACCTTGCGGGATCAGAGCTCACCGGTCTTAGCTAAAAGACTGGAAGTAATTTCCGAAGATGTTAAGAAGGGAAACTCTTTATCTAATGCTTTGAGAAAATTCCCCAAGGTTTTTGACAATCTGTTTGTTAATATGGTAGCCGCTGGAGAAATTGGCGGCACCTTGGTAAAAAATTTGGAAATTGTCGCTACTCAGCAGCAAAAAAGCTATACTTTGCGTTCCAAGATAAAAGCAGCGGTAATGTATCCAGTTGTTATTTTTATTTCCATTATTGGCTTAATCGTGGTCATTTCCACTTTTGTCTTGCCGAAACTTCTGGGATTCTTCAAGTCTTTAAATGCCACCCTGCCTTTATCTACTAAGATTCTGATTGTTGGCGGCGAATTGTTCTTGGATTATTGGCAACTATTTTTTATCGGCTTATTTTTATTTATTGTTCTAATTAGATTCCTATTGAGATTTGCCCAGCCTCGTTTGTTTTTACATGGGGTTTTATTGCATCTGCCAATTGCCGGCAAGATCAGCCGAAATTTAAACTTATCTATTTTTGCCCGCTCTTTGTCTTCTCTGCTTAACTCTGGAGTTCCCATTGACCAAGCTTTGCATATTGTGTCCCAGACCCAAACCAATGATGTCTATAAAAAAGAGGTTAACATTACTTACCATCAGGTAGTGAAGGGCGTGGCGCTGTCAGAAATTTTAGAGCACAATAAGCGTTTCCCGATTTTAGTTTCCCGCATGAGCAGAGTAGGAGAGCGCTCCGGTAATTTAAGCGAGACTCTGGATTATTTGGCTGATTTTTATGAAGCGGAAGTAGATAATTACACTAAAAATTTATCTACTATGCTGGAGCCTATTTTATTGGTAGTGATTGGCTTATTGGTAGGCTTTGTGGCGATGTCAATTATTAACCCGATTTATGAATTAACCAGTAAGGTAAGCCAATAGTGTTTAAGTTAAGATCACAATCTGGTTTTACATTAATAGAAGTCATGACTGTGGTAGTGGTGATGGCGGTTATTTTATCTTCAGTTATTGGCTTGACCGCAGATAAAACCCCCCGGGAGGATTTAGAAGCCAAAGCTCGCCAGGCAGTAGATACCATTAGCCGTGCCCATAATTATGCCTTAAATGGCTACCATGGCGATGATTGGGGAATAAGGGTATTAGATGGCAGCGCGGACTGTGTGGAGCCAGGGACAGCCGATTGTATTATTCTGTTTAAAGGTAGAGATTATGAAACACGCGATTCTAATTATGATGAGATAATGGTTTTTGACACTGGCGCCTATCTTGATTCCAATCAGAGCAATGAATATTATTTTAAGCAGTCTTCCGGCTGGCTGGCTTCCACTACGGCTATTTCTGATCAAGCTTTGATTATTAAGAATGATTTTAATTCCTTTAAAACAGTCACCACGACCATCACCGGCTTAATTTATTTTGAAAATTAGTTAATGTTTAAAGTATTGAAAGAAAATAGAGGATTCAGTTTAGTGGAGTTAATGGTGGCTTTAGCTTTGTTTTTTATTCTCGCTTCCGGAGTTTTTTATGTTATCACCAGCTCTTATAATAACTTTTATGGTGAAGGCGATAAGCAAACTGTAGCTAACTTTGCTAAAGAAGGTTTAGAGGCAGTAAAATCTATTGCCGCTAACAATTGGGTAGATTTAGATAATGCTGTAGGCGCCAACCGGGGAGTGGTTTTAAATAGTTCAACCAAGAAATGGGAATTTTCCGGTAGCTCCAATACTAAAGGCAATTTAACCAGAGTGATTAATGTTATTGATGTGGTTAGAGATGACACCTTTAATATAAAAGAAAGCGGTGGTACTGATGATCCGTTTACTAAGCGAGTGACAGTTTCGGTGACTGGTGGTGGTATTAGTGAATATCGTTTAGCGGAGTATGTGACTGAGTGGCGGTTTAGCTCTTGGGAACAAAATGACTGGACTGGCGGTCCTGGCTATAGCTTTTTTGGCGCTACTAATGTTTTTGATACCGAATCTTTCATGGATTACTCCAACGTAGAAAAGCTTCAGATTTATAGTGACGGAGGAGTTTTTGAGAAAAATGGAAGTTTAGATTCTGGCGCTCTTAATTTATTTTCCACCAATAAGACATTGTATAAGATAGAGGTTTTTCAGGAAGTACCTAATGACTGCGTGAACGAAATAGTTCTATTGGCCAGCAATGCCTCGGATTTTTCCGGTACTCCAGTCACCCAGACTTTTAATAGCAACGAAGGTTATTATCGGGAGAATATTAATGCCAATATGAGCGGTTATGATTGGATTAAATATCAGGTTAATATGACTAATTGCACTGATAATGCCGAATCGCCAATACTTAATGCTTTAAAGATTTATTATCGTTAATAATGATTAAATTTTGGCAAAAATTAAAAAAAGAGCAAGGATTTACCTTAATTGAAGTTATTCTCTATTTAGCTATTGTTGGTATTGTGCTAGTAGCAGTAGTAGATTTTCATTTCACTCTAGGCGGAACTTCTACTAAGTTAGCGGCTAATATTGATGCGTCTAATAATAAAAGAACAGCAATTAATGCTATTGAATATTTAATTAGAAATTCTGACGGATTATTAAAAGACGTGGATGAAGTATCATGTTCAGATTTGGTTTCCGACCCGCCAACGCTAGCCTTGTATTTTAAAAATGACAGCTATTTACCTGGTACTTGCGTACAAAACGGCGGCGGAGTCAGAATTACCGCTTCTTCCACCTTGCAGCAAATTACTTTAAGCTGCCACCCTAATATTGTGAATAATGGCCGTTATCAGGCTTGCAGCACCAGTGCTTTTCCAGTGGGTAACACTTATTATCTTACCTCGCCGGAAGTGCGAGTATTACCGACTGATTTGAATTTTGTCACCTCTACCCCCACTACCACCCAGGATTCTTTTCTAGCTATCAATACTATTTTAAGCATCGGCAGTTTATCTGATCAATCAGGATCAATGGCTACTTCTACCGCCAGTAGCACAGTTATGATGCGCAGTAGTTGGTTTGATGACAATAGTTTTACGGGTTGGTGGACTATGAATGATAGTATTGCTGGCACTGCTACTAATGCTCGGGGCGCTAATGGTACTTGCACTACACCCTCGCTGGTCGGTGGCGGTTTGGTTAATGGTTTTGTTCGCAGTGAGGATTTTGAGCGCACGGAAGGGGATTATTGCATTTTAGGAGTATCCGGCACTACCCGTTATAATTTCAAAGATGGCTTTACTTTAGCAGCTTGGTCGCAGCCAGAAGGCTTATCTGAAGCTACCCATTATATTTTTAGCCAGTATTATCCGGATAGCAATTTAGGCTATGCTTTTGGCACTAACAATGCTGGCTATTCTATTTGTACAGTATGCAATGGCGTTACTTGCAGCACTTTGACTGATACTTTTAAATTAAACGATGGAACAGTTTACCACTTAGCTTGTGTATATAATCCGCACAGTACCAATGTTCTAAAGATTTATGTGTTTGAGGAGGGTAAAACTGGTAAAAGTACCACTACTAATTCCACTTTAATTTACTTAGCTAACGCTGAAGATCCGGCAACTAGCAATGATTTATTGGCGGTCGGCACCTCTACTGCTACGGTTAGCACGCAATTTGATGGTATTTTAAACGATTTACGGGCTTATTCTCGGCCGCTAAAAGATTGGGAAATTTGGGCTTTGCAGTCCCGGGGATATACAGCGAATTAATATGCGAGACTTTTTTGCAAAATTAAAAGATACCACCGCTGCTATTGCTTTATTGCTGGTAATAATGATTACCACCTTAACCTTGGTGTCGGCAGTGGTAATGACCACGATTAATATTTCCGAGCTGACCGCCAATTACCACGTAGGGGAATCGGAGCGGGTGCAGTCAAATATTGATTCCTGCGTCAATGATGCTTTGTTGCGCATCGCCAGCAGCACTTCGGTAAGCGGCAACTTTACTATAATTGCTAGCACTACTGCTTGCGCTTACCAAATTAGCGTAGCTTCGGGTGGAATAAAGAATGTGACTAGCACAGCAACAACCACCAGCAGTTTAGGCAGTTGGAGTCGGGGAGTGTTGTTGGAAGTTAATGCTTCAGCTACGCCGATTGTTATAGAATCATATAAAGATAAAAATGAATAAATCATGTTGGGAGCAATAAACAAAATTACCAGGGAATTTTTTGTTGGTTTGGACATTTCTGATTATTCTTTAGAAGCAGTAGTTTTGGATAAAAAAGGGCGGAAGAAGTATAAAATAGTCTCTTATGCTAGATTTAGATTATCTCCAGGCTTGATTGAAGACGGATATGTCTCGGAAAAAGCTAAATTGCAGGAATGCGTGAAAAAAATGTTTGCTTTGGGAAAACCCAAGGTAATTAACAGCAAAAATGTTTTTATTGCTATCCCTGAATCAAAAGTATTTAGTCATGTTTTCTCTTTACCGAAAGAATTAAGACATAAGGATCTAGTTAGCGCTTTACATCACCAAGCGGAAGAATTTATACCGGAGCCGTTGGAAAATTTATTAACCGCCCATAAAGTTTTAACAGTAAGGAATGACAAAGTAGAAGTTTTTTTTGCTGCCGTCAAGAAGGATATAGCCAGGGAGTTTATTGAATTATTTGAAAGCATGGATATGAATATTGTCGGCATCACCATTGAGGCTGGCGCTTCTTTTGCCGGCTTAGCTGATGAATTAAAGCAGAAAGAAGGCTTGCTTTTAGATATCGGCGCCCGAACCACTATTGCCTCTATTTTTGACAAAAACGGCATTAGGGATTCTATTAATATTAATATTGCCGGTAACAATATTACTGATGCGATTGTGGAAAGACTAGGCATTTCTCATCCTGATGCAGAGAACAAGAAAAGGCAGTTTGGTATGGATGCCAGCATTAATGAGGGTGAGATTATGTGGATAATCCAAGGCCAGATGCAGCCAGTCGCCGATGAATTAAAAAAGTTTATTCATTATTATGAGGAGGCTAATGGCAGAAAATTAGAACAACTGGTAATGACCGGTGGCACCTCTCAAATCAAGGGCTTAGATAAATATTTTGGCGATAATCTTAATTTGCCGGTAACCTTGGCTTATCCTTTTATCAAAGACAAGAGCCTGCCGGAAGGCTTAGTTTCCCAGAAGTATATTAATGCCTTGGGCTTAGCTAAACTGGCCTTACAGGATAAATGGGATATTAGCTTTTATCAGACTGAACGCTTGGATTTGCAACAGAAGATTACTATGAAGAATATGATGATTTGGCTGAGGGTTATTGGCCGGTTTTTCACCAATATTCCCAGCTGGTTAGCTACTGTTTTAAAGAAATGGTATATCAGTGCCCCTTTAGTCTTGGTAATTATTGGATTGTTATTCTGGCAGTATTATTTTAATGGAGATAGGATTGTTAATCCCAGTGATAGCAATCCTACTTTTACCAGGGAAATTAAAGTAAGCGCCGTGCCAGAGACTATAGATAATTTTATCCAGGGGGAGGTTGTAGAAGTTCCTTTTAGCATTAGCCGGGCTTATCCTGGCCTAAGCTATGCATCGGCAGTGACGGAAATAAGTAGGTTAGCGGCTGAGAGGGTTGTTATAGAGGCGATTAACAGCGCTGAACCTAATACTTCACTGCTCCCGGAAATACACGATATTAAAGGTTTAATGATTAAACCTGCTAAAAATGAGTTAATGGAACAAACAGGCGAGCTTAATGAGGACTTTTTACTAGCTGAAGATCAGGTCTTGGAATTGACAGCGGTTTACCAATTTTTAACCATTGAAAATGATTTGGTTAAATCGATGATTTTAAGTGATTTACCAAGCTCAGAAGCCGTGAGATTAAATAGTTCACCGATTATTTCTGTTTCCAGCCAGATAAATAGCTATGATTTGAAGGATAAGTCTTTTATGGTAAATGTTACTATTACTTTGGCAGAAGCAGTAGTGGATAAGCCATGGTATTGGCCTTTCTAGATAAATTTGATATAATATATTCATCTAATTATTATTAACATAATAAAGTATATGCTAAAAAATAAATATGGTTTTACTTTGATAGAGTTAATAATCGTTATCGCGGTTATTGGCATTTTGGCAGCAGCTGTCTTTGTGGCAGTTGATCCTGCTAAACGTATCGGTGAAGCTAATAATGCTCAGCGTTGGGCTGACGTTACGGCTATTGCTGAGGCTATTATGACCTATACTGTAGATAATAGCGGCACTTTGCCCACTGCTATTTCCAGTTTAACTAGTAATGAAAATAATATTATTTTAGTTGCTGGTGGTGCCGATTCTGCTGGCGGTGGCGCTTGTGCGAATAGTGGTACAGCAAATAAAGCCGACATTAGCAGTGGCTTAATTGGCACTTATTTACCAACTATACCAGTTGATCCAACCATTGCAGCTGCCACTTCTAGCTCCGGTTATTTTATTAATTACAATAGTACTACTGGTAGAATTGTGGTAGGATCATGCACTACTTACAAT
>CAZWYP010000003.1:0-155810 GCA_964638415.1 uncultured Gammaproteobacteria bacterium
GCCTGTACACTCTTTCCCTACACGACGCTCTTCCGATCTATATTGACTAAACGCCTCATTTATTATACACTACTTTCCGTAAACTTTGTATTCGGGGATCGTCTAATGGTAGGACAACGGGTTCTGGTCCCGTCAATTGGGGTTCGAGTCCCTATCCCCGAGCCAATAAATTGAGCTGAGAGAGCTCTTTTTTAATTAATATAAAAACTCCCCGATTAAGGGGAGATTATTTTAAACTTTAAAAACTTTTTCAATACTATTCTGCTTAAGAGCTTTGGTGATAGCAGCAGCTAAAGCTAACGATGGATTATACCTATCCTGCTCCAAAGCAATAATGGTTTGCCTGGCAACTCCTACTTTAGCCGCCAGCTGCTCCTGGGTGAAGCCAGCCTGGGAACGATAGTGAGCTATTTTATTCCTCATTAGTTTTTCTTATCTAAGTAGATATTAGTAGCTGCCTTTACTAATAAGCTAATTACTATTGCCGCAATAATGATTGGATCAATATATACCTCGCCTTGAACAATACTCTGCCCTGTCCGGTAAGCTACGCCTAAGATTAATACAGCCAGCATCACCCATAAAGCATTGCGCTCAGCAATTGCCTCATGCAGGCGGTCCCTTTCATCTCTGGGCATCCTAACCATGATGTCTACGGTATCAAAAACGAAAATCCCAGCCCAGGCTGCTAATAAAATCAGCTTGGTATTCTCCCCTGGCCAATTCATCAATTGAATCATTAAAAAGCCGGCCAATAAAATTAAAATGTACACCCAGCCCTGGTAAGTTTTTGGGTAGATTCCCCAACCGGCATATTTACGTCTTTGAAACCATTGTGGTTTTCCTAACATATGTTTATTGTTAATGATAAATGTAATATATTCCTTACGTAATAAATATATTACATTATAAAAATAATGTCAAATAGCCTTGTGGATAAAAAATCACCTTTTAAACTTAATAATCAACTTATGGAAGAGGTAGGCAAGGAGGCATAGAGTGACTCCAACCACAATTAATACAATACCCGCTAGCCGGCGATTCATAACCAGGACAATTAACAGCTGCTTCTGAACATTGGCCACCATACATTCCTAAACTCTCGCAGAAACGCCCTTCAAGACTAGTATATTCACAAGTCTCACTGCCTTCAATAATGTTATTACCACAAACCGGATCTGGCGGCGGTGAATCTCCCCCACCTTCCTCTACCACTGTTGCAGTATACTCATAGCAATGATTGACATAGAAAGTAGAATCAGAAACTCTTTTGACATAGTAGCCAGTATCATTACTAGTGGTGGCTAAGGGATCTACTGGTAAAGTGCCAATATAAGGCTCCATTAGAGAAGCTAGGTCTTTTCTAGCTATATCTTGTTTTAAAGATTGGCAGTTGGTGGTTCCGGTAGTTAAGCCACCGGAAGACACTAACATATAGGGAGTATTGAGGCTTAAGGCAGTTAAAGCGGCTGGAGTGTTATAATTATTACCTTCTATGACTTGACTGAAGCATTTTTCCAGCTCTTCGCAGTTTTTGTCTCTAATGGCGTTTTGGGCTTCGCCTAAGCGCTTAGCCGGGTTAACAGCTACAAAAATAGCAACAGCTAAGATGCCAATAACTGCTAAAACTATGATTAATTCTATTAGGGTGAAGCCACGATAATTAGTAATCATAGATTTATTTAATGCTCTAATTATAAATCTAAAGATTTTTTCTGTAAACAAAAACCCCCTGTTTTCCAGGGAGCTTTTAAGTTTATTCTACTATTAATTTTCCAAACATGCCCATTGCCCGGTGCTGGCCAACTGAACAGTAATATTCAAAAATACCGGCTTTGTCCGCAACAAACTCTATGGACGCTTCACCACTTTTAATCTGTGGAGTTCTAACATTGAATTCGTCAATTACTACATCATGGAAGCCATCCTCTATCTTCATGGTTAGTCTAACTTTGTTTCCTTGCTTTACTTTTATTTCCTTAACGGAATATTCAAAATTTTTAGCCATTAAAGTAAAGGCTTTAACTTCTCCTGTTGACTCTTCTTCAGTAACTACCTGGTTATTATTTTCTTCTGAAGCATTGTTTACCTGCGGTTGCTCATTATTTACTTGGTTTGCCGGCTCTGGTTCAGTTTTGGACTGGCTGTTAACCAAATAATACCCCGCTGCTAAAACTGCCAAAACAATAATAATAATCCATAAGCCTTTATTACTCTTGCCACTGGCTGGCATATTTTGATTCATTTGTTCTTCCATGCTTTTTATTTTAATAATTAGTTTCTATACTTCTTTAAATAATATTATAAACATAATAACCAGTCAACTAGACTAGCTCGCCGCCAAAAGTATCAACAATCTCACCTATACCCTCTTCAAATCTGCCTTTAAACCGCTGATGATTTTCCTGGTAATTAGCATCAAGTTCTGCTGAAAAATTAATTGGGCGCCCAATGATTTTACTTAAATTATCCATAATCTGCTGTTTGGCATCAGCTTTAGATAATTGCTCAATATGGAAGCTGTATTCGCAGCCAATAATTGCCTTATCTCCAACCAAAGAGAGTAAATGGCTGTTCTGCAGAACCGCCGATAAAGAGTGGTTGAAAGGGCGGGTCAATTCAATTAATTCCGACCAGCGGCTTTTTAAAGAATCATATTCGCCGCTATTTGTTTTTTGTTCAGCTATTGGAACCTCTTTAGTAATTAGCTGTTCTTTTATTGTCTCCTTATTACTCTTAGAAAAGCTGACTGGCACCTGCTCAGCAGTGCTTAACAAAAATTCTACGCAAGCCAGTTCCAAGGGTAATTGGTCAATTAAAGAAGCATTTTTAGCCTGCATTTTATTAAGCAGAATATTTAACAGTCGAGCCAGCTCAGGCAGCGGAAAATTAGCCGCATGCTTTTTAATTATTTCCGCAATGTTATCGTCAAAATCCAGGGTATAATCTGAACCAATGATCTGGCAAAGCATAATCTGCCGCAAATATTCCAATAAATCTGAAGTTAAACTATCCAAATCCACTCCTTCATTAACTAATTTGTTTATCTGGTTTAAGGCGGCTGTTAAATTATGCAAACGCAAAGCTTCCACTAAAACGTCTATTTCCTGCCAATTGCTGCGCGGTAAAACCAAAGAAACTAAATCATCGGTTACTTTACCATGGCTTAAGGAGATAATCTGCCCTAACAACGATTCTGCATCCCGCAAAGAGCCTTCTGCTCTCCGCGCAATAGCTGATAGCACTGGGTCATCGATACTAACTTTTTCCCATTCCACAATCTCCGTTAAGCGCTTTACAATCTCGCTTTGGGATATTTTCTTGAAATCAAAACGCTGGCAGCGGGAAATAATCGTTTCCGGCACTTTATGAATCTCGGTGGTGGCTAAGATGAAAATAACCTGCTGGGGCGGCTCTTCCAAAGTCTTAAGCAAGGCATTGAAAGCCGACTTAGACAACATATGAACCTCATCGATAATAAACACCTTATATCCCTTAGCGTTAAATGGAGGCACTTGGGCATTGGCAATAATATTCTCCCGGACATTATCTACTCCAGTGTGGGAAGCGGCATCAATTTCGATGATATCTAATGACCGTCCTTGAGCTAATAATTCGCAGTTCTGGCAATGATTACAGGGCTCAGACTCATTAGCCTGGCGATTTAGACAATTTAAAGAACGCGCAAATAAGCGCGCTAAAGTTGTCTTACCGGTACCTCGCGGCCCGACTAATAGATAAGCATGGGCTAATTTACCAGATAAAATTTCATTCTGGAGGGTGATTTTAATTGGCCGTTGACCAACTACCTCAGAAAATTGCTGAGGACGATATTTGCGATAAATTACTTCCGCCATGTTATAAGCTTATTTCCAAATCTTCAACTTCCTTATGCTTTTTGGAACTAGGCTTTTTAATAATATTCTCCACGGCGGCCCAGGTGCTGTCATCTTCTTTCGGCACCAGGATCACTACTTCATCACCTTCTTCACCTTTGAAGTAAGTAACTGAAGCTAATAATACTTTGAAAATCTTATCACCAGCCAGCACTACGAATTCTCCAGATTTCTGGTCTTTTACCAAATGACCGACTAAACGGCGCCTATCTACCGGAGAAATCTGCTTAAAAATGAAAGCACCAGTGCGATCAATGGTTAATTTCAAAATATCGCCTTCAACCAATTTTGACTTGGAAGCATAATTAGCCGGTACCGAATATTGCTTGCCGTCAGGACCGATCATAATTTGCCCGTCAAAAACCCCCTCTACCACCAGACCATTATCCTCATAACTCTCTTTACCTACCTCTGCTGCCTTGGTGCTGTAATCCACTGCTTCCTTGGTTTTTCTACCGGACAATTCTCCCAAAATCATCTTGGTTTTTTTCAGCTCTAATTCCAAATTGTAAACCAAAGATTCAAGCTCTTTGATCTGTTTTGCTTTTTGCATTTTTATTTCTTTTTCTGTTTTGGTTTCGTATTTAAATAATAACATAAATATACTTCTTTTTCAACAATAGAAAAAGCGCCCTAAGAGTTGGTCTTTCGACTTTTTCTTTTGGGCGCCTAACTGGCAAGGATTTCGTCGGTGTGCATGGTCGCGCCGGTTGCTGGGTTTTTCACTTTTCTCCGAAGAGTTAAGCGTAACCAGTCTGGCTTGAGAGAAATCAATCTCTTTTTGCATGGTGTCAGAACAACTTTGACGAGTCACCTTTTTTAAGGGTGAAAGGTTAAATTGAGCCAACTATGACTACTTTCCAATGCCGTCTTCCTGGCAAATCACTGCTCGTTTTCAACGAAATATCTTACCGGGTGGGCTCGAATTCACGTGAGGAGAGAAAATGAAGCGCAGGAAGTATTCATCTGCGGAGTAGAAACCCGAGGGTTTCATTACCACTTCAGAAAACTTAGTAAGAACAAGTGACAAAGAGTATCTTAGCATATTATATATATTCGTCAAGGGTTATAAAAATGGCTAATTTTAGCCATTTCTATAATACTTATCCACAATAAATTCTTTATAGTCTTCAAATAATATTCAATCTCTGGCTTACTTCTGCTTCAATCTGCTGCCGATCTTTGCCATATTTAAGCTTAGAAAGCTGCTTAATCGCCTGCGCTAGCTCAAAATTACCTTTCTCTGGCATAATCGGGTTAAAATTAAAGGCTGGTGGGTTCTGGTTGTTAATCAATAACCGAATATAGCAAGTATACTTAGGCATATTTACCAGATCATACTGGCTGACTACCGGGGCCATTTGCTTGGCAATTAATTCCGCATCCTCTACTCCAATCCTAAAAGAAATAATTGTTCCCACATTACCAAAGATAGCATCTCTGACTTTAGTATCATTATTCTTAGTTAATTGGGCAATAAACTGATGGGCTAAAATTAAATTCAGGCGGTATTTGCGCGCTTCAGAAAGAATAACGGAAATAGTATCAGTGACAAAATTCTGGAATTCATCAATGTAAAGATAGAAATCATGGCGCTGTTCTTCAGCCTTGTCTGCACTGGATAAAGCAGCAAATAAAATCTTACCGATGATTATCATGCCCAGAAGGTTGCTGTTCATTTCCCCTACCTTGCCTTTGGATAGATTAACCAAGACAATCTTATTCTGCTCAATGGCTTCGCGGAATTTAAAAGCACTTTTCTCTTGGGAAATAATCGGCCTAATTAAATCATTGGAAATAAACGGTGTCAGTTTAGAAGTAATGTAAGGCACCATATTAGCCAAAGCTGCTTCCCCACCAGCTTTCTGCGCTTCCTTTTCCCAGAAATCTTTGACAAAACGATTACTCACCGCTGCTAATTTCTGTTTGCGGTATTCCGCATCGGCTAATACCTTGGGAATTTCAATAAGGGTTGCCTGGTTATTAGGATCATCCATTACTAGCAGCATGGCATTGCGCATATACTGCTCAAACATCGGACCGCCAGTAGCTTTCAAATCATAGAGCTTGTCAAAAATAGCAATCATTTCATTGATCACAAAAGTCTTCTGCTCTTCCGTGTCGTATTCCAACATGTTCAAGCCTAACGGACGACTGCTGTCAGCTGGATCAAATAAAATAACGTCTTCAGCTCTTTCTTTGGGAATATGCGCTAAAACTTTCTCTACCAAATCTCCATGCGGATCTACCACACAGACGCCTTTGCCATTGGCAATATCCTGAATGATTAAGCTTTCCTGCAAAACAGATTTACCGACGCCGGTTTGACCAATAATATACATATGCCGGCGGCGATCATCATCCTTAATTCTTACCAAGGTTTCTTTATTGCGATAAACATTCTTGCCTAAAACCACTCCTTCTTGAGGCATATCCACCGGCGGAGCAGCTTTAGTAGCTTCCAGCCAGACAATATTAGGCGTGGCAGTAGTTTCCAAAGGCAAATGAATTACACTGGTCATTTCTTCAGCATTAAGCAATATTTTGCTTTTTTCCGAAAATTGCCGGTAAATAAAACTCGTTAATAATTCACTAATATTCTTAGGGATGGTGGCTTTAAAGCTATTGCCGAATTCATAGATATTATATTGGGTAAAGCTATTTAAAAGATCCTGCAGCAAATTCTGTGATCTAACAGCGTCGGGAGTGGCTACCACCACCCTAATATTAACATCTAAGCCTGGCTTAGAGCTTTTTTCTTCAATCATTTTAACTGACTGCTGCTCCATGGTAGACAACTGATGGCGTTCTTCAGATTTTGACTGCTCATCTGTTTTTTTACTAGTAGAAAACAAATTAAGAACAAAGTTTAAAAACCAAGTAATTAGTTTAAAGAAATCCCAGCCACCCGTCTTATTAACTGCCTCGCTTAAACTCATTCCTTTGCCTATATTCTTGGAAATGTTCCGACTCTGCTGCCGCCATTGCTTAGGCGCTGATCTAAATAAATACTGGATAGCTGCTGCTTCATTGGCCATTAACTTACTGCCGGCATTAGTTATTGCTTCCATGGGGTCGTTTTCAAAAGCCTGGTAAGTTTTAATAGGTAAAGCGGGATTTTGGCTGAATTTAAGATAACCAGCTCTAATCTGGGAATCTTTCTGGAAGATATTATAATCCTTAACTTCTTCAAAATTAACCTTGGGATAAGCTACCTGCACCTGCTGGATAAAATATTCTTGGTATTTCTTCGGCACTGCGACATAAAAAAATATCTGCCCGGCTTGAGAAACTATTTCAACGGCAAATAAATCTTCTCTGGGACCAAACCATTTTTTTTCCGCTTTCAGACCAGCTAGAGAAGTAAACAGGGTTTCAATCTGCCCCAATGATTTCTGAACAAAATCTTTACTAGCTTCTGGTAGTTCCGCCTTGGTAAACTTAGGAACCTTAATTAAGAATAAAGATAAGGCAATGTTTTTATTCGGTTTGTATTTTTTAGAAAAAATAAAAATCAGAGTAACAAAAAATATAAGTAGTAAAACCAAAATAACAATTAAAGTGGGTAAGCTAATATCCATGACTATTACTTATGCTGGTACATTGACCAAATTTCATCTGCCTTAATTTTGGCTTCCTGCTCCAAGAAATGTCGGTTGACTTTGGGTATTATTTTCAGCCAGTCAATAATTAAATCAATAAGCTTGGCTACAGTAGCTTTGGCACTATTTAGCAAAGCAGTAATCTTCTTAGCAGTTTCTTCTCCTTTAGCCTTGAATTCCTGCTGTTTAATCGGATCCATATCCAAAAAGATGCTATCAAGTCCCGTGGCTAAAACTGCCTCCACTTTAGCTAAGATAATTTGATCACTAGCCGCCATTGGCTTAGCTGCCGACATAGTTTGCGCCGACTGTAAAATTTCTGCAGCTAAGGCTTCTGTATTAGCTTGGCTTTGTTCTACTACTTGTTCTTTAGCTTGACTTGGCTTCTCCGGAGTTAATATTTGCTCTGGCTGCACCTTGGCTTGTTCAAACTTATTAACTAATTCATCCATGGATATATTATACCAGATTTTGCCTTTTTAAAGAAATTATTTGCTGGTAAATCTCTTCTGGATTAGTTAGTTTAGTTAAATGAAATTTGCCGTAATTAGTAAATAGTACCAGATTATTCTTTCCGCTTTTGCGCACAGAAATTATTTTAGCCAAACTAATCTGACCCGCTAATGAATATTTTTCGGCATTAACCAGCTTAAAATACAAAACTCTCTGGTCAGTCAATAAATAAACTCCCTGCTGCTTAAATACACTGCTAGCTAATAACAAAAACCAAAGAATAAGGAGAATAATCCAGAAAATAAAGCCTTCTTTACCGGCTTGCCATAAGGGATACAGTAAAAAGAAAATGAAAGGTAATAACAAAAAAATAATCAGCTGTAAAATCCGATTATTCTTCTGGCGATTAGACTTAACAATCGCTATTTCATTATTTCTTAAAAATTTGCTAAACTTATCCATATGCTAAAAAGAAAAACTTTAAAAACCATCTGGGTGATTATTTCCATCTTCATGATCCTATCCATGATTCTCTGGACTATTGGCGCTGGCGGATATTAATCTCTCTTTAAAACCGCCAAATAAGCAGATTGCGGTATGGCCACCTTACCCATGGTAGCCATTCTTTTTTTACCTTTTTTCTGCTTCTCTAACAATTTCCTCTTGCGGGTCACATCCCCGCCATACAGCTTAGCAGTCACGTCTTTGCGCATCGGCGGAATCTTGTCCCCGGCAATAATCTTGCCGCCAATAGCGGCCTGCAGCTTAATGGCAAATTGGGCCCGGGGCAAAACTTCCTTCAGCTTGTTAATAATCTTCTTACCCACCTGATGGGCTTCTTCTCGGTAAACCAAGGTAGTTAAAGCCTCTACCGGATCTTCCGCTACCAAAATATCCATTTTAACTAAGTCACAGATCTGGTAATCTGCTAAATCATAACTCAAAGAAGCAAAACCGGAGGAAATGCTTTTTATTTTATCATAAAAATCAACTAAGACCGAAGTTAAAGGTATGTGGTAGCGCATAATCACCCGCTGTTCGTCTAAATAAATTGTATCCTGCGGCTCGCCCCGCTTACTGGTAATATAAGCCATTAGATTACCAATGTAATTTTTGGGCGTTACCACCTCAATATTAACATAGGGTTCGGCAATAAAATCAATTCTGGTCGGATCAGGCATTTCTGACGGCGAAGTTAAAATTTTATTTTCTCCATTATTTAAATACAGTTGGTAAGCCACAGTCGGAGTCGTTACAATTAAATCCAAATTGTATTCCCTCTTCAGTCTTTCCTGAAAAATCTCTAAATGCAATAATCCTAAAAAACCACAACGGAAGCCGAAGCCTAAAGCAGAACTTGAAGCTGGTTCAAATTCCAAGCTGGCATCAGTTAATTTTATCTTCAGCACCGCTTCTCTTAATCTTTGGTACTCACTGCCTTCCTGTGGAAAAATACCGGCATAAACCATAGGTTTAACCTTCTGGTAGCCGGGTAAAGCTGGGGTATTACTGCCTTTGGCAATTATTGTATCTCCAACATTAACGCCGGATAATTCCTTAATGCCCGTCACTAAATAACCAATACTGCCGTTGGTTAGTTCCGAGGCCTTCACCCAAGTAGGACTGAACCAGCCTACTTCTAAAACTTCAGTAGGTTCACCGGTAGCACTAAATTGCACTTTGTCTCCGGTTTTAATTTCTCCCCCGAATAAACGGATGTAAATAACTACTCCCCGGTATTCATCATAAACAGAATCAAAGATTAAAGCCTGCAGATCTGGCTGGCTGCTTTGCGGCGGATTGACCTTTTCACAAATCTTATCCAATAATCTATCTACTCCCTGACCGGTTTTACCAGACACTAAAAGAATATCCTCTTCCCGGCAATTAAGCAGGTTAATAATTTCCTGACTGACAGTTTTAACATCTGCCGCCGGCAAATCTATTTTGTTAATTACCGGAATAATCGTTAAGTTCTGGTCCTGGGCCAAATGCAAATTAGCCAAAGTCTGCGCCTGCACGCCTTGGGTGGCATCTACTAATAAAATAGCTCCTTCCACAGCGGCTAAAGAACGGGAGACTTCATAGCTAAAATCCACGTGGCCGGGAGTGTCAATGAGGTTCAAAATATAATCTTTCCAGCGCATTCTAGCCGGCTGCAGTTTAATGGTAATCCCCCGTTCCCGCTCTAATTCCATCTGATCCAGAATCTGCGCTTTCATTTTGCGCTGCTCTACGGTTTTGGTTAATTCCAACATGCGGTCAGCTAAAGTTGACTTACCGTGGTCAATATGGGCAATAATGCAAAAATTTCTGACTTTATCCATGATTATCTGCTAAAAATGGTTTTGGTGATCTTATTCCACAATTTCTTGAATAACTCTACCTCATCCAATTTGAACACTATACCCAAAATTAGATAAACTATCAAGCCGGAGACTGCGGAAACAATGCCTTGGGTAAAGATGCCCCAAAAAGTCCGCATATCCACTACATTAGATAATAGCTGTAAGACTAAATAAGCTACTAAACCAGCTACTAAACCATTTAAAGTAATTTTCACTCCCGAAGCAAAAATCGTACTGTCATCTAGCTTGGTTACCCGGCGATGCAGCAGAATATACAGTAAAAGCATATTAATAATACTGGATATGGAAAAAGCCAAAGCTAAGCCTTCTACCCCCATGATCTGAGATAATAAAACTGACAAAAAGATATTCAAAGCAATACTTAATACACTGACATACATCGGCGTCTTAGTATCTTCAAAAGCATAAAATGAACGGGCTAATAATGGGATTAAGCCCTGGGCAAAAATTGACAAAGCAAAGAATCCTAAAGACTGGGCAGTGTAATAGGTATTTGACCAGTCAAAAGCACCAGTGCCTAATACCACGCGGACAATTTGCGCCCGCAAGATAATAATTAAAATGCTTAAAGGAATTAAAGCAAATAATATTCTCCGCAGACTTACTGAAAAATGCTGGGCAAATAAATCATCATTCTTTTCGCCAATCGCCTGGGTAAAAGTCGGAAAAACTGCTACAGCTAAAGAGACGGCAAATAGGCTAACCGGCAAACTTTGTAAATTATTGGCTAGGTTAAAAATAGCAATGCTGCCGGCTGCTAAGTAAGAAGCAATTATAGTAGTGGCCACTAAGTTCATCTGGCTGGCCGCTAAGCCAATGGTTCGGGGAATCATTAATTTAATGATCTTCTTTAAATTATGATCCCAGAATAAAGTAAATTGGTAGCGGTAGCCATTGCGCAAAGCTTCTGGCAATTGCACTAGTAAATGCAAAGCGGCTCCGATAAAAACGCCCCAAGCCAAGCCAGTTAATCCTATTAGCGGATAAAGCCAGACAATGCCTAAAATGATTCCCACGTTATACAAGCTAGCTGCTACGGAAAAGGTAAAAAACTTTTTCCAGGAATTTAAAATACCGCCAATGACATTGGAGGCGACAAAAAAAATAATGGCCAGCAGCATAATCCTGGTTAATTCATTGGTTTGCGCCAATTGCCAGTTATTAAACCCGGGAGTAAACCAATAAACCAATTGGGGCGAAAAAATAAAAGCCAAGGCTGCCAATATTCCTATAATCAGCAGAAAATAATTTAAAACCGCATTAGCCAATAATAATCCTTTATCTTTATTTTCCTGCCAAACTTTCTGAAAAACCGGAATAAAAGCAGAAGTCAGCGCTCCTAATACTAAGGTATTAAAAATTAAATCCGGCAAACGGAAAGCGGCATAATAAATATCTGACAGTTCCGAAGCACCAAAATTATGAGCAATTAAACGTTCTCTAAATAAACCCAGTATTTTTGATAAAAATGAAAAAAAGGCGATTAATAAAGCGCCTCCGGCTACGGTGTTGTTGATTTTTTGCCAAAGCTTAAACCACATTTTATCTAACCGTTACAATAAAACCAAAATACTGGTCGGAAATAAGCTGGTCAGTAAAAGTCACCAGATGATCATTAATGCTCATCTGTTCTTCTGCTGAAGACTTATTCCAGACTACTTTTAAATTGCTAGGCAAAAGAATAGAAGAATTAAATACGGTATTACGGTCTCCAGATTGGCTTTGCACTAATAAACTGTAATTATCCAATTCAATATCTCCGGTTAATAAAGTCTGCCACCAATTATTAACAGTTTGGTTGGCAATGCTTAATTTAAAAGGCAGTTTGTATTTCAGGGAAACAGTTTGAGTTTCCCCCGGAGCTAAGGCTACCCAGTTGGCAAACACTGTCTTTCCTAAACTAGAAAAAATTTCTGTCTGGCTAGCAATATCAATCATCTTGTTTTCTTCCTGCTCAATACTGTCATCACTCTGTGTTCCTTCTGCCACATTTTGGAAATAGTTCTCCGGCCAACTATCAAAACCAGCGGCGGAAATAAATTCACTGCCCAAAGGAACATGAACTCGCAAATAGCTTACATTCCCGCCATTAATACCTGCTAAAATATTCCCTGCCGAACCGCGATTGGTTCTGGTAATCTTAATCGTATTAATAATCTCTCCATTATTGGCAATTTCCGCCTGATGTTCAATAGTTTGGTAAATATCCTTATCTGTTTTACCGCCGCCAATATTAGTACTTACCACTTGCAGATAATCCCGGCTAGCCGGCAATACTGAACCAGACCAGCCATATTCAAAAACTTTTTCCTGGATATTCTTATTATTTAAATATAATTGAATATCTTTAGTCGCCAATTCTTGCGCTAGAGCCGCCACAATCTCCTTGTGCTTATCTGAACTGTTTAAAATTATCTCTAATAACTTAGGAGCTAATTCAGCAATAATCGCTTTCGGCTGATTAAGCTCTTTATCATAATTCAATTCAACTTCTTCCTGTAAAACCTTAAAAACATTCTCACTGGAAATAGTGACTTCATATTCCGGCATATATACTGGACCGGTAATAACCAGGAGATCTTGTAAAACATTAGCATTAACCGCGATCACCCCGTCCACTGAAGAACCTCCGGCATTGGCAAAAAACCATTCAATTTTTTGAGCAGAAGTGGGAAAATCTGACCACCAGTTAGCGTCCCAAATATTAAAATAAGGGTTAATTAAAGACAAGGCTTTGGGAGATTTCATTTTTACTGTTTGTCCAGCCGTTAAATCATAAGAACCGCCCTTAGGTATTTCTAAATTCTTAATCTGTCCCTGATACATATCAATTAAGGCAAAGCTACCAATAAAGCCTCCAGTTGCTCTTAATTCATTATTATTTTGGAATAATAACAAATAGCGCTTTTCTTGACCGTGTCCTAAAACTTCCAACAAAACATCAAAAATCTGATTTAAATTATCCAGACTTATTACCATATCCGGCAAGTAATTCTCCAGGGTGGTAAAATAATCCTGTAATTCTTTAGGCAACCGACTGATATTAATATCATCAATGTCTTCAGCGGCCGCTGTTAAATAAGGCAGGGTTTTGCTAATCTGCTCCTGAATGAATTTTATCTGATCAGTCAGGCTGCTCTGACTTTGTAATTTAGTATTTAAAATCAAAGCCGCTTGGGAAATATTTTCACCTACGCTTAATAAATTCTTACTAACCGCTAAAGGCTTACCTACTACCGGTAATAACTCACCAGTCTTTAACAGCCACTGCTCATATTCGTTTAAAACACTCTGTATTTCTTCAAAATTAGCCAGCGCTTGCTGAAAATTAGCTGAAGCTTGATCATAATAATTTTCGGAAGCAGAAATAGCTCCGCTCTGCAGATTAAACAAGCCAGTCTGGCCCAGCTGCCAAATCCGATCTTTATCTTTGCTTAATTTGCCAAATAATACTAATCCCCTAATAGGCAGTAATAGAACAAAAATAATTAGAGCAAAAGCAATTAACTGCCTGCCTATACCATTAAAACTCCAGCGCCAGGTTGGTAATTGCCAAGTTTTAGTTTGTTTAATTGGACGATAATACTCAATATTCTCCTCTGCTTCTGTTTTTTGGAAAAGCTTCTGCCATTGATTACTAGCTTTTTCTTGCCATAGCTGCCAGTTTTCCAAATATTTAGTCTTGGCTTTTTCTGCTTCTTTACTGGCTATAATTTCCCGCAGATTAAGGATATTGCTGGAAACTTGAATTTTATCCCTACTAACTTTGGTTATTGTTGAACGAACTCTGGCATCCTCTGCCGCTCTCTGAACTAAGGCTTCTTGTTCAGCCTTATTTTCTTTAAATTTAAGAATGGCATTATCAGAAACTAAATCCTGCTTAATTAACCTGTCCAGCGCCGCTAAAGCTGCTCGTCGGTCAATACCGGGAGATTTTTCCTGATTATCATCTAACAAAAAATCATCTAGATTATCCACTAGCTGTTTTCTGATCTCAAACAATTTCTGTTTCTTGCTATGTTTTCCTAAAGACATAAAAGATTAAATATATTATAACAGATTTATCTTAAAATTCAAAGAGATAAAAATAATTATGATTGACAAATTATTAAATTAAAACTAAGATGAGTTATTAAAACGTTCCTTGCCATCAAAAAAGGGCGCCACCGTGTGGAAAAAAATAGTCTTTCTACTGATTTGGCTGGCTTTTTGGACTGTCCTGGGCTGGAAATTAAATGAGCCGGTAATCATCCCTGCTCTCAACTATGTTCTCCATTGGTTTGGATTATACTTAGAACCAAGTAATTTCACCGGGCCAATAGCTGGAATAATTGCCGGAGTAAAATGGTATTTCACCCTAATCGGCATTCGCCTGCTGGCCAGAGAGAACATCAGGAAATTCCTTGCCCGCTTTGTATTTTAAAACCCCAGAGTAAAAACTGGGGTTTTATCTTTTTAACAAAGAATCGTAAATACTAATTATTTCCTTAGCCATCCTTTTCCAGGAATACAATTTAATCTGTTCTAAACCTAATTGGCGCAAGCGCTCGCGCAAAACATTGTCCTTGGTAATTAATTCTAAACTGGCTAATAAATCATTGTCACTCGAAGGATTAAAATATAAAGCGGCTGAGCCCAATACTTCCGGCAAAGAACTGGAACGAGCAGCCAGCACCGGTAAACCATAAGCCATTGCTTCCAATGGCGGTAAGCCAAAGCCCTCGTAATGGGAAGGAAAAACATAGGCTGTTGCCTGCTGGTAATATCCCGACAAATCCTGGTCAGAAACAAAACCAGAAAAGATAATCTTTTTTTGTCCAGCGCCAAATAATTTAACGGCATATTCCTCTAAACGATTATAAAAATAATTCTTACTACCCACTAAAACTAAGGAATATTCTGGATGCTGTTTATTAAATTCTTTAAACCCTCTAATTAAAAATTCTAAATTTTTATGAGGATAGGCATTGCCGACATACAGCAGGAATTTCTCCGGCAAAGGTTGTTTTATTTCCCGGTAAATATCCGGCACAGTAATCCCTTCATAAACAACTTTGATCTTATTGGCTTCTTGAGAAGATAATTGCCAATAATTTTTAATATCTTGAGCAGAAAAATTAGAGACGGTAATAATCGCCTGGGCTTGCCTAATCGCCTTGCTGATTACCAAAGCATAAGCCGCCCGCTTAAATAAGAAAAAGAATTTATTCAAAGTGCTAGCGCGTTGGGAAGGATATTTGGTCATGATTAAATCATGGATAGTCACAATGAATTTGCCAAAATAAAAATAAGGAATATTAAAATGGGGGAAATGAACTAAGTCCGGCCGCAATTTACGCAATAACCAAGGCAATTGCCACTGCTCTTTTAAGCTATACCAATGACAATTGCAAACGGTGGCGGAAAAATTAGCCGGCAGTATCGGTAATTCATCCCGATGCTCTCCCTTAACCAAAACGATATATTCATTATCCTGATCATCTTCAACCAAACCAGCTAATAATTGCTGATTATACCTCCCTAGACCGCCATATTTCGGTCCATAGATTCGTAAATCCAAAACTATCCGCATTGGTTGAATAAATCAATAATCTTTTGAGCTTGTTTAGTCCAGTCAGTTAAGGGAAAATCCTTGGCTGAAGCAACTAAATTGTCTTTTAACTTAATATCTTCTCTTAAAGCTTTTAGCAAAAAATATATCTCCGCTGAATTATAGGGATCAACATATAAAGCTTGCTTTCCCATAATCTCCGGCAAAGAAGTTTTGAAACTGACAATTACCGGCTTATGGTAATAAGTAATCTCTAAAGGAGGAAAGCCAAAACCTTCATAAAAAGACGGCCAAATCAAGCCTTCGCTTAAATAATATATAGCATCTTTAAGAGGGCTATCTACAAATCCTAAATACTTAATATATGGCCTAGCCTTAATTTCTCTTAACAATTTCCTATAAACCCAGCCTAAGTTGCCAATTAATACCAAGCCAGTGTCTGGATAATCCTTATGGTAGCGGTCAAAAGCCTGGATAATACTAGGCACATTCTTCCGGGGCTCTAAGGTACCTAAAAACATGAAATATTTTTCTGGCAAATCTAAATTAGCCGTATACTTTCTAGCTAGAGATTCATTCATTTCCACTGAATTAATACCGGGATAAATAGTAGTTATTTTATCCGCTGGCACGGAAAAGCGGCGGATAATATCCCGTTTGGTATTATGGGATACTGCAATTATCTTATATGACTTGTAAATTAACCGATTAACTTTAATCAAATAATGCCATAAGCGCCGGCGCCAGGAATAAAAGCTGTCACTATGCAGAAAAGATAAATCATGGACGGTAAAGATAACTTTAATATCATTGCTGAATTTGTAAAAATGCAAGTTGGGCAGCCAGAATAAATCAAGCGGTACTGGAAAATACTTATCTAGCGGCCGGCCCATTTTAAATAATAACAAGGCATTAAAAAGCTTATTGGGTATTTTTACATGAATATGCTTAACATGAGGAAGTTGCCAGTCTGACGGAATGCTAAATTCCCTAAAACCAGAGCTTAAAAGGTAATATTTATTTTCCCGATCCAATGCCAAAATCCGGCTAATCGCATTATAAACATAATTACCGACGCCGCTAATCTTTTGATGCATAATTGGCCTGATGTCTATCCCGATATTCATAACTGCTCAAGAAAATTCAAAATCTTATGCTTAAAAATCTGCTCATCAAATTGTCTGGCATGTTCCCGGATTATCTGCTGATCAAACTGATCGGCTTGGAACCGCAAAATCGCATGCGTTAAAGAAGCCCAGTTCTGATGATTAAAAAACATTCCCGTCTTATGTTCAACAACAGTTTCCAAAGCGCCGCCACGGGCATAAGCAATTACCGGACGGCCGGAAGCCATTGCTTCCAAAGCAGAAATGCCAAAGTCTTCAACTTGCGGATAAATAAAAGCCCGACAGCGTGCTAAATAATAATTTCTGTCTTGATCAGACAACTCTCCTAAAAATTCAATATTACTGTAGGCTTGGCGCTTTAATCTTTTTAATTGCGATCCGTCACCAATAATCTTTAATGGCAACTTCAAATTATTAAAAGCCTTAATAGCTAAATCCACTCGCTTGTAAGGACGCAAGCGGCTGACGATTAAATAATAATCACCGATTTCTTCGCTCGGTGCTAAGGTAAAATCATCCACTCTGACTGACGGATGAATAACCGCTGCTTCCCGCTGGTAATGCTTCTTTATTTTCTCCGCAATAAATTCAGAATTAGCAATAAAATAATCCACCGCCTGCGCTTTCTTAAAATCCCAAGCCTGCAAATAATTCAAGATCTTGGGCAAAAATAGCTTTAAAATTGGACTGACTGGCAGATTACCAACGTATTCTTCCATATCATCCCATAAATAACGAGCGGAAGTATGGCAATAGCAGATATGCTTGGTTTGCTCTCCTTTTTTCAAGCCTTTAACAAAGCCAGAAGATGAACTAATTACTAGGTCGTATTCAGATAAATCCGTCTGTTCCCAGACTTTAGGCATTAAAGGTAAAAAAGATTTAAACAATAAATTAATGCCGGGTATTTTTTGCAAATAGGAAGCCTTAATGCGCTGCTGGTCGAATAAATTTTTAGATACTTGGGGATTGTTAATTAAAGTATAAATCGGAGCAGCATCATGCAAATCGGCTAAAATAGCTAGAACTTTTTCTGCTCCGCCGTTTTGAAACAAATGATCATGCGCTAAAGCAACCCTCTTCATTAGTATCCTTCTTCATTCTTAATAATCGCCAAGGGCGTCTTGATAATGATAATAAAATCCAAAAGCAACGACCAATTCTCCATGTAAAAAATATCCAGCTTGGCTTCATCAGCAAACAGTAAATTGGATCGACCGGAAACCTGCGCCATGCCAGTCATGCCCGGCTTGATGCTTAATAACCTTTTGTAGCCTTTCTGGTAGCGGGAAACTTCTTCCGGCTCATGCGGACGCGGACCGACTAAGCTCATCTGCCCTTTTACAACATTGAATAGCTGCGGCAATTCATCTAAGCTGGTTTTGCGCAGCCAGCGTCCGAAACTGGTAACCCGCGGATCATTTTTCATTTTAAACAACGGCCCATCTGGTCTTTCATTCAAATCCATCATTTTAGCTTTCAGCTCATGGGCATTATTAACCATTGACCTAAACTTATACATGGTAAATACCTTGCCCTTAGCGCCTACCCGCCGCAAGCCAACGCACATTGGACCGCGGGAAGTTAATTTAACCATCAAGCCTAAAAATAACAACAAGGGAGATAAGACAATTATTAACAAAATAGCAATAATAAAATCAAAAATCCTTTTGGCCACCCGGCCCCAGCCTTGCAGTTTAATTTCTGCAATCTCTACTAATGGAATACCGGCTTCCGAGCTTAAAATCAAATGCAAGCTCTGCGCCTGGAAAAGATTAGCCACATACTTTAAACTTAGATGATTTTCCTGGCACCAGGTCAGTAAATCCAAAGCTTCAGTTTTATCCATAGTAGAATCCGTCTGCACTACATAATCTATTTTTTTACTATCCACCAGATCTTTAATCTTTTCCGACTTTTCCAAAGAAGCCAGATTATCAAATTCAGCTAATACTTTAAATCCTAAGGCTGGATTATTTTTATACTCTTTAGCAATTAACTCCCTATTTTCCGAAGATCCTAGTAAAACAACTCCTGACAATCCCCAAGACCGGCGGAAAAACTGATTCCTTATCCAAGCTACTATCATCCTAATAACTGTTAAATAGACAACGGCAAATAACCAAGAAAAGACAATAATAAAACGGGAAGAAAATTGTTCTAATTGCAAGAATAAATAAAGAATAATAATGACAAATAAAGTAGAAATACCGCTAACTACCCGGGGAATCTCCTTAACCAGCTTCTTGCTTTTCATGGTGTAAGCACCAATAATGGCTAAAATTATTACACCGGCCAAAGACATTTGCCAGGTTAAATTAAAAAAATACCCAAAAGGCATTTCAAAGATAATTGCCCGCCAGTTAGAAACTACTGGAGAGAAACGCAAAGAATAAGCAGAAATACCCGCTAAAACTAAGAAAATAAAGTCTAGGGGTACTTGTACTAAATTAGTGATAAAATCGGCTTTTTTCATGTAAATATCATAGCACTTGAAGCTATTTTAGTAAATAAAAAAGGCCTAAATTAACCTCATAAGCCGAATTCTGTCTCCCGAAGGATGACGATCATCTATCTAGGCTTAATGTTGCCATTAAGCTCAAGCCTTCAACCCGCCCTATTTAGGGCCTACTCGAAGTTGCACCGGATAGAGTTTGCCTCCTCTAGCCTGTCACCAAGCCAGCGTGTCAGCTAATTAGCTGACAATTTCACCTTTAATTCGTTAAAGAGTTAACTCAAGCTTAACGAATAAGATTGCTTTCTGTTGCACTTGTCCTAACGAAGAAATCACTTTCCTCATCGGTTGGCGTTACCAACTATCCTTATGAACGGTGTTCGGACTTTATCCTCTTTAGTTAAACTAAAGCGATCGTCTCAGTTAATTTAGACCTTAGCATATTTATATCATACTTAAGAGATTTTGTCAAGAATAGTAAAATCTATCAATTTTAACTCGGTATTCTCATCTATCTTTTGCCCATAATCTGCGGAGAAAGATTTATACATTACCTCATTAGAAGGATACTTTTCATGACCCGCCCAATCCTCTTCTTGTAAATCTTGGAATCTTTTAACAATAACTTTGGTTAAAACAACTTTAGCAAAGACTTCGCCTGTCTCTTTGTTAATAAATTCTACCTCATCCCCTGCTTGTAGATTTTTATCATCAAACAAGCGCCAAGTGGAGGTCTTCTCTCCTGACAAAATCTTACCTACTAAATTATTTCTGAATTTTAATGTTTTCATTATTCTTTAATATTTCTAATATTAATCCCCATGTCCGCCACCAGCACAACCAGTACCACTTAAACAAGCAGTACAAGTATTATTACATCCTTTTGGAAGAAATATGCCACAACTACCAACATAACCACCCGTATAATAACTTGAATCTGCCGCGCAAGGTGTGGTTAAATTTGAATCACAAACTTCTGCTCCTTCCAATATCCCATTACCACAAACAGCTCCCCCGCCTTCCTCTGCCACTGTTGCAGTATACTCATAGCAATGATTGACATAGAAAGTAGAATCAGAAACTCTTTTGACATAGTAGCCAGTATCATTACTAGTGGTGGCTAAGGGATCTACTGGTAAAGTGCCAATATAAGGCTCCATTAGAGAAGCTAGGTCTTTTCTAGCTATATCTTGTTTTAAAGATTGGCAGTTGGTGGTTCCGGTAGTTAAGCCACCGGAAGACACTAACATATAGGGAGTATTGAGGCTTAAGGCAGTTAAAGCGGCTGGAGTGTTATAATTATTACCTTCTATGACTTGACTGAAGCATTTTTCCAGCTCTTCGCAGTTTTTGTCTCTAATGGCGTTTTGGGCTTCGCCTAAGCGCTTAGCCGGGTTAACAGCTACAAAAATAGCAACAGCTAAGATGCCAATAACTGCTAAAACTATGATTAATTCTATTAGGGTGAAGCCTTTAGCTAGTTTATTATCCTTAACCAGCATGATTAAAAAATAATATGCAATTATTATACCCCAAAAACCGCTAAATAAAAAGTATTATTACTCTAAAATAAACTCTAAAGTCTCCTTAGCACATTTCTCCCAAGAAAACTCCTGGGATCTTTTTAGTCCTCTTCTAACTAATTCTTCCTGCAGAGCACTGCTTAAAATTAGTTTATCTATCTGTTCAGCAATCTGTTGGGGATTATCCGGATTAAAATACAAAACTGCTTGTCCGCCTACTTCTCTTAGCACGGGAATATCTGAAGCTAGTATCGGTACCCCTGAGCCCATCGCTTCCAATAAAGGAATACCGAAGCCTTCAAACTTGGAAGGGAAAATAAAAATACTAGCTGAAGCCAATAAATCCTGGTAGTCAGTCTGGCTGACATAACCTAAAATTTTAACCCGATCTTTAATTCTAGGATCAGTGGCTAAAGCTAATATCTCTTCGTAACCAAAATTGCCTGGACGTCCGGCTAAAACTAACTGCCAATCCTGATTAACTAACAATCTAAAAGCTTTAAGCAAATTCTGGATATTCTTCTTAGTCTCCAAACGGCCAACATATAGTAAATACTTATCTGCTAAATTAAATTTCTGCTTCACTGCTATTTTTCTGTCTGCTTGAGCGGGACGAAAACAATCCTTATCCCAGCCATGGTAAATTACTTTAATCGGGGATTTTGCTTTAGGAAAAAACTTCTTAATATCCAAAGCCGTTGCTTCGGAAACCGCAATAATCTTATCTGCTCGCCGAATAGCTAACTGGTGAGATAATTTCTGGTAAATCCTTTCTAAAGGATGGTACAGTTCGGGATTATTAAGAAAACCTAAATCATGAATAGTTACTATTAACTCTCCGCGGGAAATAAAGGGAACAGCATTGGTCGCTAAAAACTTATCCGGCGGATTAAGAACTAATTCCGGCCCTAAACGCAAATGCGTCCATAATTTAAAAACTTTGGGGAAATACAATTGTTTAAATAAAAAATTAGCCGGCCCTTGTTTTAACTCTGCGGCTAATTCCTGGTTGTAATACACAGTATACTGGTTATCTCTGTCTATTCTTTTAAATTGCTGCAGCAAGTGCCAGGCATACCACTCCGTGCCGGTTTTATGCAGCTTATTAGCTCTAGTTGCCTCCAAAGCAATCTTAGCCATATTATTTAGCAGATAAAATGCTTCTCTTGTAAGACTCTAAATTCTCCAAAGCAATGCCCGTTCCTCTAGCTACGCATAATAAAGAATCGTCGGCGGTATAGGCTGGTACGCCAGTTGCTTGGGATAATAATTTATCCATATTGCGCAATAGAGCAGTTCCGCCAGATAAAACCATGCCTTTATCCATAATGTCGGCAGATAATTCTGGTGGAGTTTTGTATAGCACTGACTTCACTGCGGAGATTAATCCCTGTAATTCATTCTGCAAAGCTTCCGTCACATCATCGGAACTGACTTCAATATTGCGCGGCAAGCCAGTCAGCATATCCCGCCCTTTAATTTCCATATACAGCTTCTCGCCTTTTGGTAAAAATTGAGCAGAACCGATTTTAATCTTAACTTCTTCCGCTGTTCTTTCTCCAATGGCTAAATTATATTTTTTCTTAATGAATTCGCCAATCGCCGCGTCATACTTATTACCGCCAATCCGCACAGAAGTATTAGCTACAATACCGCCTAAGGAAATAACGGCAATTTCCGAAGTGCCGCCTCCCATATCCACGATCATATGCCCGGAAGCAGAGCCAATGGGAATATCTGCGCCAATTGCCGCAGCAATTGGTTCTTTAATAATATATGCGGCTTTAGCACCGGCATTTAAAGTGGCATCAATTACCGCTCGGCGCTCCGTAGAAGTAATGCCGGCCGGTACGGCAATCATCACCTCTGGGCGGAAAATCTTGACGCCGCCGACTGCTTTGTTAATAAAATATCTTAACATGCTTTCCGTAGTCTTGTAATCTGCAATCACGCCATTCTTTAATGGGCGGGAAGCCACAATAGAATCCGGCGTTCTTCCAATCATTTCCTTGGCCTCATCACCAACCGCCATTACTCGCTTGTCAAAAATTGAAATTGCCACTACTGACGGTTCGTTAATTACAATACCGCGCTTGGGTATATATACCAAGGTATATGCAGTTCCTAAATCAATTCCGATCTTTTTGGTAAACATTTATTTAATTTCCAAAATCTTGTAAATAACTTCTCCCGCTGGTAATTGCACGGGAAAAACCTCGCCGATTTTTCGATCAATAAAAGCCTGGCCTAAGGGAGACTCTACAGAAATCCGACGATTAGCCGGATCTGCTTCCGTGCTGCCGACAATAGTAAATTCAAAAGCTTCTCCGTTTTTATCTACTTTAACGGTAGAGCCAATAGAAACCTTATCACCATTGCCTTTCTGCTGTACTACTGCTGTTTTAATAATGTGCTCCAATTCAGTAATCCGACCCTCAATAAAGCCCTGCTCTTCTTTAGCATCATGGTATTCAGCATTCTCAGATAAATCTCCATACTCTTTGGCATTCTTAATGCGCTCCATGATCTCTTTGCGCTTATTGGTCTTAAGATCATCCAATTCTTCCTGTAATTTAGCCAAGCCTTCCGGGGTTAAAATTTGTACATCCATATTTATTTTACTTTTATTAATCTTACTATTTTAACAATTATTTAATAAAGCCCTCTGGGCTTCTATTAACATCATATCATTTTAGCCAATAAATTCAAGCTAAGCCCTAACGGTCAAAATACCACTCCATAAACTGCCTGGCTACCGTCACTGCTGTACCCCGGTCTCCGCCTTCTTCCACTAAAACCACCACGACTATTTCCGGGTTATCAAAAGGAGCAAAGCTGGCAAACCAAGAATGCGGTATTTTATTGCGGTTAAACTGGGCTGTGCCGGTTTTACCAGCCACCGGCACTTTTACTGACTGCAGACTTTGAGCTGTGCCGGCCACCACTGTTTGCCTCAAACCATCACGGACAATCTGACGATTATCTTCACTGACTAAATTCTCTAAAGCTACTTTTGGTTGGTAAGCTTCGACTGTATCTCCTAGCCTGGTTTCCTTAATAAAATGCGGCTGCCAACCTTTCCCAGTGGCAAAATATGACATCATGGTCGCAATCTGCAAAGGCGTGCCCAGTAAATAACCCTGGCCAATAGATAAGTTATAGGTATCTCCTAAGTACCAGCGTTCTCCTAAATTTTCTTCTTTCCACTCCTTGGTGGGAATAAATCCTTCTGCTTCTGAATTAAAATCCAGATTAGTCACCTTACCTAAACCGAATTTTTTGGCATAGTCTACTATTTTATCTGCCCCCAAACCCAATTCCAGCCACTGGTTATTACCGCCGCCAATAGTGTAGAAATAGGTATTAACTGAATCAGCTAAAGCCCAAGTAACATTAGTTCGGCCATGGCCAGCTGGCCGCCAGTCAGGAAAAAAATTATTACCAATCGTAACACCGCCGGTGCTGATCACACTAAAATTCTTATCCACTATTTTCTCTTCTAAAGCAGCGGCAGCAACAATGGGCTTGAACACTGATCCAAAAGGATAATTACCGGCTACCGCTCTATTTAATAAAGGGGTTGAGGGATCGGTAATTATTTTTTCATACTCCTCTCTATTTAAGCTGGTAGTAAAAATATTATTATCGTAAGTAGGCAAGGAAACCATCGCTAAGACTCCGCCATCATGAGCATCTAAAACCACGGCTGCCATTTTCTGCTTGTCATAAGTGCCAGCTGCCGACGCCATTACTTCATAGAGTTTGCTCTGGGCTTTAGCATCAATAGCCAAAATCAGATCATTGCCATCTTGAGGCTCAGTCCAAGCAATAACATTTTTAGCTTGGTTAAAAGCATCAACCTCAATCTGGCGGATGCCATTGCGTCCCCGTAGAACTTTTTCATAAATCAATTCCAGTCCGGTTTTACCCAGACGATCGGTATAATTATATTCCCCCTTCGCTAAATCTTTTTCTTCTACCGCTCCGGTATAACCTAAAGCATGGGACATTCCTAAGTAAGAAAAATACTGCCGGCGCGGCTCGTAATCTATTTCCAGTTCAGGGTATTTTTCAGATAACAGCATTAATTTAATCGCCTGCTGGTAAGGGACATTTTCATAGAGCAAAATCCTTTTTTGTTTAGTAGGTTGCTTTAGTTGCTCAGTTAAACTTTCTGGGGAAACTGCTAAAACTTCTGCAACCTTAGCTAGAACTTCAGCAGAAACTTCTTCTTTATTTGCATCCAATAAATAAAGAAAGAACTGGGAAGTATTTTTAACCAGCAAATTGCCGAAGCGGTCGTAAATCAAACCACGATTAGCCTGGATAATTTCTTCCCGAATACGATTACCTTCAGCAATACCGAAAAAATCCTGCCCTTTGACTATCTGTAAATAAAAACTTCGTGACCATAAGACAGCTAGGACAACAATAAAAACCGAAAAAAGCAGGAATATTTTTCCTTCTGTAAAATACTTGCCCAGAGTTTGTTGGCTTCCTCCTTGGAAAAAATCCAAATAATCTCCGCTAGAGAGATTGGAAGAATAGCCTCTTACTTTAGCGCTTCTTACCGTGCCTTCTTGGATTTTAAACGGATCATCTCTCATGATGCTTCAGTTTAAAATTAAAATACAGGATATATAAAACTACAACTGCTAAAACATCCACTAAATAATATTTGAGAATCTGCACCCAGTCTTGCCAATAAAAAATATAGTTAGACCAGGGAAAAATAAAATTAAGCAGCCAGATAAAAAGCCAATAAGCCAGAATACCAATCATCGTTAAAACTATAATCGTGCCGGTATTCTGGGAAGTAAAAACATAAAGCTGCAAGTTATTAATTAACAATAATACTAAAATATAGCTTAAAGCATGTAAGCCGAAACTAGCGCTAAAAGCATCTACCAATAAGCCGGCTAAAAAAGCAAAACCATAATAAATCCAAGGCTCATCGTCAATAAAATAAATAAACAGCACAGCAATTAGCCAAGGCTGAATCCAATGCAGAGGTAAAACATTAAACCAGGAAAAAATAAAATTAGCAGCAACTAATAATAATAGGATGCCTAAATACTTCATGGCAGTTTAATCACCCCAACCAGAAACAAAGTGGTATAATCAATTAATGGTGAAACTGAAGCAGTTTTAAAAACTTCCTCCTCAGAATAAGCTATCTCTTCGGCTTTACCAATAACTAAGCCAGCTGGAATACCCTCATTAAGATTATTAGTCACCACTAAATCCCCTTTTTTAATTTCCTGTTCCTGGGGAATATAGCTTAAGTTCATCCCTAAACCCAGACTGCCGGTCAAAACTCCAGAAACATTTTGCTCATCCCCTATGGCCACGGCCAATCTACTTGAACTATCTGTTAATAATCTAACCAGGGAAACGTCGTTTCTTACTTCAATGATTTTACCGACAATTACTCCTTGATTGACTACAACAGCCGCTCCTACTGATAAGCCTTGTTTCTGCCCGGCATCAATCATTATTAAATTCTGGTTGAAATCATCGCGGCTTAAGACATTAGCTAAAATCAAATCATATTTTTTAGTCTGCTGCCAATTGAAAAAATCCCTTAGTTCTTTATTTTCTGCCGCCAGTGCTTGTAATTGCGCGTTTTTAGCCAATAACTCCTGGTAGGATTGTTCTAAATCTTCCGGCGGCAATAAAAGTTGGTTTGACACTTTCTGCGGACTGGTTAGTTTCCGGATAATAAAGCCTAAATCAAAAATCTGACTCTCTTTGAAAAGAATCAGGATCAAGACTGTTCCTAAGAACAGAAAAAATATTTGCAAATTCCTCCTGAGCATGATTGTTATTTAAAGATATTTTCTTTAGTAGAAGGCAGAATAATCTCCTTTAAGTGCTCCAAATCATCCAAAACCTTACCCGTACCTCTCACTACCGCTGTTAATGGATCATCGGTAATATGCACGGGAATCTTAGTTTCCTGGGCAATCAACACATCCAAGCCCCGCAACAAAGCACCGCCGCCAGCTAAAACCAATCCCCGCTCATATAAATCAGATACTAATTCCGGCGGAGTATTTTCAATGGTGGTCTTAATATTTTCTACAATTAATTTGATGGGACGGGCAATCGCTTCCCGGATATTAGCATCAGTAATCCTAACTTCCTTAGGTAAGCCGGTTAATAAATCTCGGCCGCGCATAGTGGTTTCCACTGGCTGTTCTAAAGGTAATACGGAAGCAATCTGGATTTTAATTCTTTCTGCTGTTCGCTCGCCTAATAAAATATTAAACTTATCTCTGGCATATTGGATAATCGCTTCATTAAGCTTATCGCCAGCTAATTTCAAAGACTTCCAGGATACCACGCCACCTAAGGAAATTACAGCAATTTCCGTAGTGCCGCCGCCAATATCTACTACCATGCTGGCAGTAGCTTCCAGAATCGGCAAACCAGCCCCAACGGCAGCCGCTACCGGTTCTTCAATTAGTAATACTTCTGAAGCACCAGCGGCTAATACTGCATCCTCTACGGCTTTGCGCTCTACTTCCGTCACGTCCAAAGGGATGGCAATCATTACCCTAGGCCGAGGAGCAAAATTAAAAGATTCGCGATGCACTTTGTCAATGAAATGACGGATCATTTTTTCCGTTACTTCAAAATCAGAAATCACTCCATCCACCAAAGGCCGGATAACACTAATATGCGGCGGGGTTTTCCCCAACATGATCTTAGCATCATCGCCCACTGCTACGATTTTATCATTACGGGTATTCACTGCTACCAAAGACGGCTCATTGGTAACAATACCCTGGTCTTTTACATAGACCAGAGTATTAGCTGTTCCCAAATCTATTCCCATGTCTTTGGAAAATTTTCTAAATACCCGCTTGAACATTGAAAAAATAATTAATATGCTTTAGCAAATAAAACGCGTCTCTTAGATGGCTTCCCAGTTAAAATGCATTTACCCTCTTCTGCAGAAACATCAAAAGGCAAACAACGGATAGTAGCGCCAGTCTTTTGCTTAATTTCCGCTTCCACTTCTGCTTCTCCGCACCAATGCGCTAAGACAAACTTACCATCGTCAATCGCTTTGATAAACCCTGTCCAATTATCCACCATCACGGTATTTTCTATTCGCCTTTGTTGGGCTAAATTCAACAAATTATCCTGTATATCTACAAGGGTATCCTTAATGACTTTGGCTAAATTGTCAATACCAACGGTCAGCTTATGGCCGGTATCTCTTCGCGCTAAAACTACGGCTCTTTTTTCTATTTCCTGCTGGCCGACTTCTATCCTTATCGGCACGCCCTTTTTCTCCCAAAGATTATACTTCATTCCTATTGTCAAATCATCTCTTTGATCTATTACCGCTTTATCTCCCAGCTTTAAGGCTGATTTAATCTTCTTGGCAAATTGCAAAACTTGGGAGTTATCTGAATCATTTTTAATAATTGGAATAATAACCACTTGAATAGGAGCAATTTTAGGAGGTAATACCAATCCCTGATCATCACTATGAGTCATAATTAATCCGCCAATAATCCTAGTGCTCATTCCCCAACTAGTCTGCCAGACATGTTGCAATTTATTATTCTTATCCAAATATTGCGTACCAAAAGCTTTAGCAAAATTCTGCCCTAAATGATGGGAAGTAGCTGATTGCAAAGCTTTGCCATCCTGCATCATCGCTTCAATGGTATAGGTATGATCAGCACCGGCAAATTTCTCACTCTCGCTCTTTTGGCCAGCCACTACGCTCATCGCTAAATAATTCTCAACAAAATCTAAATAGACATCAAGCATTTTTTTAGCTTCTTTTTCTGCTTCCTTACTGCTAATATGAGCGGTGTGCCCCTCTTGCCATAAAAATTCTGAAGTTCTTAAAAAAGGCCTGGTCCTCATCTCCCATCTGACAATATTAGCCCACTGATTAACCATTACCGGTAAATCACGCCAAGATTTAATCCATTGAGAAAAACTGTTATTAATTATGGTTTCGGAAGTCGGCCGAATAATCAATTCCTCTTCTAACTTAGCTGTGTCATCAACTACAATATTTCCCTGTTCATTATTCTTTAAACGATAATGAGTAACCACCGCGCACTCTTTAGCAAAGCCTTCCACGTGACTAGCTTCCTTGGTAAAAAAAGATTTGGGAATCAATAAGGGGAAATATGCATTGGTGCAGCCGGTCTTTTTTATTTTCTCATCAAGAACCTTCTGGATATTCTCCCAAATCGCAAAACCATAAGGCTTAATAACCATCGTGCCTTTAACTGGACCATAGTCCGCTAAATCAGCGGCAGCGACAATGTCTAAATACCACTGTGAATAATCTTCTTTCCGGCTGGTAATTTTATTTTTCTTAATATCCATATTGTTATAATAAGCTTAAAATTCTATTTTTCTCTTGTTCTAATATTTCTGTATCGTATTCTCCGGAATGGGCAGTGTGCCCTTTATAGGATGCCTTTTTCTGATCTAAATGCAGCTTAAACTGAATCCCCTGCTTAGTTAAATCCACATACAAATGGAAGCGCGGGTAATTCTCCCGACCTAACAATCTAAGGTAGCTGTCATTAAACTTAGACGGATGATAGCCAAGCTTCCTCATTAGATTAGGAAGATTATAACCCCCGGAATTGACTGTAGAAAATTTCATTCTCTTTAAAAAATATTCTTTATCCCTTCCCAAATCTGCCGGCCATAGCGGCTGACATCTCGCCAGGTAATAAAGACGAACAAGATCATCAGCAGGATAAAGCCGCTGTTATGGATAGCTGCTTCCACCCGATCACTTAATTTCCTGCGAGATAATTTCTGCGCTAAGACAAATAATAACCGTCCGCCATCCAAAGCCGGAAAAGGCAGGATATTAACTACTCCCAAATTAATAGACAATACTGCGGCAAATTGCAAGATATAAATCCAGCCAAGTTTTACTACCTGTCCGGTAATTACCGCTACGCCAATCGGGCCGGACAAAGCAGCGTCTACCTGCCCCTTAGTAATTAAATTGGCTAATAAATTATAGAGAGCGGCGAAAATCTGACCAATCATTAATACTGTAGTCTTTAAGCCCTGCCAAATACTAGCCCAGAAGCCGTAAGAAACAATTCCAGCATCAATCATGCCGATACCTAGAATAGGCTGACCGCCTTCAGTAATTACTTCTGGCTTAACATTAAAAACTTTTTCTTCCTCTCCCCGCTTAATAGTTAAGCCAATAGTCTCCTGATTATGCTCTTTGATTAAATTATACAGGCGATCTGAATCATTAATAGTCTCTTCATTAAACATTACTACCTGGTCGCCGATTTTCAAACCAGCTTTTTCCGCCGGACTTTGCGGTGCCACCTCAATGATCAGAGTTCGGCGATCGCGGATGTCTTCATTAGGAAGATCTTTTTCAAAAGCCTGAGGCAAACCGACAAAAAATCCAATAGACAACAAAATAAAAGCCAAAAAGAAATTCATTATTACGCCAGCTGACAAGATAATGGTTTTCTTCCAGGCCGGCTGGTTAACAAAGCTTTTTGGATCTTCACTATTATCTCCCGACTCTCCTTTAATCTTTACAAAACCGCCAATTGGTATCCAGTTAATGGAATAAATTATTCCTTTACGCTTAATTTTAAACATGCGGGGCGGAAAGCCAATACCGAACTCTTCCACATCCACTCCCAGTTTAATGGCGCTAAAGAAATGCCCTAGTTCATGAACTAGGACTAAAATCCCCAAAATTAATATAAAAGCAATAATTGTCAGCATTTAGATAGTCATTATTTCTTTTTCTTTGGCCTCGCCCAGCAGCTTTATCTTCTCATTGTATTCCTTAGTGGCCTCGTCTAATTCTTCCAAAGCTTTGAATTTTTCATCTTCACTGATTAATTTTTCCCGCTCCGCATCAAGAATTTGATCCTTAATCTTCTCTCTGGTCATTTTAATACTTACCTTGCCGTCTTCCACTTTCTTATTGAGCAGCTTTACTAATTCTTTTCTATTCTCTTCTGTTAAGGGAGGAAAATTAAGACGGACTAAATCACCATCTACAATAGGATTAACCCTTACATCCGAAGCAGTAATTGCCCGTTCAATATCCTTAAGAATATTCCGGTCCCACGGCTTAATAACTATGGTCTGCGGCTCCGGCGCCATGATGGAAGCTAATTGCAATAATTCCGTCTTAGTCCCATAAGATTCCACTAAAATCTTTTCTACCAAACTAGGACTAACCCGGCCAGTGCGTAGAGAACCGATTTCATTTTTTAAATGCTCTAAATTTCCTTCAAAAGAACTTAAATTATCTTTAACTAAACTATGCATAAAAATTTTACTGATTAATCGTAAATAATCCTAAATAAATATACTTATTGTCCGGGGAAATTTCTATGGAATTCGTTGCCCTTTTAACCGGTAATTCGCTGATCTCCCAATTAATACCACCGTCTACCGTATGGTAAAAAGCATTATTGGTTCCGTAATAAATATCCTGTCCGTTCAAAGGATTGACTGCTAAAGCATTCTTTCTTTCTCTTTTATCTGGGGTTAGCAAATTTATCTGCTCCCAGCGGTTATCTAGCAGTCTAAAGATACCAAGATCATTAGCATAAATCAAGCTATCTGGAACGCTGCGATCAATATCAATAGCGGTGAATAATTTAGTCCCTTTTAAGCGACCGAATTCTTTAGGCTCTTCCTTTAATTTAATAGCGGTATACACCCCTTCTTTATTCTGCGGCTGAGAGTCGTCAATCTCATAAGCATCAAGTTTCATTAAATCTTCCCAAGTTAACCCAGCATCAATTGATTTAAAAATACCCTTGCTCTTAGTGGCCGCATAAACAATATTACTGTCGTTATGATTGAGCACTAAAATTTCCAGGATATCATCATCAAAACGGTAAATAACTTCCCAACTCAACCCTTCATCGCGGCTAACTAATAAAGACCCGCCGTTAGTGCCGGCATAAACCAAATCCGGATTATCATAATTAATATTGATAGAGCGAATAAACTGATTCTCCCGAGATTCAAAATAAACCGTATCCCAAGTACGGGCGCAGTCCTCTGTCTTCCAAATCTTGTTATGGATAGCTACTAAAACAGTGCATTTATCTCTGGGACTAACCACTATACCATTAACTCTCCCCTGATTAGCTAAAGTATTAAACCAGCCCTTGCCAATGTTATAGGTATAATAAACGCCATTAGTCTGCGTTCCCAGCCAAATGGCATTGGTATCCTGCGGATCAAAAGCCATCGTGGTAATATTAGCAGCACCAAAATTAGCTGACTTGCCGTCAGAGGTATATAAATTATTGCGCTGTGTCCAACTCTTGCCATTATCATCAGAAACAAAAAAGCTACCTAAGGCTTCTTTAGCCGACTGGCTGGTATTATTAGTTTTAACGTTAATTAAGCAGCCAGATAAAACTAAGGGCAAAAAAATAATTAAAGCTAAATTTTTATTTTTCTTTATTTGTGACCAAAACATATTTTTATGTTTTTAAACTTAATATTAGATTTTCCCACAATAATTGCGGAGAAACATTTTTATTTATTTTATCTCTTAAATTATTAATTGCTAATAGATTTTTCAACAGCCAAGCTATGGAAAAATTTCCCGCCATTTTTTTCAACTGATCTTCATAAAGATTGTTAGCCGGCAGGCGCCCTAAATTAATCCACAACATGTCCCTAATCATCAGCTCCAGAAAATTTAGCTGCTGCTTGGTTAAATTGCCTAATTCATAAATCTTATAATTAGGGTTTTCTTTCTTTAAGGATGCAAACCAGTTGTCCAAAGTCTGCAGGGCGGAAAAATCATCATCATTCAGTATCTTCAATAACCAATCAATGTGCTGGCGAAAACTCTGCAAATTATCTTCAATGAATTCCAGAGCCAGTCCTGGCTTGCCGAAAGATAAATTAGCCACTGTTTCTTTTTCTCGGGCAGTAAACTTAAAATTATTCAGCCAATCCAGCATTTCTTGTTTATTAAGCGGGCGGAATTTCAACAGCTGGCAGCGGGAAATAATAGTGGAAGGCAAAGCCTTAAGCTGTTCGGCAATTAAGATAATGGTAGTCTTCTGCGGCGGCTCTTCAATTACTTTTAATAAAGCATTGCCGGCAAATAAATTAAGCTTGTCCACCTGGTAAATAATTGCCAGCTTCTGTCCTCCCATCACGCCCGTCAAAGATAGTTTAGCCAGAAATTCCTTAATGCTGTCTGCCGATAAATCTTCCTGGTTTTTTCCTAAGACATACAAATCCGGATAGCTTTCTTGCTTAACCAGCCTGCAAGCTGAACATTGTTGGCAGGGAATATTGGACTTGCTCTGGCACCACAAGCTCTGGGCAAAATACTGGACAATCAGCTTCTTACCTAAACCTTTTGGACCATAAAACAAATAAGCATGGGCTAGCTGATTTTGCTTCAAGCTTTCCTGTAAAAATCTTATCTGCTGTTTATGACCATAAATTGGCCAATTTAATTGCGCTGACATTACTAATAAAATAACATTTTTAGAGTAAAAAATCAATAAAGATAAATTACCACTACCTTGACAAAACTGTATATATATACTATTCTAGCCAATTAAAGTGTACGCTACAAATTTCAACCGAGAGGTTAGAATGAATTCGCTTGATCAGCTTGTCAAAATGCTTCCGTTCTTGTCTAAATTATTAGAACAAGCACCTGAAGTGCCCCACAATCCCAGTCCGGAAAAAACTGGCGGCTACCTGACTGTCAGAAGGATTAGTGACGGGAAAATACTGCTGGCAGTAGGCATCGGCAGCTTGGATGAAAACAAACGGGCAAAATACCATGAGTTTTCTCTGGAAAAAGCCAACCGGCTGCTGACAAATTCAGAACATCTATCCAGCTGGCAAAGCCGGGATCCTGCCAACGGCAAATGGGGCGGTGCTATTCGCGCTACCAAAGGCGATGTCATCATCTCTTTTTCCGGCTTGCCGGAATTGCTGGATGAAGCTGTGTGCCTGAGACTGGCTATTGAATTTGACCTGATTGATGAAAATACCCACAATGAGATCAAAGGAATCAGCCAAAACCAATTTGTTGAACCGGCCTATTGATTACAAAGCGCCCCCTCAGACTTTAAGTCTTAAAGGGGCGCTTATTTTTTTATTGCCAATTATCTTTTATCTAAAGCAACATTAACTAATCTATCTGCTTCTTTATTCATTTCCCGCCGAACATGGGAAAAGGTTATTTTCTTAAAGCTCTGGGCTAGATTCCAGACTTTAACAAATAACTTAGCTAAATCCTGATCTTTCACCTTGTATTCCTTATTAATCTGCTTGACTACCAATTCACTGTCTAGAAAACAATGAAGCTCATCCACTTTATGCTGCTGCGCTAATTGCAAGCCAAATAACAAAGCTTTATACTCCGCCTGGTTATTGGTAGTCTCCCCGATATATTCCGAGAAAGTATGGCTTTTAGCATCAAGAATCAATACTCCGCCAATTGCAGCCGGACCGGGATTACCCCTAGCTCCGCCATCAGTAAATAATTTAGCTACCTTCATTGTCTTAATTTCAAATCTCTAATTATTAATTGGATCTCCCGATTACCATTCCACTGGTTGATATTCACATTATAAACAATATCCACGCGATGGCCAATGTCTAATTGCAGATTACCCTGGCCAAAAGCAATTGCTCCCAGCTTTTTATCTTTCTTGACCAATTCCAATTTCCAATGATTATTATCTTTACCTACTCTTCTAGCATTAGTCACTAAAACATCTTCCGACATGAATAGCGGTTCAGCATTAGCTTCGCCAAACGGCTCAAATTTAGCCAAGATATCTGCTAATTCCCAATTAATGTCAGTAAAATCTATGACTAATTCTATTTTAAGCTTTGGCTCCAGATTAGCCTCAGCTAGTTTATCATTAGCTAATGATATTAAAGCTTCTTTTAATTTAGGAAAATTGTCTTTAGCTAGAGTAAAGCCGGCTGCCTGAGGATGGCCGCCGAATTTAACTAATAAGCTTTCATTAAGCTTTAAGCCTTCGGTAATGTTAAATCCTTCTACTGAGCGCCCAGAACCAATAATATTATCTCCATTGTCAGTAGCTACAATGCAAGGCCTGTTATATACCCGCACTAAACGGCCAGCCGCCAGCCCAGTTAAACCAGCCGGCCAGTCACCTTGGTAAAAGATTAAAAGCTTATCTTGTAAATTAAGCGGCTGCTGCTGAGCTCTACTTACTACCTGCTCCGTTAATTTCTGCCGGTCAATATTTGACTGATTCAAATCCTTGGCAAATTCCCCAGCTTTAGTCTCATCATTTTCATTTAAAAGATAATAAGCCAGATTAGCATGATCCATGCGCCCGGCGGCATTAATACGCGGACTTAGCTGGTAGCCAATAGTCTGGGTGTCTATCTTATTCCTATCTACCCCCGCTACTTCTATTAATTTCCTTAAGCCTAAACGCTTGGTTTTCTGCAAAACAATCAAACCGTATTTTAACAAAGTCCTATTCTCTCCCAATAAAGGCTGGATGTCGGCTACCGTGGAAATAGCCACTAAATCCAATAGCCACTTTTCTATCTTCTCCCGCTCTTCCAGAGTTAATTTGCTTTGCGGACAGCGCAATAATCCCTGCACTAATTTAAAAGCCACTCCCCCGCCAGTTAAGAATTTAAAAGGATAACTTTCATCTACTTTGGGGTGAATGATCCCAACTGCCGGCGGTATCTGCTCGGGAACTGTATGATGATCGGTTACAATAACCTGCAAGCCTAATTCATTGGCTAAAGATATTTCCTTAAAATCACTAATACCGCAATCGCAGGTAATTATTAATTTTGCGCCAAGATTAGCAAATTCCTTAACAGCTTCTTGATTTAAACCATAACCTTCCCTTTCCCGATGAGGAATATATGTTTGGAATTTAGCCCCAATTTTCTCCAAAATAGTTGCTAAGATAGTGGCGGAAGTAACACCGTCAGCATCATAATCTCCATAGATAATAATTAATTCCTTATTCTCCGCCGCCTGGTATATCCGCTCGCAGACTTTGGCCATGTCTTTAAATAAAAAAGGATCATGAACATCCTGGCTATAGTCTGGATATAAGAACTCATCAATTTCCTTTTGCGTGCGCAAATTGCGGTTAAACAAAAGCTGCACCACCGCTGGATGCAACTCCGGGAAACTATCTAAGGCCTCCTGTTCTATTTTGTCCGGCATTTGCCACTGATAAGCCATAGATTTATATTTTAGCAATAATCTGTATTTTTGCCTAATCGCCTGACTTCTTTAGCTTCCTGACTTTTACCTTAATTACCTTGGCTTTGACTGTCTTAGACTTTACTTCGGCCACCGGCAAATTAACCACTGGTTCCGGTTCAATTACTTTCTCTGCTGTTTTAACTTTATGGTCTTTTTTCATTTCCAGCAGCCACCACCACAAACCAAAGACTAATAGTAACAACCCGGCAATAACAAACCAGAAATAGACATTGTCAAAATTAAAAAATGAGGGATTGTCAAAATTATTAACCACCGCCTTATATTCCTCCCTTAAACTGGCTACCTGCTGGTTTAATTCCTGCAATTCCATTTCTGAATTCTGCAGATTATTAATTACTTCAGTAGTGGTATTTACTGTTTCCGTAGTAGTATTTTGTAAAATAATCTCTGCCATAATTATAATTTATATTTGAGCAAATCCTGAGCAGTCAATAAGCCTACTTGCGCACCGATTTTCATCACCACGGAATTGCTATTTAAAATTCCCAGATGCAAAGCTTTAGCCACTGTGTGGTATTTAATTAAGCCAGCCACAAAACCAGAACCGAAAGAATCTCCAGCACCAGTAGTATTAATTCCTTTTTTCTTGAAAGCCGGTCGGAAGTGGATTTGCTTGCCGTCAAAAACATAAGCGCCCTTAGGACCGTCTGTCACTACGGTAATCTGCTGTCCCCATTTATGCAAATTGCGCAGAATCTGCTGGATATTATCTTTAGGCTTATCTTTACTGACACTAACCAATAATTCCAAAGCTTCATCGCGGTTGACCATTAACACTTCGGTAGCTGGCAAATAACTGGCTAATTTTTTTAAACCCAATTGCAATTGCGGTTTGCCTGGATTCCAAGCTACTTTGATCTTTCTTTCTGTAAAATGGCTAAATAAGTCTTTCAATTTGGGATTTAAGCGATTATCTAAAGCCGCTAGATAAACCCATGGCGTCTTGATTTTCTTGATCACCTTTGGCGAAAAATCCAGCTGGGTATTGGCACCGCGGTAGTTAAACAGAACATGCTCATTATATGAACCCACGTTGATAATAAAAGAAGTGCCGGTTTTAAACTTGTCATTAAACTGGATTAATCCGGTATCTACTTTTTTTCTTTTTAATTCACGGTATGCTTCCTGGCCTAAATTGTCCCTACCTAAGCATAATAAGGTTTGGGTTTTAATTCCCAAAGAAGACAAACCAACCGCCGTATTAGCTCCGCCGCCGCCCCAGACCAGATAAACTTCATCGCTGTATACTTTAGCGCCGTATTCAAAAGCAATCAGCTTCTGCTGCAATAAATCCTGCTTATTATCCAAAATCAAGGCATCATCGGTGTAGAACATGATGTCCTGCGTTAAACCGCCAATAGTGGTAATAGTATTGCCCATCATTAAATATATCGCGAATAATCCCTAATGCGATTAATCACCATCTTAATAATATAGAAATAAACTAAAGTCATGCCGGAAATAAAGAAAACTCTCATGCCGAAACTTACTTCATACTCGGCTAATTCCTGCACAACGGTAATGACAATCAATAAGCCCATGACCAGCATAGCCAGAAATATCAGGATCAGTAAGGTAAAAATAATCTCAATGACTTTATGGACTTGCATGAGAATATTATAACATTTTTTTTAATTGCTAGCGATACTGATTAAGATAATAACCAGCTGCTCCCATGGCCACCCCCACATTCAATGACTCTTTTTTTCCTGACATCGGCAGATAAATAATCTTGTCTGCCTGCTTTAATAAGCTGGCAGAAATTCCCTTTACCTCATTACCGACTAATAGCGCTAAAGGAAATCTCGGCTTAAACTTAAGATAATTAACTGCTCCCTTGGTTTTTTCCAAAGCCACTAATTGTATTTTTTCTTTCCGCAATCTTTTAATTAGCGCTGAAATATTTTTAAACTGCTCCCAGGGAATAAACTTATCCGCGCCTAAGGCTACTTTGCTAATCTCTTCCCTGGGCGGCGTGCCGGTATATCCCGTCAAATATATTTTATTAATTCCCAAAGCATCCGCCGTGCGGAACATCGTGCCGACATTATGCAGGCTGCGGATATTATGGACAATAAGGTAAAATTCTTTTTTCATATTCTTTTAAATAAAAAAGAGCTGCTCTAAGCTCTTTTCTTTTATTCTTCCCGATACATATCTTCTTTCTTTTCCCGCAGGAAACTCAGCCACTCTTCAAAGGCAGCGATAAAAATCTTGAAAGGCGCTTCAATAATGTAATCCATGACAAAAGCAAAGACATTGATCCGTTTAAACTTAGTAGACAGCCAGCGGCCCATAGAGACAATCGGTAAAGAGAAAAAGCTGACTAAGAAAGACCAAAAGCCTTCTTTCTTTTCAATAATCTTCAGCTCTTTAGCCGTAGTGCGGATCTTCATAGCAAAGAAGCTGACCGCTGTTAAGAAGAATAAGAATAAAGCACCGCTTAAAATATTAAATTCTAAGCCCTGCAAAATACGGATAATCGTTCCGAATACCACTAAATACAGAATAGTGTACATGGAGTAATAAAAAGTCTTAAATCCCCAATTAGTCCGGTATTTGGCTTTTAATTTACAGAGAATAGACTGCTCAACTTGGCCATAAACCATATTCTTTAAATTCTCCAGAATCTTGGCCGTATTTTCCTTCTTGGGAGGAACAATCGTTAAAGTAATCAAGAACATCAGCAAGGGCGGGAAAATAACGTTAATCATCAGCGGAGTATAATTAACATGCTTTAAGATATATAACTCATACGGAAATTCAAAAGCAATAGCCAATAATACCTTAGTGATGAAAATATAAATAATCGCCCGGATAGAGCTAGATCTAATCTTAGACAATAAGCTCTTATACTTCTCATTAATAATAATCTTAGCTTCCGCTTCCAAAAGTTCAGGCTGAATTAATAATTCTTCAATATCCCCTTCGCGACGGCGGATAAGTTCATATAAAACCTGGAAAGTAGCTACCTGCTCTCTTAAAGAGCTTAATAGTTTAGCCTGATAAGGATGCTTGAGGTGTCCCTGGATAGTCCGGTAAACCGCTCCGAAATTAGCAGCTACCAGCTTAATGGTATTATCATCCGCTTTATTCCAATCTGGAAAATATAAATTCAATAAATGGTAGGAAATAATCGCATCATCGGATTTAACCAAAGCTTTATGGATAGCAATGTACAGCTGAATATCCTTTTCTCTCATTTTCCAGTCATCACCGGAGAACTTAACTCGCGGCTTGGTAATCTGGTACATGGTTTCAATGACCGCATCCTCAATATCTTCCGGCTGCAGCACCATGTCTATTTCCACCGCCATCACTCCTACCAGCCATTCAAAGAACTGCTGGCGCTCAGAACTTTCATAGATATCATTAATCAGCAGCAAGAGCTCATTGTATTTCTTAATAACCTGCGCTACTTCCAATACCCGTTTTTCCGGAATAACATTGTTGGGCAAATACTTAGCACGAATTAATTCTTCCACCAAGCTTTTGGCAACAGCCGGCTTTAAAGTTTCTAAGATTATTCTCCGGCGCAAATTACGCTCAACAGCAAAACGCCGCAATAAATGCGACTCCTTAAAATCTACCGAATTGCGGAGCTTCTCATAAACTACCGTCACTCGGCTGGTAAAATCTTCTACCTCAATCTTATTACCTTCGTCTTTGACTTGCTGACGATGGCGATAAATGGTTTTTAATTTTTGGTATAAAACAACTATTTCCGGGGTAATTTGCATATATTTACTACTGGCTTATAATACCATAAAATAGGGTTTTTTTCAAGCTAATGATGATGAAAATGCTCTGGCGATGAGTGTTTTAAAGGCTTTTCGTTCTTAAGAAAAACCGCCGCTAGATAAGTACTAATTGGCACAGCCAAAATTAAGGCTAAAGAGCCAATAATGGTTCTGACAAACTCCTCGGCAATCATCTCGCTATTGAATTTCATCCACCAGGGATATTCCTGGTTAATGTTAAATAAAATAAACAAAGGCAAAGCCGCGCCAGCATAAGCTAGCACCAAGGTATTAACTAAAGAAGCAATATGCTCGCGGCCGACAATTAAACCCCGCTGGTAAAGCTCTCGCTGGCTTAAGCTAGGATTAGCTCGGCGCAATTCTCCCACCACAGCAGTCTGCGCGGTAGCAATATCATCCAATACTCCCAAAGTACCAATAATAATCCCCGCCAATAATAATCCCCGCAGATTAATGGCAGCCAGCTCTCCAAACTGCAGATAAAAAGCTTCTTCGCTGCCTTTGCCGAATAAAGAAGAGAAATCAATGAAGATATAAGCTAAAAGCATGGCAATGGATAAGGTAATCATCATACCAATAAAAGCTAAAGTTGTCCGACGATTGAAGCCATGGCCTAAATACATGGAAACAGCAGAGATAATCAAAGCGCCCAATAAAGTGATGATTATCGGATTCTGGCCAGCGACAACTCTGGGTACAATAAAGCCAGCCAGGACTAGAATGCTAATAAACAATCCAGCTAAAGATCCTAGGCCTTTCCAGCGACCAAACCAAATGACTAAAGCAAAGAAGATTAACAAAATAATCAGCAAAGGCTGCAAGCGGTAATGATCGGCAAAATAATAATCAGCTGTGCCATCAACTTTATAAACTTTAGCCAAGATTATCTTATCACCAACTGCTACCTTCTGGTATTTTTCCAGCGAGGATATTCCCCTGTTGATGATGGAAATTTCCTGACCAGATTCTATTCCACTCAAGATTCTTACTTTTAATTCCTGAATCTGCTCCAAATAATCATCGGCAACTTGCTCAGTATATTCATTGACTATCTCCGTAACTAAAGCTTGAGAATATTCATTGCTGGGAATATCTTCCGGCGATAGCCTTATCTCCTGATCACTCTCGTCAATGATAAAATCGCCATTAGTGTCCCCATACTGGGCAGTATCCAGAGTTTGTGCCGATCCAGCCAAAGGCAGGAATAGTAAAAGGCTTAAGAAAAAAATCTTCAGCTTCATTAATAATTACTTTAAACTAATTAAAATAGCTCCTCCCACCATTAATAATGCTCCTACTACTGTTTTCCAGCCCATAGTTTCTCCTAAGAATACTGCCGCTAAAATTACCACGAAGACTAAGCTTAAACGGTCAATTACCACTACCTTAGTAGCATCGCCAGCCTTTAAGGCAAAGAAGTAAAACAGCCAGGATAAAGCGCCGGCAATGCCGGCTAAAGCAATTAACAGCCAATCTTTATTGCTGAAAGTATGGAGATTAAATCCCTGCCACTTGTTCAAGAATAAGCTGACTATTATTAAGAAGCCAGCCATCATAATCGATCTGACTGTTGTCGCTAAAGTAGAATCAATATTCTTCAAGCCTAATTTGCCGAAAATCGCTACTAAAGCAGCGGTTATCGCCGACAAAAAAGCATAGAATAGCCACATAAATTTAATCCGAGAAATAATTAAAATAATTGCTGACTGCAAATTCTGTCAGCACAAAGAATAAATAGAAAAATAATAGCAATAAGCCTTCTTTCTTAGTTAAAGTTTTGCCTGTCTTCATGAAATGCAGCAGGATAACGGCCGCTAAAAACATGAACATCGCCGTCACATAGACTATCCGCTGGTTAAAATAAAAAGGCTTAAGCAAGGCTAAGATACCGACGATAATCGCCCCATCGGTAATGACCGTACCTAAAATATCTCCCATGGCTAAATTAGCATGATTATTCTTAACCGCCTTGATGGAAAAAAACATTTCCGGAAAAGTAGTGCCAATACCGACAAACAGCATGCCGACAAACACTGGATTAATATGCAAAGCATGAGCCAAAGATACGCCGAACTTAACCGTCATGGTGGAAGCTAATAATAGAATAGCCATGCTAATCAATAAGCCAAACAAGTCTTTAAAAGAAAAACGCCGGTCACCGGTTGCTGGCTTATTTTCATCTTTCTTCAACAAAGCTAGATAAAACAAAATACCGGCTAAAATCATCACTAAGCCATCCATCCGTTCATAATGACCGTCTAAACCTAAGATTATTGGCACAGCTAAAGTAGATAAATAAAGCCAGCTGTTATTAATAATCCTGCTTTCCACCCTAATCGGCTTATTGGCTACAAAAATCACAATGGCAAAAACCAAGGCTAGATCAGCTACATTGGAGCCGAATAAAGTTCCTAGACCAAAAGCCGGTAAGCCTTGCAAAGAAGAGGCAATGGAAATAAAAGCTTCCGGCAAAACAGAGATAGCCGCTACCAAGATAAAACCTACTATGTATTTGGATATTTTAGCGCCATCCGCCAGGCGAGAAGCAAAATTAATGGCAAAATCAGCTGCTTTAACTACAAAGAATAAAGCAATGACAAAGGGAATAATATAAATCATCTGTTTATCTGCATTATAGCCATATCATAGCATAAAAATAGCTAAAAATTAAGCAAAGAAAAGAGGCTGTTATCAACTGATAACAGCCTCTTTTGACCAAAGGGTCAAATTATTCTTGCTTTTTCTGAGAGAGAAACTCTCGCCCTTTGCCGACATTGGTATTAATCGGTACTTGCTTTTCACAAAGCGGACATTGACTCTCCGGCCAAGATTCAAGGTTGACATTGACCAAAGCGGTCATTTTTGGCACGCCGCCAATATCTTCAGCGGTAATCCCGCCGCGATTACAGAGAACGCCGACACCAACAACTTCACCGCCAAGCTCTCTTACTGCTTCAATCACGGCTTTGACAGAACCGCCGGTAGTCAAGACGTCTTCAACAACCAGCACTCGCTTGCCTTTGATCAGCCGGTCATAACCGCGCTTGATGACGAATGAATGGCCATCTTCAGATTTCTCAGCATACAACGACAACACTTCGGTTGCCATCAATTCACCCAGATGATGCGCAGTCCATTGCGACAGAATCACGCCGCCAATCGCTGGAGCAATCACAACTTCAATGCCATCGTTCACATACTCTTGAGCAATCGCCTGACAAAGACGCGAAGTATCACCAGTATGAGGATAGATCGCATCTTTGTTGACATAAGCCGAACCATGGCGGCCGGAAGTATAGACGATGTGGCTATCGGTAATTACCGCATTGACTTTGCCTAGAATTTCCAACACCTGTTGTTCATTCATTTTGCGTGCGTCCTTTCCCAAAGTTTTCTTTCACCGCTTTCAATTTCTTGGAAAATCTTACCAATTGCTTCTTCGGGATCGGGAGCGGTAGTGATTTGCCGCCCAATTACCAAATGTGTAGCGCCATTGATAATCGCTTCTTCCGGAGTGGCAATGCGCTCCTGATCATTAGCTTTTACACCAGCAGAACGAATGCCAGGAATGACAAACTTCATTCCTGCAAGCTCGGGCATTCTGCTTAATGCTCCCACTTCTTTCGGCGAACAAACAATGCCCTGCAGCTTAGCCAGCTTAGCCAGCCGCGCCAATTGCATTACTGCTAATTGGGCAGGTAAGCCATAGATAAGCTGCGCGTCTTCTGCTGACAGCGACGTCAGTATGGTAACTCCCATCACATCAAGATCATTGCCTTCACGAGCGGCCATCATCATTTTGACGCCGCCGGAAGCGTGCACGGTCAGCATATTAGCTCCAGATGCTTCAATGACTGCCGCGCGTGCCTTCACTGTTTCGGGAATATCATGAAGCTTGGCATCTACCCAGACAATGTCCGTACCAGCATCCTTGATTGCGTGCACGGCGCTTTCACCAAACTCGTCAAATAAGTTATGGATTTTTACACCATAAACCAATTTGCCTACTTTCTTCACCAAAGCGACGGTTTGATCAAGAGTCAGGCCGTCAGCGGCCAGAATTATTCTGTGTGTCTTGTGCATAATTAGTCCTATTTTGTGATGAAATGAACGGAAAAATTAGATTTTTCTTAGGTCAATCTAATCACTTTTACTAATAATTGTCAAAACAAAAAATCAAGCTCTGAACTTGATTAATTTGGCTCGGGGATAGGGATTCGAACCCCAATTGACGGGACCAAAACCCGCTGTCCTACCATTAGACGATCCCCGAATATATTAATAAAACATAAATAAGATACTATTTTTTATGACAAAAGTCAATAATTGCTTAACATCTTCCCCTGCTCATGCCATAATGCTTACATGGAACCATTAGCTGCTAAAATCAGGCCAAAAAGCTTATCTGAATTTGTCGGACAAAGCCATTTAGTGGGAAAAGACAAACCCCTTAATATTGCTATTGCCAAAAAGCATTTATTCTCTTTTCTGCTGTGGGGACCACCGGGAGTGGGAAAAACTACGCTAGCTAAAATCTATGCTCAAGCTTTAAATGCCGACTACAATGAAGTATCGGCAGTATCAGCAGGCAAAGATGAATTAAGGAAAATCATTACTACTAAGCCTGGATTATTCGGACCAAAGATTTTGTTTATTGACGAAATACACCGCTTCAATAAAGCCCAGCAGGACTTCTTACTGCCCTTTGTAGAATCTGGCCAAATTACTTTAATCGGGGCGACTACAGAAAATCCCAGTTTTGAAGTAATCTCTCCCCTCTTATCTCGCTGCCGGGTATTTGTCTTGAATGAATTATCTCCGGAAGAAATGAATACCATCATTGACCGCACTGGCTTTGCTATGGATAAGGAAGCTAGGGATTGGCTGATTGCCATGGCTAGCGGCGATGCTAGGCAAGCGATTACCATGATGGAAAACACTTACCAGCTATATGGCAAAATAACTTTAGATAATCTTAAGCAGACTCTGCAGTCCAAACACCTCAGGTATGATAAACAAGGTGAGGAGCATTACAACACCATCAGTGCTTTTATTAAATCCATGCGCGCTTCCCAGCCGGACGCTGCCTTGTACTACCTGGCGAGAATGATTGCCGCCGGTGAAGATCCTAAGTTTATCGCCCGGCGGATGGTAATCTTTGCCAGTGAAGATGTGGGATTAGCTGATCCCAAAGCCTTAATGATTGCTAATGATGTTTTCCGTGCGGTGGAGACTATTGGTTATCCCGAAGCAGGAATTAACTTGGGCCATGGCGTGGTATATCTGTCTTTAGCGCCTAAGAACAGATCAGCTTACGATGCTTACCAAGCAGCTTTAGCTGATGCTCATGCTCACGGCAATCTGCCCATACCGTTAAAAATACGGAATGCCGTCACTAAATTAATGAAAAATATTGGTTACGGGCAAGGCTATGAAGCCTACACTAAGGATGACTTATTGCCGGAAAAGTTAAAAGGCAAACAGTATTATTATCCTAAAAAATAAACCCTGCACATCTTGTACAGGGTTTTTTAGACCTTAGAGGCTTGTTAGTCAACCAATTGCAATTGGCGGGAAAGCCCAGCAACCAGCTGGTAATTAGCCAGCACTTCTTCGGGCGATCCGCCATCGCGGAAGGTTTGCTTGGACAAATCCTTATTGTTATGATCCCACAATCTCCAACTGTCGGAATCAATGACATCAGCAATACAAAGGTTGTTGATGCTAATAAACCCAAACTCCAACTTGAAGTCAATTAGCCGGAAGCCGCCCAAAGCTTGCCAAGATTTCTCCAGTACCGTAAAAGCAGCAACAGCTATTGATCTCATAGTCTTAACATGCTCCTTAAACTGAGGACTGAGCAGCTGGTAAGGATCCACCTCTTTTCCCAGATCAGATTCTGGAGTGTATAAGCGCTTCTTGGAATGAAGCAGTTTCCACGGCCGCGCTAAAGGATCGGGAATCAAGGGATCTTCTTCCCCCTCTTCCGGAGACAGTCCGTCAATTAGAACTTGGCCATTGGGCATAACCAGCTGGCCGCCCGAAGTTTTCAAGAAGAACTCTACAACCAGATTCTCAAACCTGGGAGGAAGACTGGATCTATACCCCTGAAGCAATTCCGGACAACGCTTAAGCGCACTGCCGTAAGCATAGCGGCGAACCACTACTTCCAGCGGTATCATTTGACATCTTAATGCCAAAAAATCCGTTTCGGAATACTGCTCACGGTAAGCAATTGGCAAACCAGCTTGTCTTAGAAGTTCAAATACCCGGCAAGTAGTGGCAGTAACAGCCGGCCCTTTTCCTGGTATGGTGACGGTCTTAGTAGGATCGTCAAAAGCTGTGAGGTCATCTCGGTTACGGATAATAACCAAAGTCGGTTGGTAAAAAACCGAAAATATATCTTTAGTCTTACCTTGGGCAATCATTCTGCTGACATCGTGTTTCATGGTTTGCACCTCTATGGTGAAATGAGCGTAAAATTAGAATTAAATTAGCAGATATTCATACTCTTGGCAAGTTGCCCTTTTTATTTTATAATACCTTTTATTGCTCACCGCAAAACCGTTCTTAAAACCACAGGAGCGCAAGATGCTGAAATTTATTTTGATCCTTTTGGCAATGGGATTAACGATTACTTCCACTATACCGACCTCTGTCGATACTACGGAAACAATCGCCGCCCCCAATCCTCGACCTGCTTCGTCTGTTGATGAAATGCCGGCTTTCCAAGCCAGCCGCTATGATTGGCCAGAACTGGAAACGGCAGAAGTATCTCCGCCTAATCCGGATCTAAAAAAGCCAAACCAAAACGGAAAATTTTCCCACCGGCTACATTTCACCACCAAGCTCCGCCTCCAGCCACCCAATAGGCTGGAAAAAGCGTAATCATTTTACGCTTATCTCTTCAATCCCTGATAGCACCAGCTACCAGGGATTTTGTTATAACAAAACCCCGCTATCATCATAAATGACAGCGGGGTTACTGCTTACTAGGCAGCTAGTATTTCTCTAGCTAAGCCTTCTGCCTCTTCGGCAATCTCCAGCGCTCGCTCACTGGCATCGCCAATATAACTCTCCGGATGATGGAGCAGTTCCATGATCTCTTGGGGGATATTATTAAAGACCACTCCCAGTTCATCATTGGTTTGAGCCAATTCCGCCAATTCTTCAATGAGCAGGCGTCCGCTTTTCTGCGCAGCCGGCACCACAGTATGATTGACCAATTCATGGGCATCGCCAGAGAAACCGGCCATTTGCAGAGCAATATACAAAGGCTCGGCGAGAATCAAATGAGCGCTTTGGCTAAAATTGCGCTGGCAGGCCGCCGGATCAATAGTAATGCGCGTCAGGAAAGGAACGCCCTTATCATTCTTGCGGCAAAGCGTATCCAGCTGCTGCATCAAGTTGACCAGAATGATCGGAAAATCCCTCGTCACGGCACTACCAACCAGATCTCGCTGATGCTCGCTTAATAGCGTATCCAGCACCTTGTTCAGCTCACCCTTGGTCTTCAGCCACATCGCCTGCAGATTTTCAAAATTGATGGGGTTGCGCTTATGCGCCATAGTTGAAGAACCGACTTGTTCAGTGCCGAAACTTTCGGCTACCTCGGAGATTTCCGAACGCATCAGCTGGCGGCAGTCAAGGCCAAATTGAGCCAGACTAGCCGACAGTAGTCCGCTGCTGAAAAGAAAGTAAGCCAGCGGCTCAGGCGGCAGAATCTGCGTACTGATGGGAGCCGGATTCAAATCCAGCTTAGCTAAAACTCTGCTTTCAAAATCACCGATGATTCCTTTCTCCGCCAATTTGCTGATTCCTAAACCGACTTGCGCATTATGCGCGCCAACCGCACCGGATATTTTGCCGACCAGCTGTGAATTTGCTTCATCCATTTTCTCCCAGTTGTAGACAATCCGGTTGATAATGGTAGCCAGCCAAAAGCCGACGGTAATCGGTAGAGCATGCTGGCCATGCGTGCGCCCAATCTGCAGCTGATCGGCATATTGTCTGACCATCGCCGCCAGTAAGGTGACCACTTCCGCGATTTTCGGCCGCAAAGCCTGAATATAAGCCCGCTGGTACTGCAGAATTCGTCCGGTATCCAACGCATCAAAGCTGGTTAGCGGTATATGCACCCAGCGCTTGAGCTCCGTGTCGTTAATAATCTCTTGCGCCAGCTGCACCCAAGCCCGGATATCATGCTTGGTAATTCTCTCCCGCTCATCCACCAGGGAAGTGGGAATAGTCCGCAAACGGACAAAGACTTGAGGATCAACACTTTGCCAGACCTCTTGAGGAATGATTCCTAATTCCATTAGAGTTTCCAGCGTGGCAATCTCTACATCGGCTACTCCACGGTAGAGATTATCGTAGCCAAAAAAGGGTTGTAAGCTCTTTGGCTGGTAGCGGGGATTACCCGGCAACATCAGATTCATGACAAACTCCTTTGGTAAAAGATGTAACGAACAGTTAAATTTAAAATACCTTACCAAAAAAACCTCCAATTGGCAAGAATAAAATAATCCTGTTCAACAGGATTATTTCTTCAAACTAGCTTTAATAAATTCCTTAAACAATGGGTGAGGACGCAAAGGCCGGGATTTAAATTCCGGATGGAATTGCACTCCGACAAAGAATGGGTGGTCTTTTATTTCAATTATTTCCACCAATCTCTTATCTGGCGATATGCCGGCAATTACCAAACCCGCCTTTTCTAAAACATCGCGGTAATCCAGATTAAATTCATAGCGGTGGCGATGGCGCTCATCTATTTTACTTTGACCATAAGCTTGGTAGCTTATGGACTGCTTGGCTAAAACACAAGGATAGGAGCCTAAGCGCAGAGTACCTCCCTTTTGCTCTTCTTCCGTATGACCCGGCAAGAAATGAATAACGGGATTAGCTGTCTTCGGCTCAAATTCAGTGGAATTAACATCATTGGTGTCTAAAGCCTGGCGGGCAAATTCAATGGTAGCAACCTGCATGCCTAAGCATAGTCCTAAATACGGTACTTTATTTTCCCGGGCAAACTTAGCAGCAATAATCTTACCTTCAATCCCCCGGTTGCCAAAGCCACCCGGCACTAAGATACCAGCCACCTTCTTTAATTTAGCCAATTCCGCCTTATCCTGCTTTTCCAGTTTGGAAGCATTGATCCAAACTAAGTCTAGACTGACATTATTATGGTAACAAGCGGATTTTAAAGCTTCTACTACGCTGATATAAGCATCTAGATTTTCATTATACTTACCCACTAAAGCAATTGGCAGTTTCTTTTTATGATTAGTCCTGATGCTAGTTACCAATCTTTGCCAATCGTCTAATTTTGGTTTCCTTTTAGGCAGTCCTAGGCTGCGACCAATAATCTCTGAAATTTTATTTTTCTTTTCAAAATTAACCGGTACTTCATAAATGCTTTTAACGGTAGGAGCGGGAATAACGGCTTTTTCATCAATGTCGGCAAATAAAGCGATTTTAGCAATAGCTTCCTTGTCTATTTTCTTATCTGACCTGGCTAAGATAATATCCGGCTGAATGCCGCGGCCATAAAGCTCGCGGACAGATGCCTGCGTCGGCTTAGTTTTCAATTCACCGGAAGCTTTCAAAAAAGGCAACAGAGTTAAATGAATGAACATGGCATTAAGATGACCCACTTCCCGATGGAATTGCCTAGCTGCCTCTAAATACGGATCGCCCTCAATATCTCCGACCGTACCCCCGATTTCAATTAAGATAATCTCTGCCTTGCTTTCTGCGGCTGCCTTGCGGATATGATTCTTTATCTCATTGGTAATATGGGGAATAATCTGAATAGTCTTGCCTAAATAATCTCCGCTGCGCTCTTCATGGATTACTTTGTGGTAAACCCGGCCGGTAGTTAAATTGGACAATTTGGATAAATTGACATCAATAAACCTTTCATAGTGGCCTAAATCCAAATCTGTCTCTCCTCCATCGTCAGTCACAAATACTTCCCCGTGCTGGTAAGGGCTCATGGTGCCGGGATCAACATTAAGGTAAGGATCCAGTTTTAAAGTAAAAACTGAATAGCCGCAAGCACGTAAAATAGCGCCAATTGAGGCCGAGGCAATTCCCTTGCCTAAGCCAGAACAGACGCCGCCGGTGATGAAAATATACTTAGTCGGCATAATTATTGGGCTAATAATTCCTTAGCGCGATTTAACTGCGGATCAAGATCATTTTCATAATCTTCAGGAGTATATTCTACAACTTCATCGGGAGTAATACCTTGTTCATCAATAGTCCGGCCATTGGGGGTTAGCCATTTAGCTACTGTAATCTTCAAAGAAGAGCCATCATTAAGATCAAACAACTGCTGCACTGAACCTTTACCGAAAGTAGTTTCTCCCACTAATTTAGCCAGGCCATAATCCTGCAAAGCTCCGGCTAAAATTTCTGAAGCCGATGCTGAACCTTCATTGATTAAAACTATGGTCTTGAATTTAGACAAGTCAATTTCTTCCTCTGCTTTATAATCCTGGCTGTCGCGCTGGTCAGAAAAAACCTCTCTGACCACCACCTGATCATTCTCCAGCCAGCTGCCGGCTAAGCTTACCGCTACATCCAAATAACCGCCGGGATTATTCCTCAAATCCAAAATTAAACCGCGAGGATTGTCCCGCAGCACCTGCTGGGCAATTTTATTAAACCGGCTGTCAGTATCGCTATTAAAGCTGGTGACGTTGATAATCCCGATATTATCTTCTAATTTGTAAGTTACTGAGGGAATTTCAATTTTGTCTCTGACTACTTTAATTTCCTTGGGTGTATCTTCATCTTTAGACAAGATTAATAATTTAACTTCCTGCCCTTTTTCTCCCCTGATTAAGCTAACCGCCTGATCTACTGATAAAGGAGCCGCATCTTCATCGTTAATAGCTAAAATTTTATCCCCTGGGCGCAAACCAGCCTTAGCGGCTGGCGTATCCGGTAAAGGAGCAATAATCACCAAAAAACCGCCCTTACGGCCAATTTCTGCCCCAATGCCGTAAAAGCTGCCATTAAGTTCCTGGGTAAAATCCGAAGTGGTTTGCGGATCCAAAAAAATAGTATATGGATCATTAACGGCATTAACCATGCCATTAATAGCGCCATAAAACAAATCCCTTTCCGACAGCTTCCCTCGGTCTAAATAATAGCGGTGGATGGTTTCCCAAGCTTCTTCAAACAAAGCTGGGTTAACACCTTCAATGCCGCTAAAAATATCTTTAATGCTCTTGGCGGTGTCTACAATAATATTGTTGGAAACTTGGTTGCTGTTCCGCCAATTAGCCGTAGCCACGCCGGCGGCATAAGCCACCAATATTAAAAAAATGACCAGATACTTTTGTACGGCTTTTTTGATCCAGATTTTCTTTCGGAGACCAGTATTATTTGCTCCTAAATTTTGCCAATTTTCATCATTCATTGATTCTTTCTATTTTAGCTCCTAAATTAGACAAGCGGACATCCAAGGCTTCATAGCCTCTGTCTACTTGGTAGATATTATCTATTACGCTTTCTCCTTCCGCTGCCAGTGCTGCGATAATCAAAGTAGCGCCAGCGCGCAAGTCGAAACTGTGCATTTCCTTGCCAAATAGCGGAGATGGACCTAAGACTACTATACGGTGGGGATCAGATACTACAATATTAGCTCCCATTTTCTTTAATTCCGCCACATACTTTAATCTGCCATCATACATCCAGTCATGGACTAAGGTAGTGCCTTTGGCTTGAGTCATTAAAGCGGTAAACGGCTGAACTAAATCAGCAGCAAAGCCGGGATAAGGCATATCATGCAATTTACCGATAGCTTGCAAATCTACCCGACCATCTACAGTAATGCTACCTAAGCGGTAATTAGGATTAGGCGATATTTCCGAATATTCAATAGTTATCTTTAAACCAGCTTCCCGGAATTTCACTAATTCCAAAGTTAAAAATTGCGGTGCAGCATGCGTTATAGTAATCTGCGAACGGGTAGCACCGGCCAAAGCGATAAAGGTGCCGGTTTCAATATTATCCGGCATAATGTAATACTCACCGCCATGCAAAGCTTTAGGGCCCTTAATCACCAAATGATGCGTGCCGATGCCGCTAATTTCCACGCCCAAGGACTGCAAGAACCAGCATAAGTCCTGCACTGACGGATCAGCTGCAGCAATGTTAATTATTACTGTCCCCTGGTTAAAAGCTGAAGCTAAAATAATATTCTCGGTTCCGGTAACGGAAAACTCGCTTAAAGTCACTTCTTCATCAGCTGCCCGGTCTTTGGTTAAAGTATAAAACTCACCGTCAAATTCCACTTTAACTCCCAAGGCTTCAAAAGCTTTAAAGTGCGTATCCATAGAGCGAGCGCCGATCTGGCAGCCGCCCGGAGTCTTGGTACGCAAGCGCCCAAAGCGCCCTAACAATGCTCCCATCAACAGAATTGAAGAGCGCATAGTTGCTACCAAAGCCATATCCATTTTCTCCGGATCAATTTCCGCATTATTAATCTTCACGCTATGGGCATCGGTCCAAACAATCTTAGCACCCATGGAAGTTAAAATCTGCAGCATCTTCTTCACATCTTCAATCGCCGGCACATTATGCAGAACAATTTCTTCCTTAGACAAAACAGTAGCCGCAATAATCGGTGTTGCGGCATTTTTAAACCCGGATGCTCTAATTTCTCCTTTAAGCTTATTGCCTCCTTGAATAATAAACTTGGACATTGTATATTTATAATAACTCAATTATAATTTTACCCTAAAAAGAAAAAACAAACAAGATGAATTTAACAGTCAGAAGAATTCTTTATTTGCTATTTTTCCTATTTTTCCTAGTCTTTTCCGCTATTTTCATTTTTTATTCCATTGGCTACCGCTATGACTTTGCTACCATGTCTTTGGAAAAAAATGGGGCTTTTTTTATTAAATCTTTCCCCCGAGGAGCTAATATCTGGCTGGATGATAAAAAAACCAAAGCTAAAACTCCCAATCAGCTGATTAATATCCGCCCGGGACAGCATAAAATAGTTGTGGAAAAAGAAGGCTATTTGCCCTGGCAAAAAACCCTAGCAGTACAAACTGGCACTACTGCCTTTGCTGAAGAAATAAGCTTATTCTTTTCTGAACGGCCTAAAACCTCTTTAAGCGTCGGGAGTAATAATTATCTTAACAATAAAGCTCAAAACAGATATGCCTATCTAGTGAATAATGAATTATGGATAACTAATACGGAAACTGCTAAAGCTTTAGCGGTTTATAATTTTGACCAGCCTACAGAATTAATTGACTGGTCGGCAGATAATAAGCAAATATTGGTAAATCAGGGTGAACAATTAAAAATTCTTAATCTAGAACAATCTTCCCTTAAAAATCTGGATTTAAATCCAGCAGATAAAATTGTCTGGGATAATAATGAGCCTAGTGTGATCTGGTACCTAAACAAACAAACTGTCTGGAGACATAATTTAATTTTAGACAGCACAGTGGAAAAATTTAATGAAGTTGATGATTTTGACTTGTCTGGAGACTATATTATTATCCAAAGAAAAAATAATTCAAATACTCTAGTTAATCTTTACCAGAAAAACGGTGGCGATCTGATAAAAGAGTTTAATAATGTTATTCCAGGCAAACTCAAACTGCTTTTAGCAGATAATGATTATCTGATATTTACTTCCGGATCTAAACTATACATTAAAACTCCTAATAATGAGCAGAGGGAATTTTCTGCCACCCTAGTTAGGATTTATGGACGATACTTAATTATTAGCGATAACCATGAAATCTGGCTGTATGACTACCAAGATAATTGGAAAGACATTCTAGACCGCTCTTCTTCTGTTGTCGCCGATGTTCTTTGGCATCCTAATGGCAGTTATTATCTCAATGAAATTAATGGCCAAACTACTATTTATGAATTAGATGGCAGGGATTACCGCAATCACGTGGTGCTAATCAATGACCCTTTGAAAAAAATGTATTTATTCAATCATGACGGCAGTAAATTATTTGTCTTAACTCCACAAGAAAACTATTATTTAGAAATACAGTAAACTTTAAAAAATGGCTTATTAAAAGCCATTTTTTAGTTATCCACAGTTATATGTTTGACATTCGGTTTTTGTTCGGTATATAATAAAGATATAAAAATTATCCTAAAGATATGAGTAGTTTAACCAAGAAACAAAAACAAATATTAGACTTTGTCACTGAGTTTATTAGGGATCATGAATATGCTCCTAGTTACCGAGAGATCGCCGAGCATTTCGGCTTATCCTCCCCTGCTACCATTCATGAGCATATCAAATCCTTAACAGACAAAGGTTTATTAAGCAATCATTCGACGGCTCGCTCGCTGGAACTAGTCAAACACACGACGGCAAGCAAAGCGTTAATTCTCCCCCTGGCTGGTTTAATTACTGCCGGCGAGCCGATTGAAGCGATTGAAGAGCGTGAAACCATTGCCGTGCCACGAGACTTTGTCCACAATGAGAATAGCTATGTGTTGAAAGTCCGCGGCGAGTCTATGATTGAAGACGGTATTCTGGATGGAGATTATGTGGTGGTGGAAAGGAATTTCTATCCCCAGAATGGCGACGTGGTAGTAGCCTTATTGGATAATACCTATGCCACCTTAAAAAAATACTTCCGGGAAAAAGACCGGATCAGACTCCAGCCGGCTAATAAAAATATGAAACCGATTTATGCCAAAAATCCAGCTATCCAAGGCATTGTCCGCGCTATTTTAAGAAAATTCGCTTAAGTGTTAAAGCCCAAAACCATGTCTAAAAGAAAAATAAAAATTATCTACCGCAGTCTAATGTTTTTAAAAAGAGACTACTTTAAGTCTCTTTTCCGGCGCCGTAATTTAATTATCCGCTATCGGCGTCTAGGGGCTTTCTAATCTGCCGGCTATAAACTTTATATACTCTACATATTCTGCCGGCAAATTATGACTATTAGCTCCTTCCAGCACTATCTGGTAATACCGATCTGAAGGCAAGCCGGTCGTGTCTTCTTCCTGAATAATATAAACCTCTGCGTTTATTTTTTTATCCCCATAATCCACCTCTACTTCCTGCCGCTGGTAAAGAGTCGGGTAGCCCTCTGCCCTATCTAATGACTTTAAACAATTTTCATTAATCCGGTAAAGCACTCCTTCCACTTGCTGATTTAAGTCTTTCTTAATATTAGCAGCGCCAGAACGGAAAAAATAAAACTGGTAACCAGGCAAACTAGCTCGCCCTAAATCCACAAAATTATCCTGCCCACAACGATTATTCATAGTCGGGGTATGCATATTAGAGCCGTAACCCAAATAATAAATACTAGGCTCAATTTCCTTATTTTCTTCAATTTTTTCCTCTTGACCAGTAACTGGATTATAGATATTTTCACTTTGGGGAATTACTTGGCGAAAGAGAAACCAGCCAAAAGCTAGGGCTACTAAACAAATTACCAAAAAACCATAAGTTATCACTCTTGACATAATCCTAAATATTAGCTATGATAATCCTGTTTTAAAATAATTAACCGAAAAGTATGGCACATAAGAAAGCAGGCGGCTCCACAAGTCTTGGCCGTGATTCTCGCTCCAAACGCTTAGGCGTAAAAATGTTTGCCGGGCAAGCAGTTAAAGCCGGTAATATTATTGTCCGCCAGCGCGGCAGTAAATTTCATCCGGGAAAAAATGTCAAAAAGGGCGGAGATGACACTCTATTTGCAACCGTTTCCGGCGTTTTGTCATTCCGCAGCCTAAAAAGAAAAAAGTTTGATGGTTCGCTGAAGATCACTAAATACATAGATATTGTGCCGGCCAAAAAATAATGCCTATATAACAAACCCCGTACCTCTGGTGCGGGGTTTTTAATTTAGACTTTCAGATAACGGCGCATGGCAATAACAGTGCTGACGATATTAATAACTGACAGGACTAGAAATTCAGAAACAAAAATCTTGGCAAAATTCTGGCGGAAATAATTCTGTAGATTAATAACGCTGGAATCCTGGAAATAGTTGGTTAAAGTCGGTTGAATCCAGTCAACAATAGGATAAACAATGGCGATTAAAATAGCGACTGCTATTAAAGCATAGATAATACCTTCTAAAATAAACGGGGCGCGAACAAACCAACTATCAGCGCCGACTAACTTCATAATAATCACCTCGTTCTGGCGGCTGTAAATACTAATACGAATGGTGTTGAAGATAACCACAATAGCGACAAATAAGAACATGGCAATTACATACCAACTGTATTTATTAATAATATCCGCTAATTTTTTAACATTATTAACAAAAGCATCATAATCCTTGAAATCACTACTATCTACCAAAGAAAGATATTTCTCTTGCTGAACAAAATTTAAAATAGCCTGATATTGATCCAATTCATAAGCTTGAATAGCTAAAGAATAGCCAAAAGGATTTTCATTCTCAGAAAAAATATCCAAAGCCCGCTTAGCTTCTTCTGTGATATTAGATTGTTCATAAAGCTGGCGATTCTCTTCCGGTGTAATAATCTTCACTTTTTTCACTTCCGGCAACTGCCCAAGGTCTTTAATAATATTATCCAAATCTTCTCGGCTTGATTCCACTTTAAAAGATACCAAGACATCAACCTTCTTTTTTATTCCGTCCACAGTGGCTTGCTTGATATAATCCATGCTGACCAGCAAAGTGACGGAGAACAGAGCCATTAAGATCATGGTTATGGTCACTAAGCTCAACCAGAAATTGCGGAAAAAGCCTTGAATGGCAAATTTTATTACACGAAAAATACTGATCATATGTTTATAACAAATAACGGCCACTGGCCTGATCACTAATTATTCGGCCGTGATCTAAGGTGATCACTCGGCCTTTAAGACTATTAACCACTTCTTTATTATGGGTAACTAAAACTACTGTAGTTCCTAATTTATTAATCTTCTTAAGCAAGTCAATAATTTCTCTGGTATTGATGGAATCCAAATTTCCAGTAGGCTCGTCAGCTACTAATAATTTAGGCTTATGCACCAAACTGCGGGCAATAGCTACCCTCTGCTGTTCACCGCCGGATAATTGATTGGGGTAACGATCCTCTTTTCCTTCCAAACTTACTAATTTAATCATCTGCTTAACGGTCTTATCTATTTCCTTTCCACTTAACCCGCAGACTTCCATGGCAAAGGCGATGTTTTCAAAAACAGTTTTCTTGGGTAATAGTTTAAAATCCTGGAAGATTACTCCTAATTGCCGGCGGAGAGTCGGCACTTCGCTGGATTTAATATGCGTTATGTCCCAACCCCCAACGATTATTTTTCCAGAATCAGCTCTTTCCTCGGCAATAATTAAGCGCACTAAAGTTGATTTACCGGAACCACTTTGACCGACAATGGAAACAAACTCTCCCGGCTCAATATGCAAATCAATATCGTGCAGAGCTTCTACTTTGTGACTGTATTTTTTATATAAATTATGGGTTTTGATCATAAAGTTCTACTTTGACATAAATTAATCCGGCTTTAGTTGAGCCGATTTGCTTAAAAGCGGAAATATCTAAATCAATTAAACGGCCGGTATTTAATTCTGGCCCATAATCGTTAACTTCCACAATAACTGATTCATTAGTTTTTAACCTAGTCACCTTAAGCTTAGTTCCTTTAGGATAATCCCGGGAAGCGGCAAAATTGCCGTTTTGATAATTGAAATAGCGATAGCGGCTTTGGTCATAAAAACTAGCAATACCGTCATGAGCGGTTAAATCGGAAAAAATAGCTATCCGGACATCACCGCTTTTAAGCTTGGCGGTTATTTTTTTATTAGGAAAATCGTTATATGATTCCAGTGGTTCCCACTGCAAGTCAGTTTGATTATATTGATAGACTTGCTTGGAATAATTATCCGTTTGTATATAACTGAATTCTAGTTGATCATCAGCTTGAGCTCCGCTAACCTGATAAATTGAGGAAATTAACTTCAAATCATTATTCTTTACCGGGCCCATAGCTTTAACCACTGTAACAGGGGTTTTGCTTAAGACTTTAACTAGACCATCCGCTGACTGGCTATTATCAACTACGGCCGGTAAAACATTATTTACTAAGGAAGTTGGTTTTAATAAAATCTTATTGGCCTCAATATCTTGGAATAGATCATGCCATTCATCTTTACCAACCACTTGGTAATTCCATTGCTGTTCGGATAGAGTCTGCAAGCGGTAACTCACTTTTTTATTACTAGGATAGACTCCTAATTTCTGCTGACCATCGCTTTGAGTAATCAGCTCTATATTCCACTTGGCCTTAGTTTTATCCCAATCTACTAATTCTAAAACTAAATTATTGTCTAAAATCAGCTGTGTAGTCTGAGTGGTATCCAAAAGCCATGATTTGGCCTGAACCGGGTTAACAAATAATACTCCCGTAAAAATAACTGCTGCTAATAAATAATATTTCTTCATTTAAATTTTCTTGTTTATTTTTATTGCTTTTAAATAATCTTGAAAAAACTCTTCCATTGATTTGGCAGGAATAAACAAAGATTTAACCTGATAAGCCTGTCCGCCTTCATCTTGAGCTATGGATAATAGTTTCCAGATCACATAACCATTAGGCGTCATAACAATTCTACTAAACTCATTTGTCTTTAATTCTTTAATCGGCTCATAAAAATCTACCAAATCCTCTTGATTTAACCACAAACTTTCTCCGGTATAATTTCCCTCTGGCATATATTTAATAGCAACAGCGTCAAAATCTTCCCCTTTAACCAAATCATCATAGGCAGCCTGGGCTAAATTAATACCATTAAAATCATTAAAATTTTCTACTAAATAAATATGGGCCTTAGCTTCTAAAATGGCCGGTATAATAAAATATTTCTTAAACTCTTCCCAAGATAAATCATATTCTTCCTTGGCGAACTTGTTAAAATCCTGATCTTCCCCCAATAAAGAAATCATATACTCATTAATCTCTTCATCGGTTGCTGTTAAATTATAATCTTCAGCAAAATATTTAAGCCAGTTATCCTTCACTGTCCTCTGCCAAGCTAATTCTTTTAGATCTAAGTCGGCCTGGCTAAATCCCTGCTTATCTATGTTCTGCTGCAAAAAGTTCTGGTGATGAAGATAGTCTGCTAATTTAACCTCATAGCTTCTTTTATGATCCTCAATTTCACCAGCTTTAAGGCTGTAAATCTTAGCAATAAAATAAGATAAATTATAAGGTAATGAACCGGCGCGAGCAAGCTTAACCGCTGCCAGCTGCAAAGCCGCTAAAAGGATTAAAGTGATAATTATTATCTTCTTGGAATTGCTCATTTAATTAAAAAAATAACTAAACCATTTTTGCCAATTAGGCCTATTATCTTCACTAGCTAAAACTGCGGGCTGGCTATTGGCAGATAAATCCACCCTCTTTTCTCCGGATTTGCTTAAATTTAACTGTAATCTAGCTTGTTCTTCCACATAACTGTCTGTCTGCAAGTAATTGATTAAATCCTGTAATTGATCTTTTTTTCTCTGCGCTTGAGCTAGTTCTTCAGTTAAATTGGATATTTCACGATTAATCTGCCATCGTCTTGTTAATTCTTTTCCTACTTTAACCACTGAATATAAAAGAACAACTGCTAAAATAATAATAAAAATGTTGGAATTATAAATTGTCTCCCTAATGGGCTTTCGCGAACGTTGCATGGACAGTAAGTTTTATAAACGTAAAATAATTATAACACAAAATGATATTTTTTCCAAAGAAATAATATTTTACTAAATTAAATAAATATATTATACTTAATAAAGTAAATTATTCTTATTCATGGCTGCGGAAAAAATAAAAAACAAAAAATTTACCTGGATTAATATTAATAAGCCAACCAGAACTGACACTGATTGGCTGCGGGAAGAATATGACTTCCACTATCTGGATCTGGAAGACTGTTTGGGAAAGGTCCAGCGTCCCCAAATTAATGAATACCACCATTATCTGTTTTTCATCCTTACCTGGCCTATTTATAACCGTGACACTAGAGAAATTTCAGCTAGTGAGGTGGATTTTTTTATTGGCAATGATTATCTAATAACTATCAATGATGGGGGTACTAAAACTGTCAACAACTTTTTCAAAGAAGTTCAAAATAATGAAAAGCTAAAAGAATCATACCTCAACCAGCACCCGATTTATCTATTGTATGAAATACTTGATCGTTTGCAAAACAGCACCTTGCCGATGCTAGATCATGTTTCTCAAGATATAGAAAATATTGAACGCCGTATTTTCAGTGGTGAAGAAAGGAAGATTGTTAAAGAAATATTACATATTAGACGCAATATCGTTAATTTGCGTAAAATCATGCAGGCGCATAAAAATATCATCAAAAAATTGATGGCCACCAATAATAAATTCTTTATGCCAGCTAAGATGAATGTTTATTTTTCCAATATTCTGGACCGCACTAAAGATATCTGGGATATCTTAGAAACCCAAAAAGAGAATATCAACACTTTCCAGGAAACTAACGAGTCTCTAATTTCCAACAAGCTTAATGATATTATGCGCATTTTAACGGTGATTTCCGTTATTATGATTCCGGCTAACTTAGTAGCATCAATCTTTGGAATTAATGCCCAACATGTTCCTTTTGTTGGCGAACCTTTTGATTTTTATATTATCTTGTCTTTTATTTTCCTAATTATGCTTGGTTTTGTTATATATTTCCGACAAAAAGACTGGCTTTAATCTTGCCAAAATTAAATTTTTATGTTATAGATTAAACTCTGTGTTAACGGAGTTTTTTTAAAAAATATGGCTAATTTCTGGCAACAATTAAAAAAACCAATAGTCATGACTACTCCCATGGCTGGAATTACTGATTCCGCCTGGCGGCAAGTTTGTAAAATGTGGGGAGCTGACGTAGTGCATACGGAGTTTGTCGCTGCCGAAGCTTTATATTACGGCAGCGCTAAAACCATGAAAATGATTGAATACCAAGCTAGCGAACAGCCAGTGGTTGTCCAGCTTTTTGGCCGGCGTCCGGAATATTACCCTAAAGCAGTAAAAATTGTAGAAGCCACCGGTGTAGCGGGTATAGATATTAACTTTGGCTGTCCAGCAAAAAAAGTAGCCGGCCATGGCGGCGGTATTTGTTTGTTGCGCGATATGGAAACAGTAAAAAAAATCGTAGCTACTACGATTGAATCAACTTCCTTGCCGGTATCGGTCAAAAGCCGGGCCGCTATTAATTGCGTGCAAGGCCAGCCAGAGCAAGGCAATATTACTGCCCTAGATTTTGTTGAAGCCTTAAAAGACTTACCGGTTGCTGCCTTGGTTATTCACGGCCGCAGCTATGAACTGCCATTCACCGGCCCTTGCGATTTGGAAATGCTTAAGGCGGTTAAGGAAAAGTTCACCAGCGGTTTATTTTTTATTAATGGCTGCTTCCAAAATGTAGAACAGATTGTTAATGACTTAAAATATACTAAAGCTGACGGTATTGCTCTATCTCGCTCCTTATATGGCCAACCTTGGCTATTTAGGCAGATTAAGGATTTTATTGCTACTGGAAAATACCAAGAAATAACCTGGGAAGAAATTAAGGATACCGCCATTAAGCACGCTCACTTTTTGTATGAAAACAAAGGAAGCCGCGGTTTCCAAGAAATGCGTAAACATTTATTATTCTATGTTAAAGGCCATCCGCAGGCCTCTGAATTAAGAAAACAGCTAGTGTCAGTCACCATTCCGAAAGAAGTAGAAAAAATATTTGCTGAGTTATAGCTTAAAAATTCCTCTTAATAAACCGTCTGGTTTTGCTAATCGCTTCATCTAAAGGTTCCTGTATCTTATCTTTGGAATCGTAGATAAAATCAACTGTTTTTTCTTTAATGCTTCTATCATCAACCGGCTGGAAAAAATCATCTCTAACAACTCCCCCGTATTTATGCAACAAATCAAGCATTCTAGTAGTAATATCTACTGCCAGTTTATCTGAATTGGCTATTAACCTACTATCTTCTGTATCTTTCCAACGCTGCATGATCCGATATTTAAAAAATAAATCATCAGCAATAAATTCTACTTCCTGCTTAGCTTTTTCCAACTCTTTTCCTGATAATCTACTAGTCTCTGCTAAGACTTTCTGCCAATTTTTTACTAAAACAGTTTTAATTGGATCTTCTGCATATTTAGATCTCATGCTTAAACCTGTCTTTAACAATTCCACGCTATTATCATCATAGAAGGTGAGTTGGCAATCTACACCATTAACATGAGTGCTTATATTACTAACTTCTTTATCTTTCTTTAATTCAACTTCAGGAAGTTCAATTTTTTCCTCTACTAATTCCTCCTTAACTTCGCCAAAAGGCTTAACCTCCCCTGTACCCATCTCTTCTTCAGTTAAGGGCTTTTCTTCGTGGGGGTTAGTAATGTTTTCGTTATTAGTTACCTCTTCTGTTGAAGTTATTTCCGAGTTATATGGTTTAGGAACGCCAAATCCTTGCTGATCTGCCGGTAATTCTCCTAATACTACTTTTGGTGTTTTCTTACTTCTTTTTCTGCCATTATCTTCAACTACTGCATTTTCCGGAGGATTATATGGCTTAACTTCGCTAATCCCCTCTTCCGATTCCAAATCTTTCTGTAAAAATTCCGGCACTTCCGTATTTATACTTTCCTGGGACATTTCTTCAATATTTTTTTTATCTACTCCTACTGATGGATAATTTTTAACCTCACCAACTCCTTCTTCTTCAGCAGTTAGAGGCTTATCTTCGTGTGGACTGGAAACTTCTGGTTGTCTTCTTAAAAATTCCGGCACAACAAAGTCTTCAACTTCCGGAGATTGCTCTGATATTTTTGTTTCTGTAGCGGAGGCGGATTCATTAGCTTTAGGCCTTAAAAAAACGGGAATTTCAAATTCTTCTTTTTGATTATCCTCAACTTTTTGTTGTGGCATGACTGTATTCTTTTCCTCTGGTTTAACTTCTAATTCATTATTCTTCTCCAATTCCGGCACTTCCTTGACTATTTGTTCATCATACTTAGCCCTTAACTCTAAAACCTTATCCCTTAAACCAAAATTTCTAGGAATAGCTTTTTCTGCTGTCTTATTAAAGAGAGCTATCCCTATTAAAACTTTTAAATCCTTAACTGGATAATCATAATTAACACCCTTAAGGTCTCCTATTTCTTCGAGTATCGCCATTAATTCTTCCCTAGATTTAGCTGATTTTATTTTATCAGCTTTAACTCTATCCTCTGGAGATAAATTCTCTATTAAATCATCGTTGGGAATTTCATTATCCATCTCAATTTTAAAGATATGACCATAATTATTATTCCAATGTTTAATTATCTTATCTATTTCATACTGCAAATCCGTTTTTTGTATATAAGATAATTCATTGGACTCCATTAAATTACGGTGCACAAAAATGGAATGGGCCACATTATCACAAACTATCATCATCCTTTTTTTGTCATCCTCACTAAGAGCTGAATTATGCTCTAAAAGCTGTTTCCAATTTTCAGGCAAAACCTTTTCATATACATCCCTCACTTCCCCTTCAGTATGATTAATATGTACTGCTCCATCGACATTAAATCTAAGATTATATTTAACACCATTAACTGTTAAATTTTCTTTATTTTCTTCCTTATCCCCTGCTTCTACCGATGCCACCGGGGCAATTTCTACCGTCTCCTTTTTCTGGGATTTTTTACTAAAAATACCGCCAACTTTCTGCCAAAGAGGTTTTTTATCTGTTACTTCCACTGATTCTTCAGGAACTAGTTCTACTGCTTGAGCTGGCCCTTTCTCTTTACTGTCTAGGGATTCAATATCTTCTATTTCTCCTGGTTTACTTATAAAATCACTAATCTCCTGCTTAAATTCCGGATTTAAAACCTGACCATACTCTTTTTCTACTTTGATGATGCTCTTTAATAAATCCTGGATGAACAATTCCCGATCTTCTTCATTTTCAAATTCAGCATTAAATAATATGTTTTTCTTATGGAATAAAGAATAAACATCAGCTTCTAATAATAATTCCTGATGAACAGAACCGCCAGGTAAATTTAATTTAGTATTGTCAATATAATCTTGCCAATTATCTACTAGTATTTTATTCTGCGGCACTGCTATTTCTTTTTTGGAAACAACTTTCTTCACCACTAAACCGCCGTCACTGTATTTTTCTAATTCATAACTAATTTTGTCATTTCCCTTACCAATCTCTAACTTAACCTCCTCCGGCTTTTCCATTACAGAAGATCCTTCTAATTTATGAATCTGATCTTCTGCTGCTAATACTGCTTGTTCTATACCAGCATTAATTTCCTTATGCGAATCAGCTTTTCCTAAAGAAGGGTTTTTCAATATATCGGCAGCTAAAGCTAAAACCGACTGTTTTTCTCCCCTATCTTCAGTGGCATAAGCGCGATTTAAACGGGAGATTAAATCTTTTAAAATAATTATGCTTGGTAATTTATCTAGGGTTTGTTCTTGCTCCTTATCTACTGATGCTTTATTAGCTAAAGGCTGCTCGGTTTCTTTCTTGTTAATCTCTGGCTTAATTGACTTCCGCCTGCCAACTTCAGAAATTAAACGGCCAAAATATGCCGATTCTTCCGGAGTTCTTTTGTACTTTAAAAACAAAGCATCCTTACCACCTATTAGGTTATGGTAAGTCTTAGCAAACTCTTCATCGGACAATTTGCTTAAATCTTCGGCAGATAACAATTCTACCTTATCTCTGGCTTCTGGGTGGCGGCGTTCAATCTCATCCCAGACTCGGTTAAAATATAATTCTAGATTTGGGTCTTTATCTGGCTCTAACACAAAAAATACATCCCTAATTTTAGCCAAAGCCTCATCTGAAATTGCCTCCAATTGCTTAGCAGATAATATCTTTAGCTTACCTTCTTTATCTAAATACTCCTGATCTACTTTAACCTTGGCCTGTTCACGATTTTCTATTCTTTGCTTCTTTTCCTCTTCCTTTCTTTCTTCATCTTGCTTAAGCAGCTGTTCAACTTTTGGCCGCAAACCGCCGGTAATAATAACATAATCTATATCTAACTTATGATCTGACACATCTTTAATAATGCTCTTAAGTATAGCCGGATCATAAGAGCCCAAACCGCCTTCAATTGGCCCAAAACGGTCAATTAACTCATAAATATCTTCCCAGCTTTCTGCTCCAGAAAAATCCACCTCTTCTTTCTCGGATCCCACTTCTATTTGTTCAGCTCCCGTTCTTAAAGGCTGAGCAGACGCCAAAGATAATTCTGGAAATTTAGAGCGAAAAAGACTGCGGATAATCTCCAGCTTTTTCTTATCTTTCTTATTACTGCTTAAAATTTCCGCGCTTTGCGCCTGCCATTCTGAAAGACGCTTTCTAAAATTCTTAGTTTCCGCCTGGTTCAACTTTCCTAACTCATTTTTCAATAGCAAAGAAATATTATCTACAACTTCTGCCACCTCACTGTTATGAATCCTCTCTTTGCTTTCTACTTCAGAAAAAGTGGTTTCAATCTGTTCAATGGCAGATATTTCCTGCAAGGCTTCCCTAGCAACTTGATCTGCCTGACGCTTTAAGTCTGGCGGCAAGTCAGCGGTCTGCAGCAATTGTTCAATGCCATTTCTTGCTCTTTGAGCTACTTCTTCTAACTTATCTACAGAATCATCTTTCTCACCAGTTTCAATAGCCTCCGGCTTTTTATTTAACTTATCTTCTGGCATATTAAAAATCTTTATGAATTTTTTCTAAAATTTCTTCAATCTTCTGCTGTTCAATAGCTTTAATCTTATCCTTAGTCCGATCATTTGCCTGTTTTTTCAACAAAGACAGCTCAGTTAAAAAACTCTGGTAAATATCCTTGATTCTCTCTATTTTTTCTACTTCCGTCATAATCTACCAATTCTTAATTACTTTGCTCTTTTTCTCCACTAAAGCTACTACCTTGGCTTCTATTTTTAACTTGTGCCAATGGGATAAAAATTTCTGGTAAATTAATTTAATTTTAGCTATTTTTTCCTGTTCAGTCATGGCTAAATTATACCATAAAGAGGCTTTTTTGAAAAAAAGAAAACCCCATACCAATCATGGTACGGGGTTTTGGTTAAGTGAAGAGAATCAAAAGGTTAGCGAGGTCGAGTGTAGTCAGTGGCGGGAATTACCAACGGTACCCGTTCAGTAGAGTTGGGCGGGATCAAATGCTGTGATCTACCCACACCAACACGGTTGAGGATGTATTGCAGCACCTCATCCAACTGGCGAGGATCGCCGACAGCATCTGGATTAAGGCCCATGGAAAGAGCCACTTCCCGAATTTCTGCAACTTTCTCTGTGCCGGCTGCCTGACCAAGCAACCTTGCTCGCTCAACCTGAGTATTGGCTGCTGCCAAATCCTCAATAGCCTGCTGTAGACTCGGATCAAGCTGGATATCGGCAATCTGGAGAGATACCAGATTGACGCCGGTTTGATCATGAATATACTGGTTCAACTCCTCCTCAAAGTTGTCCCATTCTTCATTGATACTACCATCTTCACGACGAGATTGATCAGTTACACGAGGTTTACCCGGCCACTTCTGAATCTCCTCAATGGTCTTACCAAGGAAGAATCTAGCCATTTTGTCGGCACAAGCTCGAAGGATGATGTTGATCACATTAGCACGGTCTTCATCACCAAGCCTAAGATAAACAAAGGGGTCGATGTTTTCGCTAATGTTGATACGGAACTTTGCCTGCACCGTTGGTCCAGTCAACGCTCGTTGACCATTATCAGCAACCGGCTTGTTTGGATCGGTTGATTGCTTACCCAAAGACTTCGTGGGCACAAATTCAGTCTGGCCATCACGCTCAATGTTGGAATAACGAAGTAGCGTCAGACCAACAAAAGGCAACCAAACCGGCAAAGGAAGAATGTTCAAACCGTTGCTTAAGAATGTGCCGGAAACACTAGTCGGAGCAGGCGCATCATTTGAACGATGTGGTTCTGAAAGCCACAGTGTCCACGGATTTAGAACCGGCTCTTGGAAAAATGTCACCACAGCAATCTCTCGAATGCGGACTTCGATTACTCCTCCGAGAATCCAAAAGATTGGCAGAAACAACAACAGCCACCAATGAAATGAAAATGTCATAATCACGATGACGCCAAAGAAACCGATCAACGAAACAATGCTCCACCAATGAGGCGAAGGTGGTGGTGGTAAAGGCGGACGCCCTTGAATCACATTGCGCTCATCCAGATAGAAACTCGACTTCAACGGCCGCTTAATCAGCAACGCAACTACACCACTGATTACAATCAACCAGAAGAATCTCCAAGCCCATTTGCTCCAGTCTACTTCCGGCATACTGACACTGACGTCAGATACATTTGGCAACTGAGTTTTCCAGCCCAGCAATACAATAAGCCAGATTAAGACTGCGACAGCGTAAGCGATAAACACCACCAAAGGTCTCTGTTGGAAAAATCCTTTCTTGGGACGACTGCGACCAAAGGCCGCTGAAGCCACAATAGGGATTCCTATCGGTCCCAAGAATCCCCAACTAATGAGGAAGGTTAGGAACTGAGCAGTAAAACTCCACCAGTTTTGGTGAAACCATCCACTCAAATCAAATCCAATTCCAGGGATTACTACCTGGAAAATGATGATGGCTAGAAGCCACACAACTATTGCCTGCATGGCAAACTCCTTTTTTGATATATTTTGATTCTCTTTTTTCAAAGGACGAAAGTCAGATTTAGGCATGATTTGCCCTAATCTTACTTAATATTGAATTATATCATATTATTGATATTTTGTCAATATTAAAATAACCCCATAAATATAGGGTTATTTTATAGTCTACTGCTCTTTTTTGTAGAGAAAATAGGAGTAAATAATAGGGCTAAGCATTAATACCAGAATCAGCCAAAACACTTGCCACCTCAGCCAAGTAGCTAGAAATTGACTTAAGATTAAAACTAAGCCGGAGATAATAAAAACTTTCTTGGCAAAAATATGAGTCTGTTTCCAAACATTTTCAGATGACAAAGTCCAAGGCGTCCTAACCCCGATAAACCAATTGGATCTGACTTTATCCAGCAAAGAGCCCAATAAAATAAATAATGCTCCTACCATAAACATTACAGCTTGGGTAATATCAATTTTCACTCCCAGATTAACCAGATTGGTAATGAAATACAAAATAGCTAAAAATAATATAATAGCGAAAATAAACAAATAATAAGTATCGCTGAATTTTTTGTAATTTTCTTTGCGCGGATCAAGCTTAGGCAGCCAGTAAAATAAAGCTAACATTAATAGCATCAGGGAAGGCAAAAACCAAACTGCAAATTCCCTGCTGCTCCAGCCATTGGGCTGACCGTCAAATCCCCAATGAGTTATTACTTCCGCTGGCAACATATTAAGCCAATACCAGGTAGAAAGAATAGTAAGCAGAATAACTATCCAAGTCCAAGCTGACCACTTATTAATTGTTTCTGTAAATTTCATAGTCTTATTTACCAATAATTAACATTGGCACCGCAGGCAGAAATGAGTACCGCGGCCGTTTAATTTAATTTTATTTATAGTGCAGTGGCAGTTAAGACAAGGCTCCCCTCCCCGTCCATAAACCTTAAGATATTTGACGAAATTACCGCTTTTGCCTTCTGTATCCCGATAATCCCTAAAAGTCGTTCCTTTTTTTATTATAGCTTTGTTAATGATATACTGGCAAGCTAGATAAATTTTCCTTAATTCTTTTTCCGTTAAAGTATTAATCCGGCGCTGCGGCAAAACACCGGCGCGGAAACATACCTCGTCAACATAAATATTTCCTAAACCGGCAATAATGCTTTGATCCAATAAAAAAGATTTTAGCACTGATGATTTATTGGTAAACAATTGTCTAAAATTCTGCCAGGTGAAATCATGCTGCAAAGGCTCAATGCCGAATCTGCCGACTATTTTATCTTTAACTTCCTTATCTACCACCTGCATATAACCAAACTGGCGCAAATCGTTGAAAAACAAATTAGAACCGTCAGCAAAGCTAATTAGCACATGGGTATGCTTATTGGGTAATTCCCCTAGCTCTTTAAAGCTATGGCCGCCAGCTACCAAATCCTTGCCTTTTAAATATATCAACTGTCCAGTCATTTTCAAATGAATAAGTAAATAATGGCCGCTGGCTAATTTAATCATTAGCAATTTACCGACTCTAGAGATATCGGTAAATTTATTACCCTGCAAAAAACCAATGAATTGCTTAACAGCTGGTTTAACTATCTTGGGCTTTTTGACTTTTATCTCCCTAATAGCTTTGCCGATAACCTTATTTTTCAGGCCGCGGCGAATTGTTTCCACTTCCGGCAGTTCCGGCATAATGTTTTCTTTAATACTTTTGTAGTATATAACAAAAATCGGCAGGAAACTAGTTCCCGCCGATTGTCTTAATCCTTAATTACCGCCTATTAGCCACTGACTCTACCACATCCCAAATGCTGTTAACAAAACCGTTAATAGTCTCGCCATTAGCGTAATTAGAGACATTGGTAGATATTAAGTGCTTATCTTTAAGATTGTTATCAGCAAAAGCCTGTTGGTTTAAGAAAGGCAATTTAAAGCCCTGGCGGATATAATACTTCTGGCTGCCGTTCTTTACAATAGTGCCAGTAGGCAAAGTATCGCTTAATTCGCCGTCTTTGACATAAGTAGTAATAAAGTAGCCTTCAATGACGTCCTGGACCAAATCCTGCCAATTTTGGCCGTACAGATTAGCAGCAATCTCTGGGTTAGGTATCCATACCAATCGGCCGCCTGGCTCTACGGCATATACTTTGTTAGTACCTAGACTGGTAACTAGCTTAGTGCCTGGACGGTAAGTAATGCCGCCGCCGTCAGGATGCTGATCCAGAATATCTAGATCCACCCGCTTAATATTGCTCCAATCATTGTACCAGGTGAAATAAGTCTTGGGATCAGGGAAGAAATATTTACGGCAATCTCCACCGATATAATACACCGTGGCATGCTCTTTAACATTCTTGTTCATGATTAAGTCGCCTTCTTTGGTCTCATCAGTACATTCGGCAAACTCCTTAATACCTAAGATCTGAGGTGAGAAAATAACTTCAATATCATCAGATACTTTCTGGCTGACGCCATGGCGATTGCGGAAAATAGCATACACCGTCCTATCTCCTAAACCTGAGGACAAGGTCCAATCATAAGTAGTGCTGTAAGGAATCCAAGTAGCGCCATTCATGTTCGGATCATTGCTTAACATCATATCAGTCGGTGAATAAGCATCAGTCATATGGCTGGCAAACAAAGTCAAAGTAACATTGCTGGAAGTAGTAGTTGGCCGACCATCATCAATGATGATACTGGCAAGCTGGGGCGCTAAATTAATAGAGCCGCCACCGCCGCCTCCTCCGCCTCCTCCGCCGCCACCGGCAGGAACATCATTAACGGTAATAGTCACAGTAGCCACATTGGAAGACAATTCTCCGTCATAAGCCTGGTAAGTAAAGGTATCTGCACCGGTAAAATTACCGTTAGGAGTATATGATAATGATCCGTTAGAATTTAAGGTCAAGCTGCCATGAGCAACGTTATCTACCAATACCGCCGTCAAGGTACTGGTGGAATTATCAGTATCATTGGCTAAAATACCCTCAGCAGCAGTTAAGTTCAAAACTGTATTTTCATTCATTTGGTAATTATCATCAACAGCAACTGGAGCTACATTTTCTTCAACCAAGACATTAATAGTGCTGGTGGCAATATTAGAATAATACTCGCCGTCATAAGCCTGGTAAGTAAACCAATCAGTGCCGGAGAAATCCGCTGCCGGAAGATAGCTGAATGAGCCGTCAGCGTTCAAAACCAAGCTACCATGGGAAACATTGCTTACCAATACCGCTGTTAACGGATTAGGGTAGTTGTCTGGATCACTGTCATTAGCTAACACTCCAGAATCAGTGATGACATTCAAAGCCTGTCCGAATTCAGTCTGGTAACTATCGGCCAAGGCTACCGGAATTTCATTACCTACAATAGTGACGGTGGCAATATTAGAATAATCTTCACCGTCATAAGCCTGGTAAGTAAAGGAATCGGAACCGAAGTAATCAACATCCGGGGTATAAGTAAATGAGCCGTCAGGATTCAAAGCAACAATACCATGACTGACATTATCAATTAATTGCACGGTTAGTCCTTGCGGGCCACTGTCAGGATCACTGTCATTTATTAATAAACCATGAACAGCATCAACCACTAAAGCCGCTTGTTCAGTCTTAACTTCTACCTCTATTGGTAATATTGGAAGAGTATTACCGGTATTATTGCCAGGCAAAACTTCCGGCTTAACAGGGGTTAAATCTGCTTCTTCCGGCTTTAACTCGGTAGTATCATTAATTACCTCCACTGGTTCTATCTTATTCTCAATCTTCTGTTCTTGGTCAATCGGCGCTTCATCAATAGTAATAGCCTTAGCAACGTTAATCATCGCCTTGCTTATCAGCTTACCAATGCTCTCTGCTGAGCGGCCAATATTAGTAGAGATTGCTTCTAATAAATTAACTTTTTCCTCTACCGGTTTTTCTTCTATTTGCAAAGAAGCGGGAACATCATTATAATCCTGGCCCAAGAAATATTGGTCATCAAAAGCTATAGGGGCAATATTTTCCACTGGCACTTCTGAAATTTCAAAAGTGGTTTCCGTACTATCTCCCTCCGGATAGCTGTTATTATTACCGTCCACCACATTGTTAATTAAGAAAGCATTGCTGCCTTGTCCCGGCTGAGCTTGAGGATTAACCTGGAAATAAATATGCTGGATCCAGCTCTGTCCTGGCAATAGTGGATCGTCACCGACTAAGACATCATACCAAGCTACAGTAGAGCTGGTAACCTCATCTGGAGCCGTTGGCTGCGCTTGCCAAAAAGTAAGAAGATTGGCATCAAACTGGTCGATAGCATCAAAGTCAGTCAAAGCTACACCACCGGTATTAGTCACTCTTAATTCAAATTCAATAATATCTCCGGGATAAATACTGCCAGTAGTAATTAGCTGTTTAGTAGTTTCAAAACTGGTTGTCACCTGGCTGACAGTAATAGACACGGTGGCTAAATTAGAATTATCTTGTCCGTCAAAAGCGCGGTAGGTGAAAGAATCTGGGCCAAAATAACCAGCATTGGGAGTATAACTAAAGGAGCCATTGGCATTCAAAGTTAAACTGCCATTGCTTACATTGGTCTCTAAAACTGCCACTAAAGAGGTTGGATAATCATCCGGATCATCGTCATTGACTAAAACGCCGGCGGGAGCAATCTCTAAAACGGTATTCTGGTTAACGGCATAATTATCATCATTAGCTTGAGGGACTGAATTCACCCGATCAACAGTAATATGCACGGTGGCTAAATTAGAATTATCTTCACCATCATATGCTTGGTAGGTGAAAGAATCAAAACCAAAATAATCATCAGTTGGCACATAAGTGAATGAACCATTAGCGTTAAAAATCAAATTACCATGGCTCGCAGAACTGACTAAAACTGCTATTAAGGGGCTGGGGTAATCATCCGGATCATCATCATTGACTAAAACGCCATTAGTGTCATTGGTAATTAAAACACTATTTTCATCAACAGAATAATAATCATCATTAGCTATTGGAACATAGTTTATTCTACTAACAGTTAAACTTACTGTCGCTGAATTAGAGTAGTTCTCTCCATCAAAAGCGCGGTAGGTGAAAGAATCCGGGCCAAAATAACCAGCATTGGGAGTATAGCTAAATGAGCCATTAGCATTCAAAGTTAAGCTACCATGGGAAACACTGCCTTCTAAAACCGCTGTTAAGGGATTGGGGTAATCATCCGGATCATCATCATTAACTAAAACGCCATTGGCAGCATTAACATTAAAAACAGAGTTCTGTTCAGCCTGGTAACTGTCGTTATTGGCCTGAGGCACAACATTTACCCGCATTACATTAATACTTACTGTGGCAGTATTAGAATAGGCTTGGCCGTCAAAAGCACGGTAGGTGAAAGAATCCGGGCCAAAGTAATTAGTGTCTGGGGTATAAGTAAAGGTGCCGTCATTAGCCAGTAATAAATTACCATGGTTTGGTCCTGCTACTAACTGCACAGTCAAGGGCATCGGCTGATCATCCGGATCATCATCGTTAACCAGCAGCGAATTTAAATAATCAGTAATTAAAATGCTATTTTGGTTAACTGCGTAATTATCATCGGCAGCAACCGGTTCTTGATTTTCACATTCAGCCGGCATCGGAACAATGCTCAAACCTTGGCTGTTTAAGAAATGGAAATCCATCTCTGCTGCAAAAGTATGTCGTTCAGCATAGAAAACATCCACAATATGGCTGCCCGCAGTCAAGTTCATAGTGCCGGTAATCGTTTCTGCTTCATGCAAGCCTCCGTTATTTCCCACTAGCACACCGTCCAAATAAGCCCAGGAATCATCATCGGAAGTTAAAGAGAATTGGTAATTGCCAGGCGTAGCTGCTGTTACTTGTGCGCGCCAATGAGTGCCGAAATGGTATTCATGCCCGTACTGCTGATTAAACTCTTCCGCTGCCATATCAAATGGGAAGAAGTTAGCGCCAAAAGCTAAATTGGCATCAACCCGCAAAAAGCGGAAATAAGGATTATCATTGTACCAATCGGTATCCCATTGTCCTAAAGGATCGCCGTGTTGGTCATCTGGATTAGGAATGGGTAATTGCATGTCTGGATGGCTAACTGGGTAATTATAATACCGGCCATACCAGCCGCTTTGCTGGGTAATATTCTCACAAGAATAGCTAATTTCAAAGGAGCAACTTAATGAACAGCCATCACCATTTAAGCCGTTGCCATCATCGCATTGCTCTCCGGTTTCCAATTGTCCATTGCCACACTGGGCTGGCGGCGTAACATCATAAATCGTAATATTAGCATTAGCTGTATTAGAATAGTCTTCACCATCATAAACGCGGTAAGTAAAGACATCAGTGCCAGAATAATTAGCCTGGGGAGTATAAGTAAATGAACCATTGGCATTTAAGACTAAATTTCCGTGCTGCGGTCCGCTAACTAAGCTAACCGACATAGCTGCTGGTCCATTATCTGGATCACCATCATTATCTAACACGCCATTAGCGGCACTTCTGACCAAAGTCTGGTTCTCATAAACATAGAAATGATCGTCTCTAGCAAAAGGAGCACGGTTTTCACATCCGACTGGCATCGGAGTAATAGTTAAACCGGCTGGATTAATAAAGCGGAAATTCATGGCTGAACCCATAACATGGCGCTCGGCAAAAAATATTTCCACAATATGATTGCCCTCCGTTAAATTCATTTCTCCAGGAATGGTATAGGCATAATGCATAGATGAGTTATCTGCCACTAAAGCCCCGTCCAAATAAACCCAAGCATCATCATCTGAAGTAATATTAAAATTATAAACCCCGGGATTGGCAGCGCTTACCTGCGCCCGCCAATATGCGCCAAAGTGGTATTCATGGCCATTATGCGTTTCTTCTCTAGCCATATCAAATGGAAAAAATGTTGAAGAATAAGGGCTTTCACCTTCCTGGCTGAATTCCAAGTCAGCATCTACCCGGTTGAAACGGTAATATTGCTGATCATACCAATCGGTATCCCACTCCTCTTCTACGCTCAAAGGATCGCCATGATCACCGTCAACAAACATTTCTCCAGGAGGAATAGGCATATCCATATCCGGATGGCTGGCGGAATAATTAAAATACCGGCCATACCAGCCGCTTTGCTGGGTAATATTCTGACAGGTATAGGTCTCTTCCAGCTGGCCATTAGCTGAACAACCATCACCATTAACATTATTACCATCATTGCATGGTCTGGTAGCCGAAGAATTAGGCACAAAAAAACCACCAATTAACATAATAGAAATGGCGGCAATGGAAATATAGCGAAAAACTCTCATTTTTGTTATTTTCACAATTAATTTTTACATAGTTTCCTTACCATAAAATCTGGATAAGGTCAACAGATTATAATATAATACTTTTATAATATTGTCAATAGTTTTTTATATAAAAAAATAAAGCTAATCTTAGCCTTATTAAAAAATGAATGGAGCCGTTGTCGGGATTTGAACCCGAGACCCCTTCCTTACCATGGAAGTGCTCTACCAACTGAGCTACAACGGCTAATTATTAAATTTAATGACTGGGCCAAATTTTGGCCCAGTCATTTTAGCACATCTTCACAAATATTCAAGATCTAGCGGTCACGGCCTTCTAGTGGATCAGCTAGGTTATAGTCATAGGTGTCAATATTAGCACCTAAAGCATAACCATTTAAGTCAGCGGTAGTGATATATTTGGATTTAAACTTGTTCTGATTAAATCCATCACCGGTAAACATGCGTTTAGCGCTGTTTTCTATATAATACACCTGATCTCCACCAGTGCTGTCTTTAACTAATGTTCCTGTTGGCAAAGTGCTAGATAGTGCCTGATCACTTACTGAATAGCTATTAAAATATGAGGGAATAATATCCTGGATATTATTCAGCCAATTGCTGCCAAATAAGTTATTACCAACCTCCATGGAAGGAATAAGTCTTAAGACTCCTTTAGGCTCTATTGCATAAACATTAGGATTTTCTGGAGTCTTTACTAATTTAGTACCTGGACGATAAGTAATAGCCACTCCACTATTAGCATAAGCTGTTAAATCATCCAAATTAACTTTACTGACACCAGACCAATCTTCATACCAAGTAAAGTAGGTTTTAGCGTCAGGGAAGAAATAACGTTCACAATCATTACTAATATAATAAACTGTGGCGTCTCTAACTCCAGACTGCGCAATTAAGCTGCCGGCTGGATAATCTCCAATTTCCGCACAATCAGCAACTTCCTGCTCACCTAATACTTGTGGTATTGGTGGTTGATTCAAGAAAGTTATTGGACCTAAGAATCCACCGCCGCCGCCTCCACCGCCGCCAGTAGGCACTTCTGGTTCTTCCTCATTAGCTACTACCTGGAACCATACAGATTGGAATCCTCCCGGTAGAGAATGGCCATACTCATCATAAGCATGGTTAGTTAAAATTACATTATGCCCATAAGAATCAATAGTGGCATCCTCTCGAACAAGGAAAGAAACATTAATAGTCCAGGTCTGACCAGCATCAAGCACACCGTCCTCATCAATACCACCCAACCAAGCTAAAGAACTGGTATTCATTACATCGGGTTGTACTGAAGCATTGGAGAATTCCAAAATACTAGAGGTAAATAAATCGCGGATATCAATATTGGTAATATCCACAGAACCGGTGTTAGTCACGCTTAAATTAAATTCCAAAACATCTCCAGGATTAACCTCTCCTTCAGTTAATAAAGTTTTGCTAACCTCATAAGTAGCAGTGGGTAATGGTAAATGATTGCCGAAATCAACGTTAATTGTTTCTCCTGACTCCAACCAGACTTTTTGACATAATGGAGTGCTGTTTTCCCAGCCTTCTTGCATGACCTCACAAACTTCATAATAACCTGGCTCTAAATCATTAAAGCAATAGCCGCTTTCATCGGTCCAAGCGGTGGCTATCGGTTCATTAGAGAAAGAATAGGAATTCATAGCGCTAACGGCATCAACGGAAAAACCACCGATAAAGAAATTAATATTGTCAGGTAGGGTTTGGGCAATGGTTTTTAAATCAGTAGTATCTACTAATTTAGCATAATGAGCCCAGGGTAGTGATCCTAAATCAAAAGTATTATCATCAGCATCACAATTATTGCCTAAATACTCCCAATTTGTTTGATCTTGGGAAGCATAAACATCAGCACAAACAATAAATTCCGGATTTATTTCGCTATAAGCGCTAAGATGGAATAATTCCAAATCATCTCCCGATCCATTCATGATAATGTTATCAAATTCCAAGATCAGTTCACCGCCGCCGCCCATAGCATAATAATTAAACGGATCCATACCAGTAGCCGGCCCTAAAGTCCTGTCTGGATTGCCATAATTGGTCATAAAAGCATTTCTTGTTATCTCCTGAGATTCTTCGCTCACCTCATCAGTAAAATGGAAATAATATTCACCTAAAGTATGGCTGGAAACCTCATCGGCCCAAACATCATCTGCATAACTCGGAACTGCATCAAATAAATTAACCTGCCATTTAGACATTGGATAATCTTCACCATTGTATTTACCATTATGGTCGGTATCGTTAAATTTCAATCCGCAAATACTACCGGTAACAGTCTGGCAGTCTTCAGGCATCGGAACGATTTTTACATTTTCTGGATATTCAAAAGCAAAATACATATGAGATCCCACAATATGTCTTTCCGCAAAAAAGATATCGATAATGTGCTCACCATATAAATTCAAACTGCCATTAATGGTAGCTGGGGCATGAATGCCAGAATTATCATAAACCAAGACGCCATCAACATAGATCCAAGAATCATCATCGGAAGTCAAAGTAAAATCATAAGCGTCAAAATGATTAGTGGGAGTAGCTGCCCAATCTGCTGGATTAGCTAAACCAGTAACCTGGGCGCGCCAATGAGCACCAAAATGATATTCGTGATTGTTATCAATTTCTTCCGGTGCCATATCAAATGGGAAGAAATCTGCTCCAAATTCCAAATTGCTGTCTACTCGATTAAATTTAAAGTAGTCATTACTATACCAATCAGCATCCCAAGCGCCCAGTGGATCGCCATGCTGATCATCCGGCCATTCATAACCAGGCAAATTCATATCACTATGCTCACGGGAATAATTAAAATAACGACCAAACCAACCAGTTTGACCAGTCACTTCCTTGCAGAAATAAGAATCTTCCAATTCATGATTAACATTACAACCGTCGCCATTTACATCATTACCATCCCAGCATTCATAAACCTGCACGCATTGGCCTTCCCAATAACCGCCGGAAATAACTTCTTCACCCTGCATACAGGTCCAACGCCAATCCAGATGACCAAAGCGACGAAATCCCCAATCAGTGCAAGTATAATCGTATTCGGCAGGAGTCCAACTTCCTTCATATGCTTCTAAAATGCCACATTGCGGGGTTTCTGTTTGTTCCATGTCTGCTACACAGCCATTGCTCTCCCAATAACCTTCATTCCATATAAAATTCCACCAAGGACCAGAATAATAACCATCTACCCAGGCATATGACATATGCTGACCTTCTGGGCATTCTTCTTCAGTAGTCATAGTAAACAGTTGACCATCTCCTGCTGGCTTGGTTTGTTCAATACCGGGATTAGCTGTTAAAAATGACTGGTATTCTTCTTCCAAGGTCTGAGCGCCAATTGGCACTTGTTCAATCAGCTCTTCAGAGATAATCTGCTCTTCTGTGGTAGCAGTAGTATGAAAAGCAAGAAAACCACTCATTATTACCAAAACTGCCATCACAACAAATGGGTAACTTTCCCGCTTTTTAGGAGCATTGGTTAGAGCTTTTACCAACGCCTCCTTAATTAACTTGGTCATAAATTTATTTTAATTATTAGGATAATAGCTGAATCCATTTAGAATTCAAATAGCTTAAATACAATTTTTGTATACCACAATGTTAATATTTTAGCAAGTCAATTTTTTATTATAAAATATTAACCAATTTTTGTAAATAAAAAAGCAAATCTCCAATTTTAATAACAACTGGTGATTTGCGCTAAAGTACCAATAAAATTAGAATTAAACCAATAAAACCCATGCCAGATAACACAGTTTTTGGACTTTGCTTATTGAATCTGACAAAAACATTCAAAGCTAAGGCAATAACGGCAATCGCTAATAAAATCTTGTAATACCAGTCTCCCAAGCTGAACACAGATTTTACTTCTTTGGACTGATTAGTTTTGAGATAAATATACTGGTTCAGTAAAGAAGTCTGCAATGGTTTGACATTTTCCCAACCGACATCAACCACCGCCTGATTACCCGCTAGATCGGTAGCGGTTAAGGTTGCTAAAACTACGGGATTGAAAATCTCTTCATTTTCTTCTTCAGAGATAATAATACTGCCTGACCAGCTGCCGTCTTCATTCAACTGCAAATCAATTCTGCGATCGGCAAATTCCACATAAACCTCCGAAGTGTCAGAACTGACATAAGCAGTGGCTTGGATAATTTTTTCTGTCTTGCCTTGCGGTTCATCTACCACTAAAATTGAGCGGGACTCATCAACTGCTGGAGCGGTATTGTCAACGATAACGATATATTTAGGTGAAAGCTTCCTCTGCTCGTCTCTAACTGCCTCAACCTGCAAAGAATGAATGCCTTCAGACAAATTAATACCAACAGAAAAAGTGTTAAACTCCGGGTTCTTATCTTGCTGTAAAATCAGCTGATCATCGCGCCAAATAAATACCTTAGAGGCATTAATAGCTAAAATCTCCAAGTTTACTTGATTATCCTTAGTTAAATACTCATTAGCCGGTGAAATCAATTGCGGATCTCCCAAGGCTGGCTTAATAATCTCCTGCTGTTCAGCTAATACCTCTGATGGTTGTTCCGGCTCTATAACTGTCACGGTTTCCGGCTCTTCAATATCATTGCTTACTGGCAAACTAGGCTGGTCAACAACTACTGGAGCAGCTTTTGGTTCTTCAGTGACTGTTTCCGGCGTGGTTTGTGGTTGCACAACTGGTTCAACAACTGTTGCCGGTTCTGACACCGGAACTTCTTTGACAACCGGAGCGCCAAAATACTGCGCTACCAAGGTGGTATCATAACCATTGTAATTACCGCTGACCATGGCTACACCAATGTCGGCAAAATCTTCATCAACTAAATTAGCATAGTGCGTGGGACTAGCTTCCCAAGCATCTACCACATCACCAGCGGAAGCAAAACCTAAAGCTAAATTCTCGCCAATTACTCGGTAACCATAACCAACGCTCTTTACCCAGGAAGAAGCCCGCTTGCCATCTGGGCCAACATGGGCAAAATACTGGTTGACCATCATATCCTGCGCTTTGCTTAAAGCAGCCTGCTGCAATAATTCATTCTGCTGCAAAGTTTTCAAACTAAGAGTTGCCCGTAAGTTATTGGTTAAAGCAATGATCTGCTGGCTTTCCTCTTTCATGACATTAGGAGTAAGCCAGGCAGTTACCGGGATAAACACAACTAAAAGCAAAGCAATAAACTTCACAGCGACCGCCGTGACACCATAAAACAACAATCTTTTTGGCTGCAAAGACTTTGGCTGGTAATTATTGCCTGGATGAGGAATAAATAAATCACGCAATAAGCCCGGGCCCAAAGGATTGCGTCCGTGCTTAATCTCATCATAATCATTCATCCCGTCGTTGTCGGTATCGGGATTATTGGGATCAGTGCCTAGCATTTCTTCTTCGGTATCAAATAAACCGTCCTGATCCGAATCTTTGGCTAGGTCTGCATATTTAAGAAAATCTAACTGATATTTTTCTTGTTTTTTTCTAGTCATATCAGCTTTTTACTGCTGGCTATAAAATAACATAAATTTTAGTAATTGTCAAATAAATAACAAAAAATAGCCTGTGTATAAGCTATTTAGTGTAATTATCTGGTGGGCCGGGAGGGATTCGAACCCCCGAAGGCACAAGGCCAGCAGATTTACAGTCTGCCCCATTTGACCGCTCTGGTACCGACCCACGTATATTATTTTATCTCCTCTATCTGTTCGGCAAAAACCGAGATCTTCTGATTATCCGGATTAACTGAATTCAATCTTTCTAAGTACTCTTTAGCTAATTCTTTGTCGCGCATAATTATACTAAGTTCAATCAGAAAGTCAAGCACTTTAGGGTTATTAGGCGCTAAAATTAAAGAATGTTTAGCGGTTTCCAAAGCTTTGTGGTTATCATCAAGCTCTAAATAAACTTGGGCTAAATTCAAATAATTCAAATAATTATCTTCAACTAAAGAAATTGACTTAAGATAATCATCTTCAGCCTGCTTTAAATTACCTCTTTCTTTGGCAATGGAAGCTAAGGAAGAAAAAACTCCCGCATCCTCATTGTGCGTAAGCTTTAATAAATACTGTAAAGTATCCTTGGCCTGCTCATATTCCTTCTCTTCCCAATAGACATCTGCCAACAATTTGTACACTTCAATGCTGTACTGATCAATCTGTAAAGCATCCAATAAAACGCTTTCTGCTTCTTGGTATTTTTCATCATTAAATAATTGCTTGGCCTCCGTCAATAATTTATCTACGGCTTGGGATTTATCCAGACTGGAAGTTAATTGCTGCTGGCTTTTGCGGCGCAAATCTTTTTCCAATTCCTTTAATTTGCTGTAATTGTCTTTGAAAAAATCAAAAACTTTTTCCTTAGCCGGCAAAGATAAAGTCTTAACAGAAGCAAAAACCTTGCCTAAATCCCTCTGTAGCCTGGTTTTAAGAATATCCTGCTTTTTCTGCTTGGTCTTATACTCCGGCAAATTGCTGACATTAATATTCACCAGATTGGGCATTTTTTTTAATAACAGCCAGATTAAAAAACCCAGAGATAAGATTAATAAAATTATAAAAATAATATTCCACATAAATTACACTCGTTTGGCTTGGCCGTTGCTGCCTAAGATTTTAATCATCCGCTCCACTTCCGCCTGAATAGCATCAGTGCCGGGAGACAAAATCTTCCGCGGATCAATTAAGTCTTTCTGCTGTTTTAAGCTCTTGGTTAAGGCTTTTTTCCAAGCTAGACGTAGATTAGTATCGATATTAACCACCCTAATCCCATTTTTAATCGCTTGCTTATACACCGCCGGGCTTAATCCCGAACCGCCATGCAAAACCAGGGGGATTTTAACCAATTTGTGGATTTTTTGCAATCTAGGCTGATCTACCTTTTCCACCCCCTTGAAGCTGCCATGAATAGTACCAACCGCTACGGCTAGAGAATCTATTTTAGTCAAAGACGCGAATTTCTTAGCCTGAGCAGGAATAGTCAGTAAATCCTCCATTTTAATTTCACCTTTCTTTAATTTAACCAGCCCTTCCTTGCCTAAAATTGCTCCCAGTTCCGCCTGCACGCCAATTCCCTTGCGACGGGCTAATTTGACAATTTCCTTAGTCCATTTGACATTAGTATTCCAATCCTTTTCCGAAGCGTCAATATGCACGGAATTATACCCGATCTTAATGCAATTCTTCACTACGGATAAAGTCTTGCCATGATCTAAATGAATGCTGATCGGCACAGTTTTTCCTTCAGTTTCTGCCGCAGTTTTAATTAAATTGTAAATAGATTTAAGATTGGAATAGCTAATAGCCGACTCTGATGTCTGGATAATCACCGGGGATTTAAGTTTAACTGCTGCCCGGATAATAGCCAAAGTAGTTTCCAGATTGGAAGTATTGAAAGCGCCAACGGCAAATTTACCTTGCTGGGCTGCTTTAAAAATCTTTTGAATAGGAACTAGCATATGTTAAGCCTGCTTAATTAATTCCATAAAATTGTCGGCAACTAAACTGGCACCACCGACTAAAGCGCCTTTAATTTCAGGAATAGCCAAATAATTTTTTATATTATTCTTATCTACGCTACCGCCATAGATTATCTCCACCAAAGGCAGATCCTGATCTTCCAAAACATCAAGCATGGCTTGCTTAATAACCAAAGCGGTATGCTTAGCTTCCTGCGGATCACAGGCCTGGCCGGAGCCAATTGCCCAGACCGGCTCATAGGCAATAATTAAAGTTTGCTGGGGAAGAATATCTACCTTATTTAAAGCAGCGTGCACCTGCTGTATAATTACCACTTCCTTGCGTCCCTCTTTTCTATCGGCAAAAGTCTCACCAACGCATAAAATGGGAACTAAATCATAAAGCAAAGCCGCTTTTATTTTCTGGTTAATCAACTCATTGGTCTCATTAACCTGCTGCCGCCTTTCTGAATGACCAATAATCGCATAAGTGCAGCCTAATTTCTTAAGCATCGCCAAAGAAATTTCTCCGGTATACGCCCCTTTATCTGCCCACCAGCCGTCTTGGGAAGCTAATTGGATCTTGCTGCCCCGCAAAACTTCCGCAACCTTAATCCAGCTTAAAAAATCCGGTGCCACTGCTACTTGCATTTCTGAAGGTAAGCGACTCTTGCTTAGCAGTTTCTTTAGTTGCTCTGCTTGCTTAACCGATTCAGCAGGAGCCAATTGCATTTTCCAGTTGCCAATTATGTATTTTTTATCTGCCATAAATTAAACAATTTTACTATATAATTATACGACAAATAGCCGGTTAAGACCAGCTAAAATTATTTAAAATCCAGGTAGTTAAAATCTTCAAATCCTGGAATCTACCGTCATTGGAATCTGCACCTAATACTACAGTGATTATCCGATCATCATCGGCATTGGCTACTTCCGACACTAAGCAATAACCGGATTCTTCAATGTACCCAGTTTTACCGCCAATAATTTGCAAATAGCTGCCAAATAGCTTATTAGTGGAAAATACCCGATGCTCTCTGCCGCTGACGGCCGTAAAAGTATATTCCGGCAAACTCACCGCTGCCTGAATATCTGAGTTAGTTAAAGCAACTTTAGCCAATGCTAAAACCTCCTTAGCTGTTGCCTGATTATCTTTTTCCAAGCCGGTAGGACTGACGAATTTAGCATTTAATAATTTCAATTCCCCTGCTTTATTATTCATTTCTTTGACAAAGTCCTCTTTTGACAAACCAGTGCTGCGCACCAAAGCATAAGCGGCATTATTATCTGAAGCGATTAAAGCGGTATAGAACAAATTTTTTACTGTCACCTCTTCTCCCCTTAAGATCTCCGGAGTATCGCCATTAGCTTCATCCTGCTGTTCCAATATTACCTTAGTCTGCCAACCAGGATTATGCTCTAAAAAAATTAAAGCCGTCATTAATTTAGTAATAGAAGCGATTGATCTAACTTCTTCAGCATTCTTCTGCCATAGAATAGCGCCGGTAGCTTTATCCATAACCGCGGCGGCTGGAGAATTAATTTTAACGCCGAAAGAATTATTATCTTTTTTATGCGGTAGTCTGTCTGCCTCTACTAACTGCTGCTCTAAAGTAACTGCTGGCTGATTATTTTCACTGTATTTAATAGTCGGTAAATAATTGACCGGTAAAGTCAATAAATTTAAGCTTAAAAAAATTTTAGCGGCAATTTCCCACATTAAATTATATCTTCCTTATTAATCTTTCTATACTTACCTATTGGCAAATTACCCAAAGTAAGCCTGCCTTCTCCTAAGCGAGTTAATTCCTTAACCTGGTAATTTAAAGCAGACAGCATTCTCCTAATCTGACGCTTCCAGCCCTGATGGATAGTAATTACCAGTTCCTCATTATTTTTTAATTTAATTTCATCTGCTTTAGCTAATCCCTCTTCCAGTCTAATGCCCTGCTTTAACTTCTTAATTACCTGCTCATTAAGCGGCTTATCTACTTTGACCAGATATTTCTTCTGGATTTTAAACTTGGGATGGGTAAGCAGATAAGTTAATTCTCCGTCATTAGTGACTAACAATAATCCCTGGCTGTCCTTATCTAATCTTCCTACGGGATAAATCCTCTCCCCTTTAGGCAATAATTGCAAAATGTTCTGGGGATTATGCGGATCCGCCACCGAAGAAACATATCCAACCGGCTTATTTAAGAGGTAATATACTTTTTTTTCTAAAGTTATTAAGGTGTTATCTACTGCTACTTGGTCTTTAGCTGGATCAACCAAGGTGGCCAGCACTTTCACCAGCTGATGATTAACCTTAACCCGTCCAGCCAGAATAATCTCCTCTGCTTTACGTCGGGAAGCAATGCCGTGATCGGCTAAAAACTTAGCTAGTCTAATTGGCTTGATGGAGATCATTATCTTTAGCGCTTTGTTCTAATAATCTCTGTAAATTATCATCGCTGTTAAGCTTATCATAATCCGGGAGTTCGGTGACAGCATTTAAGCCTAAATGGCGCAGCAGGTCTATGGTAACCAAATACTTAGGCACTAAATCGTCTTTTTCTTCCTTAGTCTCTACTAAGCCACGGATCATTAAATTGCGCAGAATTACGCTGCAATTAACTCCTCTGATCTGCTCTAGTTCTTCCCGGCTAATTGGCTGCCGGTAAGCGACAATAGTCAAAGTTTCCAAAGAGGCTTTGCTTAATTCTCCCGTAGCTTCATCGGCAAAATACTGGCGCAGGATCTTGGTATTCTCTGGATTGGAAATTAACTGCACTTTGCCATTATTAACAGCAATGTGCATACCCTTATCCGGTTGGTTGTATTCTTCCTGCAATTCCTCAATCGCCTGTTTTATCTCTTCTACTTCTGTTTCTAACAAATCGGCAATTTCCTTAAAAGATAAAGGCTTGCCCACCGCCATTAACAAACTCTCCAAAGGTGATTTTATTTTATTTTTGCTCATATTAGAATTCTATTTCTTTAACTTGCTTATGCTGCAAATGCAGCTCGGAAAAAAGCCCATCCTGAGATACAGCAATTTCCCTCTGCTTAACTAATTCCAGCATTGCCAAGAAACTGACAATCGCTTCCATTTTATTCTGCTTATCCTTAAGCAAGCTGCTGAAAGTAATCTTAGTGCTGGACTTAATTAAATCCTTAATATGCCTGATCTTTTCTGCGATAGAGACAGCTTTGGCAATTATTCGCTGGGGTAGATTAACAATTTTCTCAATTCTAGATAAAATCCCTTGGAATAATTCCTGAAGCTGAGATAATTGCAGATTGGGCGGTGGATTAAAGCCCTGCTCCTGCTCCAGCTTGAAAGGAGCTTGGCGGGTATAGCTTAAGCGATTCCTCGCCCACAGCTTGTTAACCACCTTGCTTGCTTCATAATACTGCCGGTAGATTTTTAACTGCCGTTCCAGATCATCTGCTTCACCGTCTTTTTCCAATTCTAGATTGGGTAATAGGTACTTGGATTTTAAATAAATAAGCTTGGAGGCAGTTAATAAAAAATCCGCCACTTCTTCACTGGCAATATCACCGCTCTGGTCAATATAGTTCAGATATTGGTCCGTTACCTTAGCTAAAGATATTTCGGTAATTTGCAGTTTTTGCTTTTCAATTAGCTGCAGCAGTAGATCTAAAGGTCCCTCAAATTGTTCCAACTGGATCTTGTGCATTAACTTTTATTTTTTACCGTTATACCCAATTCCGCTAATTGTTCTGAAGTCACCTCCGCCGGAGATTCCATCATCGGATCACGGCCATCTGAAGTTAAGGGAAAAGCTACCGCTTCCTTCAAGCTTTTCTCTCCCAATAACACCATCAATAGTCTATCTAGGCCGGGAGCAATACCACCATGCGGCGGTACGCCATAGCTAAAAGCTTCAATGTAATGCTTAAATTGCTTCTTCTGTTCAGCAGTGAAGCCAATTAAATCCCAGATTTTTTCTTGTAATTTGCTGTCGTGGATTCTCACTGCGCCACCGCCTACTTCAAAGCCGTTTAAAATCAAATCATGCTGGTAAGATCTGACCTTGCCTGGATCAGTATCCAATAGCGGAATATCTTCTTCCTTGGGGGCGGTAAACATATTATGCGACGGACCCCAGACTTTGCCGGCATAGTGGAATTTATCTTCCTCCGTCTGCTTCATAAATAATGGAAAGTTAATTACCCAGGCAAAAGCCAGTTCATCCTTGTCATTCTTGTCTTTCCGCAAATCCGGCTTGTCATTGCCATATTGAGCCATCGCTTCCTCATAGTTCAGTCTGGGCCAGGGCGTCTGCATAATTCTTTTCTCCGGCCAGACTGCCTGCACCATCTTAGTCATCATATCCTCTACTAAGTTTAAAATCTCTTCCTGGGTCATAAAAGACATCTCCATATCCAATTGGTAGAATTCTCCCGGTGAACGGTCAGCTCTGGCATCTTCATCTCTAAAGCAAGGTGCAATCTGGAAATACTTTTCCAAGCCAGCCACCATTAAAAGCTGCTTGTATTGCTGTGGTGCTTGTGGCAAGGCAAAGAATTGGCCGGGATGCATTCGCGATGGTACTAAATAATCCCGTGCTCCTTCTGGCGTGGATTTGGATAGAATCGGCGTTTGTACTTCACAAAAGCCTTTATCACTCAAATAATTACGGAAGAAACGGATAGTTTCATGCCGCTTACGGATATTGCGTGCCATTCTTTCATGCCGTAAATCCAGATAGCGGTATTTTAATCTTAATTCTTCATTAGCCTGTCTTTCCTCATTATCTATCTCAAAAGGTGGCGTTAAGCTTTCAGTAATAATCTCCAAATCTTTAGCCAGAATCTCAATATTACCGGTCAACTGATCTGGACGTTTCTGTTTTTCACCTCTAGCCTGGATAATACCAGTAATCTTCACCACAAACTCCGGTCTAACTTTGTCTAACAACTCTCTAGAATCTGCTGTCATTTCATCCGGCACGCAAACTACCTGGACAATGCCGGTAGAATCGCGTAATTCAATAAAAGCTAATTTTCCCATCCGGCGGTAAATATGCACCCAGCCTTTTAAAGTGACAGCCGAACCAATTTCTAAACTAACTGTTTCTTTGACGTAGTTTTTCATTTTATTTCTTTAATTATTCGTGGAGCCACCCGCCGGAATCGAACCGGCGACCCACGGTTTACGATACCGTTGCTCTACCAGCTGAGCTAGGGTGGCTAAACCCCATTTTTAATGGGGTAAAATTTAAGGCTTTAATCTGTAAATCGTCCGGGGAAAAGGAATAGACTCTCTTACATGCTGCAAACCGCAGACCCAGGAAACAATTCTCTCCAAACCGAAACCAAATCCGCCATGGGGAACAGAACCATATTTTCTCAAGTCTAAATACCATTCAAATTCCTTAACCGGCAACTTATGCTCTTTAATTCTGCTTAACAAAGTATCGTAATCATCTTCACGCATGGAACCGCCAATAATCTCACCATAGCCTTCGGGAGCCAGTAAATCCGCACACTGTGCCCGATCCTTATCCTCCTCATCCCTCTTCATGTAAAAAGCTTTGACTTTAGCTGGATAGTGGGTAATAAAAATGGGATTGTCATACTCTTTAGTCAGCATCGTTTCATCTTCTGCTCCCAAATCATCATCTGCCTTAATCTTAGAACCAAGCTTATGCAATTTTTCCACTGCTGCCGCATGCGTTAAGCGGTAAAATGGCTTAGTAATATTCTCCAATGGCTTAATGTCTCTTTCTAATATTTTTAACTCCTCTTTATTCTCTGCCAACACTTTTTTGACCATGAATCTAATCAGCTCCTCCTGTACATCCATATTCTGCTGCAAATTAATAAACGCCATTTCCGCATCCATCATCCAGAATTCTGTTAAGTGTCTCCTAGTCTTAGACTTTTCTGCTCGAAAAACCGGACCAAAGTCAAATACCCGGCCATGAGCGGCAATAGCTGCTTCCAGATATAGCTGTCCAGACTGGGATAGATAAGCGAAAGTATCAAAATATTTCAGCTTAAATAATTCTGTGGTGCCTTCACAGGCATTGGGAGTAAGAATAGGAGAATCTATTTTAATAAAATTATTTTCCTTCATGAATTCATAAGTAGCCAGGATTAAGGTATTGCGTACGCGTTGAATAGCCCATTGTTTAGCAGAACGTAGCCATAAATGCCGCTGATCCAGTAAAAAGTCTATGCCATGATCTTTCTTGCCAATGGGATACTCCTCAGCAATCTGGTAAAAAGAAAAATCTGAAACTTGAATTTCATATTCATTATTCTTGGGATGCTGGGAAACCTTGCCAATAATCTGCACTGAACTTTCTAAGCTGATTTGCTTAGCCTGCTCCCATTTATCTTCAGCTAGCTCGCTGGAACTTAAAATCGCCTGGGTAAATCCCGACCCATCTCTTAATTGCCAAAAGGCAATTTTGCCCGAAGAACGGAAATTATATACCCAAGCGTTAAGCTCTACTTCTTTGCCGACAAAATCGGCTAAATGTTTAATTAAAACTCTTTCCATTTATTATGGTTATCATTAGAAATAATACCTAAAATAAAGAAAAAAGTCTATACTGGAAAGTATAGACTTATGAGGCGCCAGACGGAATCGAACCGCCGACTTCCGGATTTGCAGTCCGGCACTCTACCAACTGAGTTATGACGCCAATGAATTGCGCTGGAGGCAGGATTCGAACCTGCGGAGATGAATGATTCCAAGAAATCTTGGAGAAATCCGCCTGTGTTTATAGCTTCAGATTTCTTGGTCTCATATGCTCATCGTCGGGTGTCAGACCGATGCTTTTAGCCACTCAGCCACTCCAGCAACTGATTAAGAACAAAAAAATAGACAAAAATTATTCTAGCAAATTAATATTATTCTGTCAAGATAAAGACCGCCGTATTTAACGGCGGTCTTGTTTTGTCTATTATTTATTCAGCAGGAAGTTCTACTGGAGTGCTGACTGGCTGCAATTGCACTACGCGCTGATTGACGGTCTGCACATCCTTAAAATCATAACCTAATGATTTAAAAGTTTCTTCATCCTTGATCCAGTGGCGCTTGCCTTCAGCAATGATATAAACTTGGGGATTTTCTACAGTCTTGACTAAAGTGCCGTCAGCTAATTTAACTGGCGCCTCATCTTTTAATTCCTCCAGAATTTCCGGTTTATTCTCTATCTTCACATCAGCATAGTTAATCTCCAATATTTTTTGATCAACAATTGGCTTTTTAACTTTCTTTTCTTTATCTACTAAGTAGACGCCGCCATTTTTGGCTTTAATTAGGCTCTCGGTAGTTTTTAAGCTGGGCGTTGGTTTAATTGACGGCTTTTCTTCCGGCTTGATCTCTGGCTTTTCTTCTTCCGGTTTCACTTGCTCATCATCTTCAAAAGTCTTAATACTTGCTGCTTCCGTTGCTCGGCAGGCAAAAGTCTGTCCGCCGGCATCATAGTAGGCACCAAAACTTCTAGTCGCCCAATTCCCAATAATGGTGTTGCCGATAAACTCGGCAGATTTAGTGGCTGGATACCATTTCTGGCAGTATTTAACCGCATCAATATTAGCTCCGCTCACGCCGTCAGGATCAGTGGTCCAGGCAGCATCAGCATTATTACTGGTATTAACCGGAGTATAATACTTATTCACTTTGCCATAAAAATAACTAATTGCTCCCAAATCTTTACTGGTAGGCATAGCGCCTAAACCGTTAGTCGGCGGCGTCATACAGGCAAAAGTCAACCAGCGGCCATTTTCCCTCGTACCGATATATTTATACCAAGCAGGCTTGTAAGATCGATTATCCATGCTCAAAGCCACATAGCTGCCAGGAAAATGGGTTTGGCAAGCCTGCAAAGCATCGCTAGCCCTGGTTGGTTTGACCGTGCTGGTTTGCCAACTGCTTTCCCCAATAGCGCGGTATTTGGCGGGAATATTCTTTCTTAAAACTACATAACCTTTCACATCACCAGGTAAAATTGGCCAATACGGAGAAAAGTCAACAATTGGTGATTCGTAAATGGATTTATCGTAATAATAATATTCCGGCTGATTCAAAGCTTGTCCACTTTCAGTCGGTTTGTCTGTTGGTTTGGTGGTCGGCTTTTCTACTGGTTTAACATCTGGCTTAGTAGTGCTGGTTGCACACTTTACATATTCATGCACATGATCAGTAAAATATGACCACATTCTTCTGGCTGTACCATCAGTGTTAACCTTAGCATCCAGATCATCCACTCCGGTGGTATACCACTGTGACCATTCTCCACTCCACCAGCGAATGCGGTATTTAATAATTTCCGGATGAGCAGAAACATCTAAATGCAGATTCTCCCAATATTTATCCATAGTCGGCTTGGCAATAACGCTGGTGCATTGGCTACCATGATTTAAACTGTCATCACTTGGCTTAGTGCTATCATCATCTAAATCATTGTCATTCTCCGGCTTATTACTGTCATCATCGCAGACAATTATTTCATGGGTATAGTCTGTAAAACGCGCCCAGAGCCGTCTTTGGCTGCCGTCAGCATTCTTCTGCCAGTCAATATCGTTAATGCCCGGCACATACCAGTCAGACCACTGGCCATTGTCTAATTTCACCCGATAAGCTTGGATATCATCGTGGCCGGAAACATCTAATCCCTTTTCCCAATCATCATCCTTGGTGGGAGCAATAGTCTTGGTGACTGGATTCTGACACTCAACCGTAAGGTCGCTGCCTTCTTTAACACCCAAAACCGTCATTTCCTTAGCCTGTACTTGCCAAGCTAAGAGGCTAATTAAGCCAAAAGCTAATAAGCCTATTAGTTTAAAATTGCGCATAAATTATATATTAATGCTTAACTTTTTACATTATACCACAGATACTACCTTTAAAACACCTATAGCCAATGCTAAAACCTCTTGATTTTTTCTACCTTAAGTGTATACTTATGCCTGCCATAATTCTAACTAAGCAACCAAATAACAGAGGAACAATGCCCCAACTGCTAAAACAACAAATTCTGGATATGAATGCTGCTAAATCCAAAGAATTTGTTGACAATATCAATCTACGACGCACATATCGTGGCCAATACAAAACTCATTTGGCCGCTACCATGTGCATGGATGGACGAGTAAACGTCAGGCGAGCAGCCGGTCTTCCTTTTGGTATTGTTTATCCTTTCCGTAATATCGGCGGAAAGTATAATGTCGGTTGGCCCCTCATGCGTGATTCTCTTGATCAGTGGGCCGACCACGCTCATGGTAAATACCATGAAGCGCTGCTGATGACCACCTACCACTGGTCAAAAACAGACGCACACCTTGGCTGCCGCGGTTTTAATTATGATCGGGACGCAGCTGTCGCTGGCATCCGCCAATTTCGTGATCAAGTTGCCTCTTGCTATGGTAAACGCATTTGGCCAGTATTAGTCGGAATTGAAACCGACAGTGATGCCTTGATCTTCCATGGACTCAATGGCGAAGTGCTGGATCTGCGCGAAGTTCCTTTGGATAATTTAGCTGCTTTTTTTGAAAAAAGATTAGCAGAAATGTATCCGGACTTTCCCGATGTTGTTCTTTCCGACATGATTCCCCTGCTCTTGGGCAATGTGAATCATCTGCGCAAAAACGGCAGTTCTCACCAGGAAAAATTCCTGGCTCACCGCGAAAGAGTATTAGCCATCGGCCAAGGCTTTGACTGGCTGGACAATGACAACTTTGCTTTAATCATTGGCCCTTGTGAGCCGGCATTAGACAATGCCATTGTAACTGCTGCTAGCATTCTACAGTCCAATGTCACTGAGGGTCGCATTGATGCCAATGAAAAAGGCGTTTTGCTAATTTCTACACCCTACCGTCGAAGTATCGACAGGCTGGCAGCTATTGAGCAGTCTCGCTATCTAGCGGAGTTTGCCATGAAACATATTGGTGAACAAATTCCGGAGATGAGAGACTTCTTTGATCCGCTGGTTACGATCATCAACCTTGATGACCGCCGGCTGGAAATCTGCGGCTAAGCTGAAGCGCAAAAAAACAAGCGGTCCACTGTGATGGACTGCTTTTTCTTTTAAGATAATACTATTATTTTCTATACTCTAAAATATCTCCGGGCTGACATTCCAAAGCCTGGCAAATAGCTGATAATGTAGAAAAACGAATTGCTTTGGCCTTCCCATTCTTTAATATGGAAATATTAGCCAGAGTAATACCGACTTTATCAGCAAGCTCGGTTACTCCCATTTTTCTTCTAGCCAGCATTACATCAATATTTATGATAATCGCCATATTATTTTTTTAAACCGTTAAATCGTTTTCAGACTTTAGATCTACGGCACTTTGTAAAAGTTTTTCAAAAACAGCAGCGGCAGTAGTTACGACAATAGCAATAAAAGTAATAATAATGCCTAAGGAAATAGGACCAGTAATATCATCATTACCATGCCAAGTAACAATAAGATAAGCTTCTCCTAATACAATAAAGCCAATTATCGCTAGCGCACAATATTTTATCGCCCTCAAAGATCTGATAGAGTTTAGTGAAAATACTTTATTCTGCTTAATATATCCTAATAATCTAAATGCCTGGTAAAGAGCAGCAAAAAAAGGAATAGAAGCTATATACATATACACAATAACTGGATCAAAATAAATTTGAATCAAGTCTAAATTAACCGCTCTGCCTTCAGTTAAGGGAAATCTAATAAGGCCTATTAATACCACGGCCCCAATGAATAAAATTACTATTTTTAGAAATATTACTGAGCCTTTTTTCATAATTATTATTTAAATTATTAATAATTACACTATAGCTTATCTCTTATCGTTTGTCAATATATTTTTATTGTTTATAATTTCTTGGCTCCGGGGGCTGGATTCGAACCAGCGGTATCTGCATTAACAGTGCAGCGTTGTACCACTCAACTACCCCGGAATAAAGAAAAACCGATCATACTGACCGGTTTTTTATTAAATAAAGTGAATTTTATATATATAAAATTGCCGGTCAAATCAATCGGTTATTATTGTAATTATTATTCAATTTGGCAATTAATATCTGCATATATTTATATATAAACATAAGTTAGTAGATTTGTCAAAAAGACAAACTACTTCCCCATCCTCTTCCGGTAGATAATAAACAAGTATTTAATGATCTCAATCATCAGGATAATCAGGAAAATGAAGATTAAGATAAAGCGCCATTCTGCCCAAGTCAAAGGCACCGTATGCAAAGCCTTATTAAAGAATGGAATATAGATAGCAATCAGCTGCAAGCCCAAGCCAAACAATACCGCTAAATTCAAATAAACATTCTTAAAAGGATTAGAATTAAAAATGCTGTTCTCTACACTCCTAATGCTGTAAACATAAAGCAAAGTGCTTAAGCTTAAAACAGTAAAGACTACCGTTCTGGCTAAAGCCAGATCATTAGTCTGCGTCCAGAACCAGTGAAATACCAATAAGCTGGCTGAACCCGCTACCAAGCTAATAACGGCAATGAGGAATTTATTCTCAAAACCGAATAAATGCCTGTTGCGGGAGCGATGGCTATGCTCCATAACATCTTTATCCTCCGGCTCCATGGTCAAAGCTAAGCTCGGCAAGCCGTCCGCAATTAAATTAATCCACAAGATCTGAGCAGTTAATAGCGGTAAAGGCAAGCCAAAGATAATTCCTAAACCAACAATTAAGATCTCGGCAAAGCTGTCAGATAATAAATATAAAATGACTTTGCGGACATTAGCAAAGATCATTCTACCCTGCCTGACGGCCATCACAATAGTTTTAAAATTATTGTCCAATAAAATCAAGTCCGCCACTTCCTTGGCTACATCCGAACCGGAGTTCACTACCACGCCGACATCAGCCGCTTTTAAAGCCGGCGCATCATTAACGCCATCGCCGGTCATCGCCACCACCTCTCCTCTTTTTTGCCAGGCCTGGATAATCCTTAATTTATCTGCCGGCGTTACCCGGGCATAAAGCTTGATCTTGGTAATGTTCTTAGCCAATTCATCGTCAGTCATCTGCAGTAAATCTTCGCCGCTGACTACGCTTTCCTCATCCACCTCCAAGCCTAGAATAGCCGCAATCTTCTTAGCGGTAAATTTATTGTCTCCAGTAATAATTACGGTTTTAATACCAGCGGCCTTGGCCTGCTCCAAGGTTTCTTTAGCTTCCTTGCGCACCGGATCTTCTAATCCCCAAAAGCCTAAGAAAATAAACTCCTGGCTTTTAAGCAGCTCGGTTAAGGATTCCAAGCTCTTGGGCGCCAGTAAATATGCCGAAGCCAATACCCGCAGGCCGTCCTTGCTTAATTCCTGCCAGGCTTTCTGGAAATGATCAAATTTAGAGTCAGTAAATTTAACCGGCTTATGATCATGAAAATAATAAGAGCAGAAATCCATAATAAACTCCGGCGCTCCTTTAATATACACCAGATCATGATCGCTATTATACCGGTGCCTGGTCATCATATACTTATGCTGGGAATCAAAAGGTATTTCCTGCAAACGTGGGTGCTTCAAATAAATATCTTTCAAGCGGCCGCCTAAAGAGCCAAAAAGCAATAAGGCTTTTTCCGTCGGACTGCCAATAATCTCCCAATCTTCCCGGGACTTGGTTAAATCTGTTACGATGGCATCATTGCACAATAAAGAAACTGCCAATAATTTTTCTATCTCCTTGTCAGCTTCTATATTCTTCCAAGGGGAAGCCAATAAATCCAGCTTATGCTGGCTGGTAATCACTGTGGTTACCCGCATTTCCCCTTCGGTCACCGTGCCCGTCTTATCTGTGCAGATTAAAGTTGTGGAACCTAGAGTCTCAGCAGAAATCAGCTTGCGCACCAAGCCCTGATGCTTCAAAATACGCTGCATGCCAATAGTTAAAATCATGGTCACGCCAATTAACAATCCTTCCGGAATAGCAGAAACTGCCAAAGCTACGGAAACAATAAACATCTCTAAGGTGGGTAAGCCGCGCAGCAAGCCAATGAAAAATACTAAGAGCGCGACAATGACAATTATCCAGGTTAAATTCTGGGCAAATTTATTCAATTTCTTCTGCAAAGGAGTCTGTTCTTCTTCAGTAGCCTGCAATAGATCAGTGATCTTGCCGATTTCCGTAGCCAAGCCGGTAGCGACAACAATAGCTTTGGCACGGCCTGACACTGCCAAAGTACCCATAAACACCATGTTGGTTCTATCGGCTAAAGGCATTCCTTTATCCAAGCTGCTAACTTCTTTTTTCTCCGGCCAGCTTTCTCCGGTCAAATTAGCTTCGTTGACTTCAAAGAAATCAGCGGTTAATAATCTGGCATCGGCCGGTATCCTATCTCCCGCTTTAATGATGATTACATCCCCCGGCACTAAGTCGCTAGCGGGAATCTTTATTTCCTTACTATCTCTGATCACCAAGGCTTCCTGCTTAACAACCTGGCTTAATTTTTCCAGCGCCTGATTAGCTTTCTTTTCCTGCATGAATCCGATGACTAGATTAAGCAGCACTGCCGCAAAGATTACATAAGCGTCAATAGCTTCAGAAAAAATAAAGCTAATAATACCGGCAATGACTAAAACGTAAATCAAGGCGCTCTTAAACTGGGAAAAAAACAAACGCCAGGCGGAAAACTTTTTACTGGTAGCTAAAATATTGCTGCCATATTTTTTCCGCCGGTTTTTTACTTCGCCAGCAGTTAATCCTTTAGTGCTGGTGACCAGCTCTTTCAATACTTTATCTACCGATAAGCTATGCCAGATATTTTTTGCTTTTGACATAGGTATATTATAACATAAAACCCTTTGATATTTATAATCCACTCTTGAATTTTTAGCTAAATAAAAGTAAGATTAAAGCATGTCAATCACGGAACAGATTAAAAAATCAATCCAAAGTAATATCTGGCAGACCCTGCAATTACATTGGCCGACTAAAGACATTGAATTAAGCTGGCCGCCAGAGCAAGCGTCCGGCCATTATGCTTTTGGCTGTTTTAGCTTAAGCAAGGCCTTGGGAAAGAATCCCAATGAATTAGCAACTGCTCTAGCAAGCAACTGGGCGGCTTCAGAATTAGTAGCCAAAGCCGAAGCCATGGGACCTTATTTAAACTTAATCATGGCTTTGCCTAAATTCTTTGCCAACAGCTTTAATTATCTTGCCGAGCAGAAAAAATTCGGAGAAAATAATCTAGGTCACAGCCAGAAAATACTCATTGAATTTTCCGGACCCAATACCAATAAGCCGCAGCACTTAGGCCATGTCCGCAATAACTTGCTGGGCCAGTCTTTGGTGTACATTCTCCGCGCCTGCAATTACCAGGTAATTCCGGTGAATATTATCAATGACCGAGGCATTCATATTGTTAAAAGCATGCTAGCCTGGCAGCAATGGGGAAATAAGGAAACGCCGGAAACATCAGGTATAAAAGGCGATCACTTAGTCGGCAAATACTATGTAAAATTTGAACAGGAATTAAAAATAGAAAAAGATCAGTATTTACAAGATAATAATATAGATTACAAAAATTTAGCCGATTTGGAGAAAAAGAAAGTGGATGAGGAATTTTTAGAAAGCTCTGCTTTGATGGCCAAAGCCCGCCAATTGCTAATTGACTGGGAAAAAGGAGACTTAGCAGTTAGAGAAGTTTGGGAAATGATGAATACCTGGGTTTACCACGGCTTTGCAGAAACCTACCAGGCCTTGGGCATTTCTTTTGACAAAGTCTATTACGAAAGTCAGGTGTATCTCTTGGGGAAGAAAATAATAGAAGAAGGTCTGGAGAAAAAAATATTCTACCAAAAGGAAGACGGCTCAATCTGGGTGGATTTAACCGAAGAAGGTTTGGATGAAAAATTATTGTTGCGCAAAGACGGTACGGCGGTTTACATGACCCAAGACTTAGGCATGGCTAAAGCCCGCCATGATGAATACAATTTTGACTATGGCATTTATGTAGTAGCCAGCGAGCAGAATTACCATTTCCAGGCTTTATTTAAAATCTTAAAAAAATTAGATTTAACTTGGGCAGATAATCTGCTTCATTTGCCTTATGGCTTGGTTAATCTGCCGGACGGCAAAATGAAATCCCGGGAAGGCAAGGTAGTTGATGCCGATGATTTGATCAAAGAAATGAAATTAAGAGCACAGGAAGTAATTGAATCCGCAGATAAAAAAGTAACTACCAGCGAAGAAGAAAAAAAGCAGATTGTTAATATAGTGGGCTTAGGCGCTTTAAAATTCTACCTATTGGGAACTAATCCGGCTAAAGATATTACTTTTGATCCGGCTAAATCCATTTCCTTTGACGGCTATACCGGCACTTTTATCCAATACACTCATGCTCGGATTAACAGCATCTTAGCTAAAACGGAAACTAAAGACTTGACGGTAAATTTCAAAAAAATAAAATATGAACCAGAAGAAGTAAAGTTATTAAAAACCATCTGGCAATTCCCAGAAGCAGTAGAGCATGCAGCGCAAGAATATAATCCTTCTATCCTTACCCAATACTTATTTGAACTGGCTAAAACCTACAATAACTTCTACCAGAATCATTCTGTTCTCCAAGCGGAAACTGAAGATTTAAAAAACTTAAGATTGCAGCTCTGCAAATATACTCAGCAGATACTTAATAAAGGATTATACTTGCTCGGCATAGCAGCACCAAAAGTAATGTAAGAAAAATCCCACCAAGTAAACTTGGTGGGATCATGTTATTGAGCCTTGGGTGGCTCTTCTTTTTTTCCAATTGTTTTCCGTTGACCAATATAAGGCCCACTGGAACTGATAGCAATTCTCAACGTCAGCCTAGGACGCGGCTTTCTCGATCTTTTAACAAAAGCTCTCATAATAGAACTCCCTAATGAACAAAGGAATTAAATTGAGCTTAACTCTTTCTTAGACGTTAGTCAAAAACCCCCTAAGTAAAAACTTAAGGGGTTTTAATAATCCTCGCTGCTGCTTAGCAACGGCAATAGCTGCGCGGCAAGTGGCAGCCAAGACATTTCTCTTCCTGGCGGCGCTTGGGCTTAGGCTTAGGCGATTGCTTCAAGACTGACAGCGGAATCTCACTTTCCGCCTGATGGTCGCATAATGGACATAGTCCATTTTCCAAAGGCACATTGTGTTTGGGACAAGTAGCTGCAGAATCACCGGGATTTCTCATATTCACCTCCTAAGGGAAGGTTAATTTAGGGTACGTTTAAGATAAGCCAATATAACAAAAAGACCTTTTTTCGTCAACCTAGCCTGGATTATCATTGACTTTCCTTACAATATAAACTATAATGAACCTCGTAAATTTTAAACATGCGCCTATAGCTCAGCCTGGTAGAGCAGTTGCCTTTTAAGCAAACGGTCGCAGGTTCGAATCCTGCTGGGCGCACCAGATAAATAATCCTTACGGGTTGTTTTTTATTATTGACAAATCACTATTAATTAACTATGATCACTGGAAACACTGTTCACTCAATAGGAATAAATACCATGAAAAAGGCACTTTTCTGGATAAGCGGAGCGATACTTTGGATAGGCCAAATAAGTTTTCTGAACTGGTGGGATGAATGGAATCTTACTTGGTGGCCGAGCTGCGTAATTATCGGCATCGTGGTCAATATTGTTTCAGGAATACTGATCAAAAAATTCATCTTGCCGCCCGAGCCGCCAAAGCCAGAAAGATCCTTAAACTGGATATTCTGGATCATTATCCTGGTTATCTGGGTAATCTTTTCCGCAATTTGGGCAGCTATTTTCAGAGGCATATCCAACTGGTGGAAGCTTGGCTTAGCCTGGTGGCCGAATTGCTGGGTATCCGGCATAATCCTGGGAATTGTCACTCTGCTCATCATTATTTACTGGATCTTCTGGCAAACAACCATCGATGAGAGCCATTATGATCCTGACTACCAGAATCCCAGTGCCTAAACACTGCCCGCCAGTCTTTTTACAAGATTGGCGGGTTTTTGGTAAATTCTGGTGGACAAACTGTAAATAAAATAACCTTGAAAAATGCCGGGAAATAAGTTAAGCTGAGGGTAATAAAAACAGGCCCATGGAAAAAATACCTCCACAAAATTTAGAAGCAGAAAGCTCGCTATTGGGCGCTTTGTTAATTGACAAGGAAGCGCCGGTTAAAATCATTGACTCAATTACCGCCAGTGATTTTTACAATAATAACCATGGCTTAATTTACCAAGCTATTGTTGACTTATTCAACCAGCATGAACCTATTGACATCTTGTCTGTAGCTAACCGGCTAAGTGAAAAAAAGAAGCTGGAACAAGTCGGAGGCAAATCCTATTTAGCCGAATTAACCGCCACCGTGCCTAATGCTTCCCATATTACTTCCTATGCCAATATTATCCGCAAGAAGTCAGTCTTACGGCAATTGGAAGCCGCGGCGGCAGAAATTGCCGAATATAGCTTTGTGGCTGCCGATGAAGAGGTTGACCATATTATGGACAAAGCGGAGCAAAAACTATTTGCTATTTCCCAATCCTCTTTGCGCCAAAATTTTATCCCAATTAAAAATGTCCTAGCCGATGCCTTCAACCGTATTGACGAACTGCACAAAACCGGCGGTGTCGGCGTCAGAGGCATTCCTACCGGCTACTCTGATCTTGACAATCTGCTCTCCGGTTTCCAGAATTCAGATTTAATCATCCTCGCTGCCCGACCTTCAGTCGGTAAAACTACTTTAGCTTTGGACTTAGCTCGCAATGTCGCCGTTAGATCTAAAACCCCTACCGGCATCTTTTCTTTGGAAATGTCCAAAGAACAGCTGGTAGATAAATTACTGGCAGCAGAAGCTGGCGTAGATCTCTGGAAAATGCGCACAGGCCGCTTATCTGACAAGGAAGAAGATGATGACTTCCCCCGCATCGGCCGCGCTATGGGCTTATTATCTGAAGCTCCTATTTTTATCGACGACTCGGCTAATTCCAATGTCATGCAGATCCGCACCAAAGCCCGCCGCCTGAAATTGGAACATAACTTAGGCTTCCTTATTGTCGACTATTTGCAGCTAATGGAGGGAGATAATAAAGAAAGCAGGGTGCAGGAAATATCTGAAATCTCTCGCGCCTTAAAACAACTGGCTAAAGAATTGAATATACCAATTCTGGCTTTATCCCAACTGTCCCGCGCCGTGGAGAATCGTTCACCGGCTATCCCTAAACTTGCCGACTTGCGCGAATCCGGTTCCATTGAACAGGATGCTGACGTAGTAATGTTCATCTACCGCAAATCCAAAGACCGCACCCGCGACTGTCCAGAAGAAGAAAAACATGTAGCTGAACTGCATATTGAAAAGCACCGTAATGGTCCGACTGGTATAATTAATCTGTTCTTTGATGAACAGAAAGTGACTTTCCGCTCTACCGCCAGCCAGCATTCCGTACCGGAACCTTTGCCTAAAGAAAATGAAATACCACTGCCAACGCCGGAAACCAATCCAGTTGACGGCTGGCAAACAATTTAATTAATCATTTAAACAAAAAACAAATGTTCAATAAGCTAAAACAATTCAATGATTTAAGAAAAAAAGCCAATACTTTAAAAAACTCTTTAGCTCAGGAGACTGTTACCGTGGAAAATAAAGGAGTAAAAATGACTATGGATGGCAACCAGGAAATCAAGGAATTAACTCTCAACAAAGAGTTACTGTCTCCAGACAAGCAGAATGAACTGGAAAAATACCTTAAAGAAGGCTTTGCCGATGGCATTAAGAAAGTCCAAAGGAAGATGGCTGAGAAAATGCGTCAATCTGGCGATTTTGACTTTCCTGGCTTAAATTAAATTTATATGGCTCATCTGCCGGAATTCATCCAGAAGCTGATCGCGGAATTTGACAAACTGCCAGGCATTGGACCAAAAACTGCCAGCCGCCTTGTCTTTGATTTACTGCACCGCAAGGAAGATATCCGCTTACTGAGTACCGCCTTAAACGAGGCTAATAGTAAAATACAAATCTGCCAGCAATGTTTTAACTTGGCCGATGACCAAGGCTTATGCCGCATCTGCAGCAATCCCCAGCGAGATAAACAAACCGTCTGCGTGGTAGCGCATAACCAGGATCTGGAAGCAGTAGAAAAAACCGGGGAATTTTCCGGCACCTACCATCTGCTTAATGGACTATTAAGCCCTTTAGAAGGCATTACTCCAGATAAGCTTAAAATTAGAGAATTAGAACAAAGGATTAATAAAGAGCAAGTTAAGGAAATAATCCTGGCTTTAGATCAAAGCATGGAAGGAGAAGCTACTGCTATTTATTTAGCCAAGCTGCTAATGCAGTATCCAGTAAGCATTACCCAGCTGGCTCGTGGCATACCAATGGGTGCTAATATTGAATACACTGATGAGATCACTTTAACCTCTGCCTTAAAAAACCGCAAAAAAATTTAAATTAAATAACCGCGTTGAACGCGGTTATTTTTTAAGAGACAATCTTGTCAATTTTTACTTCAGCTAGCTGCTGGCGATGGCCGTGGGTTCTCTTGTATCTGGTTTTAGCTTTATACTTAATGACCATTACTTTCTTATCTTTGAATTCTCGTAATAAAGTAGCTTCCACCTTGGCATTAGCTAAATAAGGCTTGCCTAAAGTCACTTCATTGGCATCATTAACGACCAGCAAGACTTTATCAAAAACAACCTTTTTACCAGCTTCTGACTGAGCTAATTTTTCTACTCTTAATTTATCTCCAGCTTTAACTAAATATTGTTTTCCGCCGGTTTTTATTACTGCAAACATAAATTTAAATAAAATTAAACAAAGTAATAATAGGTTAACAGAATTTAAGATAATTGTCAATTATTAGGCAAAAAACAATAATTTTAATACCTAAATACCTAATATATTGACAAAAATAGATAAATATGCTATACTTTAAATATTAAAAAGTACAATACATTTAGCTTAAGGAGAAACGCCATGTCGCGTTCCAACGCCATTCGCCTGGCCATCATCGCCGTTGCTACCACTTTTACCGCAGCTATCGCTGCCTTGGTTGTATCCAAAGTGGATCTTGAGCCGCATAACCAGTGGCATATGGAAGTCTGGGAAGTTACCTACCCGCTGCAGATTGACGGAGAAACCGTTGACACTTCTCAGCCGCGCTGGGAACTTGTCCAAAGCAATCTTGTTGACATCTTTGATGCCTATGACGGCATGATGGAAACCATGCATGTCCAATGCCCGCTGGATATCAACCAAATCTGCAAGATCTACAACTCCTCCGCCGATACTTTATGGATCGGCAGATACTATGAGACCAGCGACGGTTCGGAAAGCACTTTAGTCGGATTGATTCTACCCGGCGAAAGATCAGTAGTCGGCCTCGGCAATTTCGCCATCTGGCCAAAGAACAAGATGAACGAATGGACGACAACGCCGTGGACTATCTACGCCCACCGCTAAATCTCCTTCTGCCCATTTTAAACCCATCACTTAGGTGATGGGTTTTTCTTTTACAAGTCTTGCCAGTTTTTTCCCGGCTCTCCCCTACTAACCAAAATAATATTCTGCAAAGTCAATAAGCCCAGCGCTGCGCATTTTATTCTCCGAGGAGAAATATCTATGCCTAAAAATCTAACCAAATCGCTGAAAGTCAATTTCAACACTTCTTCTTCAGTCTTACCCATTACCTGTTCAGATAAAATTGACATAGCTGCCTGAGAAATTGCACAGCCCTCTCCGGAAAATTTCAATTCTGTTATTTTGCTTTCTGTTATCTTTAGATCAATATCCAGCTTGTCTCCACAGGAAGAATTCTTGCCATGGCCAGTAAGCTTAGGATCTAGCAAAGAGCCAAAATTGCGCGGTGCCTTAGCGTGATCTAAAATATTCTGTGAATAAATATCCATTAGTGAAATTTATTATTAATCTCTTTCAATACGGCAATAAGCTTATCGATTTCTGCCGTGGTATTGTAAAAGCTCAAAGAAGCGCGAACAGTACCGGGAATTTCCAGATAATCATGCAAGGGCTGCGTACAGTGCTGACCAGCTCTCACAGCAATACCAGCTTGGCCTAATAAATCTCCGACATCATGACCATGAATGCCGTTAATATTAAAAGCCACTGTAGGAATATGATGATTAATTTCTCGGTGCCCGTAAATCTCTACAAAATCCAATTTGCCCATAGCTGTTAAAAGATACTCTGTTAATTTCTTTTCCTGAGCTTGGATTTTTTCCCAGCCTAATTGCTGGATAAAATCTACGGCCGCTCCCAAGCCGACTACACCGGCAATATGCGGAGTGCCGGCTTCAAATTTGTAAGGCAATTCATTGGTAGTGAATTTATCCGTAAACACTTCGTCAATCATATCGCCGCCGCCTAAAAACGCCGGCATAGCTGCTAAAATCTCCTTCCGGCCATATAATACTCCTAAGCCCGTCGGCCCAAAAGTCTTGTGGGAAGAAAATGCCAGCCAATCGCAATCAAGCTTTTGCACATCCAACGGCTCATGGCCAGAGCTTTGAGAAGCGTCCAACAGCACCTTAATTCCCCTGTCTTTAGCTTTAGCTAATAGGTTAGTTAAATCATGCTTAATGCCCAAGGTATTGGAAATAGTCTGGATAGTCAATAATTTAACTTGGGGATTATCTAATAACTTATTAGCTAAAGGCAAATTAAGCTGGCCGTCTTTAAGATCAATAAACTCCAGCTTGATTTTTTTCTTTTCTGCCAACTGCAGCCAAGGCACAATATTGGAATGATGTTCCGCAATGGATAAGACTATTACATCACCCTCCTGCAAGTTAATTTCTCCCCAAGTGCGTGCCACTAAATTAAGGCTCTCTGTCGCATTACGGGTAAATACAATTTCCTGGACACTAGCCGCGTTAATGAATTTTCTAATCTTCTCTCTGGCTGCTTCATATTTCTCAGTAGCCGACTCCGCCAAGCAATTCATACTGCGGTGGACATTGGAATTGCTGGTCAGGTAAAAATCACTAACTGCTTCTACAACTGCTTTTGGTTTCTGGGTAGTAGCGCCATTGTCAAAATAGACCAAAGACTGACCATTAATTTCTTCCTGCAAAATAGGAAACTGACTTCTAATTTCCTCCATATAATTTATGCTTAATAATTGACATAATCTGCTCTCTAATTTTTACTTCGGGAATATCATTTACCAATTCGCCAAACATGCCGCTGGCAAAAAGGCTTTTAGCCTGTTCAGATTTAATGCCGCGGGATTTAAGATAAAACAACTGCTCTTCATCCAACATGCTAATCTTAGCCGCATGCGATGCTTTAACATCATTAGCTTCAATCTGTAAACCGGGAATCATTTCCACTTTAGCCTCCCTGTCCATAATTACTCCCTGCATATCCAAATAGGCATCGGTTTTCTGCGCTCCGGGATTAATTACTATCTGACCGTCGCAAACTGCTTTGGCTTGTTCCTGCACCAATCCTCTGACTATGAATCTACCAAAAGAGCCGGGAGCAGCAAAAATATACTTTTCCTGCCAGGATAGACTTTGCTCTTTGTTAGCGGCAAACAGCAAATAATGATTAACCTTAGTCCTCTGCCCTAAAACATACTCCAAGACTACTTTCACATTATACTCACCAAAATAGCAATAGTAAATATTAGTCTCTGCCTGGTCGCCAATTACGATCTTAATCTTTTCATCAATATCCTGCTCAAAGTCTGGGGAAATAAAAAAAACATAATCTTCTTTAGCGCCTTGAGCTAAAACAATCTCTGTTTCCGGTAATTGGTTAATTAGAGTCTTCATACTTTTATCCTACGCTTCCTTCCATTTCCAATTGAATCATTCTATTCATTTCAATGGCATACTCCAAAGGTAATTCCCGGGTAATAGGTTCAATAAAGCCATTGACGATAAGTGCAGCGGCTGCCGCTTTATCCAAACCCCGAGACTGCAGATAAAATATGTCTTCTTCGGAAATCTTGCCGGTAGTAGCCTCATGGGCAATAGTAGCGGTGGGATTCTGTATTTTCATCACCGGAATAGTATCCGAACGTGACTCTTCATCCAGTAATAAAGCGTCGCAATTAACCTGCGATGCGCAATGCTCAGCTCCTGGTTTAATCTCTAACAGACCCCGGTAAATACCAATACCCCCGCCCCGACTGATGCTTTTCATAGTAACTGTTGAACTGGTATTGGACGCTAAATGCAATACTTTAGCGCCAGTATCCTGCACTTGGCCAGTATTGGAAAAAGCCAGTCCTAGATGGTCGGCCGTAGCGCCAGCACCCATTAAAACAGAACAGGGATAAAGCATAGTCACCTTGCTGCCGAAATTACCACCCACCCATTCCATATGAGCATCTCTTTCCACCAGTGCCCGCTTGGTATTGAGATTGTAGGCATCCTTGCTCCAGCTTTCTACACTGCTGTAGCGGAAACGGGCATTGGGTTTAACAAAAATCTCCACACAGCCGGCATGCAAAGAATCTACTCCGTATCTGGGAGCAGAACAGCCTTCAATATAATGACCTTGGGCGCTGTCTTCCACAACAATTAAGGTATGTTCAAATTGACCCATGCCTTTGGCATTCATCCTAAAATATGCCTGCAAAGGCAAATCCACCTTAACTCCTTTGGGAATATACAGGAAGGTGCCGCCGGACCAGACTGCTCCGTGCAAAGCGGCAAATTTATGCAGATTAGGCGGTATGCATTTCATAAAATACTGCTGGACTAAATCCGGATGATCCCTTAAAGCCACATCCATATCTTCAAAGATCACTCCCTGCTCTTTGAATCTTTCCTTAAGGCTATGGTAAATAACCGTGGACTCATACTGAGCACCAACACCAGCCAGCACTTTTTGCTCTGCCTGCGGTATGCCTAGCTTGTCAAAAGTAGTTTTAATTTCTGCCGGCACCTCTTCCCAAGTCTGCGCTGGACTGTCTGTCGCTTTAGCATAATAAGTAATGGTGTCTAAATCTAGTTTGCTTAAATCCGGACCCCAAACAGGCAAAGGCAGCTCACGAAATAACTGCAAGCTTTTAAGGCGATGCTCAAGCATCCAAGAGGGCTCCTTCTTTTCCTTAGAAATTAATCTCACCAAATCCTCGTCAATGCCGCACCGGGAATTCTTCATATAATCGCTGGAATTGGCATTTTCCCAAGCGGCCTTGGTAGTACTATCTTCTTTAATTAAGTTGTTTAATTGCGGTTCAGGCATTATTGTTTAATTAAATGCTGGTAGCCCTTCTCCTCTATTTCTTCTGCCAAATCCGCATTGCCAGATTTAATAATCTGCCCATCCACCATAATATGGATTTTGTCAGGTTTTAAATAGCGCAAAATACGATTGTAATGGGTAATTAGCAGAATTGACCGCTTATCATTACGCCAATCATTTGCTGCTTCGCCAATAACCTTTAAAGCATCAACATCCAAGCCGGAATCAGTTTCATCCAAGATAGCCAACTTGGGTTCTAAAACATATAATTGCAGCATTTCCATTTTTTTCTTCTCTCCTCCGGAAAATCCATAATTTAAGCTGCGGCTTAAAAACTCCGGCTTAATATTAAGCCGGGCGGCTATTGTTTGTAATTTTTTTTCAAAATCAAAAACAGATAAGGAAACACATTGGGGATCACGGGCTTTAGCTATTTCATTATACGCCAGATACAAAAACTGATTTAACGGCACACCCATGATTTCCCGCGGATATTGGAAACTCATAAACATTCCCAAAGCTGCTCGCTCTTCCGGCGCTAAATCATTAATTACTTGCCTTTCCCATTTAATTTCTCCGCCGGAAATTACATACTTAGGATGGCCCATTAGAACATTGGCTAAAGTTGACTTACCCGAACCATTTGGTCCCATGATTACCTGCACCTCTCCAGCCGCTAATGATAAATCTATACCCTTAAGTATTGACTGGTCATTTATCTGCGCTTTTAATCCTTTTACTTCCAACATAAATAAATAATAAATTATTGGTAATTAAAACATTTAAAGACTGGCATGTCAATTTATTCACCTTGACATAATTTAATGAATATTATATAAAGAATTACTTTAGTTCATTTTCACCATTGGCCAGGAGGCGCCATGAAAGGCTTTGTTCATGTTGTCTTTTTTGCTATTCCCCCTAAAAGGCGGGGGAAATTTTCTGAAGACATTCACTATGAAAACCTGCCGATTCGCGTTGAACACGCGGACACGGAAGAAGAGGGCTGGTCGCTGCTCAACAATCTACCCAACGAATTGAAACATAATTCTGCGCTGGTAATTATTGTTCCGCAGAAAACTGATTTGATCAAAACCATCCGCAAGGAATACCGCCTAGCTACCATTCTGGTTTGGGATGAGAAGATCTGCTCTCCAAAAGCCAAAAAAGCCGGCGCCAATGCTGCATTCAACTACAGCTGGCATATGACTATCCAGCTGCTAAGAGAAATAATGAACTGTGCCGAAGAATTAGAAGCTTCCGTTTAACGGAAGCTTTTTGTTTGACAAAATGCCTAATAAAATGATAAAAATAACTAATTAAATTGTACTTTACAGGAGAATACCATGCTCACCGGCATATTTATCTATACTCTGCCAAAACTGGATCCTAAAGAGCCAGATCTGCAAGAACAGCTGTTTGCCGCCTGCCTCCAGGCAGACATCCAGCAGCTCTACGGCTGTTCCACTATTCCTGATTTATTCGGCAAGATTGAAAATTTCCGCTTTCATCACCGAGAAAAAGAACACCAATTGCTGGCCATCATTCCCGCCGATGAAAATTTAGCGGCTTTACTCAAGCAAGTTTGGCCGGAAATTAAATTCATCTTTTGGAGCCGAGAATTGGCCAGTGACGAAGTGTTTAATCGTTGGCATCCAATGTCGGCCGGCCGTTACCACGACCAGAATGATCTGGATGACTTTATCCGTATCATTTTGTCTTTGTTGGCAGAATAAAAAAACCGCTCCTAGAAGCAATCTTCAGGAGCGGATTTTATTTTAAATAATAACTGGTACCGCTACGGGGAATCGAACCCCGATTACCAGATTGAGAATCTGATGTCCTAACCGTTAGACGATAGCGGCAAATAAGAATTTTTAGCAGAAAAAAACAAAAAAGTCAACCTAGTTTATTTCTTAGACCACTCTCCGTCTTGCCTGACTAACAATTCCTTAGCCTCCCAGGGACTGGCCATAATCTCATAAACCACCTTTTCCATTCTCATCCCCTGCGAGCCTTTGACTAAAACTAAATCATTGTCTTTAAGGCGATCCTGCAGAAACAATCCCGCCTCAGCAGTAAAAGGAAAATGGTAAATCCGGTCTTCCGACAAACCAGCTTCTTTAGCACCTTTGGCAATATCCCGGGAGCGTTCACCAACTACATAAAGATAATCTATGCCTAATTTAGCTACTAATTGGCCGATTTCCTGATGGGCTTTTTCCGAAATTTTTCCCAGCTCCAGCATATCTCCTAATACCGCTACCTTATGGCCAGAGTTTGGCAATTTAGCTAGAATTTCCAAAGCTACTTCTGCCGATTGGGGCGCAGAATTGTAAGTATCGTCAATAATCCAGCTATGCTTAATGCCCGGCAATAAGTTAGTCCTTCCCAAAGCCGGTTTATAATTCTTAAACTGGCTAATTATTTCCGACCAAGATAGATTATAAACCGAAGCAACAGCAACAGCAGCGGCTAATGCTACCGCATGCTGCCGGCCTAAGATATTGGGCAGGAATATTTCTGACTGCTCATTGTTAAAGCTTAATTTAAAAGCGGTGCCGTAAGTGTCCTGCTGTTTAATAAAATCTATGTCAGATAATTTTACCTGGGCATTGTCTTTAACGCCGTAAGTTCTGACCTGGCAGCGGCAATGCTCAATTAAGCCGGCTACCACTTCATCATCCTGGTTTAAAATCGCCCAATCGCTGTGCTGCAATGGCCTTAAAATCTTGCTTTTCTCGGCTAGAATATTTTCCAGGCTGCCAAAATGTTCTAAATGGCTGGGGCCAATGGCAGTAATGACTGAAACGTTGGGAGTGACAATAGATAAGAGGTAATCCATGTCATTGATCCGGTCCACTCCCATTTCCAGCACCAGAATTTCCGGATACTTCTTATTGGTTAATACAATCAGTGACAAAGCATGATAAAAAATCTCCAGCCAGCGGAAAATGTTTCTGCCTCCGGAATGCCGCCCAATAATCGTCAAGGGCAAGCCAATTTCATTATTGTAATTCTTAATATTGCGCCTGACTCTGAACTTATTCTTCAGGACGGCAAAAATAGCTTCCTTGGTAGAAGTCTTGCCGACTGAACCGGTAATACCAATGACCTTTGGCCGGTACTTGGCCAATATTGCCCTGGCTAAATGCTTCAGGATTAACTCCAGTATTTTCTTCATATAATAAAACTGGTTGTATTCTAACAAAAAAAAGACCAGCAGCCAAGAGGTCTTCAGGCTAAGGCAATTAAGGCTTTATCTTTTGTAAAGCAAATATACTTCCAGCCAATTATTAAGCTCCAAAACCAATAGCATTATTAGGCTGGCATGTCTTTTTTTATCATCGATCTGGGGGTACTTGGTAATACTCCAATAAAAACTTGGCAATTTCCCCAAATAAAGGCGTGGCGGTTGCTTCGGCAAAACGCGCCGCGGTCGGATAATCCAATTTGGTAATCATGGTAAATTTAGGATTAGTAATTGGCGCAAAGCCAACAAAGCTATGAATAGTGCGATCAGTAGCATAGCGCCCGGTACCAGGATCAGCCACTTGAGCCGTGCCGGTCTTGCCAGCTACATAATATCCTTCTACTTGCGCCCGCTGCGCATGGCCAGCGGGATTATCTACCACCTGAACCAGCATCGCCGCTAGCGTAGAGGCGGTATTTTCCGAAATAACCTTGCGCAATACTTTAGGCTTGAACTCCTCTACTTCGCCATTAAGATGTTTAACCTGGCTGACAAGATAAGGCTCTACCAGCTGTCCGCGATTGGCAATAACATTAAAAGCGGAAACCATCTGCAAGGGAGTCACGGTAATTCCCTGTCCATAGGAAGCAGTGGCTTTGTAAATATCTCCTTTTTTAGCTAAAGAGCTGATATCTCCAGCCGTCTCCTGGCTGATCTTAATTCCTGTCAGCTTGCCAAAGCCGAATCGCTCCATATAATCTTCAAAGATTTTATTATTCACCTCATGAGTGGCAAAAATAATACCGGTATTATATGAACCAACTAAAACGTCAGTCATATTGACTAAGCCGTGAGCTTTTAGATCGGAATTCCTAATGGTAAATTCCGCAATCTTTTCCTCGCCCTTATCCTCATAAAGCGTATCTGGAGATACTTTATTGGTGTCCAAAGCAATGGCCATAGCAATCGCTTTCATTACTGAACCCGGCTCATAAGCATGATAGACTGCCAGATTATTGTAAGTGTCAATTGACTCTACCTCATTGTATTTATTGGGATCAAAGTTGGGATAATTGCACATGGCTCTAATCGCTCCGGTGGCAGTTTCCATGACAATTACCGAACCGCCTTTAGCATCATACAAAGCAATCGCTTTATCCAAAGACTTACACGCCTGATACTGAACATTGCGATCAATGGTTAAGACTAAATCAGCACCATTCTCTAAACTTACTTCCCTGGTGAAATCAAAAGGAATAATGCGTCCGGTGCTGTCGCGGTCAGCTACTAATTGTCCGCCCAGTCCGGCTAAATCTTTTTCCCAATAGCCTTCTAATCCGTATTTTCCTACTCGTGTGACACCATCATCAGCATAGCCTAAGAATCCCAGCATATTGCTGCCAATTTCCTTATCTGGATAAAATCTTAAAATCTGCTTATCCCAATAAATGCCAGTGCCTGCTACTTTGTCTTTTTCCGCCTTATCCTTATTAATCTCTGCCAATAAATTATCTAATTTAACTTGCAAATTTTTAACTTCTTCCTCGCTGGCCTGTTTTTTAATTGCTTCGTACTTATCATTAGTTAACTCCAATTTGCCTAAAATTAATTCTCGGTCAACATCTAATACTTCAGATAGAATATCCGCTAAATTCTGGGGTCGCGACACTTCCGTAGGATTAGCATATACCTCATAATACACTTGGTTAATAGCCAAGGGGTATAATTCCGCATCAGCCTTGTTATTAACCAGAGCAAAAATCTCTCCCCGCTCCGGCTGCAGAACATTAATTGTCCGATGTTGCTGGGAAGCAATTGCCCGGTATTTTTCGTGGTTAAGCACCTGCAGATAAAATAAACGGGAGATAATGCACAATACCAATAAAAAAATAACCGCTTGCAGGCTATTTATTCTAAAATTGCTGACAACTTCCTGATTTTGCCGCTTAAATAAATACATTGCGCTTATTTTTTATTTATTTCAAAGCCACCGCGTCGCTGCCATTGGCCAGGTAATACACATCCTTGGTCTGCACCAAGCTTAAATTCTTACTGGCATTTTCAATCCGCTCAATGGACTGCAATTCTCCAGACTGGACATTCAACAGCAGTATCTGGTGTTCAGTCTCCTGCAAGGTCTGGCTTAAGTCATTCAGCTTGAAGCTTTGGCTAGAAGCGTGATTAACGGAAAATAGGTAAACCAGCCAAATGGCTGCTAAGGAAAAAACCATCATTTTTTTAGCGGCAGGCAAGAATTTCTTCATGTCAAATTTATTCTTGAATGAATTATACATATTTTTATTTTTGTTTTTATTGATCAAATTATATTTTCTCTACTACCCGCAAGACGGCACTACGGCTGCGGGGATTTTTAGCCAACTCCTCTGCTTGAGGCTTAATGGCTTTCTTGTTAACCAGCTTCAGACTAGCTTGATGATGGCAAGTGCAGACTGGCAGTTGAGGCGGGCATAAGCAGCCTTTGCTTTCCTGCTGGAAATAATTCTTCACTATTCTGTCTTCCAAAGAATGAAAGCTGATGATTGCCAAACGGCCGCCGCTTACCAAAGCCTTAACAGCTTGGGGCAGAAAATTCTTAACATTATTCAATTCCTGATTAACGGCAATGCGCAGAGCCTGGAAAACCTTGGTAGCTGGGTGAATGCGGAATTTAGGCAAATCCTTGTCTTGGATATTCAAAATCTGGAGTATGACGGAGACGAACACGGAAGTTCTAATATTTATTTGTTTTTGTTTTTGCGAACTTCTATATTTTATTATGCCTCTAGCGAGGCGAAGGGCTTGTGATTCTTCGCCATACTCCCGAAAGATTTTGTAAATTTCATGTTCCGGCCAGGTCAGGACAATATCTGAAGCGGTTAAGGCCTGATGCTCTGGGTCAAAACGCATGTCTAAAGGGCCGGTATCGCGGAAAGAAAAGCCCCGCTGTGCTTGATCCAACTGGTCGGAAGATAAGCCTAAATCGGCAATAATGCCGTTAATAGGCAGCAGGTCCGGAAATTTCTTCAATTGTTCAGTCAATTCTGCATAATTAGCATTGACAATGTGCAATCTGTTTTTAAACTTATTTAATCTCTGTTTAGCAGCAGCAATCGCTCTCTGATCCAGTTCAAAAGCCAGTACTCTGCCGTTTGGCCCTGATTTTTCCAACAAAGCCTCCGCGTGTCCGCCACCGCCTAAAGTGCAGTCTATGAAATTCTGGTTCGCAGTCGGCTGCAATAAGGTAATTACTTCCTTCAACAAGACGCTCTGATGGCGATAGGAAATTGGCATTTAGATATTAAGATCAACTAAGCCCTCAGCTATTTCCGTACTGTCTTTTTCTGAAGTCAATTGGTACTTACTCCACTTGCTTTCATCCCAGACTTCCAAGCGGTTATATAATCCGGCCATTACTATCTTTTTATTCAAGCTGGCGAATTTCTTAAGATAATCCGGTAAAGTCATTCTCCCCTGCTTATCTAAATCCACATCCATGGCTCCAGCTAGCATCAATCTGGCAAAAGCCCGAGATTTAGCCTGGCTAATCGGCAGAGAAGAAAGCTTTTCTACCAGCTTATTCCACTCCTTGGCAGTATATATAAATAAACAACTATCCAAGCCTTTGGTAATAATTGCGCCATCTTTAAAAAAATTACGAAACTTAGTCGGTACCGCCAATCTGTTTTTATCATCCAAATTGTACTTATACTCACCAATAAACATCCCGGAGCTGCTGACTAATTAAAAACTTATCCACAAAGCTGAGAAGTTATTCCCCACTTCTCACCACTTTTCTCCTCACGTATGTCATTATACTCCACCAAGTTTTAGACTGTCAAACAAGAGTTTGTGAACATTTTGTGGATAAGTATGGATTTTTTAAGTAAAAATTATAATTAAAAAATAAAAAAACACCAATGTTTATCGGTGTTTTATTTAAATTTATTTAACAATTTTAAACTTGTTTTTCTTTTTAGTAATAGTAATTTCCGGTTGAGTCTGGTATTGAGCCTTAATTTGCTTAAATTTTTTAGTTTTTGCTAATGTTTTAACTAGTTTTTCTAATAAATCTTGTTCATAAAATACCCCTGCTATTGGCCGCTGGTAATTCCAGCCCAAGACATTAATAATAGTAGTTAATACTTTAACCTGAGTTAGACCGCTTTCCTCTACTGCCAAGCCAAAACCTTTAAATTTAGCCAAATTAACTTTCTGCTTGCGCAAAAACTTGTCTAAATTAAGTAAAACATTCTCTTCTCCCGGCTCAGTAGTAAATTTATGGCTAACTTTAATCTGGCCATTAGCATAAATATGCCAAGTAGCTTGGAATCTGTCTTTAGTGTGAAGAATTAGGTACATCTATTCTACTGCAGTGATCCCTGCCAGAAATACAGCCAAAAGCTGCTAACAATTATTACCAAGAGGAAGGAAGCGGCTAAAATCCACATCATGGCTTGAGCGCGGGAAGAACCTGCTGACATTTTCTTTTTTGTTTTGAACATAACTTATTAATTACATAATTCCAAATGCTGTTTTAAAAAATTTAATTTCACCTAAACACTTAAATTTATCAACAAAATCATCTTCGCTTAAACCTTTAAGGTCATAATTTAAAACTTTAATCAACTCAATGCTTGAGCAATGATTTTGGCTAAGTATATCTCTCAAATTCTCTCTATAATTCTCTAAATCTTCTTTATACTTTGTGGCTATTCGTAATCTGTGTTCATAAGTCGCTATTAAAGCTTCACGAAATCTTGGGTCATCTTTAAAATCTGAATTCTGATCAAAATAAGCCAGTTGTTCTTCTAAACTAGTCAAGTCTCTTTCATCTAAGTACCTATCATAATAAACCCGGCTACAACCACCAGCATTTGGCCCCTCACCATTTACTGGTAAATCATTAATTGTTATTGTTGAGCACATACTCCAATCAGCTAATTTTCTACCAAGATTATCAATTTCCTGATCACTTAAGGCTTGATGAAAAAACAATGTTTTAGTGCCTTGAATATTTTTTATATTAATTCCCTGCCAAAAATATAACCACAGGCAAGATATAATAATAATCAAGATAAAGGAACTAATCATAATCCACATAATGGCCTGGGCACGGGAAGAACCTGCTGACATTTTCTTTTTTGTTTTGAACATATTTTTACTCCTGCTTAAAATGCTTAAAATTAAAATCTTCAAATTGTGATCTCTTTAATTCTTTAGACAGCTTATCTACCACCACAATATGGTCATTGGACAGAATATTGTAGATAAACTTATCCGTAATTTCTACGCGGTAGATATAATCCGCTTTAGACAGGAAGGTATAGCGCAATGGCTCATTCATGCCTTCAGCAATCTTCTCCAAATAGCCATAGAAGTCATTCTTATTAACCTTCCCGACAATTAAGACATCAGTACCGGTCGGAGCAGAAGTCAAATGGCCGGTAAAGATGAGCAAAGACAAGCCGGAAATCCTAGACATTCTTTCAGCAATCCTCATTTCCTCCAGAGTAATTGCCTTAAAGACTAAATAACGCAATTCTTTCAGCAGGGTAAAATTGGGATTAATAGTATAATACTTTTTCCCCTGCTTGTTTTCAGATAATAAAAAACCGAACTTTTCCAGATTGGCAAGCTCTCGTCTGACTGAATTGAGCTGAATTCTCAACTGGCGCCCCAGCTCCCGAACAAAGAATTTTCCCTCCTGATTGAGACAAAAAAACTTAATTAATTTAGTGCGAGCTGCTGAACCAAAAATTTGTTCAAGCATTATATTGCTAAATTTACTAAATCAGCTAAATATAGTATAATATTATTCAAAGGAATTGTAAATGACAAGTCTCTCTCACCAAAGGCTATTTATTCATGACCACCTAAATGCTCGCGAATTATCTGAGGTATATATTAGCGAACAAACAAACGGCGGTCAGCTTTTTGTTATGCTGGAGCTGCCTAAGGTTAAAATAGACCAGCAGCCGCAAATCGATGAAATAATCCGCACGGCTGCCAACCAATTCGGCCAATACCAAGGAGATAATCCCGAAGCTAATTTGGAACAGATTCTGCAAAGACTTAACCAGCTGCTGCCGGAAATTATTCCGCCCAAAATTAATCATTGGCTAAATACTCTGGATTTGGTTATTGGCATTATCCACGGCAATGGCGTTTACCTGGCCTCCTTAGGTTCAATGCAGGGGTTGCTTATCCACCACAACCAGATTACCCCTATCTTGGAAAAAACAGAGAAAATAAACCTGCTGAAGATATTTTCCGATATTGTCAGCGGAGAATTGGATCAGGAAGATGCCTTAATTGTCTCTACTAATGCCTTGTTTGATTATATTTCCCAGGAAAAAATTAGGCAGATTATTAAAAGATACACTCCGCAGGCCGCAGTTCAGGAGATTAAAAGCCTGCTGGAAACTGTGCCTAATTTTGTTAATTTCAACTCTTTAGTCATCAAAAGAGTGGGTCAGCATGATTTAAACCAAGTAGCGCCAAAGCCCCAAACCGCCGATCGGAGAGAAGAAGCAGAAAGACTGACTCCTCCTCATCAGCTAAATGACAAAAATCTAAGTAAAGGAAGGCAGACTAAAACTAAGCTGGTAATAGATTACGATAATCTGCAGAAAGTAAAACTGGTCAGCTGGCTTAAATTCTCTCTAGTTTCAGCTAAGTATTTCTTCCAAATAGTCGGCAAGGTCTGTTTGGCTATCTGGCGGGGAATTATTACTTCTTACCGCTTCCTTACTTCCAAGCAATACCGCCTGGAAAATGAAAATAATCTGCTGGAAAAAATCCAAAACAAGCTAGACGAGAGACTAAGCTGGTTTACTAAGCTTAACTGGCAGAGAAAAGTCTTGTTAATCGGATTATTCATGGTCAGCTTAATCTTTCTCCAAAGCTTAGTTTTCTTAACCCAGGAAAAATCCCTAGTCAAAAAAGATTTAGTCTATGACCAGACTATCCAACGCATTAACAATACTCTCAATGATGTGCAATCCAGCTTAATCTACAATGACGAAAAAAGAGCCGAAGAATTGTTATTGGAAATCCAAGCCATGCTTAATGGCTTAGAGCCTAATTCCGAAGAAAGGAAAATTGAAATTGCCAAAGCCCAAGAGAAAACTAATCGCATTCTTAATGAGGTCAGGCACATCAATTACGTGCCCGATCCTCTGGAGCTAGCTGATCTGTCCAATTTAAACCAACCGCAGCAAATAATCCACAAAAATAACAATATCTACCTATTGGATAAGGATAAACTATACCAATTAGCAGATAACCAGACAACGGCCTTGGCAGATTTTGCTAATGGCACGGTATTAGCTGACTGGTCTGACCAGAATAAATTAATACTGGGCAATAACGACAATTTCTTAATCTATGATCTTCAAGAAAATAAAGTAGAAAATTTCAGCTTCAATAAGACAAATGCCAATACCCAAATACAGGATGTGGCTGTTTTTGGCAATAATCTCTATGTTTTAGATACTACTAATAGCCAGATTTTCAAATACCCGGCCCGAGGACAGTCTTTTACCGGTGGACAAAGCTGGCTGCAAGAAAGCATGGATTTAGCCAATATCTACAGCTTTACCATTGACGGTGATGTTTACCTTATTGACAAGCAAGGCTTAATTTCCAAGTTAAACCGCGGTAGAAAAACAGACTTTAACTACCACCAGCCCCATCCGCTATTAGGCAGCCGGGTAATCATCAGAACCTTTACCGATTCTAATTATCTCTATATGATTGATCCCGACAACCAAAGGGTATTAATCTTAGACAAGGAAGGAACTATTAAAGACCAATACACCTCTCCTAAATTTAATAATCTAACCGACCTTACTATTAATGCTGATGAAACCGGCATTTACCTACTAAACGGAAATAAGATTTACTTGCTGGCGATTCATAAATAACACAAAACAAAAAACCCCGCTAATGGCGAGGTTTTTTATATTACTTTAAAGTAACTTTAGCACCAGCTTCTTCCAATTTCTTCTTGATGTTTTCTGCATCTTCTTTGCTAGCACCTTCTTTGACCATGGCAGGAGCGCCATCGGCCATATCTTTAGCTTCCTTCAATCCCAACTGAGTAACTTCGCGGATGGCTTTGATCACATTGATCTTATTGTCACCAGCAGAAGTCAGCTCTACGTTGAAAGAAGATTTCTCTTCGGCAGCTTCTTGACCGGCAGCTGGAGCAGCGGCCATCATGGCCATTGGAGCAGCGGCGGTAACGCCGAATTTATCTTCCAAAATGGATACCAATTCCGATAAGTCCAACACTGACATTTTTTCAATTTCGTCAACGATTTTCTTGAACTTTTCCGGAACCTCTACGTTCTTTTTCTCTTCTGACATATTTTTTTCTTAATACTATTTAAATTATTAAATTATTATTTCTTATCTCTAATGGCAGATAATACGCCGACTAAATTGCGCAAATTGCCGCTTAATACTCCGACGAAGCCAGTAACCGGTGACTTCAATGAGCCGACCAATTTGGACAATAGCTGTTCGCGGGATAATAGGCTGGCTAAACGCTTAACCATTTCCGGCATAATAATCTTATTCTCCATAATGCCGCCGCCTAAAACCAATTTGTCGTTTTCTTTAGCGTACTTATTTAACACGGCTGCCGCAGTAGTCGGATCGTCATAAGAGAATGACAAAGCGACTGAGCCGCTTAAATTATTAACCTGCTCTTCTGATCCTTCAAAATCAGCTAAAGCCTTGCTTAATAAAGTTTTCTTAACTACCAAATATTCACCGCCCTTTTCTTTTAATTCGCGGCGCATTTTTTCAATAGTTTTTACATTTAAGCCTTGATCAGCGCTAAAGACTACTGACTGGCTTTTAGCCATTTTGTCCTTAACTCCAGATAAAGCTTCTAATTTTTGTTCCTTATTTTTTGCCATAAAATTATTAAAAAAATCTGCGTAATTTACCGCAGACAGTTAAAAAACTTCAAGTTTTCTCACCTCGGCAGGATTTATATTCTAGCTAATATTAGCTAAAAAACCTACTATCTTTGGTAAATATATTTATTGTGTCCTTAGTATATATTATTCAGCTGTTTTTGTCAAATCTAATCCAGATACTTAGCTTTGTTAGCCACATGCTGATCATGATTTTCCGCATAAATAAACTCCCCTTCCTCGGTAGTCAGGAAATAATAATACGGATTAGCTTTAGGATAAATCGCCGCTTCAATGCTAGATAACCCGGGACTAGCTATTGGTCCGGGCGGCAAGCCGGCATACTTGTAAGTATTGTAGGGAGAATCTATTTCCAAATCCGCCAGAGTGGGGCGAGTTAAGCTTTTACCGGTGACAAAATTAACCGTAGCATCCGACTGCAAAGGCATGTTAATAGCCAGCCTTTTCCAAAAGACATCAGCGACCATATTGTCATCCAAGGAATCTTTGTCGCGCTGGGAAGCTTCCCGCTCAATTATGGAAGCCAGGGTAATCACTTCAAAGATAGTCTTATTCTGCCGCTTAATCTCCTGCCGCATTTCTTCAGTTAATTTGCGATCAAAATTATCTAAAGTCTTAACTATTAAGCTATTAACATCTGCACTGTCAAAACTGTAAGTATCTGGGAAAATATATCCTTCCAAACTAGCACCTACGGGGGCATCCGCTAAAAATTCATACTCCCCTTCCCAGTCTGCCTTATCTGCAGTCAAAGCCAGCCACTGGTCAACAGCAAAACCTTTAGCACCCAAAATTTCCAAAAACTTTTCTGACTGGCGATTCCATCCTTCAATAATCGTTAAAGTATTATCCTGGCCATTGGGACCAGATAAAAGCAGTTCCGTTAAGCCTTTAATGGAAATATCGGCCGGTATGGTGTAGCTGCCGGCGACAATCTTGCCTTCGGCTTTTTTCAGCCAAACCCAAGTTTCAAAAACCAGCTTATTCTTAATTAAGCCGGCAGAATATAAATTACGGCTAATCTGGTTAACCCCTTGACCGGAAGCAATAATAAAAGCCTGATCTTCAACTTGACCATTGCCGTTAAAAAAAATAAAAATCAGCCAAATAACAGCTACAAAAATAATTACTTGAATCAATTTAAACATAAGCTACAAATAATCTCCAAAATCCTGTCCAGTTAAATCTGCCAGCAAATCCTTAACCTCATGAGCGCGGCTAGCTGGACAAAGAAAAATAACTTTATCCGTTTCCACTAAAATCATATCTTCTACGCCAATGGTGGCAATTAATTTATTCTCCGCATAAAGCAGATTGCGATGGCTATCAATACCGACCATTTTCCCCTTAACAATATTATCATTTGCCTGGCCAGTCAACTGGACATCGCGCAAGCTGCGCCAATGGCCAATATCCGCCCAGGCAATATCTACGGGAATTACCAGCATATTGGACATTTTTTCCAGTAAGCCATAGTCAATGGAAATAGAAGGAATTTTAGCATACTCTTCGGTAATAACCTCGGATATATTATCCCCCTTATTGACTAAAGCCTGGTAAATACGCTCCAAGGATTGCCAAACTTCCGGCAAATACTGGCGATACCAATTCAGTAAAGAGCGGGCGGAAAAAACAAAGATAGCCGGATTCCATAAATAATCCTGACTTTGGCAATAAGCAGTGGCAGTTGCTAAATCCGGCTTTTCCTTGAAACTATCTACAGCAAAAATCGGAAACTGCTTAGTTTGATCAATCAACTTCCCTACCTTAATATAGCCATAACCGACTTCCGGATACTGCGGCTTAATACCCAATAAAATTAATTTATCCGGCTGCTGACTGGCTAATAACCCCGCTTGCTTAATTGCCGCCAAGTATTGATCCACTTCCTTAACATAAGCATCGCTGTTAATCGTCACTATTATCGCCTGCTCGTCCCTGGCTAATAATTCTACTGCCGCCAAGCCAATCGCCGCCGCCGTATTGCGCGACTGGGGCTCAATAAATAATTGATCAGCGGTTATAGCTACCTGCTCTTTAATTACCGGGGCCAAATCTTGGTTGGTAATAATAAAAACCTCGCTTTTATCAAAACCAGACAATAAGCGCTGGTAGGTAGCCTGTAATAGGCTTTGATTGCCTAACAAAAAATTAACCTGCTTGGGATTAGCCTTGGTAGACAATGGCCAAAGTCTGGTGCCAGAACCGCCAGCTAAAATTACCGGATAAAACATTTAATTAGCTAAGATTATCGTTAAACTTAATAAAGCTGTATACAAGAAAAACCAGGGAAATAGATTATTACTAACAATTTTTTTCAACAAAAACAAACTAAAATAACCAACTATCATTGTCACTATTAAACCTACTAGATAAATGGGCTGAAAAGCCAAGTCCTTGGCCGTTAAAATAAAAGAGCCGGCAATGGCTGGCGCAGCCATAATAAAAGCAAAATCAAAAGCCTCTTTGCGAAATAAACCCAGTACTAAAGCCAAGCCAATTACTGAACCGCTGCGCGACAAGCCAGGCATCACTGCTAAACCTTGAGCCAAGCCCAAAACCAAGGCTATCCACCAGTTTAACTCCCGCTTTTCCCGGCTAAACTTAGCTGCCAATAAAAATAATGAAGTTACCATCAGCCAGCTGGCGACATTGGGCAAGGTGCGAAAGCCTTCAATCACCGGATAAAGAGTCAAGCCTACGGCGGCGGTAATTAAGCTGCTTAAGATAATATACCAACCCCACTTTTTTCTAGGATGATCGGTTTGCCAATTAAAGACAAAAGTCAGTTTAACAATCTCCCAAATTTCCCTCCGGAAAAAAAGCAAAATTACCAGCAAACTTCCCAAATGAAGAAAAACGTCAAATTGGACGCCGATATTCAATCCTAAGAGCTTTTCAAACAGCACCAAGTGGCCATCGGAAGAAATCGGCAGCCATTCGGTAATGCCCTGCACAATGCCTAAAATAATTGTGTGATAAATGCTCATTGTAAATTTCTTTTAAAGTCTGATATAATTATCTTGTTTTTGATTAAACTATATGGATTATCGTCTATTTATTATCCCTATCCTGGTGATGCTAGTAGTGCAGGCCAGTAAAGTATTATTCTACCAGGGAGGCTGGGGCTGGGAAAGGTGGAAAAAAATCAATGCTTATGGCGGTATGCCTTCTTCCCATTCTGCCATGGTAACCTCTCTGACCTTCACCTTGGGATACTATCAGGGACTTAATTCGCCGGCTTTTGCTGTTGCCCTGGTCCTGGCTATGATTACCATACGCGATGCCAATGGCTTTCGTCAACAAGTCAGCCGGCACAGCGCTGTGATCAATAAATTAATCAAGGAACTGCCGGATAAAGAGGAATATAAATTCCCGGTGCTGAAAGAGATTTTCGGACACAAAACTACGGAAGTCATTGCCGGTATTCTGGCAGGAATACTCTTAAGCTATTTTCTGATTGCTGCTTGGTATTAAATCAAAGGACTGCCGGTCATTTCCGGCGGTTTTTTTATTCCCATAATTTTTAAAATTGTTGGCGCTACATCAGCTAATACCCCTACTGGCGTCACTGTGCTTAAATCCCGGCCGGCCGTGCCTACCAAAACGCTCTTGCCAATAAACTCCTGCCCCACTATAAACAGCGGTACGGGACTATTGGAATGTTCTTTGTTAATTTCACCAGTTTGCAAATTATACATATTCTCGGCATTGCCATGATCAGCGGTAATCAGCACTACGCCGTCATAAGATAAGATCGTATCCACAATCTCCCCTACTTTTCTATCTAATATTTCAATAGCTTCAATAGTAGCCTGCAGATTGCCGGTATGGCCAACCATATCCGCATTGGCAAAATTAATCACGATAAAATCATAAACTGACTCTTTAACCTTCTCAATTACTTTGGCTGTGAGCTCCCGAGCGGACATGGCCGGCTTTTTATCGTAGGAATTAACCCGCGGGGAAGGAATCAACAAACGCTCCTCTCCAGTAAAAATCTGCTCCTTGCCGCCATTAAAAAAGTAAGTGACATGGGCATATTTTTCTGTTTCCGCAATATGCAGCTGTTTTAGTCCGGCTTCAGATAAAACTCTAGCTAAGGGCATGGCAATTTCTTTCTGGCCAAAAGCTACTTCTACCGGCAATTCTTTTTCATACTCCGTCATCGTCGCCATCATCATATTCTTAAAATACGGCCGGCTGAATTTTTCAAAACCAGGCAGAACCAAGGCTTTGGTCAATTGCCTTGCTCTGTCAGCCCGAAAGTTAAAAAAGATCACACCATCACCGTCCTGAATGCAACCAATCGGTTTTTTCTGCTCATCGACCATTACTACCGGCACTAACTCTTCATCGTAAACCTGCTGGCTATATGAGTCTTCAATAGCCGCCAAGCTATCAGTAAACTGCTTATCTGACTTGCCGTCCACCATGGCCCGAAAAGCCTTCTCTGTACGCTCCCAATGATTGTCTCTGTCCATGGCATAAAAACGACCGGATAAACTGGCCAACTGACCCACGCCAATATCTTTAATATGATCCTTGAGCTTGCTAATAAAATTCAAACCGCTGTTATATGGAGTATCTCGGCCATCTAAAAAAGCATGGATAAATACTTGCTTGATTTCCTGCTTGGCAGCTAATTCTATTAGGGCATATAAATGCTCATTATAGCTATGCACGCCCCCGGAAGATACCAAGCCAATTAAATGCAAAGCAGAATTCTTATTCTTTACATGCTCAATTACCTTTAAAAAAGCCGGCATGGTAAAAAAGTCTCCATCAGCAATGGCTTTGGTAATCCGCGGCAGATTCTGGTAATAAATTAAGCCGGAGCCTAAAGCTAAGTGGCCCACCTCTGAATTACCGCTTTCTCCCCAAGACAGACCAACTGCCTCTCCGGAAGCCGCTAAAGGCATTACCGGGTAATGAGCCATGTATTTGTCAAAATTGGGGGTTTTAGCTAAAGAAATGGCATTAGCCCGCGAAGGCGGCGCAATGCCGAATCCATCCAAAACTATTAATACTACTGGCTTAGGTCTTTTCATTTTACTTGATAATTAAAGATTTGGCGGTCATTAATTTTGGCTGCGGGACTTTCATCAAATCCAAAATAGTCGGCGCTACATTGGCTAATTTGCCGCCGGTTTTTAATTTATACTGGCGATGGTTGACGATAATAAAAGGCACCAGGTTCATGGAATGCTCGGTGTCCACTTCGCCGGTTTTTAAATTAATCATCTCTTCCACATTGCCGTGATCGGCAATGACTACCACTGTACCTTTTTTGGCTAAAACCGTCTTAATTATTTTTCCTAATTCCTGATCAACTATTTCCACTGCTTTAACGCCAGCTTCCAAATTGCCGGTATGCCCCACCATGTCCGGTGCGGCAAAATTCAGGCAGATAAAATCATAGCGATTAGCTTTTAATTCTTTAATCACCCGCTGACTGATTTCCCTGGTGGACATTTCCGGCTTTTTGTCATAAGAAGGAACATTCTTGGAGGGAATGTGAACGCGGCTTTCTCCGACTATTGGATGATCATAACCGCCATTGATAAAATAAGTGACGTGAGCATATTTTTCCGTCTCGGAAATATACAGCTGGCGCTTATTACCCAGAGCTGACACGATGCTGTCAGGAATAATAATGCCGGGAAAAGCAGTAATAACATTCTTCAAATCCGGCCCAAAATCCGTCAAAGCCACAAATAATATATTCTTGGGTACGCGGCGGCGCTTGAAAGAGCCGGGATTTTTCTTTTCAAAATCCTCCTGGCCTAAAGTCTTGGTTAATTGGCGCGCCCGGTCTGACCGCAAATTGAAGAAAACAACACTGTCATTGTCATTGATTGTCCCTACCGGCTTATTGCGCGAATAAACCACGGAAGGAATGATAAACTCATCTCCTTTTTGATCCCGGTTATATGCCTGGTTAACCGCATCAATAGCATTCTTTACCTGATACCCTTCGCCTAAGATAATGGCATTGTAAGCGGCTTCTGTGCGCTCCCAGGCCTTTTTCCTGTCCATCGCGTAAAATCTGCCCATTATGGTAGCTACCTGCACCCGCTCTGTATTGAAAATATTCTTATACTTATCCAAAACTTTGAGAGCAGAGAATTTAGGACTATCTCGCCCATCAGTAAATAAATGCAGATAAATTTTCTGCTTGGTTTTGCTTAAGAAAAAACTAATTAAAGTCAATAAATGGTCATTGTCTGCATGCGGACTAAAGCCGTCGGACAATAAGCCCAATAAATGAATATTGCTTTTATGCTTATTGGCATGCTGCACTGCTTGGACAAAAGCCGGATTCTTGAAAAAGGTACCGTTGGTAATGCTTTTGGAAATAACCACTGCATCCTGCTCTACTACTCTGCCCGCCCCGATATTCATATGCCCAGCTTCAGAATTGCCAGTATGCCCGGCTTCCAAACCAACTGCCCGGCCGCAAGCATCAAGCGTAGTGTTGCTGTACTTCTTATACAATGAATCCATCACTGGGGTTTTACCCAAAGCCACAGCATTGCCTTTAGTTTCCTTAGTCAGTCCCCAACCGTCTAAAATTACCAGCACTACCGGCGATTTACCATTAGTTTTTCCTTTATTGAGATTAAAAAACATATTATTTCACTTCCTTTTCAATACTTAACAATCTATTGTATTTGGCAATTCTTTCTCCTCTTGATGGCGCTCCCGCTTTAATATACTGAGCCTTTACCGCCACTGCCAAATCAGCAATAGTAGTGTCGTTAGTTTCGCCGGAACGATGGGAAATAACCACTTCGTAATTATGATCCTGGGCCAGCCTAATTGCCTGTAGAGTTTCCGTCAAAGTGCCAATCTGATTGGGTTTAATCAAAATAGTATTAGCTACTTTAAGTTCTATGCCTTTCTGCAAACGCTGGGTATTGGTAACAAATAAGTCATCGCCGATTAGCCGGACTCTCTGCTCGCGGATAAATTCATTCTTACTGAAGCGCTTCCAAGCTTCCCAATCCTCTTCTCCCAGCGGATCTTCCAGATAGCGCAACGGGAAATTTTCCATCAGGCCGATATACCAGTCAATTAATTCATCGGCAGTAAATTCTTTTTTCTCTAAGGCTAAATTGTATCTGTCTCTGGCGGTATTGTAAAAAACCGAAGCGCCGGCATCCAAGCCCAGCATAATATCCTCCCCAGGTTCAAATTTAGCCTGCTCAATAGCGCTTAAGAGAAAATCAAAAACCTCGCGGTGTGACTGCATATCCGGCGAATAGCCGCCCTCATTACCTAAGTCAATATCATGGCCGGTGGCTTGCAATAATTGGCCCAAGTGATAAAAAACCTCGCTGACCTGACGCAGTTTTTCCGCAAAACTTTTATCTCCAACTGGTACCAGCCAAAATTCCTGCAAATTAAGATTGGTATCACCATGCTTACCGCCATTAACTACATTAACCAAAGGCGTAGGCAGTAAAAATTCTTTATCCTTAGGTAAATACCTTTGCCGTAAATAACGGTAAAGCGGCAAACCGACTGATTTAGCGGCAGTATAAGCGCAAGCCAAGGAGACACCTAAAATAGCATTAGCTCCCAGTTTGCTTTTATTCTTAGTGCCGTCTAATTCTTTCATCAGTAGATCTATTTTCTCCTGTTCAGTCACCCGCAAACCAGCTAATTCCCTATGAATAATCCGATTGACATTGTCTACTGCCTTTAATACCCCCTTGCCATGGTAGCGCTCCGGATCTTCATCCCGCAATTCATGAGCTTCAAACCGTCCAGTGGAAGCACCAGATGGCACTTTCGCTGAGCTTTTCAAGCCATTGTTAAGTTCTACTGTCACTTCTAAAGTGGGCTCTCCCCGCGAGTCCAAAATCTCTGTTGCTTCTATTTTTTTTATTTTATCCGGCACTTTATTTTATGGTTAATTTGGCTAAAACTGGCAGCTTATTATTCTCCAAAAAAGCCAGCATGGCTCCCCCACCGGTAGAGGCAAAATAGAATTTATTAATTAACCCCGCTTGGCTTAACATGGTGACGGTTTCGCCGCCGCCGATAATTACTTTAGCCGGCAGCTTAATTAAAGCTCTGGCTAAAGCCAAAGAGGATGTTCTAAACAAAGGGTTTTCAAAATATCCCAGCGGGCCATTCCAGACAATTAACTTGGCTTTTTTTAGGGATTCAGCAAAATAGCTAATAGTTTTCGGGCCAAGGTCTAAAGCTATTTGCTCTTTTGGCACTTTATCTATTGGCACCATGAGGCTTTTAGTCGCCTTGGTGCTTAAAGCTACTGCCAAATCTACTGGTAAAATTACTTTTTTAGACAACAACTTTTTACTACTGGTTAAAAGCTCCTTATCTACCAAGGATTTTCCCAGCTCATAACCTTGAGCAGCCAATAAGGTATTAGCCAGACCGCCGCCTAACAGCACCTTGTCTGCGACTTTGGTGAACTTTTTAATTAGCTTAATCTTGCTGCTAATTTTAGCGCCGCCTAAAATAACCGCTAAGCCTTGTTTAGCGGTAAATATTTTTGACAATTTCTCCACTTCTTCTGCCACCAATAATCCAGCATAGCTGGGTAAGAATTCTGTCACTCCCAGCATGGAAGCAGCTGGACGATGGATATTGCCAAAAGCATCATTAACATAAAGGTCAGCTAATTTGCTTAAATCTTTGGCAAACTTCTTACTGTTATTATCCTCTCCTTTGTGGAAACGGATATTTTCCAGCATTACCACTTGTCCCGGCAATAGCGCTTGGCTTAATTTTGCGCAAGCAGCTATTGGTTTAGTCCACAGCTCTATTCTCCGTCCGCATAGTCTAGCCAGATAATTGGCAATGGGGCGCAGAGTCAGATTCTTAACCACTCGTCCGTCTGGCCGCCCTAGATGAGCGGCGATAATAACTACTGCCTGCTTCTGTAATAGATAATTAATAGTGGGCAAAGCCTTAACCAAGCGCCAAGTGCTTTCCTTATCTAATTTCCTGCCAACTGCCACATTAAGATCCAGCCGGAGCAATACTCGCTGTCCCTTTAACTTTTTAATTTGTTTAACCGTTCTCAGCTTCACTGTTTTATTTTCTTAAAGTAAAAATGGATTTGACATTTTCTTCTTCAGCTAAAGCACATAGGTTTGCTACCGGTATAGTTCCCCACATATAGTCAAAAGTGAGGGTCTGCTGGTCCAAATACACTCCAAGGTCTTTGAGCTTTTGCTGCTGTTCAGCGGTTAAAGGCAGCTGGCGGAAGCTGACAAAGGCTTTGATTAAATTACTCTGACTGCTTAAAGCTAATACGCTGTCGCTGATTTTCTCGTTCTGGCAGGATAATTGCGAACCCAGATCATCTTTAGGCTTGCCGGCGCTTTCGCCAAAAAAGAAAAATAAGCTGATAACCAGTAGGAGAATAAGCACAAACAGCCAGATAATATTATATGTTTTCATGGGTGAATTTAAAAATAATTGCGGTTATATTATATCATTTTTATTATATTTTTCCAAATAAAAAATACCTGGATTTTGGCAGTTTTTTTACAAAAAAATCTAATTATCCACAAAGAATAATTGAGAGCGACCATTAATGGTTTCCGACTGCAATTTGTTCTGATCACCAATGCTTAAATAAGCTTCCGACACGCCGCGTAATAAGTATATTCTCTGACCAGGATTTTGGGATAATATTTCCTGTAATCCTTCTGCAGAATTAATGCTTAAAAGCTTAGCTCTATTAGCCAGCTGCGGTCCGGCTAACATTAGCTTGGGCATACTCCAGTCATTCTGCCAGTGAATAACTAATTGGCCATCGGAGATTACACTGGCTAAATCCTGGTAAGCTACTAGATCACCGTCAATTAAATGATGCTGGGAAACCTGGCTGGCGGTAGCTAAATATCCCTGCACTAACAAATACTGGGAATTAACATAGGTATAATAGTTTGTAAGCGGACGAGTTAAGCCTATTATGGTTAATATGCCACTTACTGCCAAAGCAAGTATGAAATAATAACGGGCAAATTTATTGCCGAATAAGCTGGCAGCAGCCATGATGATAATTACCGGAATAAAGATTAAGCCGTAGCGCTCAATGTCAAAAATGCCATGGCGGTACCAGCCGGCTAAATACAGCCAGAATAAGATCATTATGGATAGTAGAAAATAGAACATCTGGCGGTCTTTTTTAAAGAGCTGCTGGGCGCCTAAAATAGCCGCTACTGTCAAAAAGCTGCCGCTGGATTTTAATAAGATAAGAGCGGTTAATAATATTTCCTGGATATTAGGCCAGACCGAACCATAGCCAGATAATAAGACACTTAAGGAAAAATTATTAATAAGCCAGTAAGTAAAGATTACTGCTAAAGCGGTTAATAGCCAGCTGAAGATTATTAATTGTGATTCTGACCGATTGAATCGGCGGAATAGAAATAAACCTAATAGGAAAACCGGCCAAAGTAAGAGATAGATCGGCCGGTTTAACAAAGCTAGATACAAGGCTAAATTGCTTAGCCATAAGACATTATTATTTTTTGCCTTGATATACTGCCAGAATAAAGCCCAGGAGCTTAAGGCTAAAAACAAGGTCATGATATCGCTTAAAGCAGTCACGCTCCAATTCCAGATCACTGGATTGAATACTATGATAACAGTAGCTAACAAAGCCCAGCTAAAGCGACGCAAAACAAACTTAGCTAAATAATAGACAGGATAAACTAATAAAGAGCTAAAAATGTCAGATAGCAAATTAGGAATAAAAATAATCTGCCACTGACCAGTAAGCCAATGGCCTACTTTTAAGGATAAGGCTACTATTGCTGTCCATAAAGGATAGCCGGTACTGTGAGCATTCTGATAACTGCCGTTAATAGCCAGCTCCAAAGCTTTGTGGACAAAATTAAAAGCATCATCATGCCACAGGCTAGTAGCAAGCAGCCACCAGCGCGAAATTAAGACAATAACCGCTAGTATAAATAAAGCAACAGCTTCCGGACGATGAATAAAATAAGCTATAATGCGTTTCATAGCTATTTTATTCTAACAATTTATTAATAAAAAAACCACCCTGGGTGATGAGGGTGGTTTAATCTTAAATTATATTTATAATACATTAACTATATAAAGTTTAGAATAATAAGTTAGAAGCCCGATTTCATTTTCACCGTCATACTCCTTACCGGTAAAAATTGCTGGCAGAAAAAATGCTCCAGAAATGCTATTGATCAATAATAGTTAAACTCATTAAATTCTTTGCCTCATGAATCTTTTTCTGGCATTCTTCATCTACTTTAATTTTATGATGTTGTACAATAGCTTCTAACTCGCTCAAAGCTAGCTCATACTCTCCTTGATCATATAAATACTCCTCACAGGTTTTTCTTTCTGATTCTTCAAAACTAGTCTTATATTTTTCGTAACAAAACCCTATTAACTCTTCTAGTTTTTTATAAAGATCTAATATTTTTTTATCTGTCATATCATTAAATTTCAGATTATTTAATTTTAGGAAACGCAGTTATAATATGAGATTTAGTCGGATCAATTATAACTTTCATATTAACGTTATCCCGAATACCAGATACAAACCACCTACCATCACGTTGTCGGCTCCAATTTAAACTAGGATCGGTAGCTATATCAGTAGCATTATGAAATATTTGCTTGTCTGACCATGAGCTTGGGAATTCTGGTTTACCTTTATTTGCTCCGAATTTATGTCCACCACCTTTCATGTCCCCATTTAAAATATGATTCTGTCTATCTAGCGGTATTATATCATCTACATTATCAATATATTTACTGGCATCATTAACTGTATCCGCTTTCTTAATAACTTTCGCCACATCCACCACGTCATCAGCATGACTGACAACTCTACCCATTAATCCTAATCCCGTTGCTCCAGGAATAGCTAATCCCACAGAATCAAGACTTAATGCTTTAACATATTCTTGATTAACCTGTCCAGTTTGAGCATAACTCTGGGCTATCTTGTATACATCATAAGCGATAAACCCTATGTCTAGAAAGGTGTCTAAGAAATTACCATCAGGATCAGTATATACTACTGGGTTATTAGCCGAATAAGCATAGCTATTTAATAGCTGTGGGTTGGACAGAATGCTTTGTAATTCTTGGCTAGACAAATTCTTTAATTGTTCTTGGTCGTGTAAATTTAGACCAACGCTGTCCATTGAAATGAATCTCCCCAACCCATTATCCATATACCTCGCCCCATAATACTGCAACCCATTTTCATCGTCATACTCCTTACCGGTAAAAATTGCTCGCCATGAATATAAATGCGACAAATGCGACAGTAAAAAGGGCTTTCAAAAAATTGTCTATTTTCTGCTTCAAAGAACTTGACTAATTATGATTTTTATTACCTAATATATAATTCTAACTTTTTTAAAAATCACCACTGTTTATTTACCAATACAAAATATTTTCATCATCTAGCCAATAAACATTTTGATGTCTATTATCTGTTAAACTATTGTTTTGTTTAATAATTTGTCCATTACTGGTATTAGCTATAAACAATGTCCAATACTCATGTTTGGTATCATAATCCATTGATTCAATTTTAGCTTCAATAGCTAATCTTTTGTTGTTAGGCGAAAAAACCACTTTATTAAAATCAAGCAATTTTATTTCGCCATAATGGGTAATAAAAAATCCATCGTTTATATTGGATAAATCCAATAACCTTAAACTCAAATTCTGATTATTGCAAGCATGATCAATTTCTAGGCTCGGCGGATTTTTGACACATTCATTTTCTATAAACACCACCTTGGTTCCATCTGGTGATTTAGCTATTATTTTTCCCCTTATATCTAACTTTTTTACTGACTGTTTGGTAAAATCAACTAAATAGTTGGTAAAAGGCCCATTATATAATTTAGTGTCTCTCGGCTGAAACCAAACGCTGGCGATTAATTTATCGGCTGTTAAGGCGGTAAGCTCCGGATCCAGATAAAAAACCGGATCAACATAATCACTGAAAAAACCCAAACTATTAGCCGCCGAACCGTTTTTAATGATTTTAGTCAAGACAGCGGCCTGGCCATTGGTTACGTGTTCAAAAGTAAACATTCCGTCATTATTATCTATGGTTAAAACATTTGGGATTCTCTGTTCTAAGTTTAATGACCAGTCAGAAAGACGAGATAAACTTTCATCGGTTTCGGCAAATTTATCCTGCACATGACAATTGTAATACGGCGGTTGAGCTAAACAAGCATCACCTCTCTTAAACCAATAAACTCCTCCTAAAATCATCAGGATTAAGATACTACTTAAAATAATAGAAATTTTATTAGCCATATAATTATTATCTGGTGATCCACTCAGTGCCGTTATTAGCCCAACAATTAGGAACCATGCCGGTTGGCACATTGTACCCTTCAAGATTTTCGCATGGCGGGGACTCTTGCCCATGATAAAGAACTTTCCAATTATCACCGACTTTGGCCGCTAGAAAATAAGGAGTGCTGTAATTCTCAATGCCACCGATAATTATCATACCGTTCAAATAATTATCCATTTGATCGGCAAATCTTACGTATAAGTCTTTATCTCGATAATTGCTGTTATCATTTTTAAAATAATCCAAAAAAGCTTGTTTAAGTTTTGTTTTATCCTCAACAGTCAAGCTGTTATAGTACTTATCCGGATTAGGTGTATCAATAATAATCTTTTTATCTTCATCCCAGCAGTCCGGGATCATGGTTTCGGGAAAACCGTATTTAGTAAAGTTCTGACACATGCCAAAATAACTACCACCGGTATAATCGGTAATAGTCCATTGGTTATCAACTTTAGCGGCAAACCAAAAACCCCTTCCCTTATTGTCCGGCCAAGATACTTGTCCCCTGGCATGGGTCGATGAATTCTCCTCTATGGTTACACTGAAAAATCCCGGCTTATCCCAATTTGGATACTCAGATATAAAAGCTTTTTCTATATCCTGGTTAGTGGCCGACTGTCGCAATATTGATTGCTGTGATGTCGGTTTCTGATAATTTATAACCAAATAAATAACTCCTGAAATTAATAATACTACAAATATTAACGAGAGGGCTTTTTTGTGGTTTGATCTATGTTCTATAATCATTCTGAAAATATTAATAATATCACAACTGTCCTGTTAACTTTTAGTTTTGTTAATAACCTCTTCCACCCTTTTAACAATTTCACTAGGCACGGTCTTGGATTTAATAATATAATCAACTGCTCCTAAGGCAAAAGCCTGATCAGCTGATTCTTTCTTGTCTAGATTGGAAAAAACTATCACGGGAATACTTTTGGTCTTGGGGTTTTGTTTTAATTTTTTCAATAGTTCTAAACCGTCTTCATCATATAAAATAATATCCAGCAGAATAATGTCGGGTTTTTGCTCTTGAGCTTGTTTTAAGCCTTCAACGCTATCCTTGGCATAAATAAAACCATAACCTTCCAAATTAAACTTGAGACCATATAACTGCAGCTGATCCGGATCATCTTCTATCATTAAAACTTTAATTTGTTTTATTGGCATATAGTTACTTATTAGTAGCTAATAAAGTAAACTCCAAATAAACTTTAGTGCCTTTATTCTCCTCGCTCTCCACCCAAACTTTAGCTCCGGGATGTTTATCCACTACTTCTTTGACAATAAACAATCCCAAACCGGAACCGTCGGTGTAAGCGTTTCTGGCATTTTTAGCCCGAATGAATTTCTTGAAAACCTTATCCTGATCTTCTTTGGGAATGCCAATACCAGTGTCTTGAATCGTTAACAGAGATTTTCCTTTATCTTTGATTAAAGAAACGGTAATTGATCCTTGCGCGGTATATTTAATGGCATTGTCTAAAATATTATTAATCGCTTCTTCCAAGTATCGAGAATTACCTTGCAATATCATGGGTTCAGTGGGCTTTGTCCAGATAATCTGTAGTTTCTTATTTTCCGCATCCAAACCATGCTGACTCACTACCTTGTCGATCAAAATACTCAAATCGACTTGATCATTTAACTCCATGCTATTATCTCCGGCTGTGTCCATTTCCGAAGCCATTAAAATATCATTGATGATTTCTTCCAATTTAACGCTCTTCCAATACATGGCGTCAACAAATTTAGCCTTGTCTTCCGCTGACATCTTATCCATATCGCCGGCTTTCATCATAGCTAAAGTGCCTTTGATCACCGAGGTTGGTGTTCGCAATTGATGAGAAGCAATATCCAAAAATTCTGAGCGCATTTGCAATAGTTTTAACATGTGCTCGGCTTTATCTTTGATTTCTTTAGTTTGCTCATCCACTTTCTTTTGCAGAGTTTTATTAAAATCCTGGGTTTCCTTGTAGTACCGAGCATTGGTAATGGCAATGGAAGCTTGGTTGCTAAGTGAAGTAAGTAAATTTAAATCCTCGTTGGTATAGGCACCACCGGAAACCTTGGAACCTAAAACCACAATACCAATTAAAGTGTTTTGGCTAATCAAGGGTAAACAGATAGAAGCTTCAATCTTGTGCATATGATCTCTTAAAGTAAGCAAGTTCTGTTTGTCGTTTTTATTTTTTGCCTGTTCACTTAAAAAATCCAACTCTTCTTTAACTATGGGCTTTTGAGTCTTGGTTAAGTATTGAGTCAAAAAATTATCCTGTACCAAGGAAATGCCGTTATGTTCGTCAAAACCAACTACCTTGGCAATTTTGTATTTAATCGGTTTGACGGATGTTTCAATTAACAAAACTCCCGAACGGTCAAGATTCATAGTAGATCTTATGGTGTCCACTATTAAATCTATAATCTGCTTTAAATTAATAATGGTGGTTAACTGATTGGTCAATGTACTAATAACCTCCTGGGAATTATATACCTCGGCAAACAAGTAATGCTTGGTTATTTTCTGAATCAACTTTTGTAAAGGATAAAAGATAATGGTAAAAGCGATGGCAAAAACTATGCCAATTAAATAAGCACCTAAAGAAAAAACACTGCCGAAAATTTCATTGTTAAACCAAATAATCCCATAAAAAGCTCCATAAGCAAAGGCGGCCACTAAAATATAGGTGATAGCTTTGCCGATAAAAATACGGATGTCCATAAAACGATAACGGACAATGGCGTAGGTCGTAAACCCAATAAAAAACATGGCGGATAAAGGACCATACTTAGTAACATAATAATCACCGGTAATTAAAGGAATGATGGAGTTTAACAAAAAACCTAAAATCAAACTGACTATTATGCCGTATAATAAATATTTAAGCTGAATTCTGCGAATGCCTTTGGCTTGTTTAAATTTATAAATCAATTGTCCCAAAGCAATTAAGGCGGCGGTGCCAAAAAAGATGGGATAAAAAATATATAATGGTCCCGTTATCAAATTAACACCCTGGTCATAAGGTATAACACTTTCAAGAAAAACCTTGGGTATCCAGACAAGAATAGAAATAAAAGCGGTAAAAAATATTATCAGCCATTTTGTCCAACGAATAAACTTAGTAGGCAATTCAAGGGAATCCACAAAAAGCACTAAAAAGAAAGCAATGCCAGTTGATCCGACATAAGTCATTCTGGTCCAAAAAAAAGAAAACAGCGCATCTGCCAAATAATTGCTTATTGTCCAGAGAATAACAGCCAGAGAAAAACCGAAAAAATAAAGGTTAATTTTTGAATGGCTGTTTTTGACTAATACCAAAATTCCTAAGGCCAACTCAACCCCGGAAATCAAGAGCATAATAATCAGTAGCGAAAATGGCATGATAATCCAATACTATTGAATTATACCAAATTTTTTCGTATTTTCCTAACGAAAAACCGCATAGCAACTAGATAGTCACTATGCGGTCAAAACGATTTCGGAGCTTAACGCCCGGCGCGAAGAAAGTCCCAAAATGCGGGATTGAGCTTCTTAACTGCTTCCTCGCCTTGGCGAAGCCGCAGAATGCAAGGATAAGTCATTCCGCACCAGTAGAACTTCCCCTCCGTCAGTTCCTCAAACGGCATGCCCAGACGTCGATACAGACGAGTGACTTGGCGTTCCTGAACGGAAAACCATGCACTCATACCCTGTTCAAGAGACCACCAATACAAGGAACGATAGATGGAAAGCATAATGGACAAATCGCCACGATGTTCTTTGGCAACGCCAGTGAGCGCGACTTCAACAACCTTACCGTTACCAGCTTCTTCGTCAATGACATGGGAGATTTCTGGAAAAGCCAGCTCAGCCATCAGCGGACGTTCAACCAACACCTTGGAAGCGCCTACCACCACGCCATTCTTAAGGGCAACGAAGTTTACGGTAGGTACTGCCTGACCTTTGACAATATTGCCAATCAAGTCCTCAGCCGGCCACTTCATCTCGTCAACAGCAACCGCCGTTAAGACCTTGGAAACTTCTTCTGCATAGCCAGAAGAAGTTATTTCCACTGTTACGTTCGATTCAGGAAACTTCATCCTGGTATCCTTTATGCTAAATTAATTAAAGATCAAATGACAATGCCTTATAATACCATAAATAATCACAAAAGTCAATATTAACCTAAAAAACCCTTCTTTAAAAGGGTTTTTATAACTTTTTCTTATATCTTTATACTATCTACCTGGGTGGACGAATTTTTCACCCCTTAGAAAATGTTTTTCCTCTATTTCTTTGGGTTTAAAAGTCTTAACGGTAAAAGCTCTGACTTGATCTACGTTATATTTTTTACAGCTGTAAATATCAATGGAAACAAATTTTGACGGGGTTAATGTGTGAATGGAAAAACCTGATTCCACTATCGGGAGCCAGCCGGAGATACCGGCCTTGTCCGGATATTTAACCGGATCGGTATAAACAACCATTGGCGCTGATTGTTTATGTACCTTGATTAAATCCGCTAAGTCGTTTAAATAATTATAGCAAACGGACATGCTGTCGATGGCTTTAACATCGCAGTCATATAAGTCCAATATCATATGATAACCAAAAATCTTCCTTGGTTTTAACTTGGTGGCTGGTTTTGACATAATAGGGTAATAATATACGGTTAATAATTACGGATATATTGTATCATTTTGTGCTATAAAATACAAAGGTTCTTCACCAAAAAGCGACTATGAATAATGGTAGCTTTTAAATTTAAAATAAAAAATATAATTTATTCAATAATAATAACTTCGCCATCTTTTAAAGTCTTGAATGGAATTTTATTCTCTGCCATATATTCTACGACTTTTTCCGCCTGGTCAGACTCCCGATGATCAGATCTATAATGCGGAACTATTGAATAATCAATTATACCTAATCCATCCCAGATGATCTCCACATTGTCCCCATAAGGTTTTGCGTTTATATCATCCATCAAATCAATACCTTTTAAAGTTGGCGCTAAAATACAAACGCCGGCACTATACCCTCCATATAAAATATTATCCTTCTCCACTAAATCCTTCATAATATTATCAAACCCGCTTAATCTCATGGCCTGTCTCAAGACAAAAAGATTACCGCCTCTAACCCAAATCACACCAAATTCTTCCAACTTTTTCTGAAGTTCGTCCTGTTTACCAAAGTAAACACGTAAGTCAAGCCTCTCCACTTCTAAGCCTAGAGCCTGGAGTTGTTCAATGTCAGATTGCTCACTTATTTTTCTTCTTTCCAAGTCATCCGAGAAATCAAGCGAATTGGGAATGTAAGCAGTTTTTTTATTGTCCGCCGGTATTAACTTTTTTAACTTATCGACTTCATTTCCTAATTTATAGGAAGATAAATAAAATTTCATATTATTCTCTATATTAATATAACAATAGAATTATAAAAGATTCTAACGCATTTTACAATAAAATCATCAAGTTACTTTAGCCATTTTTTAACAAAAAAATGAATATTACCACCATTGACTAATAATCGTATATATGTTACATTATACTATTATTTTGTCCTTTGTCATTTAACTGATTTCAACAAATACAACTTGAGAAGGAGACCAACATGAGGCTAAGTAAGGCCTTTCTGTTCACTCAGAAGGAAGACCCGCACGACGCGATAAGTGTCAGTCATAAATTACTGGTCAGAGGGGGATATATTTATCCTTTCTCAGCCGGTATTTATGCGTATCTTCCCATGATGTGGAAAGTTTTACGGAAGATTGAACAAATCATCCGTGAAGAAATGGATAAGTGTGGTGGCGTAGAACTCAGTCTACCAATCCTCCATCCTCGATCCATTTGGGAAGAAGCCGGCCGGTGGGCTAATTACACTGGGGCAAAATTTCTATTTCATCTGCAAGATCGCAGAGGGGAAGATTTCTGTCTCGCGCCGACGGCTGAAGAAGCCATGGTTGACTTGGTTCGATCTCGCATGAAGTCATATCGAGACCTGCCGCTGATTCTCTATCAATTCGGCGAAAAGTTTCGAGATGAACTGCGCCCGCGCAGCGGCATTATCCGTGTTCGAGAATTCATCATGAAGGACGGATATTCCTTCCATGCCAATGAACAGAGTATGCGTGACACCTTCGGCTTGCTGAAAGATGTTTACAGCACAATCTTTGCACGTTGCGGCATTGACGTACGTCCGGTTGAAGCTGATTCCGGTGATATCGGCGGAGCATGTTCTACGGAGTTCATGATTCTGACCGATACGGGAGAAGACACGGTTCTCAGTTGCAACTCCTGCCATTATGGAGCCAATGTGGAAAAAGCCAACTCCATTCTGGACACCCCTGCCCAGCAAGAACCGAAAGAGCTGGAGAAAATTCACACACCGGGCATCAAAACAATCGGCCAACTTGGAGAATTTCTCGACGGCACACCGGCCAGTCAAGTGCTCAAGACGGTGATTTACCGAGCCGATGACCAATTGGTTGTTGTACTGATCCGGGGTGACTTGGAAGTCAATGAACGCAAGCTCGAAAGCATCATCACGGCTTCCTATTTTGCTCCCGCTGATGAACAGACCATCAAACAACTCACTGGTGGAGAAGCTGGGTTTACCGGACCCATTGGGCTGTCGGGAGCGCTCATCGTTGCCGACAAATCCGTGCAAACCATGTCGAACTTCGTCTGTGGCGCCAACGAAACAGACTACCACTACATCAACGTCAATTTCGGTAGGGATCTGACCTTACCGGAAAAATTCGTGGATGTCAGAAACGCCCGTGAAGGCGACATTTGTCCTCACTGCCGCCAAAGCAGGCTCAAAATTAACCGGGGTATTGAGCTTGGCCACGTTTTTCAGTTAGGATTGAGGTATTCAACACCAATGAACCTCACCTACATTGATGACAACGGCCAGAGCCAACCCGTTTTAATGGGCTGCTACGGCATCGGGGTTCCGAGGATAGCCGCCGGCGTCATTGAACAAAGTCATGACGAAAACGGGATCATCTGGCCGGAAGCGATTGCTCCCTACCGCGTGATCATCACTCCCGTTTCATGGAACGATCAAACCCAACGCCAACTTGCGGAAGCAATTTACCTGTCATTATCAAATGCGGGTGAAGAAGTGCTGTTGGACGATCGAGACGAAAGACCCGGCGTCAAATTCAAAGACGCCGACCTTCTGGGAATTCCATGGAGAGTCACCGTCGGACGGCAAGCAACGGAAGGATTGGTTGAAATCAAGAATCGAAAAACGGGAGTCACAATAACCGTGAATCCCGAACAACTTCTGCACATGCTGAAAACGCCTTGAGAAATCTGGACGTTGAGTATTTTGCAGACAGGAGCTTCAAACGAAGCTCCTGTTTTTTTATTTAATTATTCTTTCTTTTCCAAGGAAACAATAAATATTCCAAAAAAGACAATAAAAGAATGGAAATCAAACTCACTGCTACTATTAAAAATAAAGCTGCGTAAAGTAACCCCGGCTTTAATTGATAAAGTGCTACAGTGATTAATTGACCCAAACCAGTTCGGCTGCCAAGCCATTCTCCCAAAGTTGCACCGATAATGCTGGCGGGTATCGCTAATTTCATAGCCATAAATAAATAAGGCAAAGCTAACGGCAGTTGAACTTTGGAAAATATCTGCATCTTACTGGCATTGAATACCTGCATTATTTCTAAAAATTCATTGTCTATTTGCTTATAGGCAGTGTCCAAACTTATTAATATGGGGAAATAACAAATTAACATTGAAACAAAAACTATTGACAACCACGATCCTTGTCCAAAAGCGATAATTATAGCCGGCGCTAATCCAATGATCGGGAAAGAATTCATAGCAAAGGCAAGAGGAAAAAATATATTTCTCAAGAAAGGAAAAAATAAAAAAAATAAAGAAAACACAATTGCCAAAATTGTCCCAACTGCAAAACCAGACAAAGATCTTCCTAAGGTATAACCTGTTTCCCGCATTAATTGCCCCCAATCATCTATAAAAGTATGCGCTATTGTCATTGGTGTGGGAATAAAGGCTTCTAAAGAAGTTTCATTGCGCTGGTGCCTGTCGGCATTGACCACGTCTTCCCCTATTTGCCAAAAAACCAATAAAGACACGACGACAATAATTGTATATATTATCTTTTTTAACATTTATTATTTTTTAAAATATTCCTGACTTTAGTAACTTGTTCAAAAAATATCGGATTAGTCCTAAGGTTTTGATCCCGTTTTTCCGGTAAGTTTATATCTAGTTCTCCAATAATACGGCCCGGATTATCATGCATAATAAAAATACGATCTGATATAAAAACCGCTTCTTCAACATTATGAGTCACAAAAAGAATTGTTTGATTTAATGAATTCTGTAAATAAACAAGATCAGCATCTAGTTTTTCCCTCATAATTTCATCAACCGCCGCAAATGGTTCGTCCATTAACAGTATCTGCGGTTTAAAAACCAAAGCTCTGGCTAAAGATACGCGTTGCTTCATGCCTCCGGATAATTGGTGAGGATAAAAATTTTCAAATCCAACCAATCCAACTAAATTAGTGATTTTCTTAACCAATAAATCATCATCCTCCTTTTTTATTTCTAAAGACAATTTAATATTTAATGCTACTGTCCGATTAGGCAATAAAGACGAAGACTGAGGAACCAAACCAAAAAGTCCATTCTTATGAGCATAAGAAATATCTGCATTTTGAAAAAAAATTTCACCTCCGGTCGGTTTTACCAAACCGGCCAACAAACGTAAAATGGTCGTTTTACCGCAGCCAGAAGGACCTAAAATAGTAACAATTTCTCCTTTGGATATTTTAAAATTAATGTCTTGTACGCCGACAAAATCATCTTTTGATTTGGAATAGTTCTTGGTTACTGCAGATAAAACAATTAATGATTCATTTTTATCGTTTTTCGACTTCATTGAGAACTGAATAATCTATTAATTCCGACGTATCAGGAATACTGGGTATTTGTCCAAGATTATAATAAGCGGTGGCAAAATCTTTAACTTGGTTAGCGTCTATATAACCAATCTCTTGTCCTTGAAATAATGGCAAAGATTTTCTTATTAACCATTCCTCCTGAACCGGATCAAAATTCGGTCCACCACAACGAGGATCTAATATTTGTTTAGCGGCTTCAGCCGGATTGTTCTCTACATAGGACGTTCCCTTATTGGTAGCTCTAAGCCATTTGACCAGACTGTCTTTCTTTTCTTTTAAAGTGTTTTCTGTAGCTAATAATACTTGTGATGGCTGTTTAAATCCGGGTATCTCATCGGAACTCAAAAATTTATAAGCAATACCCGCTTTTTCAACTTCATAAGCCTGAGTTGTCCAATAACCTGCCAGAGCATCAACTTGGCCATCCAAGAAAGGCGTAGCGTCAAAACCAACTATGACAATATCTAAATCATTAACCGAGACTCCAGCGTACTTGGCTATGGCGTATTGAATGACCGAATCAGCGGTGACGCCAATTTTATATTTTGTGCCGTCCGGTTTAGTTTTAACGAAATCTTTTAAACTATTTAAACCGGAATCCTGTCTCACAATAAATCCGTATGGCACCTGGTTCCATAACGCGCCAAAAGCTTTAACTTTTAATTTTTCATTCTCGGCTTTGGTACGGCCGCGTAACAAAGGAACCAAATCACCTTCAATTCCAATATCAAGACTACTATCTTGAGCGATGGCATTGGTAGCCAAAACAAAGGCCGCACCAGAAGGTCCACCCGGTATCAACTCTACGTCCAAACCTTCATCTTTATAATAACCGTTAACAAGCGCCGAACAAACATTCGCAAACTCGCCGTTAATCAACCAGCCGGCTTGCACCCTTATTTTCTCTAGATCAGTTTTATCAGTTATTGATGCGCTATGATTATTTTTATACACAACAAATAAAATGATCGCTAAAATTAACACAATTAGAATGGTAATTTTTTTAGCCATAATATTAGAAATTACTTATTAAGGATCTTCCCCCAAATTAAAATTAATTTTGGAGAAAAACTATTTAAATATTTTAATAAAATTGATTTATTACTAATTGGTTTTAATGCCCATTTTAGAGCTTTATCCATTTCTTTTTTATATTGAGGATATTTAATATTAAATATCCGACGACAGTCTTTTAGATCACGCGTATAAGTACCGTCAACAGCGGTAGCAAAAGCGCCGCCCGCCCTTAAAATATCCCTCATAATCCAAACACACCAGAATTCTAAAGGTTTTTTTGTAAAAAGAAACTCTTTCTTACCGACCAACAATTTTTTTAGATCATTAATATCTTTATCAAAATGGGGATATAAATCATTAATTAAAGATTTGCCTGTGTGATAATTTTTTATTCTTTTTGACAAATTCTTTCCCCACAAACGAGCCGCACTTGTCTTGAGGTGAAACTTTAACATCCTATATTTTCCCTCATGCAATAATTCATTGACGGACAAAGTAGTCAAATCAAAAAACTCAACCTGTGAATATTTTTTTCTTAATTTTTTTGAAATTTCCACCGTCCACTTGAGACGTTCTGCTGATAATTTTTTTCTGGTGACGGCAATCATGTCGATATCAGAAATCATTTTCTTTGCTCTGCCTAAAGGAACACTTCCTCTGATGTAAATGCTTAAAATATCTTCCCCTAAATATTGCCTATAATACCCAATAATTTCATCAATAGCTTCACTATAATATGAAGTAATCTTCTTCCTACTGGCTTGATTTACAATACAACCTTGTCTATTGACCTTATACATCATAAAATAACAATTCTACTCCGTAAGATAATGCATTAATTCACTAAGTAAAACCAATTCAGTCTTTTCTTCCCAGCGTTTTTTCAATTCTGCACTTTTTTGCTCAATGGTTTTTTTACTGATCACTATACGTAAAGGAATGCCGATAAGATCAGCGTCGGCAAATTTTTCCCCGGCCGGTTTTTCCCGATCATCATATAAAACCTCTACATCTTTAGCAACCATTTCTTGATATAGCTTGTCGGCCTCGTCATAAGCACCGTCCAAAGCAATTAGATGAACTCTAAACGGAGCCACTGTTTCCGGCCAAATGATACCTTTGGCGTCATGATACTTTTCTACTATTGCCGCCATGGTACGACCAACACCGATACCATAACAACCCATATAAAAAGGTTTTTCTTTACCGTCAATATCAATATATGATGCCCCTTTCATCTTATGAGAATAGTGATAACCAAGCTGAAAAATATTTCCAACTTCAATGCCCCGTTTTTCAATTAGTTGTTTCTTGCTTCCAGTAGACTCAAAACCTTCTTTAGCTAAAGCAATATCACCTTCAATGTCTGACTGATAATCACGATCAATATTGACGTTTAACAGATCAATATTTTTTTTGTTACTGCCACCGTAAGCATTGGCAATAGTTCGCAAAGAATCATCAGCCACAATAAGCAAATTAACCTTATTATCTATGTTATTTTTAATCTTAACCGGTGAGATGAAGCCCGGCTCGGAATTAATAGATTCCCTAATCTCATCATCCGTGGCGTGTCGCAAAGTTGTAGCGTGTATTAAATTTTTTAATTTAACTTCATTAACGTCTAAATCTCCCCTAATAATTGCTAAAATAAATCTATTCTGATCGTCAACAAAAAGAACATCTTTAATCTGTTGCCATAAAGGCAAATTATGAAACTTAACTCCATCCTCCATAGTTACACCTCGTTCAGCTTTAATTTCAGTTAATTCCAATTGCTTGTCGTCTTTGTTTTTTATTTCTTTTTCAAACAGAACAACGTCCTCGTGTGCGGCATAATCACCATTTTCAGTAACAAAAAATTTGCTTTCACCGATATCCGATTCAACTACAAATTCATGACAATATTCTCCCCCTATATAACCGTTATCCGAAGCTACGATGTAAGTTTTTAATCCCAAACGTTCAAAGATTTTCGTATAAACTTCCTTCATGCATTCATATTCTATCTTAAAATCAGCCTCATCTTTGTGAAAAGAATATCCATCCTTCATTATAAACTCACGAACACGCAACAATCCTCCTCTAGCTCTCAATTCATCGCGAAACTTGGGAGAAAATTGATAAAGATGAAAAGGCAGATCACGATAACTTAAAGTATATTGACGCACTAAATCAACAAACATCTCTTCCGCCGTACCACCTAAAGCAAACTCGGCTCCCCGACGATCTTTTACTTTCATTAATTCAAACCCGGTAGTGTTGGTTCTGTTGGTTTCCTGCCATAACTCCAACGGATGTAAAATAGGCGTCACCATTTCCTGAGCACCGATGGCGTCCATTTCTTGTTTAATAACGGATATTATCTTCTGTTGCACTTTGTGACCAATCGGTAAAAAATAATAGCGACCCGCTACTGATTCACGAATAAAACCGCCTTGCTTTAGAAGTCGGGCGGAAACGATTTTTTCATCGTCTGATATTTGTTTAGTGGTTTTTAAAAAATAATGAGATAATCTCATAATAATTACAGTAAAAGCTTCGGATTACACAACTTAAATATGCCAAAATTATAGGCATTTTTGATGCTTTTGTCCAGTCTATAATAAACAATACTTATTAAGAATGATTTTGAATGTACAAACCGTCTACGTTTGACGAATAAACCCTTTCATACCGTAATATGATACCCTCTGGACTTATCCCACCCCTGCGGTATCATCCACCCTACAATAAGCTAAGTATAGCAAAAAACCATGAAAAAAGCAGTGTTGTACGCCAGGGTGAGTTCGGCTCTCCAGGAAAAGGAAAGAACCATAGAAAGCCAGATTTTAGAGCTTAAAAATCAGATAAAAAAGTCAGGTAATATCTTGGTTCACGAATACGTGGATGACGGCTATTCCGGAGCAATGTTGTCCAGGCCCGGTTTAGACAAATTAAGGCAGGACTTAAAAACCAATTTATTTGATACCATCTACTTTCATAATACCGACCGCATTGCCCGCGACGTTACTTACCAAAATATTATCATCGGAGAAATCCTTAATCACCAAAAACAGATAATAATAAACGGTGAGGACTATGTCCATAATCCAGAGAATAAATTTACCTTAACGGTTTTAGGAGCAGTAGCGGAACTTGAAAAAGCCAAAATCTTGGAACGCAGTATGAGAGGAAGACTGTATCGATTAAAACAGGGACAGTTATTGTCCCATGGCTATAATATCTACGGGTATAATTATATTTACAAAACAGACACTACTCCTCCGGCTTATACTGTAAACTCCGAGGAAGCTCGAGTGGTTAACTATATCTTTAAGCTTTACGCTCAAGGTAAGATTAACTACCGGCAACTGGAAAAAAAGTTAGTGAAAGAAAAGATTCCACCCAGAAAAGGCAGAAAATGGAATTGGAGTCAGTTAAGATTAATGTTGCGAAACGAAACCTATACCGGCATCAGATATTTTAACACCACTACGGATAACAACGCTTTATTAAAATTCGGTCCCAGAGAGAAAACCATCAGGAGAATAAAAACGGACAGATCAACTTGGATTGGCATTAAAATCCCGGGAATAATATCCCGGGATTTATTTAATAAAGTCCAACATAGAATTAGCCATGAATTGGAGTTATATAACAATAAGAAAAAATTAAGATGAAAAAAGCCGTCCTCTACGCCCGGGTAAGTTCTAGCAGACAGGAAAAAGAAAAAACCATTGCCAGCCAAATCTCGGAACTGAAAAAACAAATCCAAGATAATGGAGATAGTTTAGTTAAAGAATACATAGACAATGGCTATTCTGGCGCTTTACTTGATCGGCCGGCTTTAAATGAACTGCGGCAGGATTTAAAGTCAGATTTATTTGATACTATTTATTTTCTTAATACCGATAGGATTGCCCGGGAAGTAACTTATCAGACGATTATCATTGCCGAGATTTTAAGGTATAAAAAGCAAATAATTATCAACGGCAAGGATTATGTCAACAATCCGGAGAATAAGTTTACCTTAACCATTTTAGGAGCGGTTTCCGAATTGGAAAGAGCCAAGATAATTGAAAGAAGCTTGAGAGGTAAATTATATAAGTTAAAACAAGGTCAGCTGTTAAATAACGGCAGTAATATGTACGGGTATCGCTACATCAAGAAAAGCCGTCTCTCCCCGGCTAAGTTGGTAATTAACCCAACTGAAGCCAAAGTAATTAAATATCTCTTTTCCTCTTATGCTAAAGGCTTAAGTTGGAGTAAATTAATTCATTATTTGGAAGACAAAGGGATTAAGACTAAAAACGGCCAAAAGCTTTGGAATATTCCCAAATTAAAGTCGATCTTGGAAAATCATACCTATTACGGCTTAAAACACTTTAACCGAATTAAACATGATAAAACTGACGGTGGTATATCCAAATACGGCCGGAAAGTAATTAAAGATAAAGCAGAATGGATCAGTATTAAAGTCCCGGCCATTATCCCTAAATCTTTATTTGATAAGGTTCAACTCAGGTTAAAAAACAATACCAAGGTTTACAGGAGAAAACCGGAAACGCAACTGCTTTCCGGTTTAATTGTCTGTGGGAATTGTCAGAGACGGTTTATAGCCTACCAGAGGTATTATAGGTATAGAACAAAGACGGCAAATAAGGTGGTTCATAAGGTAGCTTATGTTTGCGGCAGACGAGCAAAAAACGTTATGCATTCCAAAAAATTAACTAAAGACTTATGTAAAAACCCGGAAATATCCGCCCGGGTAATTGAACCTGCTGTTTGGCAGATGATTACCGATACCCTGCTTAATCCCGACAAGCTACTCCTCTGCACTGATTATGTGAAAGATAGGGTTAATAAAAAGCTGGAAAAACAAATAAATGTTATTGATAATAACATACTGGATTTAACCAATGAGAAAAAACAATGTTTAGATCGATATGCCAAAGGCAAAATAACCAGAACCCAATATTCTAAAAAATCTCAACAAACTGATAATGAGATTGAAAAGTTGAAAAACAAAAAAGACAAGCTAATTAAAAGCGTGCCGGCTTTGCACAAAAAATATATGATTGAGATAAGCGTTAAACAGTTTTGTGAAATAGCCAAAACCAGATTTGAACAAGCAAATGACTTTGAAACTAAAAGACAGTTTTTATTAGATTATATAGATAAGATTATCTATCTAAACAAAGAATTGACCTTATCCGGGTTAATTTTTGTTGATGGGGTTAATAAGATTAAATTTTATATTAAGAATGAGATTTAGTATTTTTATTTAAAGCAGCAACAAATACTTGCTTAACATAATAATAAGCTCTTTCTTTTGACCTGTACCAAAACAATATTATCAATGATATAGAAAATGCATGATATAAATATACACCTATATATTCTGGCAATAAAATCAAATAAATAATAAATGATGAGACTAAAATTACCCTAGAAAAAACATAACTTGCATTCATATTACTAATAATTTCATCCTGTCCTACTAATCTTGAAGAAACCTCAAATATCTTTTTTTCAGAGCAATCTTTACCATTAGTAATGATGCCTTTTAATTCATCGACTTCATTAAATCTTATTCGCCCACACCCTTTTCCTTTTAAAAATTGAACAGCTGGTTCACCTCCCCAAGTCCAATATATTATACCCTCTAGCCAACCACTAATAGAATTAACTAAATAGCCAATAACATAAGCTAAGGCCGTCGCAGGTAAAGCTGGTATGCTACTCTGACTTAAATCCAATCTATACATTATACCCATAAGGATAAGAAAACCTGGGACTAAAATAGAAAGTAAATTATATAAATTAAAATTCATAATTTTATATACTTAATTGATATTTATCTATATTCTTTTTCAACAAAAGTAAACCCTTAAAAACTTCTGGGGGACAATTACTACAAGATTCTAATTTACCCCAACCACAGACACATGCCCAACGCCCTTTAATCCTTTTTTTGGATAAATAATTAGCAATTTCACTCCAGACAATATGGTCCAAATTATTATTATTCAAATATCTCAAAACTTCTATACATTTCAAGGTTAACTCTTTACAATCATTTTTTTGTGATTTTTCATAATAGTTTACTAATATCCCTAAACAACCATGAGGAAAAACGCCCCTAGGCCACTTCTTATTATCTCTAAAAAAACTTTGATCATAGAAGAAAGGAATGATTATCCCACAAAGAAAATCACGAAAAGGAATATCATTATCTTCATCCAAATATCCAGCCACACAAGCCGTACCATTATGGGGATTAATATGCATATCTGGGCTTTGCTTAATTTTTCCTCCTACTTCTTTAACTAATCTATAAACATTATCCGCCGACAAATTTATCTCTATATCATATTCATCCTGTATCACATTGTCTTTATCACCAATGCTGGATATATCCTTATAAATATTATAATCCTTAGTACTAGGCTCAAATGAGGCAACGAATTTAAGCTTACCCTTTAGATAATTATCTCTATTAATCTCTTCAAAATATAGATCGGGGAAAAAATTATTTACAAGATCTTTATCTTCTTGTTTAACTAGCATAAGGATAATATGGCCTACTCTTAAATCCCGAATCTTTAGTTGAGTAAAGTAAACCATTATCTACTCCACTAACATCTTTATTATCACCTTCATCTGAAATGTGCAAATTACCACTACTATCTATATCTACAATAACGTTTTTATTTTTGTCTCCTAAATGATATATATTTTCCGACTTTACATATTTTTTATATATATCCATAGCATCATCATGTGGATGATCGTGCGGACTGTCCTTTTGTTTTGGTGAGCTAATTATTAGATACTTTGGCTCTATCTCTTTTATATGATCCTCATAAATATCCTTATCATCTTCGCTATCTTTAAAAAATGTTCTGGATCCATGATGAGAAGCGCTTAAAATATCACTTTTTAAAACACCCTTATGGTATTTGGTTATATAATCTTTCCAAGCTGTCTTATCTGAATCTCCAGTAAGTAAAACGCTTTTATCATTATAAGTGAATTTAATAACACCGCACTGTTCGTGAATTCTTTTTCTCCTCTCTTCCGGTTTCTCTCCATCTATATCATCGCACACATATTTTGCTGGTGATAATACTTGAAAATCTATATCACCTATTTTTTTAATAACTTTTGAACTCTCCTCTCTGTCTGTATGCAAAACATTCAAATCTCTAGTACCTCTTAAATAGAAAACATTTTTCTCACCTACTTTCTTAATAACTGCTTCAAGTTCTTTGAAGCTATCCTCGTGTTCTTTACTTGGTTTATGCCCAGAGTGCCATACTTCCTTAATCAAATCTTTAATATCTTTTATTCCTTTTACGTGATCATTATGTGGGTGGGTATTAATAAAGACAAGATTATTATCTCCTATCTCTTTCAAATAATCCTTTAACAAAACTCCGCCTCTATCTTCGTCTATATTGGCATCCACTAAAATATAATCATGGCTATCACCGTCTGGCACTATTAATAATGTTGATTCTCCTTGACCAACATAAAGAAAAATAATCCTGAATATACCCTTATCGGGCATTAATAAATTGCTTTTCATAATAATATAATTAATTTTAAATAAAGATATTTTTGTTCTCCTTTATTATAAATATATATTCGTGAACTCCTCTTTTTTCGCCCTTTATTATCCGGGCTTTTAGCTTACCTTCTTTAATCATTTTTCTAGCAGTAGCTGGATGAATACCAAATCTATCTTTTAATTCCCACATGGCATACCAACTATCCCTATTTTTACAAATATAGCCCGGAATCACCTTTGTGTCTATTGCTCTTTGGCAGGTTAAGCATTTAGGGCCATATTTATCCCACCAGCCATTTTTACTAGTTATAGGAGAGTGACAAATAAGACAATTATATGTAACCCCTTCCTCTATAGGAAAACCATTTGGCTCTTTCTTTAAACGAATTTGTTTACTTTTAATATTTGTATCAACTTTGATTAACGTCTGAAAAAAACCTAATAGGTTATGTGCAGATTCTTCAGCAGCCTTATATGATATCTCCTTACCATAAACTTTTTTATACACCTTTTGAAATTCTTTTATGTCTTTTTCTGATAGCATAAATTAATATCTCCAAAAACCAATCCAGATTAAAAATATCTTATTCAGGCGATAAATTGGATAAGCAATTATTCCAAACCAAACACCATCAATTACTTGTGGTCCAAAAATAAAATATAAAATAGTTACTAATAAATAAAAGAGAATCCAATAAAATAAATGCCCAACTAGCACATTGAACCAAGCCGGCATTTTTCTATCACTACACCTACGAAAAGATGAAATTTGATATAGCATTCCTAAAACTATCAATGCTATAACAATAACAATGTATAGCCAATATGGCGGCCATATAGCTTTCACAAAAGACCATAGTTCAGCAACTAGTGACTTAACCAGTTGATCTTGGATTTGTAGGACTTGTTCCGATGGAGACATAGTATTTATTCTAATTTTTGATTCTGTATTTCAGCAGATATTTTATCCCAAGCATCTTCGGGTGAAACTGGTAATTTCATAGATTTATAAAATTTATGACAGCGATCTATAAACAACTTCTGCATGTCATCTTCGCTTAAGGATAATTTTTTAGATATTAATTTAATATCATGAATTATGCCCGGAGCTAAAAATGCAAGTTCAGGATCAAAGGGTGGAAATTCATTTAATAATTCTTCTGATGCCAAGCCACCTTCAACTTTAATACTGTTAGTGGCACCATTAAGATCCAAATAGCAAACATCAAAAAATGTTAATAAAGCATTTTTGAATTTTAACTCCCTTTCTAACTGCTGTGCCATTTGTGACTTAGTGTTTCTATACAATCCCCAATCACCATTAGTCATATGTTCTAACAGGTGCTTATTGAAAAGTCCCCATTTAATATCATTTTCTGATGGCTCTTTGCCGTATCTTTTTTGAAGCATCTTCCTCTGATCATCAAATTCTTTTTTCTCAAATAAGTATTGATCATGTGTACCAGCAACAATTGTCCATTCCTCGTCTATTTTATCTGCTTCTTTTTTAGTGACCACTAATCTAACATCATCTTTTGGTCTAGTTCTAACATACATGAATTCTCCACAATATGGACATTTAGTTTTACTACCTGGTATTTTTTTAAGAGCTGCATGACAAGATGGACATTCTGCTTTTCTCTGATCTTTGTTCTCTGAGTGGTTTTTACTAAATATGTTTTTAAAAAAATTCATAATAAAACTACTTATTTTATAATTTCTTTCAACCCCCAGAAAGTACTACTTCCTTTTTCAATCAATAAATTTATAAGATCAATAACCTTCTGTTTTAAAACTGAATCTCCGTTATTATAAACTACTCCCAAAGATTGTTTAATTTCATTATCAATACTAAATAATGGTAAACCTCGTTTTTGATTTAAATTATTATGAGAATCTAATAAATAATTATTAATAATCTGTAGGGTGTGTTCACCATTCTTTTCAGCAAAGATTGGCAATCTTCTAATAAGTCCATAATCCCAGTCAATGTCGCCATCTGATTTTTTTAAAGTTTGGGCTATTTTTTCAACAAGAATATCATCAGATATGATTTCTTTATCTGGATTTATCCATAAACCAAAACCGGAGAAAGCTTTTGGTTCGGAAACATTTTGCAATGACCAATCCCAAAATTTAATAAGTTTATCTTTACTTACCTTGTTTTCTTCTAACCATTTATCTCCTGCTTGATCACGAGTTAGACAGCTTCTACCAATAAAAGATATAAATTCATGATGACGTGTTGGATTTTGTTTTTGCCAGAATTGTATAAATAGTTCATCGTTCATCTCTAAACCAAGATGAGCAAAAGCCAAGGCAAGATGAATAGCTAATGTTTCGTCTAATCCTTTTAAATATTTTCTTTCCGTGTATATTTTTGGATCAAGAGTGATTGCATGACTGTAATATTCTTTAAGCTCAATAAATAATTTATCATATAAAGTATTAGATAGATAACCTTCCCAAGTAGCTAAATAAATATCCTTTTTATCTGGATCATCTTTAGGGAAAATCTCTGATAATTGCTCTAATATAAAATCCTTATCCCTAAAGTAAAGAGAAGCTAAATATCGTCCAATAACAAATCTTACGGCTAGAGAACCATCCTTTAAAATTTGTTTAAAAATTACTTTAGTATCATCGGCTAGTTCCTTACCATCATTTTCAATAAATACTATGAATACTTCATACGCCCGACCACGTACTGAGTTAATAGCCACGGAATAAGGTTCTCCATATTCTGGTTTTTCGTCTTCTTTTGAAGGACTATCTTTAATAGTAAACAAATAAGAAACTAAATTTTTTATTTCTTCCCTGTGTTGTTTATGCACCTCTTCTCTATTTTCTTTATTTCCTAAGATAAAAAGCAAAATATCTACGATAACTTTATGTACCTCAATCCAATCAGCAAGCCAAGATCTATCAACCTCTCTTTTAAAAGGTTCATGCTCACCTTCGGTTTTAATAAGATTAAAAAACCCTAAAAGCTGACTAACCTGTGTTAAATTGAGAGATTGTTTATTACGCAACATTTCTTCTATACCACGCAAAAGATTATACAGATAACTAGAATGAATACTGTCTCTATTAAAGAAAGAATTAATATCCTTTAAATATTCATCGGTTCTTTTTTTAATATTTTCTCTTAGTGCTTCGCCAAGTCCTTCGGCTCCTCTAGGATTCAAAAAATCATCATCTTTAAATTGATCTTTTAATATTTCTGGAGACCATACTGTTTTTAAATTTTCTACGATTTGTTGTATCTTAAAATCATCAAGATTTACTGGGGATTTATGATTTACTGAACCAGCAATCATTTCTCCAACCACGGGCTCGGGCTCATACTTAACCTTGTCTAATTGAAAATTGAATATTTCTTCTGCATGAATTTTTTCATCTGAAGTAAGACTATTTTTTATACAACTAATAATTTTTAAACCATCACGTTTTCTCCATTTTTCTACATCTTTATCTTCCAAACTAGCTCCAAAATAATCAAAAACTTTTTTAATATATTCCCTTTGATCTTTCTCATCAAGAATATCAAAACATTTAATCAATACTTTGTGGTATTCTGCTCCACCTTCAATTTCAAAATAACGTTCATCAACTTCAAATACCTTAAAGAAGGCTGATTTTAAATCTTCTTTAAATACTATTGGACATAATGATAAAATATATAACCTTAATCGCCACATTGAACGACAAGAAGGCAACTCATCTATATATTTAAATAATTTTTTTACTAACTCAACATTTTCGCAATCCTTACTAATAGCTCTTTCTGATAATTTTTTAATAGTAGCAGCGAGATTTTTCATGTCGGCCCTATAGGATCTGTTTCTTTTATCTTCAACATCTATAGTAAAAAAATCAACATCAAACAATGCATAAGAGTCAGCATAAGTAAAAATTTTATTAATATCATTTTCACCCAACTCAATAATCTCTTTCATTATACTAGTAGTAACCTGTAATGCTTTCTCTAAATAATTTTCATCAATATTAATCACGGCTTCAAAAATACCAGAAGAGTCCAAATCACTAATATAAAATGGATCATCCAAGTTAAAGCCACTGCTATCTTTAGAAAATTCTTCTTTATTTTTAACAGAAAGGATTGATTCGGCTAATTCTAATATTGCTTCACTTTCTTTATTGCCAACGAGTTTCTCTACAAGTTTATTAAATTCATATCCCGACTTATTGAACTTTCTCATTAAATACACCCATTTTTCATCGCGAATCTTAGACGTTAGTTTTTTAATTTGATCAGTAGGTAAAGCGGTTATGATCCAAATAAAGCGATCAACAACTTCTGGGTTAAAATTCTCTTCTGAAATTTTTATTAAATTTATTATTTCAGCAACCTTGAGTGGATTCTTTTCTGCCATTTGTAATAAATATTCCAGTTCCGGCATACGATAAGCATATTTGGTAGGATCTAATGATTTCTCTCCTAGAGATTTAAGAAAATTATTTTCCCAAAGCCAATCAAGCCACTTGGAATCAGATTTAGCAGCTCGAGAAAAGAAAAATCTTCTAGCATCATCATTAACTAACAAACTTTGCAATATTTTAATATCAGCAGACTTAATATCTATTGTTAAAAATTCTTCTATTTTTTTGTGTAATGCAAGCTGATCCATATTTATACCATTTTATCGTAAAGAAACTCTGAAAAAATTTTATGAAAATTCAATATAAAAATTATACAAATTTTTTCAAAAATATCATCAAATATTTTAGCTTCATAATATTTCTCAAATTGATCTGGTATCTTAATCTCTTCATTGTCAAGCTGTTTAACTAAATTGGCAATTTCTTTTGCCACATTGTGGCTAGACCTAAAATTGAGATGGACTATTTTACTAAAAAATTCGCATATTTTATTACTTAAATCTATTCTTAAACCAATATCCATCCTTTTCACATCTATATTTTTATAACATTTTTCCAAACTACTCTGAAAGCCCATAAAAATATGCACTTCCCTTAAATCCGCTGCTATGTGTCTCAACCTAAAAAAATCTTTTGATTCAAATTTTGTGCCAAAAAGAGTTTGAGCATTAGATATTAAATCTTGCACATGTATTGTTTTACCATTAGCATTTTCATCCCACAACAATTGTAAATACATGGAAACCACTTTAATAGTATTCTTCTTTATTTTAACAAATGAGGTTGGTACATCATCAATAATTAATGATTCCGTAACCAAAGAACGCCCCTGTTCTCCCTTTAAAACAGGATCAGTAACTTCAGGAATAATTCCCCTTTGTTCTTGATCCATTGCCACAAATATTTAATATACCTATACTTTACACCGACAACCCCCTAAAATCAAGCCAAGATTAAACAAAAAAGCCGAACCAAAGTCAAGCTTTTTTTGAGTCTAAATCTGTATGTTTTAATCCTTTTCCGCTAGGAGCTTTTTACCGATTGGACTGTCAACCGGGATCATGTTTGATCCTTTACAATTAGGACAAGCGTCGTATCTAGTAGTCAGTCTCCAGATGGAATAAATCAATCCGGGAACCAGAAAACAAACCCATAAGATAAGCTCTATTAAAATATTGCCTTTGGTTATTCTCTTGGAATAACCGACATAACCGCAAGAAGTGCAAATTAATTGTTTCTTCATATTTATTTTATTAACTTATTAATTTCATTAAAACTTACTGGTTGAATATTGTGCTTTACTAATTTAGCCAAAGATACGCTACTGCCGTTATTGCTTATTTCTTTTAATTTATCTTTAGCCAAAACATAAAAACACCATTGATCCAAATCTAAAATGTTTAGAGTGGTTGGATCTTGGTGTTTAAGTAAAGCTAAGATATAAATATCTGCTTTGTAGTTTTTGGTATTACTCTTATCTTCTTTATTGACGGCAGACGACCAATAAAGATTTTTGGCTTTTAAGCCGGAAAAAATAATATTGGATAATTTATTCTGATCCCAGTCCTGAATATATGACGAACACTTAACTTCTATTTTAGCTCCTTGTTTGGTTTTGACGTCATAATCGCCCCAAGGGTTTCTCACTGAAATATCTTTTTTATCTTTAAGAGCGTTCTCTACTATGAACTCAGCTAGAGCTCCACGCAAAACATTGGAATTTAAATTGGAAAATCCATATTGCCAAAAATCA